>CASEYP010000001.1 GCA_949292185.1 uncultured bacterium
TAATATTTAGTTATATAAAAGGTCTATTTTAATTTAATTCTCTAATATAATATGATATATCATATTCTGTTCAAATCATTAAGACAATATTCATTTAGATATTTTAAGAATTTGAGATATATATAATCTTGCAAATGCAGTCACAATAATTGGAAATATTGCATTTGATGATTGAAAAAACTTCAACGTGGTCTTTCAAAGAATCTCACACTTATACACATAAATAACTAGTAAAATGTTTCAGAGTTTGCAAAGATTATTATGTTGATTTATCATCATCATTTTCTTTCATATTTATCTTTTGTTTCAATATCCTTTTAAACGATTGGAAGATAACCAAAAATTAATTTCATAAAGTAAGTATTGATGTCCTCAGTAATATATCATAATAAATCAAAATTATTGTGATACTAGTAGTACTATAGTAGAGGAAAATTTAAAGATATTTTGTAAAAAAAAGTCTCGTTTTAAAAGAACAGGCGTGTTGAGTGAAAGATAAACATTTTCCATTCGCTATTTTCGTTGATCTATATTTTGTGAGATCAAATCTGTGAACATTTTCACTTTCCAATTGTGTTATTTCTATGAGAATGATAATACTGTTTGTATTTCTAAGTTTTACCATCTTTTAAAAACTAAATACATTCATTTGTTGTTAATGCAGAAGTAATTGTTTGTTCTTGTTTGTTAACCTTTATCATTTCTGTTGTCTTTTGTATGGCGGCACCATTGTAACGAAACCTTCACTAACCTGGTCCTTAAACATGTTTCCTCTGCCCAGTTCATTGATTTTTGCAAAATATCAAAATGTGTTCAAAATTTATTTTCCAGTTTTACGTATAGTGCTGTTATCCTGCAGTGTTGGAGAAACTGAAACTACCTTTATTTTTGAACAAATATGGAATTTCATAATCAATTATATATTTTGTCCAAAATCGGCCAAAAATATCCATTTTTCATCCCGAAAATCGGACAGCCCTTTTCTTTTGTTTTGTTTTACATTTATGCTCCACTATTTGAATAAAAATCCTTTTCTTTGTTTGAAAAAAACCATTTTTATGAGTAAAACTGGATGAATTTTGACTTCACCTCACTTTTAACACTTTCGGTTAGCCTTCAGAATTCACCTCAATTTTGAGTCATTTTTTTAAGGGGGTTCAAATCTGACATTTTCAAACCGCCCAACTTTGAGCCCTTATAACTCAGGATCCAGTGGGATCTGTCGCGTCAAAATATGGATGGAAAGGGTGGTGCCTTAGTTCTCGCTGCCTTAGAAAAATGAAGAAAAATCATTTCAAATTGACAATTTTTATATAGCGATTTTCACGACTAATGGCTAATCATCATAAAACTCGCCGTTACGCCCTCGAGACAGCCGTGTATTTTAGTATTATGCACATTAATTCGGAAAAATTTACGAAACCAGGGACTACATATCTTTTTAAGTTTTATTTGCAATAGGAATTTCAACAAAATTTTCTTTAATTTTCAAGCAAATATGTTAATATTAGTCTAGATTAGGTACAGTATTTACACAAAGAAATAAAGAGTTATATGATTAAAAATTCGAGTATTTTACATATTTCTGCAAATATTATTTACCTTAAAAGATTTTGATTTAATTATGTCTTTCTTATTCGCCTTGATTTGCCCTTTCCGATTATACTTAGCAGACCTTTGTAGCGTTCCCAGATATAGAGATAAATACTATTTTTTATGAATGGCGGAACCCCCTTAAAACAATTGGTTTTTACAAAATGAATCATTACATGTATCGAACATGTGTGGTTCGCTTTAAGATCGAATAATAAAAGACTTTTATTTCAAAAGAAA
>CASEYP010000002.1 GCA_949292185.1 uncultured bacterium
AAATCAATAGGAAAAAGGGAAAGGAAAATTTATATATAATATTTGTTTGCATTAAATGATTATTATATCTATATCTATTTAATCATTTTATGCGTTGAAAGTTTTGAAAGATGATTCTACGTTCTTAGATATTACTTTCTTAACTGCATCTATTTCTGTAGATATTGCACTTTCTTCTGTATCTAGTTGTTTTAATCTTAATTCTAAGTCTTTATCTTGTGTTTGAATTACCTCTATTTTTGCGTTTATTGTTTGGATTTCTTGGTTATATACTGCTTTATCATAGTTGTATTGGTTCATTGCATCATTGTATGCAGTGTCATCTGTTTCAGATTTTGCAGTTAGGGTATATTCTGTTCCGATTTCGTTGCCGTTTTCGTCTACTTTTATTGTTCCATCAGCATTTGTTTCATAAATGTATATGCTTACATATCTGCCTGAGGTATCTTGTTCTACTCTTGCTTGAGCATTTTTGATTTCTCTGGTTTCTGTTGTTTGACCGTATACATATGATTTAATATTTGATATTGATGTATCTGTTTTGTCACTGTAGTCTGCATCTTCTACTTGTGATTTGTTGTAAAATACAGGTTCATATGCTCCTGTTGATGAATTCTTTTGGTATTTTACCAACCAATCTGTTTGACCATATTTTTCTGTTAACATTGTCAAATATTGTTGTTCCATCAATAATACATTTTCTTTTTCTGCGGTTTCCAAGGTTGATAAATACGGATCATCTGCTACATCTTGACCTAAATCTCTTAATACAGTTGCTCCAACATAGTAGTTGTATGAACCGTCTTCATTTTGACGTCTTGTTGTTACAACTGAACCGTTTGATACTACTGAATCTGTTTCATAAGATTGTGTATAATTTAAAATATATAAACCATCTTTTTGTGCAATTAAAGAATTTATTGTATTGTTTTCTGAACCATCTGTAAATGAATAAACTGTCTTGGTGTAATCTTCTGATGACGGTGGTGTCGGTACTACCATATTACATAATTGAGTATAGTAGTTTGAAGATTCGTTAGACAACGTTGTTCTTTGTTGGTTTATTTGTTGTCCTTCATATTCAACATTTGTTTTTCTAGCTGTCAAGCTCAAGAATCGAGCTTGTGATGCTGCCATACCCATAACGGTAGTCCTTTCATCTTTGTTTCCTATATTCTTTATATCGGCATTTACACTCTCCCTCTTTAATTTTTTATCCTTCTTTTGTAATATTTCGTTACAAAAAAATCTGAGATGCAATAATTATAAGCATCTCAGCTCCCAAATTATAAAACCTAATAATCAAATATTTATTTCAATATTGATTTTAATTCATTTATAACCACATCTAATGCACCTTGTTGATCATTAAATACGGTTTCACAATCTTTGCAAGCTTGTTGATAAAATTCTTTATCAGATAGTAATTTTTCTATATAATCATTCAATTCTTTTGGAGTTTTTACAACCTTTCCGGCAGTTGAACGAGATAATAACCAATATATATCTCTAAAGTTATGAATAGATGGACCACTTATAGCAGGTTTTGAATATACAACAGCTTCCAATGGGTTATGTCCGCCTGTTTTGTTAAAGCTTCCACCAATAAATGCAAATGAACAAATTGAATACATCTTACTCAATTCACCCATTGTATCAAGAATGATTACATCTTTGTCTTTAAAAGTATCACCTTTTGATCTAAATCCGTAATTTAAACCTAAAGAATCTAACATCGGAATAATTTGAGGAAGTCTTGTTGTATGACGAGGCGCAAGAAGTAATTTTATATCAGGATATTTTGCAAGTTTTTCTTTAAAGATATCTAATATAATTTCATCTTCCCCTTTATGTGTACTTCCGGCAATAATAACTCTATGTCCTTCTTGCCCTAAATCTATAACTTCATCAGATTTTTTAACATCAAACTTTAAATTTTTCATAACAAAAGTTCTATCTTCCGGAGCACCAATAGAAACTAATTTATTTCTATCTATTTCACTTTGTGTAAGAATCTTAGTATACTTAGACAATACCAATTTAAAGAAATGAGCAAATAATTTATATAAAGAATAAGTAGAATCTGACATTCTTCCATTTATTGTGTATAAATAAATTCCTTTGGTATTACAGAAAAATGAAAATACAGGCCATAATTCTGTTTCAGCAATCAAAACTACAGTTGGTTTAATTTTACTTAAAAAAGCATCTACACAAAACGGGATATCAAAAGGGAAATAAGTTATAAAATCAGCAACATTTGAAAACTTTTTGATTGCAATTTCTTGTCCTGTTTTAGTACCTGTAGTAACAACAATTTTATAATCAGGAAAAGTTTCTTTTGTTTTTCTGATAACGCCTTCTAAAGCTATTACTTCACCGACAGAAACGCCGTGATACATAATAACCTTATCTCCAAGGTTTGGGCTTTTAAAAAATCCTAACTTTTCTCGCCATCCATATAAAAATTTACCGTTAAAAACTCTGACAATGTAATAAAACGGTAACAAAATTATAAAAACTAAAGTAGAAACAAGTCCATATAAGAACAGTTCACTAAACATCGAAACAATAATTAAAAATAATAAAATTAAAATAACTGAATAAGTAACCATAACATAAGAATTATACTACAAATACAATAAACATGTTGACATAGAATATAAAAATTTATAAAATCGAAATATGGCAATAGTATATCTAAGTTTAGGATCAAACAAAGGTGATAGAATAGGATACGTACAACAAGCAGCAAGTTTACTTGGTGCTGATGAAAAAATATCCATTGTAAGAACATCCGCCTTTTACGAAACTGAACCTTGGAATATTAATACAGATACTTGGTTTGTAAATGCAGTTGTAGAAGCAAAAACTACATATTCACCAAAAGAATTATTAGAAGTTTGCCAAAGAATAGAAAAACAACTTGGCAGAGAAACCAAAACCACAAACCACTATGAAGATAGAACAATAGATATTGATATACTTTTTTATAACAAGGATGTAATCCAAGAGGAAAACCTTACTATTCCTCATAAATATATGCACCTAAGAGCATTTACGCTTGTTCCGATGATGGAACTTAATGCAGATTTTGTACATCCTGTTTTGCACAAAACCATAACAGAAATGCATAATGATTTAGAAAATCCGGAAATGGTATTTTTATATGGCACAAGAGTCGATTTTTAACAAAACAATTGCAATTATAGGAGCAGGTCCTGCCGGATGTATTTGTGCAAAAATTTTAACAGATAACAATATTTTCCCAACAATATTTGATAAAGGAAAATATTTAAGAACAATTCTGCCAACAGGTGGCGGAAGATGTAATTTAGCACACTCAGAATTTGATTTTAGACAACTTGCTAAAAATTATCCAAGAGGAGAAAAATTTTTATATTCTGTCTTTTCTAAATTTGCAACAAATGAAACTATTGAATTTTTCAATTCTATTGGAATTAAAACCTACACACAAGATGATAACAGAATTTTCCCAACCTCAAATTCTTCAAAAGAGGTTAGAGAAAAAATTCTAAAATCTATATCAAAATCTAAATTTATAAATGAAGATGTTAAATCTATAAAAAAACTCGATAATTGTTATAAAATTAAAACAAATAAATCAACTTACGCATTTGATATTGTCATAGTTGCAACAGGTGGTCATAACGGATTTGAGATATTAAAAGATTTAGATATAAAAGTTGAACCAC
Source organism: uncultured bacterium (assembly GCA_949292185.1). Taxonomy (GTDB): domain Bacteria; phylum Cyanobacteriota; class Vampirovibrionia; order Gastranaerophilales; family Gastranaerophilaceae; genus Zag111. The sequence continues at coordinate 3,717 of CASEYP010000002.1, forward strand.
CAGTACAGGCTTTAGTCGGACTAATTACAGAAGAAGACTTTTCAGATATTTCAGGAGTAAGTCTTAAAAATATTGAGGTTAAAGATAAAAAAATTCTTATAAAAGATGATATACTATTTACCCACAAAGGAATTTCAGGTCCTGCAATATACAAATTGTCCTCAATAAATGCTAGAAAAGAACTTCCATATAAAATATCTCTAAAATTGATAGATGATATAAACCTTCAAGAACTCCTTGATAAAAATTCGCATAAAGAAATAAAAAATCTACTTGCGCAACTTATGCCGAAATCACTTGCGATACATATTTTAAACGAATTATCAATTTCAGAAGATATGCCGTGCCATAAAATTAACGGTAAAATAAGAGATAAAATTTTAGATAAACTAACCAATTTTGAAATAACAATAACAGGAAAAGTTCAAGATGGTGAAGTTGTAACATGCGGCGGAGTAAATCTAAAAGAAATAAATCCAAAAACTTTAGAATCAAAGAAATATCCTAACCTATATTTTTGTGGAGAAGTTCTTGATATAGACGGATTTTGCGGAGGTTATAATCTTCAAAACTGTTGGTCTACAGGATTTATAGTTGCAACAAGTATCTGTAACAAATAATTATATAATTTATCAATAACTATGTTCGTAATATAATCATAAATGTTAGTACAGTTAGAGGGGTCCACCTCAAGAGTAAAACATTCTTTCAAGTGTTATTGACTGAAACGGACAAGCCGAAAAGTTTTACTCATATAAAAGGACAGAAGGATGAAAAATGGAAAAAAACAATGAAACGTTGTCTATTTTAAGACACTCAACATCACACATTATGGCACAAGCCGTTCAAAGCCTGTTTCCGAGTGCAAAGTTAGCAATAGGACCGGCAACCGCTGACGGTTTTTACTATGATTTCGATTTAACAGACGGGCATGCTTTTACAGAAGATGACCTTGCTAAAATCGAAGAAAAAATGAAAGAAATTATCAAACAAAATCTTACATTTGAAAAATACGTAATTCCTGATGTTGATGCTCAAATTGCAGAATTTAAAAAAGAAGGTGAAATTTACAAAGCAGAATTATTGGAAGAACACAGAAACGATAATCCTACATTGTATATCACAAAAGACAAAGATGGAAATGCATTATTTAATGATTTATGTGCAGGACCTCACCTTCCAAATACATCATATATTAAAGCAAATGCTTTCAAATTATTAAAAGTTGCAGGTGCTTACTGGAGAGGTAACGAAAAAAATAAAATGCTTCAAAGAATTTATGCAACTGCATACTGGAATAAAGAAGATTTACAAGCTTATCTTCACTTCTTAGAAGAAGCAGATAAAAGAGATCACAGAAAACTTGGTACAAAATTAGATTTATTCTCAACAAGAGAAGAATTAGGAGCAGGACTTGTTTTATGGCATCCAAATTTAGCTATCGTAAGAGAACAAATCGAAAACTATTGGAGAGAAGAACATAGAAAAAGAGGTTACGTAATCGTAAATACTCCTCACATTGCAAAATCTAAATTATGGGAAATCTCAGGTCACGCAGACCACTATAAAGACAATATGTTCTTCATTCAAAAGGACGAAGATTCAGATGATCAATACATTCTAAAACCAATGAATTGTCCATTCCATATTTTAATTTACCAAGCAAACAGATATTCATACCGTTCACTACCATTGAGAATGGCTGAACTTGGTACTGTTTATCGTAAAGAAAAATCAGGTGCATTATCTGGTTTAACTCGTGTACAAGGATTTACTCAAGATGATGCTCACATTTTCTGTACACCAGAACAACTAGTTGATGAAATTAACAATATTATCGACTTTGTTGCTGATACACTTGCAATATTTAATATGGATTTTGAAGTTGAATTATCAACAAGACCTGAAAGCTTTATCGGTGAAATTGAAAACTGGGATAAAGCAGAAGCTGGCTTGAAAGAAGCTATGGACAGACGTGGTATGAAATACGATATCAATGAAGGCGATGGTGCTTTCTATGGTCCAAAAATTGACTTCAAAATTAAAGATGCAATCGGTAGAACATGGCAATGTGCAACTATTCAGTTAGACTTCAACTTACCGGCAAGATTTGATATCAAATATCAAGACAAAGACGGACAATTAAAAACTCCATTAATGTTGCACCGTGTAATATTTGGTTCAATGGAAAGATTCCACGGAATTCTAATTGAACACTACGCAGGAGCATTCCCAACTTGGCTTGCACCAACTCAAGTAAATATTGTTCCTATTTCAAATGAAAAACACGTTGACTTTGCTGAAAAAGTTTATAAGAAAATGCGTGAAGCAAATATAAGAGTAAATCTTGACGATAGATCTGAATCTATGAATTATAAAATCAGAGAATCTTTACAGGATAAGAAAATTCCTTATGTTTGTGTAATAGGTGATAAAGAAATTGAAGCTGATTCTGTTGCAGTTAGAGCAAGAGGAATCGGACAGGTTGGAACATTCAAAGTTGATGACTTTATTAACAAGATTGCCGAAGAAACAAAATCTAGAGCAAATAAATCATTTGCAGCTAAAGAATAATCTTGTATAATAAATATATCAAAAGTTAAAAGTGCATGCCCTCAATGAGTATGCACTTTTTTAATTTAAAGGGAATTTATGAACAACAAACAAGCAAAAAAATCATTAATAGCTATAATTAGTATCATATTAGCTATACTATTTTTAAAAATAGCTTTCACCTTATTTGTAACAATAGAAACAAATAAAACTGTTATTCCAGAAAATATTAATTTTAATCCGGAAAAGAACTATAAAGCTGAAATTCCAAAAATAAAAAGTAAAATAAAAAAATATCCGGAAGATAATAACTTACAAGTAGAATTAGCAACTGCATATTGGGCTAGCGGAGACATTCAAAACGCTATCAAAACAACTGATAAATTCAATAACAAACAACTTGCAGCATATAATAAAGCATTGATTTATTATTCTCAAAAAGATTATATTAATACCCTAAATACAATAGATAAAAATTTTATAGAAGATATACCCCAAAACTGCGATAAAAAATGTCAATATGGATATAAAATGGCACAAGTTATAAAAACAAATTCAAATTGGGAATTAAACAATTATAAAGAATGGATCAAGAATGAACTAAAACTTTTCTGGATTATTTTAATCTATGGGAACATCTAAAATGTACATCCTAAAAAATCCAGACATTTAAAATATCTGGATTTTTTACTTATATATAAAATTACTTAAATTTCCAAAATTCCTTATTAAATAAAACTAAAAATGGTATAATTTCAAGACGCCCGATTAACATATTGAAAATCATAATATACTTTGAAATAGAATGAATTCCGGCAAAAGACCCCATAGGACCTGTTGCCTGAGTTAACCCCGGACCGATATCTCCTAAAGACGTAATAGATGCCACCAGACCAACTGCAGTATCCTGTTCAATACATGTAATAACAATAGAAGCTATTGCCCATATTAACATATAACAAACCATAAAAAATATTGTTTGTCTTATAACTTCAGGAGCGACTACAGTATTATCAATTTTAATTGTTCGAACAGCATTTGGATGTAGAATTTTATACAATTCATTATTTATATATTTAAAAATTAAAATCCAACGAGTAATTTTAACACCACCACCTGCAGATCCTGAACAAGATGAAATGAACATGGCTAAAAATAAAACTATTTTGGCATTAAAAGACCACAGTTGAAAGTCTTCACTAGCACTTCCTGTTGAAGTTGCTAATGTAAGAATTTGATATACAGAAGCCGTTGCTGAATGGAATATAGAATAATGCTGTTCAAAAAACAATATTAAACCAAGAACTAAAGAAAAAACAAAAATTATGTATGTATACCATCTAAATTCTTCACTTTTCCAAAATAATCCTAAATTTCGCTTAGTCAAAGCTCTTGATTGCAGAGCAAAACTCGAACCGGCAATAAACATAAATACTATAATAATCCAGATAATAAGATTAGAGCCGTAACCAGCTATACTTTGAGGATTTGGAGAAAAACCTCCTGCAGCAAGAGTAGACATAGCATTACACATACAGTCAAACGGGTTCATGCCGGCAAGCCATAAAAAAATGGCACAAACAACTGTCATTCCTGCATATACAATCCATAATGCTGATGCCGTATTTTTAATCCTTGGAGTAAATTTATCTTCAGTCGGTCCTGGAGCTTCAGCAAAAAACATTTGACGGCCAGCTACAGCAAATTGAGGCAATATAGCAACAAATAAGACTATAATTCCCATACCCCCAAGCCATTGAGAAAACGATCTCCAAAATAAAACAACTTTAGGATAATCATAAGTTTGAAATATAGTAGCACCTGTTGTTGTAATTCCTGATACAGACTCAAACAAGGCATCCACAAAAGATATATCATAAAACAGATAAGGGATCGCAACAATCAAAGCAAACAATATCCACGATGTTGAAACAATCATTAATGCCTCAGAACGTTTTATATCATTTAAGGAATTAACATCTTCAGACTTAACCAAAGCATATTTAAACACAACACTCAAAAATAAAGCCACAAAACCAGCAGTGACAAAAGGGAATATCGAATTCCAATCATGATAAAACATAGCTACCAAAATAGGAATAAAAGTTACAAATCCTATATCTCTCAATATTAAACTTAAAGCACTTCCAATATAACCTAAACGCATACTTATACCTTAAAATAATCCTTCACTTTTTGTGCATTTTCAGCCATTGTAAATATAATCAAGATATCATGAGTTTTCAAAGTTGTATCACCTTTTGGTATAACAACATTATTTCTTCTTTGTATAATACCTACAATAGCAGGAACAGGAATTCTCAAATCCATAATTTTCTTATCGTTAAATTCTTCCAATACAGGAATTTCCAAGACTTCCGCAGCACCCTGCTCAACCGTTGCTAAAATATCAACATTAGTTTCATCAATATCATTTCTAACCTCATTTATAGCAGAAGTTTTTGGTGATACAGCAATATCAATACCAACCCTTTCAAAAAGCGGAATATTTAAAACTTTTGATACTCTTGAAATTACACGTTTTACGCCTAACTGTTTTACAAGTAAAGAGCATAGCAAATTTCTCTCATCGTTATTTGTTACAGATATTACAACATCGCAAGAGCCAATTTCTTCTTCATCTAAAACTTTTAAATTGGTACCGTCTGCATTAATAACTAAGGTTTTTTGCAATTCTTGAGCTAAAAATTCGCAACGATCATAGTCTTTTTCGATAATTTTAATCTTAATTTTCATATCTTCAAGACTTTTAGCAAGCATAAATCCAACATTACCACCACCTATAATGGCAACAGACTTAACTTCCTCATTTTCGTGAAAGAAAGTACCTGCCAAAATATCTAAAGAATGTGAAGTACCCATAAAGATTAACTTATCGCCGTCATTAATTTCAGTTAAACCATTTGGAATAAACAATAAGCTATCACGCTTGATACCAACCATAATTGTATCTTTTGTAAATCCGCAATCTTTTACCATTTTTCCAACAATAGAAGAAGACGGTTTAACTTTATATTCTAATAATCTAGCCTTACCATCCGCGAAATTTTCAACATCAAGTGCGTGAGCCACAGTAACTATTCTAAATAACTCTTGAGTCAACAAAGCTTCAGGCCAAATAACATAATCTATAAAAAAATCACCTAAATAATCTTCTGATTTATTAAGCGTCATAGCATTTTGATATTCTTCTTTTGACACAAAGCATATTGTTCGAATTCCGCTCATCTTTTTAACAGTTAAACACGCAACAATATTTGCTTCATCTAAAGGCGTACAAGCAATAAACACATCCGCATTTAAAATATCTGCAGCCTTTAAAATTTTCATATCAGAAGCATTACCCTGAACGAAACTAATATCTAACTTATCAAAATCGTCAGTTCTGTTTTCTTCTTTATCAATTACAGTAATATCATGGTCTTCAAAAAATTCAGTTGCAAGCAAACATCCAATATCAGTCGCACCATAGATAACAATTTTCATAACCTACCCACCTATCTTATCGATACCTAAACCAATAGCAGACAACAGGAATGCTGTTCCATACATAATAACATTTTGTAATATAGCCAAAACAAACATTGCTACAATAGGAGAAAAATCAAACGGTCCTAATGGCGGAATAAACTTTTTAAACAAATCCAAATACAAATCTACGGAAGACTTTAAAGCAGCAAAAAAAGGATTTGACCAATTTATACCTGGAATCCAAGTCAATAAACATCTGGCACAAATCATTAGCATATAAATATAAAAACAATAATATATTGCCGTTAAAATTTTAATCGCTATCATCTTTTTTATCTTCTCCTTTTTGATTTTGTTCATTAAATTTTTTAATGAATTCATCCTTCGTCAAAAAAACAATTTTAGGTTCTTTAGGTGCGTAAAATTTTACATATAGCTTTCTTAATCCCATAGAAATTAGAACCAGAGAAATCATCACAACCATAGGTGAAATAAAAATTCCAAAAAACTGCGGGATAATGTAAAAGCCAGCAAACATAAAGATATAATGGAATAATGGATAATCCATATTTATATTAGGTACCAATGCCAAAAAACATGCCATTACTACATAATACAAATAAAGATTAATAAGCCTATCTAGAAATAAAATAAATTCTGCCATTAATACACTATACCTTGTGTTTATAAATCAAGTTTTGCTGTTTTAGCACATTCACAATGCTGTTCAGATGGAATATTTTCTATCATAGTGAATAATAAAGATTTTAAATTAGCCAAATTATTATTAAACACTTCCATAACAGCCTCATGAGAAACTGGAGGAACATCTCCAACTAAACCTGCATCATAATCCGTAATTAAAGAAATATTTAAAGGACACATATTTAATTCTTTAACAAGATAAGCTTCAGGGAAAGCTGTCATATTGATAACTTGCCAACCTTGCTTAGTAAAGAAAGCAGATTCAGCCTTAGTTGAAAATCTTGGACCGTTAATAACAACAACCGTACCAGTTTCATGAATATTGATACCTAAACTTTTACCTGTTTCAATAGCCAATTTTCTAAGTTCAGGACAATAAGGATCAGCAGGAGACGGGTGTTGAACAGCAGGACCTTCATAAAAAGTAGTTTTTCTACCATCAGTCCAATCAACAAACTGATCACAAATAACAAAATCGCCAGGTTTAACTTCTTTTTGAAGACTTCCTGCAGCACAAGGTGAAATTACTCTTTTACAACCAAGAGCCTTCATAGCCCAAACATTAGCTCTAAAATTAACTAAATGAGGCGGAATAGAATGATTTCTTCCGTGTCTTGGCATAAAAGCAACAGTATGTGAACCTATTTTACCTAAGAAAACATTATCACTTGTTTTGCCATAAGGAGTATCAATACTCACTTCCTCAATATTATCTAAAAAACTATAAAATCCAGATCCGCCAAAAACGCCGATTTCCGCTCTATTTTGAATTTCCATAATAATTTCTCCAATCCCCTTGGTCTTACTAAAATAATACACCAAGCCTACCACAAACCTATAACCAATACAAGATATTCTACCCTACAAAAAAGGAAAACACAAAAGCTATAAAAAACTTCACATAGAACTAGAACACTTGAGTAATACAAATACACACACCAGACTAATTCACAAAATATAAAAAATTCAGTTTAATATAATTAATCTTTTTCATACTTCCAGCTATTCTTAATTCAAACGAGCCCATTTGGGCTCTTTTCTTTTATCTAAACAATAATTTACATATTAAATAATTGCTTAACAAAACAAAAAAAATATGCTAGAATACAACAACAAGAAAAGAGGGGGAACTTAATTATGAAGAAAAAAATTCTTGGAATAATATTAACAATGCTCATTGCAACCCAAATGACAATGGCTGCGCCATTTAACGGGAACGCAAAAACAAAACGAATTCCGGCAGGAACAAAATTAGAGCTAAAAATGCTTAACAATGTAAGTACAGCATTTAACGCACCAGGTACAAGTTTTTCTGCCGTACTTATGACAGACCAAACTTCTGATGATGACGTCATATTACCATCAGGCTCAATCATAAGAGGGGATGTAAAAGCTGTAACCGAACCTAAAAGAATGTCAAAAGGGGCAGTATTATACTTAAATTTTGATCACGTGGTTACACCAAACGGAAGACAAATTCCTCTAACCTTAAATGTTATAGGAAGATCTGATCTAACTTATGATGGCGGAATTACAACAACTAAAGGTTACGCAGATGCTTGGAAGCAAACTTGCGCTAAATCAGGTAATATAACAACAAAATCCATTGAATGGGGTAAAAATGTTACTGATACAGGCTGGCAATATGTTGTAGTGCCATTTGCAGCAATTGGAGGTGCTATTGGTACTGCCGGTTATTTTGTATACGGTTCTGTGGCTGATTTGATTAAAAAAGGTGCTCACGTATACATAAATCAAAATGATAAACTTGAAGTAATTCTTATCGATCCGATAGATGTTCCTGTTATTTAATATGGAAAAGAGTTACTATTATGTCAAAACTCGATAAAATAGAAGAATTACAAAGACTTGTTAAACAAGATCCCTCAAATAGCGAAGCAAGAAGACAATTAGCTATCTTGCTTATGGATTGCGGATTTAATGAGGAAGCTTTGCAACATCTTTTGTATTTATCTAAATTATTTAGTTTTGATGATGATATATTTTACAATTTAGGCATTGTATATGAAAAAATGAAAAAATATACAAAAGCCAAAGAAGCTTATCAAAAAGCAATCGAATTAGAACCGGGATCTTTAGATGCTGTATACAATTTAGGACTTGTATACACAGAATTAAAAGATTATGACAATGCAATAAAATGTTTTAATCAAATAATAGAAGAAGATCCCGAAGATTCTAATTCATATTTTAATTTAGGGTTAGTTTATTTTAAAAAGAAAGATTACCTCAACGCTATTGAAAATTTTCAAAAAACAGTAGACCTAAATAATGAAGATATTTATGCATATTTCTACATTGGAAATATCTTTAAAGAACTTGGGGATTTAGATTCAGCAAAAGAAAACTTTGAAAGAGTAATTGAACTATCACCAAAATACAGTTGGGCTTATTATAATATTGCGGTTATATATTATGAGCAAAAAGATATTATAAATGCTGTTGAATACTTGAAAAAGACTATCGAAATGAACCCAGCTGATGCCGATGCGTATAAAATTTTAGCAAAATTACTTCTAAAACAACAGGAATATTCAGAAGCCTGTGATGCAATACAAGAAGCCCTATCAAATTGCCAAGAATCAGGTGATTTATATTATCTTGCAGCATTGATTTATAAAACAGTCAAAGATTATAAAATGTGCGAAATCAATCTAAGTGAAGCAATTAAAAACTACCAGACATTGTCAATTCCTGTTCAAGCCGCAAAAAATGAATTAGCACAAGTTAGAGAACTTATACAAGCCTAAAATTTCTTGTAAAATATTTTTGTGCTACTATATAAGGGCATTATAAATATAAAGAAGGAAAAAATATTATGAAAATGTCTAAATTATTTGTGCAAACATTGAGAGAATTTCCATCAGATGCAGAAGTAATTTCTCATAAAATGCTTGCCAGAGCTGGTTACATTAGAAAACTTACATCAGGAGTATACAATTACTTACCATTAATGTGGAGAGTATTAAAAAAAGTTGAAAATATAGTTAGAGAAGAAATGGATAAAGCCGGAGCTCAAGAACTTTTAATGCCATTTGTTCAACCAAAAGAATTATGGGTAGAATCAGGCAGATGGGAAGCTTACGGTAAAGAATTAATGAGATTAAGAGATAGACACAACAGAGAAATGTGTCTTGGACCAACTCACGAAGAAATTATTACAGCAGTTGCTCGTGATGTTTTAAAATCATATAAACAATTACCAACAAACCTATACCAAATTCAATCTAAATTCAGAGATGAAGTTAGACCAAGATTTGGACTTTTACGTGGTAGAGAATTTATAATGAAAGACGCCTACAGTTTCGGAACTTCTCAAGAAGAACTTGAAAAAGAATACGAAAATATGGCACAAGCTTACAGAAATATATTTAACAGATGCGGACTTGAAACAAAAATGGTTCAATCTGATTCAGGGGCAATTGGCGGGAATGTTTCTCACGAGTTTATGGTAATTACAACCACTGATGCAGGAGAAAATGATGTATTCTACTGTGATGATTGTGATTATGCAGCCAATTCAAACCACGCAGTTTCAAATTTACCAGCAGCAACAGTTGACGGAAAAGAATACTTTAATGAAACAAAAGTTATTGATACTCCAAATACCCATTCAATTGAAGAGCTTTCAAGCTTTTTAAATATACCATCAACACTAATTTTAAAATCTTTAATATACATTGTTGATAAAAAACCTGTTTTAGCCCTAATTAGAGGTGATAAAACAATCGAAGAAACAAAACTATTAAATGCTGTCGGCGGTATTGAAATAAGAATTGCAACTTCTGGCGAAATTGAAGAAATAATGCAAGAAAACGGATTTAATGCAATTCCTGGATTTATCGGGCCAAAAGGTATGAAGTTGAAAGTTATTGCTGATAATACAGTAAAAGAAATGAAAAACTTTGTAGTCGGCATTAACAAAAATGATGCACACTTAGTAGGTGCAAATATTAAAGACTTAGATCTTCAAGAAGATTTGCAATATGCAGATTTAAGATTGGTTGAAGCAGGAGAATTCTGTCCACAATGCGGAAAGCCATTAAAAGTTACAAGAGGTATTGAAGTTGGAAACATCTTCCAATTAGGAACAAAATATTCAAAACCAATGAATGCTGTATATCTTGATGCTGACGGAAAAGCAAAACCATATATTATGGGTTGCTACGGAATCGGAATTTCAAGAACAGCAGCTGCAGCTGTTGAAGCTCACCACGATGAACACGGAATCAAATGGCCACTTTCAATAGCTCCATATCACGCAGTAATCGTTCCTGTTAGCACAAAAGATGAAACTCAAATGTCAGTTGCTCAAAAAATTTATGATGAATTATTAGCAAATGGCGTTGAAGTCGTTATCGATGACAGAGATGAAAGAGCCGGTGTAAAATTCAAAGATGCAGATTTAATCGGTTTCCCATATAGAATAACTGTTGGTAAGACTATTTCAGAAGGTAATGTAGAATTTGTTGTTCGTCAAACAGGAGAAAAGACAGCAATGAAACCTGAAGAAGCAACAAAACTTATTATCGAAGCTGTAAAAAATATAAAATAAGAGACAAAAAGACAAAATATATATTAAAAAAGCAGGTTTTAAAAGACCTGCTTTTTAATATGGTTTATCAATTAAAGAATTGTGAGTTTCCCATTCTAACTTATCATCTAATTTTTCTAACTCAATTTTATGGCCATATCTTTTTTCAAGAGCAAGTGATATTAACATATCAGCAAAATGTGGATTTTTTGGCAATAAAGAACCGTGAAGGTAAGTTCCAAAGACATTTTTAAATCTGGCACCCTCAAACCCGTCCTTACCATTGTTTCCATGACCTGTAGAAACTATCCCTAAAGGTTTGGTTTCTCCTTGCAAATAAGTTAACCCGCTATGATTTTCAAAACCCACAAGAGTATTAGGAGTTAAAAAATCAGTTTTAACGGTAACATTGCCAATAAATCTTTTATTACCGGCAATCGTATAAGCATCCATCAATGAAATGCCAGGAAGCTTATCTTTATCATGCGGCTGATAATAATGACCAAAAAGTTGATACCCTCCGCAAATACCAAGAAAAACTGCACCCTCATCTCTTTGTGCGGTCAATTCATCTTTATGTGAATAAAGTTCTTGAGCAACTTCTTCTTGTTGTTTATCCTGACCTCCACCGATAAAATAAAGATCATGATTTTTAATACAATCACCTGTATTAATCTGTTCAAATTCTACATTTATTCCGCGCCATTCACAACGCTTAATTAATGTAATAATATTCCCCATATCCCCATATAAATTTAACAATTTAGGGTATAAATGAGCTATTGATATAGATAAATTACTCTCTTGCATAAAAAAATTATATCATAAGAAAAGATATAAAATACAACAACGCAAGCTAAAAAAAGTTAGCTTGCGCGAATTTATTATAATTGTTTCAATACTCCTGTAGAAGTTGTTCTTGTTGTGTTTTGTGGTTTTGCTCCTAAGGCGGTTTTTTGTGCTTGAGTTAATTGTTTGATTATTTTTCTATCGCCGTTTGACATTTGTGCTGTTTTATTTTGTGGATTTGAAACTTTTTGAATTGGTTTGCCTTCTTTACCTAATGCCCATCTAAAGCCACCTGTTAATGATATTCCGTTTCTGCCGCCATTTGTTATCATTGCTTGTCCATAAGCTGTAAATCTGTCTTTACATACTTTTTGAACACCTACTCCGTATTGTACATATGGTTTTATGCTCATTTCCGGTAGCATTACATTATTTGCTCTTACTTTTGATTCGCCCAATATATTCCATACCATATTTACTCCAATGTACGGCTGCCATCCATGAGGTAAGTTTCCGATAAATTTTACACCTGGAGAAATTTGGATTGCATTTAACGGATCACTATCAATTCTTACTCCGGCTGAATTTGTATAATCAAATGTATTTACAAATGTATATGATAATAACAAGCTCGGTTGAATTATAAAACGGCCTTCTTTAAATTCTAAGTTATAGCCAGTTTTATTTCCTATACCTGCTATCAACATTGTCATATCTTCCTTGCCATACATATTTGTATTATTAGCAACTGATGCACCTACACTTAATGTCGTGGCATTAAAGAAGTTTCCTTTATAGAACGTCATTGTTCCACCTATCAAACCACCGTTTTGGGTTGAATCAACTCCGCTATATCTTTGACTTGCGCCGTTATACCCCACATAGCCGCTTAATACTCTTTCATATCCACGTTTAACTCTTTTGAGTTCTCCATCAAAACCTATCAAGGTTCCATAAGTTATATTTGATACTTTTGGACCATTCTTTAATGGTATGCTTTCAAAACTTGCATAAGGTTTTACCCATATACCTGCATTATTATGTTTTGTATATATCGGTGAATACACTCCAACATCTGTTGCATTACCTGTTGAAGCTAAAGCATACTGATTTTCATATTTCATGGATATTCTTTCTAAATATGGAATATTCATAAAACTATCTGAATGGTTAAATGCATAATTAAATGTTTGCAATTGTGTTGAATATGCTCCAGCTTGTGATGCTACCGGAGATGCCAATACGCTTGGGTTAAATGCATCACTAGGATTCCCTGTATTTGTTATGCCACCACCAACATTAAACAAATTATCACCTTTTGTAAATAAGAAGTGACCACCATCATCTCTATTATCATACATTACATGGTATTTATAGATTGGTGTATATGCGGTTGTTTGGTAACCTGTTGGAGTTTCGTTTACTCCATTTACTACGTTATCTTTTAAGCCAATTTGGGCAAAATAAATATCTGTTACGTCACGACCTTCCGGAGCATCACTTAACATATTCATTCCGACAACATTCAATTTACCGAAATGTTGTCCGTAATTATTTGCAGTAAATCTATCCATAGTTTTATTTGCCAAATCTACATCGGCTACCATATTAGTATTACCAACAAGAGTAAATGTATTTAATGCTGAAACCCCAGCTTTATTATTTAACATATTGATTGTACCGGAATTTAAAGTTAAATTGTTATTATCTAATACATTATCTCTGCCTAAATTCAATGTTATATTTGACAAACTTACATTTACACTTGGATTATTTACAGAGGCACTTTCTTGAGTCTCATCTGATGAATTTGGAACAGGTGCTGCTTCAGCTTTAATGTTGTTATTCAAATAAACAACACCCGTATCATCACCCTCAATATTTACAATATATCCATCATTACCATTTATTTGATCATCTATAACAAAACTACCTTTATTTTGAGCATTAATAGTTAATGTAGCAGAATTGTCCATATAAATCGCTTCCGGACGTTTTCCATTTTTATCTTCAACATAGTTTCCGCTAATTACTGAAGTATATCCATCTTTTGCCGTTAATCTAACATTTTTAGCTGCATATATAGCACCGCCTTTAGCATCTGCAATTTCTGATTTTGCATAGTTACCAACAAAACTTGAATTAACAATACCTCCTGTAATCTGAACCAAATCATCTTTTGTAAAAATACTTTCAGGATCAGTATCAAAATACAATCCAGAAGAAAGAAGCTTATCAATTTCAGACCAAGTCTCTGAATTTGCGTATTGAGAACCTATATTCTCAACGCGAATTTTATAACCATTCTCTTTTACAGTAGCAGAAAGATTATCAAAATTAATAGGATCATTGCTATTAGTCAATCTTGCAGAATATACACATTTTCTTTCGCCAGTATCTACATTCAATACAACTAATTTAGAAACTACAACTACGTTAGCTGGATCAATATCATCATATTGCCCATTAATATTTGACACAGTTGCAATAGCACCACCATAAGATGGACCAGTTGCAGTTGCATAATTGTCTACAAAATTGCCAGTAATGGTATTGAATACACCGCCGGAACTATAATAACTCTCATAATTATTATAGATAGCTCCACCCATTGCCAAATTATAACCAGAGGCATAATTTTCAATAAAATCACCCTTCAAACTTGCAATGTTACCACTATAATTATTATAAATAGCTCCACCCTTAGCTTCATTTTCAGTAGCGGCACTATAATTGCCTATAAAATTACCATTAATATCGCCTACACTACTCCAATTATAAATAGCCCCACCACCAACAGCTGAAGAAGTTGTTGACGAATAATTATTTATAAAATCGCCTGTAATATTACCTAAAGAACCACTATTGTTATAAATCGCTCCACCTCTGGCTGACCCTGTTTCTGAAAGGCTATAATTGCCTATAAAATCTCCATTAATATCACCAATTGTCCCTTGTGAATTAAAAATAGCTGCTCCATAGGAAGAACCAGACCCCTTACCAGTATTATAATTTGCTATAAAATCGCCTGTTATACTACCAATAGTTCCTTTGTTATTTAGAACAGCTGCGCCATACGCTGAATTAGTTGATACACTACTATTACCTATAAAATCACCTACAATGCCAGAAATAGAACCACTACTAAAGATTGCACCTCCATATGAATAACCATTAGAAGTGATAGAATTACCTATAAAATCTCCGGTAAGATTAGCAATACTACTACTATTAAATATTGCACCACCATAGGCAGCTCCAGTACCCTGCACATAATTACCTATAAAATCTCCAGTAATATTATTAATCGTGCTGAGATTATAAATAGCACCACCATAAGATGATGAAGATTTTACATAATTACCTATAAAATCTCCTGTGATATTACCTATAGAGCCAGAATTATAAATAGCACCAGCCTTTGAGAGATTTCCGTTTAATGCATAGTTATTTATAAAATTACCATTTATGCTCCCAATATTACCTAAGTTACCGATAGCACCACCAGTATTAGAACCATCATTTAAGGTATTTGTCTTAGTATAATTTCCAATAAAATCTCCGTTCAGATTGTTTATTGTTCCAAAGTTTGCAATAGCACCACCTAGGGTATCTATCATCCCTGACTTATATTTTTCTTTTAACGCATAATTACCAATAAAATTACCATTAATGGTTCCTATAGTAGAGCTATCATCATTTTCTATTGCCCCACCATAAGCTCTATTAACATCTGTAGAATAAACATAATTACCAACAAAATTTCCATCTATCTCATTGATAGAAGCACCGCTATAATTTGCAATAGCACCACCTTCTACAGCATCTGCAATAATTCCATTCTCGATAAAATCACCTTTTATAACTCCAATTTTCGCATCTTTACCGGTATTATATAAAGCACCAGCAACTTGGTTATTTCCACCACTTATTTTTTGACCAACAAAATTTAAGTTCACAGTTTCTGAAGTTTTATCAACACTATTAGTATAGCGAGAATCAGTAGCTTTATTATAGGTTACTGAAATATCACCATTTGATTGCTCTGATTTTACTAAGGCAATATTTCCATTTTCGTCTTTTTCCCAATTATAATAATTAGTACTATCACCCTCTCCATAAGTAGTTTGTTTTAAATCCAACTTATAATATACAGGTGTCATTGTTTTGGTTTCTGAGTTATATGTGAATTTAGTTACAATATTATCCCCAGTTGGCTTTACTCCACCTTCTTGAACTTTTGTCAATGTGTAAGCACTTCCAGCAGTAGGATACTGAGCAGCAGGATCAGAACCTGGTATATTTTGACCGGCTAACTTATCCAATGTACCTTGAGTTTCATCATTTGCAGCAACAGGAACCGGAGCCAAATTTTCAGCAGCATATGCCCCTCCCATACTTAATGTTGCCATAGATGCGACTAGTAATGTTTTTGCTGTACTTAAACTTCTGTTTTTCATCACCGACACCCTCATACTTATCACTATCGATATCTTTCCTATCGACAAAATGAGTAACATTCTTTATTCTTTTCGGGGACTTTTTACATTAGTTAATATTAGATATCTAGTATATATCTATATTATATATTTGTTTTTATAAAATTCAAGTGTTTTATAGCGAAATATTACTAATTCTTAAGAATTAGTAATTCTATAAAAAATTATAAAAAAAGAGACCTATCCACTTGGAAAGGTCTCCTTATATTGGTTTTTCACTTACTACTTAATTTTTACTCTTGGTACAACTGACATACCCGGTACAATATTGTAATCTGAATAATCTTCATCGAAAACAATCTTTACCGGAACACGTTGTACAATTTTTACATAACTACCTACAGCATTTTCTGGAGGGAATAAACTAGATTTTGCACCTGTTGCTCTTTGAATACTATCAACATGAGCTTTAAACTTTTTACCAGGATATGTATCAACAGAAATAGTAGCTTTTTGACCCGGCTTCATATGTGTCAATTGACCTTCTTTGAAGTTAGCAACAACCCAAACTGTTCTTGGAACAACAGCCATTAACGGTTGCCCTACTTGAACATAATTACCTGCTTCAACACTTCTTGAAGCTACTAAACCATCTGATGGTGCATATATTTTTGTATAGCTTAAATTTAATTTTGCTTGAGCAACTTCAGCTTCTAGTCTTTTAATTTCTGCCTGTACACTTTCTGTTGTAGCAATTGATGAATCTAATTCTGATTGCATTGCTTTTTTACGATTTGTACTTGATTGGTAATTTGCAATATTTACTTCTAACTCCTTTGAACTTCTATCATAATCCTGTTTTGAAACAACGCCTTTTTTATACATTGAAGAATATCTGCCATAATCTTTTTGTGCAAAATCTAACTTTGACTTTGCAGATGCTGTATCATCAGAAGCTTGGCTTACATTTGATGAATTTTTAGATACATCGTGAGTTGAAATTTTCAATTGAGCCTTAGCCTGTGCTAGTTTTGCCTCAGCCTGATCCAACTTAACTTGATAATCATTCGGATCAATTTCTAATAACAAATCACCTTTCTTAACAGGCTGGTTATCATCAACTAACAATGAAATAACAGGACCTGAAACCCTTGGTGCGATAGAAATTATTCTACCTTCAACAAAAGCATCATCAGTTGACTGGTAATAAGTTGACATTATTGCCGCAAAAACTGCTACTAGCAACAAAAATATAGCCGTTATCGCAGGTACAAAAACCCTTTTCTTTGTTATTTCTGGTCTTCTCTTTTTTAATCTGGCTTTTGCCAGTATTTCCATTTCTTCTTGTTTTCTTTGTCTTGATTTTGGGAATTTAGGAGCTTTTTTAAATTGCTCATTATTGTCTTTATCTTCTGCCATAAAAAACCTCACTATTTATATTTGTATATTTACCTTACCTAATAAATTTTTTCTTAACTTTAACTGAACATTATTAAAATTTTCTAATTCATCATCAGTTATACCATCTATAGTTTCTTCCCATATTGAAAGAATTATAGGTAATATTTCTTTATAAATGCGCTTACCTTCCTCTGTAACTGAAAGTTTTAAGACTTTACGGCCTTTTGCTTCTTGCAATTTTGTAAGATATCCCATATTTTCCAATATTGTAACAATTCTTGAAATATTAGGTCTATCCTTCAAAGTCATAGCTGATAATTGTCTTTGATACAAACCATCATTTTCATACACTACAGCCAGTACAGTGAATTGTTCAGGGGTAATCTTTAACTTCTTCGCAGCAAATGTCTGAACTGCAAATATCTTTGACAAATTACCCAACCCGCTTAAAACGAGTCCGATTTTTTGTTGTAATAATTTTTCTTTATTCATGATTTTTCTTTGTGTTATTATAATAACATAAAAGGAAATAAATAGCATGAAAAATTTAAAAATATTAATTATTATATTTAGCTTATTACTAATTGCCCCACAATCTATGGCTAAATCAAAAAAGAATACGGAACCTTCAAATATTGAATATATTAATATTAAATGGTGGGAAAATTTTAATGATTCAATATTAACTGATTACATGATGAAACTTTACAAAAATAATCAGGACTTAAAAATTGCGACTATCAAATCTCAACAATCACAACAAGTTATGAAACAAGCATTTGCAAATCAATTACCACAACTATACTTCAATGGGTATTTGCAAAGAGATTTAACTGCCAGTGATCAAAGATTTGGAGATGTAGTAATTCCTGATTATAATCAGGCACATTATTATCTACCTCTTACAATGTCTTATGAAGTAGATATTTGGGGTGAAAATTACTTAAAGACTAAAAGTTTCAAAAAGCAAATAGAAATGACAAAACAAGATGAAAGAGCAACATATATTTCTATTTCATCAAATTTTGCATATAATTATTATACACTTATAGGCCTTGATAAGCTTATTGCAAATCAAGAAAAATTAGTAAAAATACAAGAAGAAATTGTTACTCTTGAAGAAGACAAATACAATAGCGGCTTATGTCCTTTAGCTGAACTTTTATCTGAAAAACAAAGTTTGACTCAAATGGTAGAAAGATTAAATTCACTAAAAGAAAGACAAGATGTTACACTAAACCAATTATTAGTACAGCTTGGTGATAGATATACTACTAAAATTGAAAGAAATCCTTACGATTCAATTACAGTATTAAATGTTCCAGAAGAAATATCAACTGAGATCATTGCAGATAGACCTGATATTAAAAAAGCTGAACTATACATTGAAAAAGCCGGTATTGATGTTAAGGTCGCAAAACGTGATTTCTTACCTAAGTTCAGAGTATATGGTCAAGTTGGTTTTAACGCATATGATTGGTGCAGAATGTTCGCTCCGCATACATTTTTATCAAACATAGGTATTGCACCATCACTTGACTTATTTACAGGCGGTATGAAAAGAGCAAAATTAAAATATAATAAACTTGAATACGAAAAAGCTCTACAAATTTATGAAAAAGCAATTCTTTCATCAGTTCAAGAACTAAATGATGCAATGATGAGTGCTAAAACTTCAAATGCTAATTACAAAAAAAGCGATGAAAGATATAAACTTGAAGAAGAAAAACTTGCTTTATCAAATCACAAATTCAAAATTGGCGGAGAATCAAAACTTGATAATTTAAAAAATCAACAAGTAATAATTCTAAGTGAAGAAAGCAAGGTAATTAACAATATAAATAGAGTTATAGCTTCCATCAACTTATATAAAGCTGTTGGTGGTCAAGATTACAACAAAATTAATCTATAGATTATAAGATAATTAGCTCTATCTTTTATTTAGACAAAGCCAGAGATTTTATATTATCATTTATATCAATACATTTCGGGTTTGTAAGAGGTATTACAAATCCGAATGTATTTGATTGTTTTTTACTACTTTCTGCAATAATCTTACCTTGGTGAGCATCAACAATAATTTTAGACAGATATAAACCAAGTCCAACACCAACCTTATTAAATTTCTCAGAATGAGTAACATACTTTCTAAACAGTTTATCTAATTCTGCCGGCTCAATATAAGGACTTGAATTTACAACTCTCAATTCTAAATTATTTTTATTCTTTCTGGCAACAATCTCAACCTCTGAACCAGAAAACGCATAATTAACCGCATTTGATAACAAATTTATTACAACACGTTTCAATTCAATTTTATCTGCACTAACCAAAATAGGTTTATCAGAGGAATTGAATCTTATTGTAATAGAATTATTATTCGCTAAATTTGAAACCTCATTGATACTTTCTTTAATCAAAACATTAATATCAAATGAACTATAATTTAATACAACTTCACCGCTTTCGAATTTACAAGTTGAAAGTATTGTATAAACCATATCATACATATAATTACAAGAATCTAGGGTTAACTTAAGCATTTCTCTTTGATCATCATTAAACTCTCCAAGCTGTCCGCTAAGCAAAAGCTCTAAAGCACGAACTTGGGCAATAGCAGGAGTTTTCAAATCATGACTTAATGTTGCAATATACGTTTCACGTTGTTCCTGAAGACGTTTTTCAGCATCAATATTGCGCATAAAAGTTGTAACCGCATAATATTTACCATCACTGTTTTTCATCGGACACTTATTTATTTTGTACCAGTACTTTTCACCATTTATTGCCCTAATTTGTCTTTCCTCATCCACAGATTGTCCTGTTTTAAGAATTCGTGAGTTTTCAGCAAGTACATTATCTTTCATTTCGTCTATATCAAACTTAACTTTCTCACCTGTATTTGTTATATCTATACCACTTAAAAATAACTCTTTTGCTCTTTCGTTTCCTAATATAAAATTACCATTTTCATCCAAAACATAAGCCAATAATGGGGAATTATCAATAAGAGCATACAACTTTGAATTTGAATATTCCAAAGACTTTCTAAGATACAACGTTTCTGTTATATCCCTACTCAGTGTCAAAATACCAACAACTATATTATTATTAACAATAGGTGAAGATGTAGATTCATAAATATATTCTACATTATTTTTTTTAAATTTTTGGAAATAAGTTTTTGAAGATTTTTCTCTTAAAACTTGTTTTAAATATTTATCAATCCTCAAAGATTGCTCATTGGGAAATAATTCAAGCTGAGTTTTGCCAATAACTTCATTATCAGATTTATAACAAAAAAAGTCCAAAAATCTTTTAGAACACATCGCATACCTGCATTTTGCATCTCTAAAAGTTATAATATCAGGAGATAAATTAAATATATTATCTAACATTGCGTCTATATGAGTTTCTTTTTTCTTACAATTTCGGCAAAAATTATATCTAAGAAATTCGTTATCACTAATTTTTAACTTTTTATAAATTAAAAATGCACTAAATAGTTTTTCAAACACCAAAAATGCAAGTGCATAAACAATTACAAACCTTACATTTACACGACTATCCATAGCATACAAAATTCCAAAGCTTAGCAGCACAAGAAATAATAATGCAATATGAGCAATGATTATTTTCGTTTTGATATTAAATATCCATGCTTTATTAGACTTCATAATCAACAACCTCCGGCAATAAATTATTACTTCTTGTAAAATCAATTAATTTTTCTAAAATAGAATGGACATAAATATAAATATCATTAATTGAAAATTCTAAAGATTCTAAAATTTCATTTTTAGAAAAGCCTTTCAAACCCAAATTAATAAAACTAGACTCAAGAAATGACAAATTTTGTGCAAAAAGAGCCAATTGTTTTTTAGGTAAGGTCTGAATACAATTAAATAATGCATATTGAATTCTCAAATCAACATCACACCCCCCTTGCAAAACATTAGAAACAACGCTTTTCCATCCGTTAAAATCCAAATCTTTTATAAAATAAGCATCCGCGTCTGCCAGCAATGAAGAAATTATAAAACTATCACTACCATAAGAAGTTAAAGCAACAATTTTAACAGAATGATATCGATTTTTTATTAAATTAGAAGCCTCAATCCCGTTCAAATACGGCAAATTCACATCCATAATTACTAAATTTACAATATTATCATCAATAAAACTAATAGCATCTTCTGCACATTCAAAATCTCCAATTACCTGAAAACCTTCTATAGCTTCCATCATTTTCTTTAGTGTAAATCTAGTTAAAATATCAGGTTCAATAATAACAACCCTAAACATTTCCTCAAACATCATAAATATACCAGCCTTTCCTTAGTATTAAAATTAAACACTAATATATAAAATATTTAAATTACCAAGGTTGGTAATAAAAAAGTATAACTGACCTAAAATTTTAGATCAGTTACACTCATTCTAATAATACTCAAAATTATTATTTCTTTTTTACATCCTCATAAACCGGTGGTTTGTCAAAACGATGATGTTTCTTTAGCATACGATAATCTCCTCGATCTGCTCTATCAAACCTTTGAGGATGTTCACCTCTATAACCAAAATCACGATGATGCATTCTATGAGGTCTTGCATCCGGTCCTCTAAGACCTTGAGCTTCCCAACCATAATCTCTCATCATATGAGGTGGTGGTGGAAGAGGTCTTTCCATTCTAGGATGTGGACCCATCATCATTCTAGGACATGGACATTTTGGTCTTAAAATACTTGCGCTCAAAAGTATTGCTAAAGTTGCACCAACAAAAACTGCACCTGCAATAAATGTAAATTCCTTAATTTTTTCTATGCATTTTTCTTTGCAATCACATGTTTTAATTTCATCACTCATTAAAAAACCTCCTTGTTAATATTCACAAGAATATAACGAAGAAGGTTTTTAAAAGTTCATTTTAAAAGTTTTGACTTAAGCAATTTCAATTTTACAGCCAAAATCAGGATGAGCAGCCATTCTGTTAAGAATCTCATCCATTGTTAATAAACCAGCAGTTGCTCCGAATTCTGAAACACAACCTGCTGCATTAATTGAAGCTGCAACTAATGATTTTTCTATATTGTTATCAAACTTGCCTAATGCTGCGCAAAAAGTTGAAGCAAAAGCATCTCCTGAGCCCAATGTAGAAGTTACAGGACTATCAAAGCAAGGACAATAATAATATTTTTCTCCATCATAAGCGTAAGCCCCATCACCACCATCAGTAATAACAATAATCTGATAATCTGAAACCTTCAACTTTTTAAACATAGATTTCAAATCCGGGTGAATAAGCATACTTGAGAATTTTTCATCTTTTGAATCAGGTCTTAATAAGATTCCAGTAGCCATAGAAGCTTCATCTTTATTCATTACAACAATCTGAGCTGATTCTAATATACCCTTTAAATAATTAAAACCTTTTTTAATTCCGGTTGTACCAGCATTAAAGCATACAAAAGTTCCATTATCTTTTGCAAATTTTACAATATGATCTAAAACTTTATTACTATCACCATTCAATGGTGCAATATATAAAATTTTAGCATCTTTTATAGCTTCAAAATTAATTTCACTTTCTTTCAAATGAGCATTAGCACCTCTATGAGCAAGAACTGTTCTATCACCCTCAAAACTTGTCAAAATAATTGAAAAACCTGTAGAATCAGTCTTGTCTTGAATAACATAATCCAAATTTACATTTCTTTTTGAAAAGAAATCAAAAATACCTTTTGAATAAATATCATCACCAACTTTAAAAATAACGCTGGTTGATAAACCTAAGTTTGCAAAATTAGTAGCAGTATTAACACCTCCACCTCCAACTTGAGATGCAAATGCTGAAATTTCTACTTTAGCACCGTATGGATAACTCATAAATTCTGATTTTTTATCTTTACGACAAACTGATACAATACTTGCATCATCACATTCTACAAAGACATCCATTGTAGCACTTCCAATTGTAATAACATCACTCATTGTAATATCCTCTTAAAATATATCTAGCACCACTATTCTACCATAATAAAATAATTTATAAAAGTGTAAATTATTATTAATAATTGCGCAAAAATAAATATTTATAGTATTTTATACACAAGACGATATATAAATATACAAAAGGACCCCAAAATGAGAATATTACCAATTAATCAAATTTACACAAATAAACTAAACAACAATGCACAATATAAAGATTTCCAAAATAAACAAACACTTGAAAACAAAACTAAAACTAAGACTATATTTGCATATTCAGATTACAACATAACCTTTTCAGGCAGAACACCCGAAGATTTTTATGCTCAGGATTTTAACAGAGAAAACATGCCATCAACAATGAAACGTTTCCTCGATTATGACTATGAACAAAGGCAACATATTCCACCTGAACAAATGATGCAAGAAGTTTTTAAATATCTAAAAGTTGCTCATAATTTTTCAGACGTAAAAAGCCTCTATCCAAAAGAAGAATTGTTTCAAAACTTACACCAAAACCACCAAAAAAATAAAACTTCAGTACTAGCTGAAATAAAAATGGCAAAAGAAATGAGTGATACGCCACTTCTAAATGATGGAAGTGATGATTTTGGCATGTACTTACTTAAAAAGATTTACCTTGAAGGCAAAACAATAAAAGAGATATCTAAAGACTTTTATGAAAAAGACCTGAATGATGAATACAAAGGCATAATCACAAAACCTATTAATTATGATACAACATCAGCCTACGGTATAAAATATCCAAAAACAGAATTTTGGCAATCATTTATCGCAACAAGAGAAGAATACAAAAAATTCTTTCTTGAATTACCTAAAAACATGGTCGATCCAAACAGAGAACCAATAAAAGCAACACAAAATTCTCATAATATAAACTCAACCCCAAAAGTACAACACAAACCTACTCAAAGGAAATTTAAACTCCAAAGATATAAAAAAGAACAACTTACAAATGATATAAAAAATTCAAAAGGAACTCCAGAGGTCATAACAAACAAAATCAGAAAAAGATTTGCCAAAGATGATCCTGAAGCATCTTTTATCATTAAATATATGAGTCCTATCATGACAGTTGCCGCAGATAGAGTTCATTTGTCAGAAGAATTAAAACTATTCAATGAAATAGAAAAAGAAAACGGTAAAAGTTCAAATGATGAATACATGTTTGAACGCTTTTGGAAAGCAAATCCAAAAATCTTAGATGCCTATGCAAAAGCTATCCCTGACACCATTGAACTTTTTGAAGAAACCTACGGCAGTGGAGGTTTACTTCCAATCAATAAAGATTTGGAAATTATAACTAAAGATACAGAAAATCAAAAAATTATAGATAATATATCCCCTGAATTCTATGACTTATTACAATACACACAAGAAATAGAACCTAAAAGACAAGAAAAATACAACAAACACAATGAAATGCAAAAACAATGGGAAGAATATTTCAATGAAAAATATGGAAATCAAGAAATTGAAACAGATACATCCCAAAAGCCGGAAGACTTAAACCATGCTAAAATTCCAACGACTCCAGAAAATATTGACGAGGAGCTTGAAGAGGAACTAAAAGGAGTGAAAGCTTTGCACCCGGAATTTTCAACTGATCTTTTAAAAGAAACAGCTGAGCATTACAATGCAGAAGTGTTCTCTCTAAAAGGAACTAATGGCGAAAATATTATTATAACAGGGAATTTAGACGAAATCTTTAGAGATTATATAGACAAGGATATAAAAATATACCCTACTCAATTTGGTAATCAATATAAAAGATATATGCTCTCAAACCCAAATATCGATAGAAAATTCAAGCTATCATTAGCATCCCTAAACTTTGCACATTTGATTGATGATGATAGAGTTATGACCCCAGATGAAGTTGAAAATGAAATAATTAAATTAAATTACCAATACAGCATAGAGCATTACACAGAAACACTTTGTGCACAAAGCGCAATGGCTGACACAATAGCATTAACATTAAAAAATCAAACCCCATTAAACGTATATGAACTTGATATCGATGATTACAACAACCTACCTAAAAATAAAGACTCAGAAAAGTTCCTTAATATTCTAAAAACGCACAAAAAGGAATTAGATGAGCTCTATAAACAATACACTACACCATTATCAAAAAGTGAAACAAATAAAATAGGATTGGCATTACTTGATGAGTTGTCTAAATTTAATGGACAAAACAGTAGTCTTAGCCCAGATGATGTAGAAACACTTCTTATGCTAAAAGAAATGACTAATCAAGTTAAATTTGAAAAAAAATATCTAAGAGAAACATTAGACCTAATTTTACCGGAATTTAGGTATTCAAGAAGTATCTTAAATAAGAATTTACCACCAGAAGTAAAAAGAAAGAAATTTGAACAAATTATGGGCAGTATACTTGAAAGTCTGCTATCTCCGGAATTTTCACATACCCCTTATTTAACAACAATACTTAATAAAGAACTTTTGGAAAAACACAGACCTAATTTGAGCAACTCAAGATATAACAAATATCTTAATATGGCTCAAAATATGGATCCACTTCAAAAAGCCACATTTAACTATACAATACAACAATTAAAAGAACTTGATAAAGTCTATAATAATAAAAAATAAAAAAGATAAAATAAAAAAAAGGACCGGTTTTTATTAAAAACCGGTCCTTTTATCTATTGTCAAATTATTATTGAACTTTAGCCTTATCTTCTTCAGTTACGCCCTTGATTGTAAGATTTACACGACCTTTTTCATCAATCTTGATAATCTTAACAATAACTTCTTGACCAACTGTTAAATGAGGTTCTATAGATTCAATTCTCTCATTGCAAATTTGAGAAATATGAACCATACCATCTTTACCACCGCCAAGTTCAACAAATGCACCGATTGGAATAATTCTAACGACTTTGCCTTTTATAACCATTCCAACTTCAGGCTTGAATGTAAGATCTTTAATCATCTTAATTGCAATCTGAGCACCTTCCTGATCGTTAGAAGTAATAGTTACAACACCATTATCTTGAATATCAATTTCAGCACCAGAAGCTTCGATAATTGATCTGATTTGTTTACCACCAGGTCCGATAACAGTTCCGATATCTTCAGTCGGAATAGTTAATGTTGTAATACTTGGTGCAAATGGAGACATTGGTCCAGGTTCAGTGATTACTTCTCTCATTTTTGACAAGATGTGTAATCTACCTTCTTTTGCTTGACCTAAAGCCTTACGTAATGTTTCATTAGCAATACCTTTAGCCTTCATATCCATTTGAAGAGCTGTAATACCAGTATCATTACCTGTAACTTTAAAGTCCATATCACCAAGGAAGTCTTCAATACCTTGAATATCAGTTAATACAACAGGTTCTTTACCTTCTTCAGTAATCATACCCATTGCAACACCACCGATCATACATTTAACAGGAACACCTGCATTCATCAATGCCATTGAAGAACCGCAAGTTGAAGCCATTGAAGTTGAACCGTTTGATTCTAATACATCAGATGTAACTCTGATTGTATAACCAAATTCTTCTTGAAATGGAAGAGCCGGAATATTAGCTCTTTCTGCCAAATGACCGTGACCAACTTCACGTCTTCCCGGTCCTCTTAATGGTTTTACTTCACCAACAGAAAATCCTGGGAATATGTATTTATGCATATATGTTTTTTCAGTTTCAGGATCAACACCGTCAAGTTCTTGCTTCATAGCAGGACCTGCCAATGTTGCAACTGATAATACTTGAGTTTGACCTCTTGTAAATACAGCTGAACCATGAGCTCTTGGAATTACACCTACTTCACACCAAATTGGACGAACTTCATTTGGTTTTCTTCCGTCAGCTCTAACACCTTCATCTAAAATCATTGTACGCATAATATGTTTTTCTGCGTTTTTGAATTCTTCAGCTACAAAGTCAATTCCTGTTTCTTCAATGATTTTCTTAATGTAATCATCATCAGGTAGAGCATCAATTTTTTCTTTTACAAGAGCTTTTGCTTCTTCCAATTTCTTTTGTCTGTATTCTCTATCAAAATTATGATAAGCATCAAAAATCATATCATGAGCTGTTTCATCAATAATTTTCTTAATACCTGAAGTGTCATAAGGGTTAACAAATTCTTCTTTTACAACACCGCAAGCTTTAGCAAATTCAACCTGAGCATCACATTGTTTTCTGATTTCAGCTTGAGCAAATTCAACAGCAGCCATAATATCATCTTCTGTAACGAATTTACAACCAGCCTCAACCATAATAACTGAATCATGAGTACCGGCAACAACAATATCCAAATCAGATTCTTTAGATTGTCTATGTGTTGGGTTAGCAATCATATTACCTTCAGCATCTCTTGAAACTCTAACAGCACCAATAGGGCCTTCGAAAGGAGCTCCAGACAACATTAATGCACAAGATGCACCTAACATTGCCAATGTATCAGGTTGATTTTCTTGATCATAGCTGAATAATTGAGCTACAATTTGAATATCATTTCTATATCCTTTAGGGAATAAAGGTCTGATAGGTCTATCTATTAATCTTGAAATTAAAATAGCCTTATCACTAGCCTTTCCTTCAGAACGGTTATATCCGCCAGGAATACGTCCAATAGCAGACATTCTTTCTTCATAATCAATCAACAATGGGAAAAAATCTATCCCAACTCTAGGTTCTTTTGATACACAGCAATGTACAAATAACATTGTATCACCGCATCTTACTGTAACTGAACCATTAGTTGATTGTGCATACTTTCCTGTTTCAATAGTTACGGTTTTACCACCGATTTCTAATTGAAAGCTTTTTGTTTCAGGTTTCATAAATTACCTTTTCTTTCTGCGCATCTTCTAGCGCCTTTTCGTTATACACTTCCATTTACAAAACTATTATAACTCAAACACCTATAAAATAAACAATCATAAATAAATTTTAAATTATTGCTTTTTAGAAAAAACATTTTAGAATAAGAAAATGAAAAATTTTGATAGCGATTATTTTAAAAATGAAATTTTACCGGTATTAAAAAAATATGAGCCGGAAAGAATAAAGAGTTTGATAATTTTTTTTAGTTGTATCAATTATCTTTATAGCTATTAACTATGTTCTATACTCACGCTCTGGGTACATAAACTTCTCCAATACTCGTATGCTATATATAACATCAATAGCATTGCTTATTGGGCTATCGACACTATTGCCAATTGTGCTTGTGTACTATTATGTATATAAAAAATTTACAACCAAATTAAAAGAGAATTGTATGAAAGTAATTCTAAAACAGTTTGGAAATGTAAAATGGAAAAAAAAGACATCAATTTCCGACACTCGAATAAAAGACAGCAACATATTTGGAACTTATAATATCAGAATAGATGGAGACAGTTTTGAAGGAAAATATAAAGATACAGAATTTTCAATCGTAGAAACATTTATTCTTCTAACCAAATAGAAGGTAGATATCTGGTAACAACGGCATTTATGGAAAGATTTAAGAACCTTCATACTACATTTGGATCAAGAAGAGCAAAATGCTCATTTTTCGATAACGAAATTATGTTTGCAATAACTACCCACAGAAATTTATTTGAAATAGGTAATATATTCTTACCACTAACAAATGAAAAACAAATAATGAAATTTCATAAAGAAATTTCTGCAATATATGAACTTATAGACTACTTCAAATTAACAGAAAAAATAGGGCTATAGCTAAATAACAATTTGCGGCGAATAAGTATTTATGTTATATTAAAATAGTAAAAAGGCCTCGTAGCTCAGTAGGATAGAGCGGCGGTTTCCTAAACCGCGTCTTGCACGCGTTCGACTCGCGTCGGGGCCAAATTTGTTAAAATAATCTGCAAGGTGGTCTATATGGATAACAATGAACTTGAATTAAACGAAAAACCTCAAGCTCTAAATATCTTCAAAAAAGATATTGGATTTATGTTAATCGGATTGATATTACTTATAGCTGGAATTATTATCGCAACTCCATTAACAAGTTTCACAATAGGACAATGGAATCTATATCACACTATAGATACAGACAACATTATTGGACTTGCTTTATTATCAATAATGCCATTATTAGGCCTATTATGCCTGGGGTATGAAATTATACGCAAGAAAACTTCTAATAAAAATTTAAATGAAGAAGAATAAATATTAAAATTTCGTAACAATTACTCAGAAAAAGGCAATTCTCAAAAATATATAACCTTTATATCTATACAGGGGATATAAAGGGGAAAGATATGACAGTTTCAGTTCCAACAGTAAGACCAATAAACATGAGCGGATTTACATATAATCCGCAAATGGCCAACTTTGGAAATCCATTTTCAGGAGTGCAAGAATATACACAATTCTTACTAAAATTTGCTTCTGCAACTCCAACATACTCTTATAATACAATGCCATTTTTATTTAACACCCTAAAATTTAATTCTGGAAACAATGGTTTTTCTAATAAATCAACAAGATTAAATGGCGGATTTGGAGAAAACATCTTATCTACAGCTTACAAATACAAAGGTTATAATGAAAGCAATGGATCTTATAAATTGTTTACGAATGGAAGAAAAGAAGCTTGGTGCGCAGACTTTGTATCTTATGTAGTAAAAGAAGCAGCTCAAAATAGTGGCAAATCTATTCCATCAGGATTTGGGTCTGCATCAGTTGAAGAATTACGCCAATGGGGTAAATCAAACAATTGCTACTTACAAACATCAAACTCAAGTAACAAAGAAAGCTTAATCAAAAATAATGTAAAACGTGGAGACGTTATAATCTTTAAAGAAAATGGAAGATCTCACACCGGTATAGTTGCAGGTATCGACTCTAATGGAAAAATAAGAACCATAGAAGGAAATACTTCTGATAAAGTTGCTGAAAGAACATATTCTATAAATGATAGTTCTATATCAGGTTTCATTCAACTAGCATAAAACGTGCCCGGGGGGAATCAAACCCCCGACCTTGAGCTTCGGAAACTCACGCTCTATTCTCCTGAGCTACGGACACAAATTAAAACTAATAATAAAAAAGAGGCAGATACAAAATCTGCCTCTTTATTATAACATAAATATTTATCCTATTTCTTGAAAAAGTCAGCCGCATTTACTCTTTGTCTTGCAGCTTCACTAGCTTCATAGAATGGATATGGTCTAATTCCAATCATTGCAGCAACCATTGAACTTGGGAAGATTTCAACTGCATTATTTAAATCATTAACAGCACTGTTATAAAATCTTCTTGCCGCTGCAATATGTTCCTCAACTTCAGAATAAGTTTGCATAGCTTGGATCATTGTTTGATCAGATTTTAGTTGTGGATAATTTTCTACATTAACCATTAATTGACCCATTTTAGATACGATTTGATTATCCAAATTCATTTTCTGACCAATAGTATTGGCATCAGATCTAATAGCAGCAGCCTGAGTTCTTAACTTTGTAATATCCTCCATCAAGCCTCTTTCGTGCTCCATAAATTTATTAGCAATAGTAAGAATATTCGGAATTAAATCATATCTTTTATTTAATTGAACATCAATTCCACCCATAGCTTCTTTAACTTTGTTCTTTTTCTGAATAAGTTGTACATAAAGACTATACAAAGCCAAAAGAATTACAACAACAACTACTGCTATAATAGCCATTAACATTAACATTGCAAAAACCCTTTCATTCATATACCACATAAATAAACGCCTCGTCTTTTAGTTTACAAAAACAATTATACCATATTTATTAGACCTTTACAAGCCCAACTTCTTATCTAGCTTAAAGTGATCTACCAACTGAAGTATTGAAACTATTTCATTAAACAATTCTTCAAACTGCTCTTTATTTGCCAAAGGTTTTGTTAAACTACACAAAGCAAACAAATCCTTAGAACAATATGGAGCTATATAAACAGCATCATTACAGAAAGAACAAAAAGCATCACGAGCAAAAAAAGCCATAGAAATATCTTTAAAACGCTGTATAAAAGCTGTAGTTAAAAGGTATCTTGATTCAATTTGATCAGTAGAATACACAACATAATCTTTGCAGAATTCTGTATCTTCAAGCTTAACCTCATCTAACTTTGCCTTTTTTAAATCTCTAACATCACTATTGAGATATTTTGGTCTAACTACAGTCATACCCTCAAAATTTTTATTCATTTTTATACGAATAACAACGCCCTTAAATAAAGTTTTTTTAGATCTACCGCTACCTATAGTATACTCACATTCTGATATAGCAATAGGAACTTTTCTGTACTCTCCGGAAAAGCAATCGTCAAAACTTGCAGCAGCTCTGTCAACATTTGCAAAAAGCATTGTCTTTTTAATTTCCTGATGCCCGACAAGAGGGTTTTCTAACCATTTAAACCCATGCATAGCCTTCATCAAAGTTGGCATAATTAGTCGTTTTATTTTCTTTTCAAAAGACTTTTTAATAAACATCCAAAAACCAAAAGCTCCACCAAAGCCCACAACTAAACTATCACCTGCAGCTCGACCTTCTAAATTCATAAATAAGACAAGACCTATAATAACACATATAGTAGAACCAATTAGCGCCCACATAAGGCGAGTTTTACGTTCTTTTTCATAAGCATTTAATATTGGCATTACATCTTTTTCTAAACGCAATTGATAATCTTTTCTAAACTGTTTTATTGAATATTCATCTTCAACAGGCTTTGAATTATTAGCCTGCATCTGAAGTGAATCTTGAATTTGATCTTGAGGCTGTGGTTGTTGAACAGGAGCTGAGTCTTGTATAGGAGTAACTTTAGATGAAGCCTGCGCATCTACAGCATCGCCATCTGAAAGATTTATATCAACAGGTAAATCACTACCCGCACTAGCATCATCAGGAATAACATTAGGAGTCACTATAGGCTCTTGAGGTGGTACAGGATTTAAAGGTTTAATATTTACATTAAAAGTATTTCCACCATTACCATCTAAGCTAGGAATTGTCATATAACCTCCAAATATTCTTACATTGAAAACTACAATGCCTCATAATAAACAACATCATCAAAAGATTTGCGAAGTTTCTTAGCTTCAGAAGGGTTTTCTTCATAACCCAATGTTAACAAGTCAACCAACACTTGATTATTATTCAAACCCAATTTATCTTTGACTTTTTGAGCTAAACCATCATCTTTTTTGGTTAATTCATTTGCAAAAGCACCAACAACACAAGCGCCTAAACCCAGTTCCTGAGCCTCTAAAGTCATATAAGCTACCGCATAAGTAACTTGTTCAACACTTCTTAGCAATAATTCATACTCACCCATATTAGCAGGATTATACAAAGCAGAACTTAGCATAAAATCTCGAGTTTTTTCATCCAGACCTCTTTGTTCCAAAACTTTTCCAAACTTAGTCTTGCTCCAATCGTCCATGTCAGCAACACAACATATTACAACCGGAGCATTTTTAACTTGCTGCTGACCCCCTGCGGACTCTGATAATAAATCTTTAGTATCTTGAGATTTTACAACAATGAATTTCCAAGACTGAACATTTACCCAAGATGGAGCAAATCTCCCTGCATCTAAGATTTTATTTAATACGCTAGCTTCTACAGGTTTTTCACTATATTTACGAACACTTTTTCTTGATAATATCGCATTCATAACCATAAGAGATACCTCCATTATTTGTTATCAGCCGCTACAACAACTGTAAAGTCTGTATTTGCACACATAAATGTTGACGGATCATATACGAATTGTCTTGATTTAACTTCTGGAACTTTTTTCTTCAATTCTGCATAATAATCAGTTGTTACATAATCAGAATGAGCAATAAATTGAGAATGAACTGATTTTAAAGTACCTGAACATTTAACTTCAATTCCGGCAGCTTCAAGTGCAGACTTCAAAGCTCTTGCTTCATCCAAGTTATCAGGAGAACTCATTATACTTGCAGTATAAGTTTCTTTAACCCCTTCAGGTTTTTGACGATATATAAGCCTATTCACAACATTTTGAGTTTTTTCAGGATCTAAAATCCAATAACTAATATAACCATGTTTGTTAGGAGCTCCCGGTAACATTGCAATTTCAATATTATCCATATCAAAACTTTTTGCTAAAGCTGCATACTGACTCATTTCATATACAGACATGTTAGTTTTTACATATTTACTTGCAACAGATATAATTTCAGGGATTTTAACAATAGTTTCAGGTTTTTGAAGATCTGCTAACAATCCTCTCAAGAACCATTGTTGACGTTGAGTTCTACCAATATCACCCAAAGCATCATGTCTAAATCTTAAATACTCAACAGCATCTTTTTCTGTTAAATGGTGTTTTCCTTTTGTGAAATTAATATGTAAATGACCTGCATTATCATTATAATGCATATTTTTTTCAACATAAATATCAACACCGCCTAAAGCCTTTACAATTTCTCTAACAGCTTCATCATGGAACATTATATATTTATCTACATGAACACCCAAAGTATCTTCTATAGTTTGAATTGTCATATCTACTCCACCAATAGCGTGGGCAGCGTTAATTTTTTGAATACCCATACCCTTTGGCAGATAAACTTTACTATCTCTAGGTATTGAAATAGCATTCACAGTTTTTGTTCTAGGATCTATATTTAATAATATAATTGTATCAGTACGAGTTCCAACCCATAAGTCAGAATCTGCACCATTTGAATCGACACCCAACAACAAAATATTTTGGCGTTTTAAACCAAATGGTAGGGCAAATTCAGGTGTTTGCTTAGAATTGTTATTTAATGAAAGTTTATTTAATAAATTTGAAATAAATGAGTTTTCACCTAATTTACCATTTAAAAATCCATCCTGATTGGCAAACAATAATATCGCAAATATTGCGGTAAAAAATATTATTATCATAATTGTCAAAGTTTTTCTAAATGAAGAACCTTCACGTTTTCGGCTTTCTGCATAATTTTCAAATGGGTTATCTGCTGAACCGTTTGAATATCTTCTTGATCGTCTTGTTCCTCTGGTACTTGAACCTCTTTTATTTCTTTCATTCATATCTAACATTTCTCGAATTTATCTTTCTCTACCTCTACAATAAAATATATTCTATAATAAACATTTTCCAAAAATATACTATAAAATACGTATTTCTATGTTCAAATTATATATAATAAATATCTAATCGAACTATAATCAAACATTACAATTATAAATTATGAACGAAAATAACAAACGATATCCATATCTTAATAAAAATTTACAAAAATTTTATAAAAATTTTTATTTAAAAATCTATAAAATTAATAAAAATTTTGCAAATTTTAGGTGTAAATTTGACAATTTTGAATAAAATTTATTTAAATAATCCTTATTTTTATAAAATTATACAAAAAGACATCTTTACATAAACTTTACATCTTGAGGTTGATGCGCAATTTTTTTTATTCAGGACTTTTCAATAACATGTGCTTTGGTTATAATAAAACCATATTCGGCAAAAGATAAAAATAAATAATATTATGATTAGTAAAGTTGAATTAGGTAGTGTAAATAGCAAAAATAGAACCCCGAATAAATATGTCAGTGAACAAAATAAGGGTCAAACCAGTTTCCAAGGTTTAGGTGCTTTGGCTTTAAAAGGCATTCAAAAATGTGAAGAAAAGCCAATGATTAATGTTGCAGTTTTAGATTTATCAACAGCAATATTACCAAGAACCTTTTTTGAAACATTTATAGGTTCAAAACAAAAAGACGAAAACGGGAACGAAACACATAAAAGAAAATTAAATCTACTTGGAGGTTTTGAAGCCTTCAGACGTGAATTTTCAGGATTATTAATTAACTGTTTAATCCCAAGCTTTGTTGTAATCGGTGCAGCCAAAATCTTAAACAGACCGATTATGCAAAACTTTAAAGCTTCTAACTTAACAACAAGCTGGGCAAACGGAGACACCTTAAATCACGTAGAAAAATATTTCCAAAACGCAACAGGAAACACAAAAGAAGAAAGAATTTATAACACTTTAAGATCAATGTTTGACAACCTTGAAGGTGTAAATGGCGATATCAAAAAAGATGGTTTAAAACAATTTAAAAACATCTTGGCTAATGATGCTGATTATGATAAAGCCCTAAAAGAAATGGCTCAAGAGATCTTAAAAGATAAACCTGAAAAGCATTTTTCATCAAAACTATACAATTTAATGGTTAGCAAAACAGGTATTTCTGAAAACATCAGATTTATAACAGAAAAGAATGATGGAAAATTCTTCTCAAGTAACTTAAGTCACCTTTGTGAAAGTGCCGGAGATATTCTCTATGGAGCAGTAAAAGAAGGTATTATAACTGATCAAATGACAAAAGAATCATTTGATACTTTATCAAAATACGTTGCAAAAGCTAAAAAATTGGTAAATGCAAAGAGCCTTGCAGGTCTTGGAGTTATTATACCGTTAGCCATTACAGCTCAACCTATTAACAGATGGATTACTCATAAACTTTCAGGCAGAAAAGGTGCACCAATATACAATGATGACCAAGAAAGAATTCTTTCTCCTGAAGAAAAGAAAAAATTAACAGCTCAAAAATTCATAGCAGTTCCACTAATGTGGGGAGTTGCAGGCTTATCAATGTTAATGGATAGACCAAGTTTGAAAATGTTCCAATTTAAAAACATTTTCCCTACAATGGACCAAGCAAGAATTATTTCAGCCGCAACATTTTCTAGCAGACTAGCAGCAGCTGAAGATTCAAACGAATTACGAGAAAATACAATTCGAGATATCGCAACATTCTCAAGTTTCTATTTCTTAGGTGATTATGCTGCTAAAGCTATTGCAACATTCCTTGAAAAACACAATAAAGACGGAATTGTATTAACTAATAAACTATATAGTAAAGAAGGGACAAGCGCTCTTCAAAAATTCTGGAATTGGGCTAAACATACTAAAATGAAGTCTACAGATGAACTTGGTTCAATAGCTGATGCAGCTCTTAGAACAAAAGCTAAAAACTTAAGAGCTATATGTCAATTAGGAAACTTAGCATTCTCACTATTATCTTTGGGAATCTTTATTCCAATATACACAAGAACCCAAGTTAATAAGAAAAAACAATTAGCTATGGAAGCTCAAAAAGCTAAGGCAAATCAAACCCCATCTACCACATTTACTCAAAATATAATAAAAAATAATTCACAAACCTTTAAAAATTTTTATAACTAATATACAATAAACCTTAAGGCAAAAATATGAAAGTAGAAAGTAATTTTAAACAACGAAATATAATAGCACAACAACAAAACAGTAAAGAAAAAGGATTTACAACCAGACAGCAATACAATACAAATCCTGCAGCTACAAACTTTACTGGTGGCGCAGATTTATTCTTGAGATTTTTGGATACAAACCAAGCTTGGGGTGCAAATGCAGTTGATTTATGCTGTATGGTACTACCAAGAACTATAACAGACTTTGGCAGAGGCCCAGATGCAGGTGTTGAAACCCTACGCCGTGAAGGTATGGGGACAGCTAACCATTCATTAGTCGGAGCTTATGGAACTTTAGCAGGACTTATGCTTGCTGCCGGTATTAATGGACTTTACAAATTTGGAGATAATGATGTTAAAGCAAATTCTATTTTTGCAGATGATGAAACTCTTCATTTACAAGGTCAAATTTGGAAAGATACATTAAAAGAACAGCCTGAAAACTTATTACAAAAACACCTAAAAACAGTCTTATCAAAATATGAAGCCCTAAGCGCAACTGAAAACGGCAAATGGGTAAGAATAAAAGATGCAGATATCGAAAAAGCTGCAAAAATCTTAGAAAAAGAAATTACATCTAACACTAATAAAATAAGTAAAGAAGGTGCCGCTAATCTAAAAGCAATAATTACATCTTCACTTGGTGTTGAAAATAATTTGAGAATAATTGCTGAAGAAGGTCAAAAACCACATTCTTCAAGATATACGGTAGATTCTATAATTGAAAACACTTATAAATTAGGTAAAGTATTTAATAAAGACACTGTTAAGAGCACATTTATTGATACTATCAAAAATAATACTGACATTGCAGAAAACGCTTTCTTAAAAGCAATGAAATCAATGAACTTAAAACGTTCATTAATCGGTATAGGAATCGCTTCATTAGTAGGTGTGTCAGCTCAACCACTTAATATGTATCTAACTAAAAAGAAAACAGGAAAAAGCGGATTCGTTGGTGGTGGCGCAGAAGACAAATCTACAGGATTTAAAATTAAAAAATCACTTGTTGCCTTATTATTTGGTGGCGGTGTTTTAGCAACCATAGGAAAGCCAAAAGAACTTATTAAGAATTTACAGTTTAAAGGATTTACACCTACAATTAAACAATTTAAATTCATCTATGGTATCACTATTATGTCAAGATTCTTATCTTCAAGAAATGATAATGAATTAAGAGAATCTACAATCAAAGATACTCTAGGATTTGCTAGCTGGCTTATTTTAGGAAACTTTGTACAAAAACTTGTAGCTCAAAGTATGGATAAGTCATTAATCAAAAAAGATGGCGAAGGTGCTCTAAAATGGATTACAAACTCTGTTCTAAAAACTAGAGATGAAGTATTACATGCTGCATTAGGGGATAAAGTTTTCAAAAATGGTAAGGCTCTAAGCTTTAAAGAAATGATGAAAGCGCTACCTTCAAATAGCCCTGCACGAAAACAATTAAAGATATTATCAATTGCTCAACTTGCAGGTTATGCATATTCAGCACTTGCATTAGGATTTGGTATTCCAAGATTAAACATATATATAACTGGAAAAATAGAAGCTAAAAAAGCTGCTAAAAATAATGCTGCTCAACAAAATTCTCAACCACAAACAGAAACTCAAAAGACTACCCCTCAAGATCAACAAGCAAAAGTCCAAAATTCAGACTCAATGCTAAATCCAGCAAATAGAGAATTTTTAACTAATAAAAACTTTACAGGAAATAAATTTTTAAACCAATAAATGACCTTAATATAATAGAAGAGAGCTAATTGTTATTAAAAAAACAATTAGCTCTCTTTTTCTTAGCTTTTGAAAAGACAATTAACCAGCCTGAGCATTAGAACCGGAAACAACCTCAATTATTTCCTGAGTAATTGCAAACTGTCTTGTCTTATTATATTCAATAGACAAATCATGAATCATAGCCTCAGCATTAGATGTAGCAGCAGACATAGCAGTCATTCTAGATGCCAACTCACTAGCCTGAGCTTCCAATAGAGCTTGATAAAAGATATTTGTCATATACATTGGAACAATTTTCTGTAAAATATGATGCTTATCAGGTGTAAATTCCATCAAAGGATCTAACACATTGTCAGAAATTCTTTGATGCGAATCTATAACACCATCTACAGGCAATACCTGCCAATCTTCAACCTTGTAACTCATCATATTTTTGAAACGAGTTGTTACAATTTCGATTTTATCAATTGCACCACTTACAAAATCTTCCGCCATATCTTCAGCTATAGCACGAGATTCAACAGGAGATGGAGTATCTATAGCAGAATAATATTTTTTAGCAATAGGACAACCCAACATTGCACATTTTTTTCTTAATGCTGAAATTCCTTTTTGCCCTGCTATAAACAACTTTACTCCAATACCTTGTTGTTTATATGATTCAATTCGCTTCAATGTATCACGAACAACATTAGCATTGTAAGCACCAGCCAAGCCTTTGTTTGAAGTTATGACTAATATCCCAACGTTTTTAACTTCTCTAATTTCTAAAAGTTCAGGATAATCATCAATCGCTGCCTTAATTTTCAATGTTGCACTACTAAATTCATCAACAGAATTTAACAACTTTTGAAACATTGAAATAAGTTCCTTAGTATAAGGTCTTGAAGCCTTAACAGATGTTTCAGCCCTCTTAACCTTAGCTGCAGCAACCATTTTCATAGCTCTAGTTATTTTCTTAGTACTTTCAATACTCTGTATTCTATTTTTAATATCTTTTAAATTTGCCATAATAACCTTTTATTTTGAACTAATCAAAGATAAATACAAATAATGCAATTATAATAACTACATATAAAATTGCTAACAATATTCTACGCAAATTAAATATATTAACACATTTTTTATCTTTGCAAGTAACAGCACCATTTTTAGTAGACATACACTCTAAGCATAATCCCTTACCACAAACAGTACAAATACCGAAAGCATCTCTATCATGATGGTTATAACATTTCATAAATGTATTCTCCTTTTAATTAAAAAGTACTTTTAAATTTATTTAATGCATCAAGCAATTCTTTTTTATCATCATCTGATAAAGCAGAACCGGCATTTAATCTTTCAACCAAAACCTTGCAATTTGCATTAAAATATACGAACCAATCTTTTTTAAACTTAGCGATATTAACATTATCGATATCATCTAAAACAGATTCGTTAGCCGCAAACAATATAGAAACTTGTTCCGCAACACTCAATGGATTATATTGAGGTTGTTTTAGAACTTCAGTAAGTTTTTGACCTCTTAATAATTGTTTTTTAGTTGAAGCATCCAGGTCAGAAGCAAACTGAGCAAAAGCTTCCAATTCTCTATATTGAGCAAGATCCAAACGTAACTTTCCGGCTACTTGTTTAATAGCCTTAGTTTGCGCTGCACCACCAACACGAGATACTGAAATACCTGCGTTAATAGCTGGTCTGATACCTGCGTTAAAAGAATTACTTTCCAAGAATATCTGACCGTCTGTAATTGAAATAACGTTAGTCGGAATATAAGCAGAAACATCACCTGCTTGAGTTTCGATAATTGGAAGAGCAGTAATACTACCACCGCCCAATTCATCATTCAATTTTACAGCACGTTCCAATAATCTTGAATGAAGATAGAATACATCTCCAGGATAAGCTTCACGTCCTGGGGGTCTTTTTAATAACAAACTCATCGCACGATATGCCTGAGCGTGTTTTGACAAATCATCATAAACAATAAGAACTGATTTGCCTTGTTCCATAAATTCTTCACCAATAGTTACACCTGCAAATGGAGCAATATATTGTAATGGAGCAGATTCATTTGCTGTTGATGAAACAATTATTGAATACTCCATTGCGCCATATTCTTCTAAAGTTTTTGCAATTTGTGCAACTGTAGAAGCTTTTTGACCAATTGCAACATAAATACAAATTACATCTTTACCTTTTTGGTTAATGATTGTATCAGTTGCAATAGCAGTTTTACCTGTCTGTCTATCACCAATAATCAATTCTCTTTGACCACGACCGATAGGTGTCAAAGCATCAATTGCTGTCAAACCTGTTTGTAAAGGTTCATAAACTGATCTTCTTGCAACAATACCTGGAGCAACACGCTCAATTGGTCTTGTCTTAGTATATTCATAATCACCTTTACCATCCAAAGGTTTACCTGTAGGATCAATAATTCTACCAATCAAACCTTCGCCAACTGGAACTGAAGCAATACGATTTGTTGTTTTTACGATCGTACCTTCTTTAATATCAGTATATTCACCAAGAATAACTACCCCGACATTATCTTCTTCAAGGTTC
This sequence comes from uncultured bacterium, assembly GCA_949292185.1. GTDB lineage: Bacteria > Cyanobacteriota > Vampirovibrionia > Gastranaerophilales > Gastranaerophilaceae > Zag111. The sequence goes on from CASEYP010000002.1 coordinate 45,225, forward strand.
ATCGCAATACCCAATGTACCGTGTCCGTCTTCAAATTGAACTAATTCATTTGACATAACATTTCTTAGACCATAGATTCTGGCAATACCATCACCTATTTCTAATACTGAACCGGTATTTGAAACTTCTGTTTGAAGTTCATAATTGTCAATTTTACTTTTTATAATTGAACTAATTTCTTCAGGTTGTATTAATGCCATAATGTCCCCTTTTACCTAGTTATATTTTTACTCAAAAATTCTAACTTTGAACGAATACTTGTATCAATTACAGTATCATCAAATTTAAATGCAAGACCTGCAATAAGAGATTTGTCAATTTTCCATTCCGGAACAATTTCACAATTTAATTTTTTCTCAAGTTTTAATCTTACATTTGTTTTATTTTCAAAATTCAACTCGACAGGAGAAAATATTTCTACTGTCTTTCTATTTGAACGTTTTTCCAGCATTTCATCAAATGAAATTTTTATAGATTCAAATTCATCAAACCTACCTTTTTCAACGAGTATATTTAAAAACCTCAACAATTTTTCATCAATCATTCCATTAAAAACATTTTGCAATATCTCAATTTTTTTAGATGATGAAATTGATGAATTTGCCATTACAATACGCAAATCCTCTGATGAATTTAAAACATCAGAAATATTATCCAATTGAGTCTTAAAAGAATCAAATGAATTATCTTCTTGCGCAACTTCCATTAGCGCCTTTGCATAATTTTTTGAAATTGTAGAAATTTTAGTATATACCGTCATTATAAACTTATCCTATCTAGTTCATCTAAACTGTTTTGAATAAATTTTGAATGCAAATCAGGATTTTCATTTAACATTCTTATAATATGTTGTCTTGCAGCATTAACAGAAGCTTGAGAAGCATCATTGGTAAGCAAGTTTGAAATCTTCTTTTCTTCGATAGATACAACTCTATTAATATTATTATTAATATTTGAAATAGATTTAGTTGTATCTTTTTCAATTTTATCTTTAAAAACTTCAACTTTGGCCTTTGTATTATCTTCCATAGTTTTAATATCTTCAGGAAGTTTCTGCATTAAATCCTCAGCTTTACGTAACAAAACTTGCGAATTCTTTTTTTCATCGTCTGATTTAGCAATATTTGACTTAACAGACTCAATAGATTTATCAAAAGCCGCAGATAAAGCAAACCTTTTTACAAGGTACGCCAACAGCAATACCATTATAACAAAGTTTAAAGTATTTGATGTAATAATAAATTTTAAAATAGAAATTATTTCTTGCATAACTAATCCATCACTTTACTAGAGATTTACAATCAATATCATCAACCTTAGAATCTATTCCTGTAAGTTTTGAAACAATAGAAGATGCCAAATCTTTAACTACAGAATCTTTTAAACTAGACTTCAAAGACTCTTCCTCAGAAATCAAATCTGCCTTTTTAGCCTGAATAGCTTTTTTAGAATTTTCTTTAGCTTCTTTTATTTGTTCACCTGCATCTGATTGAACTTTATCAACAACAGTTTTAAATTCTTGTCTGCATTTATCTTGAGTTTGTTCAAGTTTAGCAGCGCGAGAATTTTGAAGATCGTTTGCATTTTGTGCAAACTTTTTAGAATCCTCGTAATTAGAATTGATGTACTCTTCACGTTTTCTGATAATATTTAAAATAGGTTGATAAAAAATACTATTCATTATCAGAATGAATACAACAAAACTAAACATTGCAATTAAAAATGTCGCATTAAATTCAAACATCTGTCTACCTATTACTATTTAACAAAGATTAATAACAAAGCAACAAGCAATGCATAAATTGCAGTAGCTTCTGCTAAACCAGCACCAAGAATAAAGTTTTTAAAAGCTTCATCTTTAATTTCAGGTTGACGAGCTATAGCATCCAAAACACCTTTTGTTGCAATACCTAGTCCTAAGCCACCACCGATAGCACCAAAACCGATTGCAATACCTGCACCAATTTTTGCAAGATCTAAAGTTTGTTCAATTGCCATAAAATCCTCCTTTTATTACTCTTCTTTTATTGCCAATGAAATATAAGTTGTAGATAACAATGTAAATACCAATGCCTGAATTAATGCTACAAACAATTCAAACAACATGAACGGAAGCGGAACAACTACCGCTGCCAAACTTAAAACTGTTGCAACAAGGACTTCACCTGCAAAGATATTTGCAAAAAGTCGTAATGCCAAAGAAAATGGTCTGACAAACAATTCCAAAGTATCAACTAAAGTAATAATTATACCTTCAATTGAAAAGCCTTTAAAAAAGAACTTAAACCCATTTCTTTTAACACCATAGAATATATAATAAATAGAAACAACAATTGCCATTGCTGCTGTCATATTTATATCATTATTTGGAGATGCTAACTCTCCTGTATGTAAATGTATTAATTTTAATGGAAGCTGACCAACAAGATTTGCAGTTAAAATAAACATAAATAATGTTAATATAATTGCAATATGTTTCTGAGCTTCGTCATTTCCCATACTTGATTTTGCAATATTGTTAAAATATTTAATAATACCTTCGGAAAATAATTGTAACTTACCAGGGACCATCTCAAGTTTTCTGGTTGCCATAAATGCAACAACAATCAAAATTAACATAGATAGCCACATAGTAATTAATGTATCCATATTAAAAGATATTACATGATTAAATAAACTTATAGAATAAACCCAGTGTTCCATTTTTCTCCCTTCGCAAATTCATGGTAGCACCAAAAAAATATTTCGCAAACAAAAAATTTTATTTATATTATAATTAAAAACGGAGAGGTAATATGTCCGGATTAACGATAGGGAAGATTATATTAGAAGAAGTAGATTCTACCAACAGCTATGCTAAAAAAAACATAGGCAAAATATCAGACAGAACTGCCGTAATAGCTAAATGTCAGACATCCGGCAGAGGTAGATTAAATCGTTCATGGGTTGACCTTGGTGATGGAAATTTATTCTTATCAATAGTTCTAAAACCATCTAATTCATACCATGATATATATTCTAATCTCACACAATACTTATCTGTCGTATTATGCAAAGTTCTTGAAGAATATGGTCTCCAACCTCAAATAAAATGGCCTAATGATGTATTAATTAATAATAAAAAAATAGCAGGCATTTTAGCTGAAACAGTCATGAACGCAAATTGTTTGAAAGGGGTAATTTTAGGTATTGGTGTTAATTTAAACTCTAACCAAGAAGATATTAATAATATTCCGAACAAAATAGCTACAGCGCTCAATATTGAAATAAATAAACATGTTAATATTGAAGAATTTACAGATAAATTACTCGATAAATTTTTTGAAAATTATGATGAATTTATAAATACTGGATTTTCAAATATCAAAGATGACTATATAAAAAGAAACTGTTTTTTAAATAACGAAATAAAAGTTCAGGTATTTAACAGAACAGAAGAAGGTCTAGCTCAAGAAATTAATGATAATGGAGAATTAATTTTAAGAAATAAAAATAATCAAAATGTTACACTTATGATAGGAGATATTTTATGACAGAAAAACTATTAGAAGGATTGATTTTAATGATCATCGGTATGGGCGTAGTAGTATGCTTTCTATACGTAATGATCTTAGTAATGATGATTATGACAAAAGTTGTGGGATATTTAAACAAATTATTCCCAGTACAAACTGAAGAAATCGTAACAAAAACTAAGAAAATTTCCCAAAACGTTGACGAAGCAATCGCATTAGCATTAGCCGCTGTTGTTGCTAGAAAAAATTAGAAGTTATTAGTTATTACTAAAAGGAAAGGATAAATTTATGGGGAAAAAACTTATTAAAGTAATGGATACATCTTTCAGAGATGGTTTCCAATCAGTGTATGGAGCAAGAGTCTTTGTAGATGACTTTATTCCTGCATTACAATCAGCAGTAGCAGCTGGTATCAAACATTTTGAAGTTGCAGGTGGTGCAAGATTCCAATCTCCAATCTTCTACTGTAATGAAAACGCTTTTGATACAATGGATAAAATCCGAGCTGCTGTAGGTCCTGATATTAACTTACAATCATTAGCAAGAGGTGTTAACGTAGTAGGTCTTGATTCTCAACCTAGAGATATCATTGATTTACACGCAAAAATGTTCAAAAAACACGGTGTAACTACAGTTAGAAACTTTGATGCCTTAAACGATGTAAATAACTTATTATATTCTAGCCAATGTATTAAAAAACATGGTTTAAAACACGAAGTTACAATCACAATGATGGAATTACCTATCGGATGTACAGGAGCTCACGATGTTGCTTTTTATGAAAAAGTACTTCGTTCAATCTTAGATGCTGGTATCGAATTTGATTCATTAGCATTCAAAGATGCATCAGGAACATCAGCACCAAGAAAAGTTTATGAGACAGTAAAAAGAACTCGTGAAATTTTGGGTGAAAATGCTGATATCAGATTCCACTCACACGAAACAGCAGGTACTGGTTTAGCAGCATACTTAGCAGCCCTAGAAGGTGGCGCTAACTGCATAGACCTATCAATGAAACCTGTATCTGGCGGTACTGCTCAACCTGATATCGTATCTATGTGGCATGCATTAAAAGGTACAGAATACGATTTAGGTATCGATGTTGAAAAAATCTTAGAAACAGAAGAAGTATTCAAAGAATGTATGAAAGATTACTTCTTACCACCAGAAGCATTAGCAGTTAACCCAATGATTATTTCATCACCTCTACCAGGTGGAGCTTTAACAGCTAATACTCAAATGTTAAGAGATAACAACTTAATGGAAAAATTCCCAGAAGTTGTAGCAGCAATGAAAGAAGTTGTAGAAAAAGGTGGTTTTGGAACATCAGTTACACCGGTTTCTCAATTCTATTTCCAACAAGCATTCAACAACGTTATGTTTGGTAAATGGAAGAAAATTGCAGAAGGTTACGGCAAAATGGTTCTTGGCTATTTTGGTAAAACACCTTGTCAACCTGATCAAGAAATTGTCAAAATTGCATCTGAACAACTTAACTTACAACCTACAACAGAACTTGTAGTTGATATCAACGACAGAGATCCTAATAAAGGTATCAAAGCTGCAACAAAACGTCTTGAAGATGCTGGTTTACCAGTAAATGATGAAAATATCTTCATTTCAGCAGCTTGTAAAGAAAAAGGTATCTTATTCTTAGAAGGGAAAGGTACAATCGGTGTTCGTAAAAACGCTAAAAAAGAAGAAGCTTCAACAGTTTCATCTTCTTCAAATGAATACACAGTAACTGTTAACGGTAAAAAATATGCTGTAGCTTTCGAAGGCGGCAAAGCAACTGTTAACGGCAAATTATACGACTTTAACGTAAAAGAAGGTATTGATGCAAAAGCTCCAGCAGGTGAAGGTTCTCCTGTAAAAGCTGCATTACCTGGTACTGTATTAAAAGTTTTAGTTTCAGAAGGCGATACAATAGCTGAAGGCGATGTAATTACAGTAATCGAAGCTATGAAAATGGAAACAGAAATCAAATCTCCTGTTTCAGGTACTGTAAAATCTGTTGAAATTGAAGTTGGTAATAAAGTTCAAACAGGTCAAGTATTGGTAACTGTAGGATAGGAGGATAAGGTAAGATGAATATACAAGAAGGTTTAGTTAGTCTTTGGAACACAACCGGACTAATGAATTTCGTATTACCGGCAGACCCAAATTTAAAAGGATTTGAACAAATATTACATATGCATGGTCAATGGATAATGATATTTGTATGCTTATTCCTACTATGGCTCGGTATTAAAAAACAATTTGAACCATTACTATTGGTTCCTATCGCATTTGGTGGATTACTTTCAAACATTCCTATGCCACCGGGAGAAGCAATTGCTGGTCCTGCAGGATTTTTGGGAATTATATTTGAAGCAGGTATTCACAAAGGGATTTTCCCATTAATTATCTTTATGGGTGTTGGTGCAATGACAGATTTCGGTCCGTTAATTGCAAACCCTAAAACTGCATTATTAGGTGGTGCTGCTCAATTTGGTATATTTGGGGCATTACTACTTGCAGTTGCTCTAGCTCCTTTGATGAGCGCTTTAGGTATGGATCCATTTACTATCCAACAAGCTGGTGCTATCGGTATTATCGGTGGTGCTGATGGTCCTACTTCAATTTACGTTACTAACAAATTAGCTCCTGAATTATTAGGTGCTATTGCGGTTGCAGCTTATTCATATATGGCTTTGGTCCCGGTTATCCAACCTCCTATAATGAAATTGTTAACAACAAATGAAGAACGTAAAATTCAAATGGAACAGTTAAGACCGGTTTCTCAAAGAGAAAAAATCGTATTCCCGCTTATAGTATTATTACTTTGTATCATATTCCTTCCAAGTGCATGTCCACTTGTAGGTGCATTTGCTTTTGGTAACTTATGCAGAGAATGCGGAGTTGTTGAAAGACTTTCTGATACATTGCAAAATGCCTTAATCAATATTATTACAATATTCTTAGGATTAACTGTTGGTTCTAAACTTTCAGCTGATCAATTCTTAACTGGACAAACTTTATTTATCTTGTTCTTAGGAATTATGGCATTTTCACTTGCTACTGCAGGCGGTGTTATTATGGCAAAATTAATGAATGTTTGGGAACTTCTTATGGCTAAAATCCAAAAGAGAGAACCTAAACTTATCAACCCATTAATCGGTTCAGCTGGTGTTTCTGCTGTACCTATGGCAGCTCGTGTTTCAAATAAAGTTGGTTTGGAATACAATAACCAAAACTACTTATTGATGCACGCTATGGGACCTAACGTTTCCGGCGTTATTGGTTCAGCTGTTGCAGCTGGTGTATTGTTAGCACTTTGCCATTAATATTTATTATTAAATATTTTAAAAACCGATCTGATATTATTCATCAGGTCGGTTTTTTATTGAAACTTATTTGTAATAATATAAAAGAAACTATAGATTTATAAGGGTAAATAATAATGAAAAAACTTGCTATAATTTCAAATTTTCAAAATAAAACTACACAAACTATTCTTGATTATTTTAAAAATATTCAAGAGATAGAAACTTCAATACATGAAGATTTTACAGATATAAATCATGAAGATTATAATCTTATTGCTTGTTTTTACTTATCACCTGAAATAGATTATTCAAAACTTGCTAATGCTAATAATCTATTAAATTTACACCAATCCTTACTACCTGCATTTGAAAGTGAAACTCCAATAATCGATGCAATAAAATTTGGTTCAAAAGTTACAGGAATAACAATCCATAAACCTGAAAAAGATAATTTTACAGGTAAAATCCTAACTCAATACCCAATATTAATTGGTTTATCAACACACTATGACACATTATTAAAGGAATTTGAAGATATAGAAACAAAAATTTACCCACTTGTGATAGATGCAATAATAAACGATAAAGTTTTTGATTTTACGGATATATTAAAATCTTCTTGCAGTAGAAATTGTGGAAGCTCTTGTAGCGGTCACTGCAAATAGATTATTTCTTAGTGACAATAATATTTAACTTTTCAATAACCCCATTGAAAAAAGTTTTATGTTCTTTTTTAGCAGGCTTGATAGTTTCTATTTCCGGTGTAACCGCAGCAGGGTTATTTGACCTGATGCGACCAGAATATATAGATTTAATTTCTTTTATTACAGATTCGTTCATTATTGTTCAAGCCTCTTAATTCAAATATAGGGTAATACAAGTATTATATCATAAAAAACTATTTTGATAAAATTATAAAGTTTCGTAAGGTTCTACCAAAAACTCAACAATAAATGGACCTTTGTGAGCAAAAGCGATATTTAAAGCCTCATTTATTTCAGATATTGAAGATACCCTAACAGAATTTATACCATAACTTTTGGCAAGCATGATATAATCAGGATTTGAAATTTTTGTATTAGAATACCGACCGCTACAAAACTTTTCCTGAAGTTGACGTACCATCCCAAGATAACCGTTATTTAAAATCATGATTTTAACATTCAAACCATAATCAACGCAAGTTGCAAGTTCCTGTAATCCCATTTGAAAAGAACCATCACCCGCAATACAAATAACATCTTTATCCGGTTGCGCTACAGCTGCCCCAATAGCCGCCGGAAAACCAAACCCCATAGTTCCGGCACCGCCTGATACCAAAATCTTACGTGTTTTATTACAGGTTAAATTTCGAACTGCCCACAATTGATGCTGTCCAACTTCAGAAGTAAAAATAACATCTTGATCCTTTGTAAAAGTATCAATAGACTTTATAACTTCAGCAGAATAAAGCATGTTAGAATGTTTCTTTAATTTTTCATTTAAAGATTTAAACCCAGAAGCAGTATTTAACCAACTTGAGAAATCTAAATTTTTATTCAAAATCTTTTGATTTAAACTAATCAAAAATGCCTTAATATCTCCAACTATAAAAGCTTTAGGTTCAACAAAACATCCAATTTGCTTAGGATTGATATCCACCTGTACAAACTTTTCAGACCAATTAACATCCTTGAACATACACAAAATACGATCATTAAATCTTGCACCTAAAGACAAAATCAAATCACTTTCTTTGATAAGCTCATTTGCAGCCTTATCTCCAAAAATTCCAATCATTCCCATATAACAAGAATTATCTTGCGGAAAAGATGAAATTCCCATCATAGTATCTACTACAGGAATATTTAAACTAACAGCCAAATTATAAAGTTCATCCTCAGCACCGGATTGACAAACCCCACCTCCTGCAACAATAACAGGACGTTTTGAAGTTTTTATAAGGTTTATTATATTTTCTAATTTATCAGAAGGAACTTCTGAGTTATCATTTGTCAAAGGTAATTTTAAATTTTTAAATTCAACTTGCTGAGAAAAAATATCTTTTACCAAATCAACAACAACAGGACCTTTTTTACCTTCCATAGCAGTTTTCATAGCATCAATCAAAGTTGATTCTATATCAGAAGCATCCGTAATTTGATAAACTTTTTTTGTACAAGATTTTGTAATATCGCAAATATCCGCTTCTTGGAATGCAGTTTTTCCTATTAAATTTTTAAAAACTTGGCCTGTTAAAACCAAAAGAGGATAACCGTCTTGATAAGCATTAACAATACCTGAAACAGTATTCGTAGCACCTGGACCAGATGTCACAAGAACAACTCCGCATTTTCCGCTAACTCTTGCATAACCTTCTGCCGCATGCACAGCTGACTGTTCATGACGTACCAAAATATGCTTTATATCATTTTGCGCATAAAGTTCATCATAAATATCAAGTACAATACCACCGGGATATCCAAAAATAGTATCTACACCTAAATTTTTGAGAGTATCCAAAAGTACTTTTGAACCTTTTTGCAACTTAACTTCATTACCAGTCAACATAAATAAAATATCCCCTTTCCGGACCTTCATAATTCTATCATAGACATTAAGCCTAATCAATAAAAGGGCGGAATTTTATTTATAAATAAAATTCCGCCCTCAATTTCTATTAGACTATTTAATTATTTACCAATTAATGTATTCCAAGCATCTTTCTTCTTTTGAACTTCTTTTTGTCTTGCTTCTTGGCGTTTTTGAGCATCTTTTTTCATTTGCTCTTGTTTCTTTTGCCATTCTTTTTGTCGTTGCTCTCTTGCTTTTTGTCTTGCTTCTTGCTGTTTTTGAGCGTCTTTTTGAGCCTTATCTAAAGCTTGCTCATGTTGATTTACCTTATTTGCAGCATTATTCAATGCATTACTCAAAGGCCCTGCCTGAGCTGCCAAACCAAATGACATCACTGACACTGCCATTAGTGAAACAATTAACTTCTTCATTCATTTACTCCTTTCTCTACACTAGAATCCATTGATTCTAACTTCTTTTGTTTTACTTCTAATCTATGCTCTAAAAACTCTAATTCTTTTTGTTTTTTAGATTTTTTTAAATTTTGCCTACGAATTTGCTTTTTGGCTTTTATATATTTATTTAAACGATTTTTCTTTGCTTTTTGTTCATTTTTTTGTTCAACTGAAGGTTTTGATTTATCTATAGTTTGCTCTAAATTTTCGACACCTTGAGTTGACACAGCCGGCTCTTCTTGTGTTTTTGCAAGTACAGAACAGCAAAGGCTCTGTACCAAAAAGATAAATACTATAAATTTAACAATCATTAACCGCATAGATAGAGTTTATACTAAATTTTAATATTTTTCAATAATTTCTTTTATACCCTTTTGAGCAACTTTAAATATCTCTACCATTTTGTCAAATTCATACGGTTCACCTTCAGCAGTTGTTTGGAATTCAATAATTTTACCGCTTTTTGTTAAAACTACATTAGAATCAACTTGAGCATGAGAATCTTCCGCATAATTTAAATCAAGACGAACTTCACCGTCAACAATCCCTGCAGAAATTGCCGCAACAGGTTCAACAATAGGATTTTCTTTTAATGTACCATCTGCTAACAATCTTTCAACAGCATCAGATAACGCTAAAAATCCGCCACAAATACTTGCTGTTCTTGTTCCACCATCTGCTTGAATTACATCTGCGTCTATCGTAATAACTATATCAGGCATCTTTTCTAAATCTACACAAGCTCTAAGACTTCTCCCAATTAATCTTTGAATTTCTTGAGTTCTACCAGATATTTTTGTTCTTTCTCTTTGGCATCTTACAGAAGTTGATGATGGTAATAATGAATATTCAGCAGTCAACCAACCTCTTAAATCGTCTTTTGACATCCATTTAGGCTTTCCAACTTCTACAGACGCTGTTGTAATAACTTTTGTATCACCAAATTCTACTAAAACTGAACCTAATGCATTTTTTGTATAATGTCTTGTGAATTTAACTTCCCTTAACTCATCATTTGCCCTATTTTCTAATCTCATAAATTATTCTCCTTTTTATCTTTCATCTATCCTTTAAAATCATAGTCCCACATATAAATTTGACCACAATATCTACATACAGCATGTTCATTCATAAATTGTAAATCAGGTATAAAAACATACCCGTCAACTGTTATTTCAAGTTCGCCTTTATCGTTATAACGCTTTGAAAAAGACTTTTCTCCCGTATAATCAGGAGAAAACATCAATTCAAATTTATCTTTTGACTTACAGTTTTTACAAATAAACATAAATCTTATACATCCATATCATCATCTCTAACTTTTCTAGAACGCTTATTTGATTTAGGAACTCTAGAATTTTTCTGCTGATCTGCATAAGCCAAATCTCTATACCACAATGACCAACAAATACTTCTTATAGGTAAAGTTAATCCCATAACTACAAATGAAATTAATGAATAAAATATAGTTTTTGATATCAAATCCGGTGTAATAATAGGCATATGCCAATATGACAATAACTGATTACAAAAATCTAACGGAATTTTATTCGTTACAAAGTTGAATAATATTGAAACTTTATCTGTTAAATTCAAATAATCGAAAACAACAAAAACCCCTTCAGTAATTATAAATATTGTAAAAAACACCAAAAGTGCCAACATTAAAAATGTACTAAACCATTTACCTTTAACAAGCGAAAAACTACGTTTAAAGCAGTCAAAAACAGACAAATCATCTTCAAATGTAAAAACCTGAAAAACAAGTATCAAATAAATCCACAAAACAAACCCAGGAATTATAAAAAATATACTGCTGGCAACAGAAGATAAAACACCAACACAAATCAATAACCAAACATATTGAAAAGATCTTCTCGTTGCAACTTCATTATGAGATTGAAAATCATAAACTCTACCGGTAGAAACAGCGCCCTCAGTCATAGAATTTAATGAAACATAAGCAACCATATAATCCCAAAAAGCTTTTACAAATATCAACAACCCTGGCATTGCCAAAAGCAATATCATTAACATTGCCATAGTCACACTACTAGATTTTGCAACAATTCTATCAGCCAATCCTAAAGGCAAAGCAAATGATAAAATAATACCAATTATCTGTCCAAATACAGGAAATAACATATAAACAAAAAACTTATCAATATTAGAAAAATAAATTTTTATACCCTCTGCCAAAATCAAAAATATATTATTTTTAACCTTATACTTGGACATATACCCTCCTTTGTTATATTATAATTTTATTACAAATAGAGATTGGGTAAAGACAAAGAAAGTAATTTGTGATGAATTATAAAGAGCTTATAAAATACATAGATAAGGAAGATTTTTTAAATCATAAAGTAAATCTTCACATACATTCAACCTATTCAGATGGAAAAGCAGAATTTAAAGATTTAGAAAACCAAGCTCTTTTAAATAAAAAATATAAATTATTTTCAATAACAGATCATAATACAATTCAAGGTTACATAGATAACCCTGATACAATAGCAATTCCGGGAGTAGAATTTGATGTTTGGTACAAATATATCTTTTTACACTTACTAGCTTACGGAATTGATATAAATAATACTCAAATGCAACAGTTCTATTCAAAAGATAAACGTGGTACAGAAATGGATATTGTAAGATTTTTTGCCAAAAGGAATATAAAAGATCTTATAAATGCAATTCATGATGCAGGAGGAATTGCCGTCCTTGCACACCCTTGCTGCTGCTGGGCTCTAAATCTTGAAGAATTTATAAAAGACCTTGTAGAACTTGGACTTGACGGCATTGAAGTATATTACCCATACCCACGCTGGAGAAAATACATTAAATTTTCTTGCCCAGAGGATATAGAAAAAATTGCCGATAAATATAACCTAATAAAAACAGGTGGAACGGATTGTCATGAATTGAATCTTTAAGAATTAAGATTCTTTCAAATGTTTAACATGCTTCCAAACATATATTCCGCCTAATATTAAACAAACAACAATTATCACAGCATCAAATTTATGCCAAATGCTTTTTAATTTGTCTAAATGTTCGCCAAGTTTAACCCCAACATAAACCAATACATAACTCCAAACCAAAGAACCTAAAAATGTTAATAAGAAAAATACTCTTTTCTTTGCTCTTAAAATTCCAGCAGGAAGAGAAATAAAAGTTCTTACAACAGGCAACATTCTGCACAAGAAAAATGCCCAATCGCCATATTTTTCAACCCATTTATCAGCAGTTTCCAAATCTTTTTTTGATACCAAAAAGTATTTTCCGTATTTTTCAACGAACTTACGACCGCCAAAATATCCAATATAATAAGAAGGAACAGAACCAATAACACACCCGATAGCACCAGCTATAGCTGCAGTATGAAAACCCATTTCGCCTTTACTTACCAAAAATCCTGCAAAAGGTAAAACAGCTTCACTTGGCAAAGGAATATTACATGACTCAATAGCCATCAATAAAGCTATTCCGCAAGGTCCCATAACAGTAATAACACCTTCTATCCAATTTATTAAAGCAGCTAACACACTATCCAGCATAATCAAATTCTCTCCCATATTTTTATCAACATTTAGATTATATCAAAAATAAAATTAAATAAAAAAAGTTCCCACCAAAATGGCAGGAACTTCAAACTCATTATTTATAATTAACAAAAATTATTTTCCGTTAACAATAGTTTTGAATTTTTTACCAGCTGAGAAAGCAGGAACTGTTTTTGCAGGAATTTTTAATTCTTTACCAGTTTGAGGGTTTCTACCAGTTCTAGCAGCTCTCTTACGAGGTTCAAAAGTACCGAAACCTACTAAAGTTACTTTTTTACCTTTAGCAACTGTTTTTTGAATAGTATCTACTAATGAAGATAATACTTCAGCAGCTTCTTTTTGAGTAACATTAGCTTTTTTAGAAATTTCTTGTACTAATTCTTCTTTGTTCATAATAAAACTCCTTCTTTTCTTGTACAAATCTAATTATATTAGAAATTTCAAACTATGCAAGTATTTTAAGGAATTTTAACACTTTTTAACGAAAAAAACCTCCTTATAGAGGAAATAACCACTAATTTATAAAGATTATTTCTATATTTTTTTGCAAAATGTATCAAAAAATTTATAAAAACAAGCCCAAATATTACTTTTTTGATAAAATGAAAATATACTGTTTAGTTGAATTATATGATTAGGTGGATATGAAAGAGCGAATTTTACTATTCATTATTGTCTTGGGATTAACAGCATTTATTTACATTTTCCAGAGTTATACAGTTTGGGGACTTGCACTTTTAGTTATATTAATGTCTATATATGCAAGCTTTACAACCGTTGCATATAAAATAAGACAAAGAATTAAATCTAAAACACCCCCTGTTAAAAACGAAAATTATAAACCTTTTGTAAGCGTTATGATTCCTGCACATAATGAAGAATCCGTTATCGCAGATACAATAAAAACTGTTCTAAAACTTGATTACCCTAATTTTGAAATTATTGCAATCGACGATAGAAGTACAGATAACACAGCTGCCGTAATTAAAGATTTAGAAAAACAATATCCACAAAAAGTAAAAGCATTTATCCGTCCAAAAGATGCTTTTCCTGGGAAATCAGCAGTTTTAAACGATGCTTTGAAATTTGCAAAAGGGGAAGCTATCCTTGTATTCGACGCTGATGCAACAATGGAACCTGACTTTTTGACAAACCTTGTATATGAACTTGAACCCAAAGATGTTGGAGCTGTTCAAGCAAGAAAGATTGTAAGAAATAAAGATGTAAACCTTTTAACCAGATGCCAAAACAATGAAATGACAATGGACACCCATTTTCAGGTAAGCAGAGATTCTGTTAAAGGTGCCGTTGAATTAAGAGGTAATGGTGAACTTATAAAACGCACAGCCTTAGAAGATATCGGAGGTTGGAATAATTATACAATTACAGATGACCTTGATATGTCAACAAGACTTCATATAAAAGGTTGGGACGTTAGATTTTGCCTTGATACAGCCGTTTATGAAGAAGGTATAATGTATCTATTTCCTTTATACAAACAAAGAAGAAGATGGCTGGAAGGTACAATCAGAAGATATTTGGAATACTTTTGGGATATTTTAACTTCTAAAAAAATGTCTATGAGAGTAAGACTTGATATGATTGCTTATATTTCAGAATTCATAATGCCTGCTTGGTTTATTATTGAACTTGGAATTTTATTAGTTAAAATTATAGTAAAAGACGCCCCGCCTCACATTTTAATGTCATCTGTTATTATGGGATGCATAATAGGTCTTGGATTTATTATGGCTTGCAGATATAGTCTTAGAAGATACGATAATGTTCCAAGAAAAGAGGCACTAATTCAATCAATCGAAACTTCTATATATTTACTATTAATTTGGTTTCCACTAGTATTATTTATAGGATTCAAGATTTTATTTATGAAAAAGGATATGAACTGGGGTAAAACAGCCCACGGACTTATCCAACACGAACATGCTATTCAAAAAGCAAAAGAAAAAATTAGAAAAGCAAAAGAAGAATTAAAGAAGTTACTACTAACGAAATAGGAGAAAATAAATGGCAACACTAACAATTGATGATGTAAAAAATAAAATCAGAGCAGTAAAAGATTTTCCAAAAGAAGGAATAATCTTTAGAGATATTACAACAGGTCTAAAAGACGCTGAAACAATGAAAATGATGGTTGATTACCTTTGTGATCAATACAAAGATATAAAAATTGATTATATAGCAGGTATCGAAAGTAGAGGATTTATCTTTGGAATGCCAATGGCATATAAATTAAATTGCGGATTTATTCCAATCAGAAAGCCTAATAAACTTCCTGCAAAAACAATCAAAGAATCCTACGCCCTAGAATATGGCACAGATACTATAGAAATTCATGAAGATGCAATAGAACAAGGTGCAAACGTTCTTGTTGTAGACGACCTTTTGGCAACAGGCGGAACCGCAAAAGCTGCTTGCAATCTTGTGAGAAAAGCTGGTGCTAATTTAGTTGGAGCTGCATTTTTAATTGAATTAACAGATCTTCACGGAAGAGAAAAATTAGAAAATTGCGGAAAAATCATTTCTATGTTAAAATACTAATAAGATAGCAATTAGGAGAATTTGATATGAAAAAGTTAGTAATCATAGCTGCATTATTACTTATACAAACTCAAGTATTATCAGCACCTGCAAATACAACAAATACAAATTACAATAAACAACCTGCGCAAAGACAACAGGTAAATTATCAGCAGCAAACAAATAATCAAGTAAGCCGTCCGGCTCAACAAAAATCTTATGATAATACATATAGTGCAGACTATTTACTAAAATATAATATTGATGATTTAGAAGCAGCACCTTGGCTAAACGGTGGTAAAAGAAAAATCTAAACGAAATTAAATAACTAAAAAAAATAACGGGCGAAAGTTTTCAACTTTCGCCCGCTTTACTATTTGTCAAACTTTATTTATCTATTTCAAATAGAAATTAGCATTTACACTTGAGTAAACCTTTATTACACCAGCTTCAATCGGAGCTGACTCAGAAGTTGCTGAATCCATTGCGCCTGAAGATTTTGCCATTAACATATTTCTAAATTGAGGAACAGGATAACTTGTATTAACAGAACAAGAAGTATCGATATTTCTTATACCGCTAACTGTAGTTGCCGCAGCTGCGGCAACAATATCTGCTCTTTTTCTTGCTTGTTTTGTAGCTTGAGTTAATAAATCTGCGCATTCGCTATCTTTTTCTGACAAGCTAAAATTCAAACTATTAACTGTTGTTGCACCTAAAGCTAAAGATTTATCAATCATTTCAGAAATTTTATCTAAAGATTTTGTATGAACAATTATATTATTTGAAACTTCATATTTATCTAAAGATCTTTTACCACTGTTATAAACATAACTTGGGGCTGCCGAATAATTGGTAGTTTTTAAATAATCACCATTTGCAGTATTTATTGCACCTTTTAAATACTCATAAACCTTATCAGAAATTTCTTTATTTTCCTTAATAGCAGTTTGCATAGACTTTTTATCATCTGTGCGAACGGCAATAGAAACTTCTACAGTATCAGGAGAAACTTCTTTTTCCGCAGTATAAGAAACAGAAACATAACCTTTCTCTGCAGATTGAGATGTACTAGTTATAGCACTTGCAGAACTATAAACAAATGGGAACGAAAACAAAGCTGCTCCAAGCAGTGAACAAATAATAACCTTTTTCATAATACCTCCGTTAAATAATAACTACTATTTAATATTAGAAACCTTATCATCATCTGTTTTTTCAACAGAATCTTGCTTTTTTACTGAAAAAGAAGAAGATACAAAAGGTACATCAGTTTTATCAGACGATTTTTTTGTATCTTTCTTATTACTAAAATCAAATTTATCAGACTTTGATATAATTTTATTCATCATTTTCATCTGAGATGATACTTTTGATTTTTTCAAAATCATATCCAATTCTTCATCACTCAATTCCGGAGTATTTTTGAATGACACCGCTAAGCCTTTTTTAGACAATATAAAATATGAAATTGCAACAATAGCCCATAAAAGTACACCTTGGAACAAATTTAGCATAGGAAACATAAAAAGATTTACAAGATATTTATTCCAATAATGCATAGCAACCAAACCAGGGAATACAACAAATCCGGCAAATAAACATACACCAATAAATAATGCGGTTACTAATCCTCTTATTCCATCTATTTGAATAATTTTCATACTTTTAAAATCCTTTATTATTCCTTTATCATTTCAAGAAAATCATCTTCTGTCAATATTATAACACCTAAATCTTTTGCTTTGTCCAATTTTGAACCTGCATTTTCACCTGCTAAAACATAAGAAGTCTTTTTAGATACTGAAGAAGAGGTCTTTCCACCGTGAGATTTTATTAAAGCACTTGCTTCATCTCTTGTCATATTTTGTAATGTTCCTGTCAATACAAAAACTTTACCTGATAATTTATCTGATTTTGGTTTAGGTTTTGATGTTGGGTTTAAGCCTAAGAGTTTCAATTCTTCTATCAATTTTAAATTATTAGAATCGTGAAAATAATCATAAATAGATTTAGCAATAATTTCACCAATTCCCTCTATATTAGATAAACGCTCTACATCAGCCGATGCTAATTCATCTAATGAAGAAAATTCTCCAGCTAAAATATCTGCAGTTTCTTTTCCAACATGTCTTATACCAAGAGCCGTCAAAAGTCTATTTAACGGGTTATTTTTACTATTTTGAATGGAATTATAAATATTTGACGCAGACTTTTCTTTTATCAAATCCAACTGCATCAAATCTTCCATACTTAAACGATATAAATCAACAGGATTTGAAACAAATTTTTTCTCATAAAGTTGTTGAATAAGAGAAGGTCCAACAAAATCAATATTCATAGCTTCTTTAGAAACCCAATATTCTATTTTTGCACACATTAAACTGCTACAATTAGGATTTTGACAATACAAACCAACTTCACCTTCCTTTTCTACCAAAATTCCACCACAAGACGGGCACTTTTGCGGAACTTGATAGATCGGCAAAGATTGATGTTCTTTTGTATCCATAACTTTAACAACTTTTGGAATAATTTCCGCAGCCTTTTTAACTAAGACTGTATCACCAATTCTTATATCCAAACGCTTAATTTCATCAAAATTATGCAAACTTGCACGAGAAACAACACTACCTGCTAATTGAACAGGTTCTAAAATTGCCACAGGCGTAACTACACCGGTTTTACCTGTATTTAATTCAATATCAAGAAGTTTTGTAGAAACTTCTTCCGGCGGAAACTTAAATGCTGTAGCCCACTTAGGCGCTCTTGAGGTAAAGCCTAAATCTTTTTGAACTGCCAAGTCATTAACTTTAATTACAACACCATCTGTTGCATAATCCAAATCAAAACGTTTTGTTGCCCACTCATTACAATAATCAATCGCACCTTGAATATTCTTGACAAGTCTAACATTTGGATTAACTTTAAAGCCAAGTTTTTTCAAATACATCATTCCATCATAATGAGTTTTTATTTGAGTTTTATCAATCTCATCTTCAAAAATTCCGGTATAAGTAAACATTGATAAATCTCTTTTGGCAGTAATTGTACTATCTAATTGCCTTAAAGAGCCACTAGCAGCGTTTCTTGGATTAGCAAAAACTTTTTCACCTGAATTCAAAGCTTCTTCATTCAACTTTTCAAATGAAGATTTTGGCATATAAATTTCGCCACGAACTTCCAAAGTTTTTGGCTCAAACAAATTAAGCGGAATAGCCTTAATGGTCTTCAAATTCTGAGTAATTTCTTCTCCTGTAACACCATCTCCTCGAGTTACCCCAAGAGTGAAAATACCCTTGTCATATGTTAAAGCAATAGCAAGTCCATCAATTTTCAACTCGCAAACAAGCTCTAATTCTTTGTTATACTCTTTGCAAACTCGCTCATACCATTTTTTTAAATCTTCATCATTATAAGTATTATCCAAACTATACAAACGGTACTTATGTTTATGAGAAAAGAACTTTTCACTAACAGAACCTACCCTTTGAGTTGGACTGTCAACTGTTCTTAAATCAGGATACTTTTCTTCTAACTCTTTTAATTCAGCAAAATATTTATCATATTCAAAATCACTTAAATATGGATTTTCTTCAACATAATAAAGATAATTACTTTTATTAATTTCTTCTTTTAGAAAATCAATTCTACTTTTTGCTTTTTCTTTTGATGAATTGCCAACAATATTAGAATTTTCATCAGAAGAATTTGCATCAAAAAGATTCATTTGATCAAACATAAAACCTCTTTTATAAAATTACATAATCATTAAAAGTTCTCTAATAACTTTTGTAGCAACTGCAGTAGACGCACCACTTGCATCATAATCAGGAGCAAGTTCTACAACATCAGCTCCAACTATATCAAAATCTTTCAAATATTTAAACCAGCAAACAAGTTCATTAAATGACATACCGCCAACCTCAGGAGTCCCGGTTCCAGGCATAATTGAAGTATCTAAACAATCTAAATCAACTGTAACAAATACCTTTTTACCCTTCAAACAATCTAATTCACTATATTGCTTACACAAGGTATTATGCTTTGCCATAAATTCCCATTCTTCCTTCATCCCTGAGCGAATACCAATTTGTTTGATATTTTCAGGCTTAACAAACTTAGAAATATGACGAATCACAGCACTATGTGACATTTCTTCACCCATATACTCTTCTCTTAAATCTGTATGAGCATCAAAATGAACAATAGCTAAATCATCATAAAATTTTGAAACAGCCTTAACTTCAGGCAACGTAACCAAATGTTCTCCGCCAATACCAAAAACTCTTTTTCCATCTTTATAAATTTGTTCAACATTTTCTTCTATCTGATCCAAAGTTTTATAAGTATTTCCAAGCGGAAACTCTAAATCCCCAACATCATGAAAATTTACATCAGCTAAATCTTTATCAAAATAAGGAGAATACTCTTCTAACCCCCAACTTGCAAGACGAATTTGCTCAGGTGCAAATCTAGAACCAGGTCTATAAGATACAGTACCATCAAACGGCATACCTAACATTACGATATCAGACGAATCATAATCCGGATTTTGCCCCATCCAAGTTCTATCTAAAAAAGGTCCTTTTAACATTTATCTTCTCCTTAAATACACAAATCCTACTTCTATATAATTTTAATTTTACTATAAAAAACTCCTATATAGAAATATTTTTTAAATGTTCAATTTTTAATTTAGGGTACAAAACAATACCTATAACATCAATTCTATATTTTTTTATATTGTTTTCCTGAATATATGACAAAACACCCGTTTTTATATGATTATATTTAGTTTTTGTAATAGCTTCAAATGGAGAGCCGAAATTTTCGGATTTTCTAGTTTTGACCTCAACAAAAACAAAAGTATCTTTATATTTTGCAATAATATCTATTTCTGAAAATTTTGAAAAATGAACATTTCTGTCAATAATAGAATATCCGTTTTTCACAAGATACTCACAAGCCAAATCTTCACCCCTATTTCCAAACTCTCTATTATTCATAATTATTGTTTAATTCCGGCTCTTGCAAAAGTATTTAAATCTAATAACTTATCAAAGCCATTAAATTTACAATTTTTGCTATATCTTACAGGTGAAATATCAATTCCGCCTCTTCTTGTATACAGTGCACAAACACAAAGTTCATCATCACCATCTAGTAAATCATACAATCTTTTATAAATCATTTCACAACATTCTTCATGGAAATGATACTCTGAACGAAATGATACCAAATATTTTACCAATGACTCCTCATCTATATGAACTCTTGAATTGTAATAAATATAAGCATCCCCAAAATCAGGTTGATGAGTAACTCTGCAATTTGAACGCAAAGAACCAAATTTTAGATAATATTTTGAAGCCTCTGCCTCTTTTTGAACTTTTAACAATTCAGGAGCCTCTTTAAATTTTTCAATTCTCAAATTACCTTCGTCAACAAAATTCATAATATCTACAAACTCAGGGAAAATAACAACTTTTTCGGAATTGTCATCCAAAAATTCAACCTCAACCTTTGTTTGTAATTTTTCACTTAAATCTTTTTCTATCAAATGCTTGCAAATATCCAAACACTCATTAGTATTCTTACCAAACTTATCCATATTAAATGAATTTAGATATAATTTTAAAGACTTAGATTCCACAATATAATCATTTTCACAACTATATTTCAATTTCAAAACTCTTGAAACAGGAACACAATTTTCTGTCATTGCAGAAAACTCATACGCCTGCCAAATATCAGCACCTAAAAATGGTAAATTCCCGTTTTCTAAACCGTACAACTTTCTATTTTCAAACCTTGGAACAGCAACCAACAATGAAGGATTATAATTATTAGCACCTTCAACTCGCTTTCCTAAGTATTTTGAAGCTATATTATCCGTAATATTTTGATATTCCATAGCTTAATATTAACATAAACAAACGCTATGCAATTTCTTCATAAGCTTCAGGATTATTTAACAAATCATAATTGATTTCATTTTCATTATCAGCAATAGTCGCAGCAACCACAGCATCAGATGTAATGTTCAAAGTAGTTCTGAACATATCTGTAATTCTTTCTATTGTGAATAAGAAAGCAAAACCTGCAACTAATTGTTCAGGGCTTAATCCCATACCATTTAAGATAAGCGCAATAGTAATTAAACCACCACCAGGAATTCCTGCACAAGTACTAGAAGCTACAATAGCTAAAATTGCAATTTGAATAACCAAGAACGGATCTAATGGAACTTGATAAGCTTGAGCCAAGAATATAACAGCCACAGTTTGTAATAAAGCTGTACCGTCAAAATTCAAAGTTGCACCAAGAGGAATTACAAAACTTGAAATTTTATGAGAGATACCTCGTTTTTCACAACAAGCAATAGTCAAAGGTAAAGTTGCAGAAGAACTAGCAGTACCAAATGCAACCATCATAGCTTCTGCAATAGCAGAAAATAACATTGCAGCAGAGACCTTTGAAAAGCAACGTAAAAATACAGGATAAACAATAAACATTTGCAAAGCAAAACCAACTAACAAGACTAATAGATATTTAGAAATAGCAGCGAAAATTCCACCGCCAAAACTAGAAACAGCAACCGCAGTAAGTGCAAAAACACCAGGAGCTGCAAATATCATAATCCAATCAGTAATTTTCATAGTAGCAGCGAAAACTGATTCAAAGAAAGAAACTATAGGTCTATTAACATCGCCAACCTTAGCTAAAGCTAAAGCAAATAATACAACAAAAATTATAATAGGAACCATATTTCCTGAAGACACTGCAGCAAATGGATTGCTAGGAATAAAGCTTAAAAATAAATTTAAAATATTGCCCTGCTGTTCTTGCATAGCAGTAGCAACAGAAGCCTGAACATCAGATGCAACATTTGCAGCAATATAATGAGCTGCCCCGGCACCAGGTCTAACAATTAAAGCCAAAACAGAACCTATAGTAACAGCAATAGTTGTCAAAATTCCATAATACAAAATCATCTTAGAACCAAATTTTCCAAGTTGCTTGTTATCACCCACACTTGTTATACCAATAACAATAGCAGATACAACCAAAGGAATAACAACCATTTGAATAAGTCTTATAAATACTTGGCCAATAAATATTAAAATATTATCAACCAAAGCTGTTGGATGAGAATGCAAATACACCCCAACTAAAATACCGGCAATAATACCAAAAAAGATATGCCAGTTACGTTTAATACCAAGTCCTAAGGCGATAAGTATCTGCATGTGAAGTTTCATCTTATTATCCTCTAAATCTATAAATAACTCTACTACTATACAATTTGACTAGAATATTATACAACCATTATTCGAAAATTTCAAATATATTATAAAAAATGGTATATAAATAGGACAATTTAAGAATATGTATTTTATATAATTTTTCTGCTAAACTTAACATAATAAAAAAAGGGGGTAATAATATGTCAAAATTCATTATCAGCATTCTATCAATAGCATTGCTGCTTTGTATTTGTTACATTTCATACAATGAACTTGTTATAATACCTAAAATCAAACAAAACAGCGTACTTGAAAATATATTAAACAGAAAATCAGTAAGAAATTATGTTAAAGGCAAGGAAGTAACAGATGAACAAATAGAAAAAATCTTAAAAGCAGGCATGGCAGCACCATCTGCAAGAAACTTACAACCTTGGGAACTAATAGTAATAAAGGATAGAAAAACACTAGATACCCTAGCACAAAAAAGTCCATACGGCAAAATGCTTTCAGACGCATCACTTGCAATAGTAGTTGCAGGAAACTTAAATACAGAAGGCGTAAGCGACTTTTGGATACAAGATACATCAGCAGTAACAGAAAACATCTTATTAGAAGTTGAATCACTAGGTCTGGGTGCAGTGTGGATAGGAGGATATCCAAGAGAAGACAGAGCAAATATGATAAAAGAAACACTAAAACTTCCACAGAATATTGAACCGCTAAATATAATCTCAATCGGATATCCGACAGGAAAAGATAAACCAAAAGACAAATGGAATCCTAAAAAAATCCATTATGATAAATGGTAAATATAAATGATTAAATAAATTTCAAAAAAAGAGTTCTAATATATTAGAGCTCTTTTTTACTAAATGTAAGATCCAAAGTTCATACAGTTTTTTTTTAGTCCCCAAATACAAAATGGGAATAGGAACATACAACGGATTTAATTTAGAAATTGAATACATTTGTTTAAATAATAAACAGTCATAATTTACAATAAAAAGAGCAGAAAAAGGATTTGTCTCTACACTTTCCCAATATTCACTTATCAAAACTTGATATTTATTAACTTGTAGTTGATCAATACTATGTTCGCATACTAAAACTAATACAAAATCTCTATATAGATTTGCATTGTTACCCTTATCAATCTTATTTTGTATTTTCTCTATATCTTCAATGACATATTTTCTAACATCAATAATACCAGACTCAAAAGTTTTTGTAGTATCCAAATCTTCTTGGTTAACAAATTTCCTTTTATGTTGAGTTCCAGAATAAACAATATCACTACTACAAGCGCTTTCGATACAATCTATATTGTAAGATTTAGAATGAGGGACAACTGTACAATAGCCATATTCTTTATTATATTCACGCAAAAGATTTTTATAATGTCCATTAATACTTGTAGTACATTCAACATTTACAATATCTCCACTTAAGTTTTTTATTTGCGCATCAATAGACCTATTTGTGTTTCCACAAAAATATATTTCATTCATGTTTAAATATTCAGCTAGCTTAATAATAGGATAAATTTCCTCTGTAAAAAGTTTTATCGCATCCTTATTGTTAAATAACTTATTCAGGTCTTGTCCAACAAGTAATTCAGCTTCCCTTTTTGCGAATTCAACATTGACAAATTTAGATGTATCATAAAAAAATTTTTTACTTGCCATTTAATCCTTCCTCGATTTTTGTATTATACATTTTCAAAAATCAATAAATAATAATTAAAAGCAATAAAAAAGAAGTCATTAAGACTTCTTTTTTTATGGTGGGCGTGAAGAGACTCGAACTCCCATGCCGAAGGCGCTAGATCCTAAGTCTAGTGCGTCTACCAATTTCGCCACACGCCCATTTATTTAATTTTCAAAATCCGCTTTGCTTAACGGCATAGTGATAATGTATAATAACCAGCTCCGAATGTCAAGAAAAAATTTCTAAGCATTTTCATTTTGTTCGTGCTAATATGAAATTCTACAAGGAGTATAGACTTGGAAGTAAATAGAATTCAAACATTTGCACCCGTACAAAATTATTATAATGTACAGAATTTCCACAAAGTGCAACACCCTAAAAATACATTTACAGTCCCTAAAAGTAATCTTTCTCACGATTACTTTATAAATAGCGCACAGACAAATTCTAATATAAATTTTACAGGTGCTAATAAACTTCAAAAAATATTCATTTCTTATTTAAAAAACAGAAGTTATGAAAACTCAATGCTAGGCTCAAGACGACCTTATCTTTCAATGGATCCTGAACTAGAACCTATAACAAAACATTTTAAAATAAAAGTAGGCAAAAATGATTTTATTGAAGCTTATGACATCAACCCCAAAAATTCCAATAAATATATAATTTACCTGCACGGATTTTCTCAAAATATAACAAGCAACCAACCTTTATATAAAGCTTTAACAAAAACTGATTATGGAATTTTAGCAATAGATTATAGAGGTTATGGAATTTCAAAAACAAAAGAAAAAACTACTGAAACTGAAATTATGCACGATGTGCAAGCCGCAGCAAAATATCTTAACAGCAAAGGTATAAATTCAATAGGATTAGTCGGCCACAGTTTTGGAAGTTATATTTCCGCAAAAGTTTCAAATTTAAATAATTTTAAATTTCAAATACTAGTGTCACCTATGTTATCTTTGGAATTCTGGCTTAAAAACGTATTAAAAAATCCAAAAAAATATAAACTTGAATCAGCACTGATAAAATATATTCCGGGATTTAAAGAGCAATACTACAAAGCTTTTGATATTGATAAACACATAGTTGAAAACACTACACCGACTTACGTTATTCACTCCAAAACTGACGGATACATAAGCGCCCAAGGGGTAAATAAATTCGTAAAAAAAATTCCTAATGAAAAAGAGTATATTTTACTTCCTCGAGGCGGACACAGAATGGATGATTTTAAAATAAAGAGTATTGTTGATATTTTAAATGAATTGTAAAAGTTAAATTTTTATGCAATACTTTATTATAAGATCAAACAGAGGGAGTATTAAAAAGGGATATGGATTATAAATTAAAAGACACACTGTCAAAAGATGCCTTCAGATACGGATATTTACTTAATAAAGTTTTTCCGTTCATAAAACCACACCTTGGAAGAATTATTTTAAACATGATATTAGCAATTCCGTTAGGACTTTTGGATAGTGTTGTTGCGTTTGCACTAAAACCCTATATGGACTGTGTTATAAACGGTAAACCTTGGCATCTTTTTGGATTTACCATAGAACAAAGCTTACTTGCAACTGTTATTCCGCTAGGTATTATACTATTTGCAATCATTCAAGGTCTATTAAAATATACAAACAACTACCTAACAGATTGGACAGGGAATAAAATTTCTAACTCCTTAAAAGTAGAATTATTTAGAAAATTAACCTCACTTGATCCAAAATTTTATGACATTAATTCATCAGGACTAGTATTAACAAGATTTTTCACAGACCCTGAAACTGCATCAAAAAATATCATTAATATGATAAAAACATTTATAATGACTATTTTTGGAATAGTTGGTCTTGTTGGGGTTTTGTTATACAACTCTTGGAAACTTGCAATAATTGGTGTTGGAATTATGGCAATCGCGATAACCCCTGTAACACTTATTAGAAAAAAAATTAAGAAAGTATCTAACGCAACAATGGTAGTTGGCGGAGATATGACAACAAACTTCAACGAAACATTTGCAGGTAATAAAATTATGACAGCTTATAATCTGCAAAAACTTCAAAACAATAAATTCGAAAACCAAATAAAAGAACAATTCGACTTAACAATATCTTTAACAAAAAGAGTTGGCTGGATGTCACCTATAATGTATTTTATATGTTCAATAGGTATAGCACTTGTAATGTTTTACGGCAACCACTTGATTATAAGCGGTCAAATGACAGCAGGAAGTTTTGCATCATTTGTAACCTCATTACTTCTTTTATATAAACCGGTTAAAGATTTAGGCAGAACCCTAACGGATTTACAAACAACATTTGTTGCTCTAGGCAGAGTTTTTGAATTATTTGATCTTGTTCCAAATATTAAAAACAAAGAAAATGCAATTAAGATGAAAGGATTAAATTCATCTATAGATTTTGAACACGTATACTTTGAATATGAAGAAGATATTCCTGTCTTGAAAGATTTTAACTTACACGTTAACAAAGGTGAAACAATCGCACTTGTCGGAAATTCAGGTGGTGGAAAAAGTACAATAGTAAATTTACTTCCAAGATTTTATGACATCCAAAAAGGTTCAATAAAATTTGACGGAATTGACATAAAAGACTTAGAAATTGAATCACTAAGAGATAACATTTCATTTGTATTCCAAGATAATTTTCTATTTTCAGGTTCAATAAAAGACAATATCTTAATGGGAAAAGAAAATGCAACTGAAGACGAAATTCAAACAGTTGTAAAACTTGCACACCTTGATGAATTTTTATCAACACTTGAAAATGGAATAGACACATACGTAGGAGAAAGAGGAGCTTCCCTATCAGGAGGTCAAAGACAACGAGTTGCAATAGCAAGAGCGATGATAAAAAATGCACCTATTGTAATTTTAGATGAAGCAACATCAGCTCTGGATAATGAATCAGAAGCAATAGTTCAAAAAGCTTTGGATAACCTTATGCAAAATAAAACAGTATTTGTTATAGCTCACAGATTATCCACAATTAATAACGCGGATAGAATTGCCGTAATAAATGAAGGTGAGTTAGTTGAATTAGGTACACACGAACAATTAATGAATATTCCGGAAGGTAACTACAAACACCTTTATGAAATGCAATTCAAAAACCAAGAGGTTACTGCATAAATGAAAAGTATTACTATAAAAAAATGGATAGAACCATATAAACTATTAGAAAGCATAAAAGAAGATTTTGAATATTCTGACTACACATTTGACGGTTCAAACAAAGAGTCAATGAAAAAAGAATTTTTAAAAGAACTTGAATCTAACACCTCATCAATTGGACTATATATGAAAAACGTAAATAAATATTATTTGTTTACGCATAAAGCCATTTCTGCAGAACAATTATGGGAAAAACTTTGCAAAGAATTTGAATTTACCACAGCAGATTATGAAGAAACCGAAAACCTAGAAGAAAGCTTTCATCTGGTCGATATTGGAAAATCTGAAGCTAATTTAATTAACATAACCATCGACACCAAAGAAGCTAAAAACCCTGAAATTATATGGATAGAAGGTGAAGGTGCAGGTTACTGTATAACTGAAAAATATTACGAAAATAGACAAAAAGAAAATCATAAAAAATAATATAAAAGGCAATTTTTCCGATCAAAAATACTTTATATAAATATAGGGGAAAATAGAACGGGGAAATATGTATTTAGATTTTTATAATCCGATATCATACAACACTGATGTTACAAGTCTCGTATATAACTACAACACAAGAAATATGGGATTATTTGGACAAAACTATTACTTCTTTGGCGGAAGTAATAATAATTCAATCTGGAATAATACAAATACCTGGTTTAGCGGATTTAACAGCATCTTTAACAATAACATGTTTGGTGGAAACAATATGTTTTTCGGGAATAATATGACTTTCGGAAACAATTTCTTCGGCAATAACATGTTCTTCGGAAGTTCAAACCCATTTTCAAATATGAATACAGGTTCAGTTTGGATGTATCCAACCTATCATTTTTATGGAACAGGCTCAAAAGGTAAAACTACCAGTTCATCTAGTTCTGCCAGTCCATCAAGTTCTATAAGTTCAACAAGTTCATCAACAAAAACATCCGAAGCTTCCCAAAAGCAAAAAGTAGAAGAAAAAGAAAAGACTCAAGCAAAAGTTCATAAACAAGAGGCTCACAAAACATCTATAGGAAAATCCTTAGCATACGATGCAAGTAAATATCTTGGCTATAATGAAGCCGACGGCTCCTCTAAAAGATTTTCAGATAGCGGAGAATGGTGCGCAGACTTTGTGACTTTTGTTGTAAATGAAACATACGCTCAAAAAGGTCTAAAACCTCCTGCAGGGTTTGGCAACCACAGAGTTGAAAATCTAAAACAATGGGGCATAACAAACAACAAATATTTACCTATAGCAGGAAAATCAAATAAAGCGGACATAATCAAAAATCACGTCAAAATTGGTGATATAATGATACTTCGAGAAAACGGAGCATCTCATACCGGATTTGTGTCTAAAATAAATGATGACGGATCATTTGAAACAATTGAAGGCAATAGAAATGATAAAGTTGTTAGACACACATACAGTCCAAACGACAATGAACTTAGCGGATTTGTTCGAGTAGGGTGATAATTTGAGATTTTAAATTATCAATAGTTGAATTATTATAAACAACCCAATCAGATTTTTCCTTTTTTATATCCTGACTCATCTGCTTTGACATCCGCAGCTTTGCATATTCTTTTGTGTAATGATTTCTTGCGATTAATCTTTCTTCTCTCAAAGCATCGTCACAATATACAAATAAGATTTTATCAAACAAATCTTCCATCTTGGCTTCAAAAAGTTGAGGAGCAGAAACAAATACAAATTTTTCTAAATCATACTTGGCAAAAAACTCATTTATCCCGTGACGAACTTTGGGATATAACAAATTTTCTAAATCTGATTTTAATGTATCAGATGAAAAAACTAACTTACCCAACCTATCTCTGGAAATTTTACCATTTTCAAAGACATCGTAAGCTCTAAAAAAATTTTTAACTGCATCACAATCCAACAAGGAATGACATAAAGCATCTGTATCCAAAACTTTATAGCCTAAATCTAACAAAAATTTTTCAACAGTTGATTTTCCGCTTGCAATATTTCCAACAATAGCAACTCTAATCATTTTTTGCAGCCAATCTATTTAAAAAATTCTTTAATTCTTTTATTTGACGAGGCTTAATAGGTTTAAATTCACCACGTTTCAACCCATCTAAATTCAATGTGGCATGCTGAATACGTTTTAACGTTACAACTTCAAAGCCTAAATGCTCAAACATTCTACGAATTTGCCTATTCAAACCTTGATATAGCAAAACTTCCATAACAGTGCTATGATTATCGATTTCTAAAACATCAACTTGAGCATAAGCCATTTTGCCAGGTTCAAGTTCAATACCCTTATACATAGCATCTATATCATTTTGAGTAATTTTTCCGTTTATAGAAACTCTGTATAATTTAGGAACTTTAACAGAAGGATGAGTTAATTCATTAATTAAATCACCGTCATTAGTTAAAATTAATAACCCTGTAGAATCCTTATCCAAGCGACCAACAGGTTTTAAGCTATGCATAGATTCAGGCAACAAATCATAAATAGTTTTGCGCCCTTTTTCATCATCTGCTGTAGTAATATAACCGGCAGGCTTGTAAAATCTGTAATACTCATGCTTAACAGGATGAATTAATTTGCCGTTAATAAAGACTTTATCTTTAGCTTGTACAGAAAAACCCAATTCAGTAACCTTTTTCCCGTTAACCTGAACTACACCTGATGAAATTAATTCATCGGCTTTTCTTCTTGAGCAAATTCCTGAAGATGCAATGTATTTATTTAAACGAGTGCCGGGCATTTTACTTCCTTTTCAAAAGCTTCTGCTAATATCTCCGGCATTCTGCGATACAATTTACCGGCACTATTAACAGCTACAACAACGACTTCAGCTTCAACATAAGGTTTCAAATTTTGCTTAGATCTGATAGTCTGCTTAAATGTAACAGTACAACCATTAAAAGCAGAAATTTCACTTTCAATAATCATAGTATCATCCAACTTTGCAGACATCTTGTACTTAATATTTAAATTTACGACAGGCATTGAAATATCATGATTTTCAACCAAATCAATCAAACTATAACCCATCATTTCGCACAAACCAACACGACCCATTTCAAGCCATCTTAAATAAGATCCGTGCCATACAACACCATAAGCATCTGTGTCAGAATAAAATACTTTTTGTTCAAATATATGTTTCATAAACAGATTATAACATCAAAAGTTAAAAATTAATCAATTTTTATGTATAATAAACTTATGAATAAAAAGATTCCTAAAAAAGTTATTAACCGTTTAACCCTATATCATTGCATTTTGCAGGATTTTATCAATAAAAATACGGAATATATTTCAAGTAAACAAATCGCAACACTTTTAAAAATTGACGATTCACAAGTGAGAAAAGATATTAATTTACTGAACAATTCCGGCAAATCCAGAGTTGGATATTACGTAAAAGAATTAAAAAAATCAATAGAAACATCACTTGGTTTTGCAAAAACTAAAAATGCTCTTATTATTGGAGCCGGAAACCTTGGAATGGCACTTGCAAAATATGACAACTTTACAAGTTACGGTCTTAATATTACAACTCTGTTTGATAATGATAAAACCAAAATCGGAAAAGAAATTAATAATAAAAAAATTCTTGATATAAAAACCCTTTCAACATTCACAAAAGAAAATAAAGTTGAAATCGCAATTTTAACAGTTCCAGGCAAATTTGCACAACAAACAGCAGATTTTATAATAAAATCAAACATTAAATATATATGGAATTTTACACCTACAGTATTAGATGTACCAGAAGATGTTCAAGTCTGGAATGAAAATCTTATGGGGAATTTTCTACAATTCACATATAATATTTAAACTTGCCTTATTTTAAAACATCCATAAATTGAAAACGATTTTCTGATTTGAAAGATTTTGACATATTTAATTCATAAATCATTTTTAAACCTTCCAAAGTTAAAATAGGATTAACATAATCAAAAGGTCGTTTTAAATAATTAGCAATCAATCCGCAATATCCGCCGGTTGCAATAATTGTAGCTTTTTCGCCAAGTTCTTCTTCACATTGAGACACCAACCCGTCAACCATACAAGCGGTACCTCTTATAACACCTGATAATATAGCTTCTGTAGTATTATGACCAACTGCTCTTTGCGAAATTGATACATCAATTTTAGGAAGTTTTGAAGTTGAATTTTTCAAACATTTCATCTGTGTGTTAATTCCAGGTGCAATAACGCCGCCTAAAAATTCATTTTTAGAATTTATAATATCAAAAGTTGTAGCCGTTCCAAAATCAATAACAATAACAGCGCCTTTATACTTATTAGAAACAGCAACAGCATTAGCTAATCTGTCTGCACCAACTTCACGAGGATTGTCAGTTGCAATTTTAATACCTAAATTAACATCACAATCAACAAATACGGATTTTAAATTAAAAGCATTATCACAAGCTCTTTTAAATTTAATATTCAATTCCTCAACAACAGATCCGATAACACATCCGTCAATCTTATAATCTTTAAACAATGACTTTAAAATATTTTCATATTCTTCACCGGTCAAATCTCTATCCGATGCCAAACGAAATTCATTAATATATTTATTATTATCAAATAAACCTAGGGTAATATTAGTATTTCCGATATCTGCTGTTAATAACATAAAAAATAGTCCTCACATATCACAAGGACTATTCTATTACAAATATAGTTTTATTGTAAAGTCTAAATATTACCTAAATTATTCATCTGAGTAGCAGTAGTAGCTGCAGATGCAGATGCAGGTGAAACAAGACCTTTTGATAACAATTCAGATAAATTAAACTTTTTCTTTTGTTGGTTTACTAAATAAGTTTTTGTACTATCTGCAAAATCATTAACTTTATTAACAGCTGCTCCTGTAATTTTTGAAATTGATAATTCGGACATAACCTCATCCTCCGTAGTTCATAATCGTTCTTATTTATATAAAGTATTTTTTAATGAGAGAATTGCATAAAAACAAAATTATTGTTACATAAGTTTACAAAAAGGAAAAATAAATGAAATGTATCAAATTGATTGAATAATGTTGACAAAAAATTATGAGCGGATAGAATTAAGAATATCGTAAGATACTAAGTGTATAGTATTATATAGTAGACAAAAAAGAAGGAGATTAATCTCATGGCACGTGAAAAGTATGAACGTACGAAACCGCACGTTAACGTAGGTACAATTGGCCACGTTGACCACGGTAAAACTACATTAACAGCAGCAATTACCGGTACATTAGCAGCAGCTGGTAAAGCAGATGCTAAAAAATTCGATGAAATCGATGCTGCTCCAGAAGAAAAAGCAAGAGGTATTACTATCTCTACTGCACACGTAGAATACGAAACAGACAAAAGACACTATGCTCACGTTGACTGCCCAGGCCACGCTGACTATGTTAAAAACATGATTACAGGTGCAGCTCAAATGGATGGAGCTATCTTGGTAGTTGCAGCAACTGATGGTGCTATGCCTCAAACTCGTGAACACATCTTGTTAGCAAGACAGGTTGGTGTTCCTAACCTAGTTGTATTCTTAAACAAATGCGATATGGTTGATGATCCAGAATTATTAGACTTAGTTGAAATGGAAGTTAGAGAAATCCTTTCTCAATACGATTTCGACGGAGATAACATCCCATTCATCCGTGGTTCAGCTTTAAAAGCTTTAGAAGCAGTTCAAGCTAATCCAAATATCCAAAGAGGAGAAAATGAATGGACAGATAAAATTTGGGAATTAATGGATGCATTAGATACATACTTCCCAGATCCAGTTAGAGACTTAGACAAACCATTCTTGATGCCAATCGAAGACATCTTCTCTATCACTGGTCGTGGTACTGTTGCTACAGGCCGTGTAGAACGTGGTATTGTTAAAGTTGGTGATGAAGTTGAATTAGTTGGTATCAAACCTACTAAGAAAACTACAGTTACTGGTGTTGAAATGTTCAGAAAATCACTTGACCAAGGTCAAGCTGGTGATAACATCGGTGCTTTACTTCGTGGTGTTGATAAAACTGAAGTTGAACGTGGTCAAGTTTTGGCTAAACCTGGTTCAATTCACCCACACACTAAATTCACAGCTAACGTTTACGTATTAACAAAAGAAGAAGGTGGACGTCACACTCCATTCTTCCCAGGTTACAGACCTCAATTCTACATCAGAACTACTGACGTAACTGGTACTATCCAATTTGACGGTCAAATGGTAATGCCTGGTGATAACGTTGTTATGACAGTTGAATTGATTGCCCCTGTTGCTATTGAACAAGGTATGAGATTCGCTATCCGTGAAGGTGGTAGAACTGTTGGTGCTGGTGTTGTTGACTCTATTATCGAATAGTTTTATTAACCATTCAATATAAATAAAAAGACTTGATATCAAAGATATCAAGTCTTTTTGTTACTTACATTACTTTCATAATCTTTACCGAGAAAACTTATTATAAATCCAGAAGACCTCTTACATTTATAAATTTATGCTAATAAAGCTTCTAAAATCTTAGCATTAGTTTGAGCTCTGCGAATATTTAATAAATATTTTTCAACATTTGCTCTAATTTCTTGAGCATCGTTATCCAAATATTTCACTTCGCTATCAAGCATTTTCAAATATTCATTTACTGTAATCATTTGATAACTTTTGTTATTCATTTCCCCAATTCCTTTTTCTAAATTTCCCCTTTTAAAATTTTAACCTAACAGAGCTTCTAATATTTCTGCATTTGAAACAGCCTTTTTACCATTTCTAACTTGTGATCTGTACATATAAGTTCTTAATGCTTCTCTGATCAATTCTGAACGTGTACGATTTTCTGAATCTGCAACTGAATCGATTTCATTTAAAAACTTTTCAGGCATTGAAATTAATACTCTTGCCATATTTTTCTCCTTTAATTTTTCCTATTTGTAATCCCCTTACTTATATATAAAGTATTTTTGTTTGCAAAAATTGCGCATTTTATAAAGAAAAAGTATATAATCTTAATATAATGTTACAATTCAAAAAGCAAGAGCCACAAGGAATATAAACCCCTAAACACACAAAAAGGATGTTGAGTATAATACTTCAACATCCTAAACTGTTTATATTGTGATCTTGAATTAACCTAACATAGATTCAAGAAGATAAGCATTAATTCTAGCTTTACGAGATTTGCTTAAAGACAATTCTATTGATTTTTCGATTTCTCTATCTTCAGCAGTTGAATATTTAACTTTGTCTAAAGCTGATGCATATTCTTTTACTGTTATAAATTGAGAAGCTTGGGATAATGCACATTGAGCTTTTAAAGATTTAGCATAATCAGATGCTGTAATCATTGTATGTCTTTGAGCATTCTCTTTTTTCATTGACTCAACATAGTCATTAACTGTCATTAAATCTGAATAATTATTGTTCATATATTTCCCCTGTTCTCTTAATATTTTACCCTTACATATATATAAAGTATTTTTCTATTTAAAAATTGCCTATTTTTTATATAAATTTTACATATTTTAACATTTAAATACAAGTTCTTAACAAATCGAAAGGGGCAGGCGTTAAACCTGTCCCTTAAACTTGTATCTTAATAGAATCCTATTTATTAAGCTAATAAAGCTTCAACGATTTTGGCATTTGTTTTTGCTCTTTGAACACTTAATAAATATTTTTCAACACTTGCTTCAATTTCTTTTTCTTCGATTGATAAACATTTTACATTATCTAAGCTATCAACATAATCTTTAACTGTTATCATTTCATAATCATTTCTCATAATCTTTTCCCCTTATATTTTTTTTATTCTCTTATCCCTTACATATATATAAAGTATTTTTCTATTTAAAAATTGCCTATTTTGTAGTTATTTTGTATATAATTTTTACATATTTTAATACCTATAAAATCACTAATCATAATCGAAAGGGCAGAATTAAATTTAATTTAATTCTGCCCTTATAAACTTTTTATAGATTATATTTTATTTATTAAGCTAATAAAGCTTCAACGATTTTAGCATTTGTTTTTGCTCTTTGTACACTTAATAAATATTTTTCAACGCTTGCTTCAATCTCTTTTTCTTCAATTGATAAACATTTTACATTATCTAAGCTATCAACATAATCTTTAACTGTTATCATTTCATAATCATTTCTCATAATCTTTTCCCCTTATTTTTCTCTTTATTTTCTTATCCCTTACACATATATAAAGTATTTTTCTATTTAAAAATTGATTAATTCTTATCTATAGTTTATATACTTTTTAAATAGAAAAAGCTCAGAATCACGTATGGCTTGATTTATGACAAACAATACCCGTTTACAAAACTTAATAAATTCTAAAAAGCATATAACTCATAGTTCATTTGAAGTAAAATTAAAGAAGGAAATAGCTAGTAAAAAAGGAAATATAAATGCTTAGAACAGGGATTGTAGGATTACCAAATGTAGGGAAGTCAACATTATTCAATGCACTTACAAGTGCTAGAAATGCACAAAGTGCAAACTATCCATTTTGTACAATAGAGCCGAATATTGGAGTTGTTGATGTTCCTGATGAGAGATTACCAATACTTGCAAAATTATGTAAAACAGACACAATAATACCAACAGCAATAGAATTTGTTGATATTGCAGGATTAGTAAAAGGCGCAAGCAAAGGAGAAGGTTTAGGAAACCAATTTTTACAAAACATCAGAGAAGTTGATGCAATCATACAAGTTGTAAGATGTTTTGATGATGAAAACACAATACACGTAGCTGGTAAAGTTGATCCGCTTAGCGATATCGAAACAATAAACACTGAATTAGCACTTGCAGATATGGCTTCAATAGAACGAAGACAAGC
Organism: uncultured bacterium; assembly: GCA_949292185.1. Lineage (GTDB taxonomy): Bacteria > Cyanobacteriota > Vampirovibrionia > Gastranaerophilales > Gastranaerophilaceae > Zag111. The sequence goes on from CASEYP010000002.1 coordinate 82,135, forward strand.
AAGAATTGCAAAAACAGTCAAAGGCGGAGATAAAGAAGCTGTATTGGAAGATAAAGTTCTCAATAAATTAACAGAATTGTTATCTGATTGTACATTTATTGATATAACAAAACATTTTGATGAAGATGAACTTCCAATAGTAAAAAGATTGAATTTATTATCTGCTAAGCCTGTAATTTACTGCGCAAATGTTTCTGAATTTGATTTGAAAAACGGAAACGATTACACTAAAAAAGTTGAAGAATATGCAAAAGCACACGGTGCTGAAATGGTTATAATTACTGCAAAAATAGAAGAAGAACTTGCAGATTTAGGGCATGAAGAAGCTCAAGAATATCTAAAAGAATTAGGAATTGAAGATAGCGGTATAAACAGAATGATAAAATCTGTTTATAACTTGCTAAAACTAAGAACCTTCATTACTGCCGGAGAAAAAGAAGTTCGAGCTTGGACAATTCCTGCAGGAACAAAAGCACCTCAAGCTGCCGGTGTAATTCATACAGATTTTGAAAAAGGCTTTATTAGAGCTGAAATAACACCTTACAAGGACTTTGTTGAACTTGGTTCATATAATGCTTGCAAGGAAAAAGGTGTAACAAGACTTGAAGGTAAAGATTATGTAATCCAAGATGGAGATCTTGTTCACTTTAGATTTGCGGTATAAGTAAAACTGAAACGCAATATAAAAAAGACCGATTTAATAATCGGTCTTTTTATTTATTTAACTAATACTAAATTTTTACCACATTCATCTGTTTTATTTTCATAAGCCTTACAAATCGTTCTGGAATTAGGCTTAACATCATATCTGCCGGTAAATGTTAATGGTGTATCTTTCGGAACAGAATAAAGGATTAATGTCGTATCATTTAGAGGAATTGAACCATCACCTGATCCTCGCTTGATGAAATATTTACCATCAATCTCATTGACATAATATTTATCATTCTCATCCTTTGCATTCACAAATTCAGTACCAGGTTTCAAGCCAGGGATACCAACTCCGCCTTCACCATCAATATAAACCGTTTTCTCGCCACCATTGCCGGTGCGTTGAACATCAAAGTTCAATTTTATAGAATCTAAAACAATATTATCTTGTTTATATTCACGTCTGTGATCAGTATGAAGAGCTGAAGTATTAAATAATGAAATTGCCATTCTACCGTCAGGGCTCTGTCTAAAGATAGCAGGAACTTTAACATGTTCTTTTGAATCTTGTAACGGTAAAGTATAAACTGCACCATTATTCAAAGCATTACATTTTGGATTTCTACGAACTGCCATAACTTCATCAAAATATTTCTTATATTTTGCAATAAATGGTTTATATTTAGTTGCGTCAGTGAAATCCAACCATTCATCATGAACTCTTTGACGACCTTGTAAGAACATATTCTTAGTTTTTGTATCATAACCAGTTGCACCTACATCGTCGCCATCAAATAAAGTTGGCATACCTGGTAATGCTACAACATATTTCATCATACCTAAGACTTTTGATAATGCAGGCTTCATAACAGCTTCAAACACGTCATTTTCATAATCTGCATCAGCTCCAGGTGGTAATTGGAAACCATATTGACTTCTAGCTTGTTTTAACACCATTGATATTGTTACATCAATAGGTTTTACACCAAACGCATCCGGATCAAATCGTTTGCCCATAAATTTACCTTGAGCTAAATCAGAAATAGCTTTACTTATTGGTATGAAAGCTTTATTAAACTGTTCATCAGAACCCAATTCATTTCTATATTTATCTCTATAATTATTTAAGACATCAATAAATGCAGGTCTTAAAGCATCTGCCATAGCAATAGCTTTTGGTGATACTGCAGAGAAATCATAATTATCAACTTCTGCATCTGAAATTGGTTCTAAGAATTTATCTTTAATAATTTGGTAAGCCTTACGTCTATTTTCACGACCTTCTACATAGTTCAAATCACAGTAGAATAATGACATATCCAAAGCTGCACAATGCAATGCTCTAGGTTTATCATGGTTACCTATAAATGTATAAGCATACATTACAGAATCCAAGCCTCCGGATCTGATAAACGGATTATTTCCACCTACCATTTTTTCAAATATTACTTTTTGAAGATAATTACTATCTGTAAAATATGTACCATCTTCAAAATCTTTTGCAAACATATTTGAAATTAATCTAAACCAATGAGTATAATTTGCAGTTGAAGACATGCCTGTTTCTCTTTGGAATTTAGAAACAATGTCATTGAACTTGTTAGGGAATTTTCTAGAAGCACTTCCATAGCCTCTTTCGTGCAAATTGATTTCATCAGTAATTTCTGCAACCGTATAAGCATTTGGATTAATCTTAATAACGCCCTGAGTAAATTTATTCCAGAAATTAATAACTTGTTGCCAAGTATATTCAAAGTTTGTATTTGTGTTACGTAAAGCTTCAACATCAGCAATATCTTTTGCAGCGTCAATTCTCCAATCTAAACCTGATTGTGCTTTATCAATAATTAAATCTGCTAATTGGAAACTTGCGAGATTTGTATCTTTTAAGGTTCTGACCATAGATTCAACAATTTCACTATCTATAGATGAATCCAAATTCTTCATTCCTTTACGTAAACGATGTAACAACATCTGAGCTTCATCTTTAGGTGATGCAGGATTTAGAATACCTATACCTTGTAATGATAATTGCTTTAATTCTTTATAATCGTATGATAATTCACCACTTGAAGAATTTATTGCAACAGTAACATTCGGATCTAATGATTTTATAACTGCATATTTAGCAATCATCGGCAACAATATTGGTAACGCGTATTTACCAAATTCAGTAACTTCATCACCATCAAATAATTTCTTATCATCCGGTAATACAGAATCAACTTGATCCAATACTGTAGTTGCAAAATTAGACATTTCCTGAGTATAGATTTTATCCATCTGCTCATATGTATCTTTATACTCTGCAGGAAGATGTTTATTACCTTCTTTATAGATTTGATATCTTGGAACAGCAATATCAGAAGGAACTACCGCTCTTTTTGAAATCAATGGAGATGCTAATACTGAAACAATGTTGTCCCCTAATTCAAAAGAATCCAATGGAGTATTCATCAAACCTTCTAAGATTTGAGATTTCTTGTCTTCATTTGATAATACTCTTTTATTATTATAAAAACCTTCTAATACATTTTCCACTTCAGTTTTTGAAACTTCTGCCTTCAATGATTTAGGGAAAATCTTATTATTAGACATATCTACGATTTGACTATAAACTTTAGACGGATTATTTACATCCACGTTTCTTAAAGTTTGTGCTACATACAATCTTAAAATATCATCAGTCTTAGCTGTCCAATATTGTCCTGAAGATATAGCATAATCTTGAACTTGCATATTACCGCGAATAATTTTCTTCATTTCGCGTTTTCTCTCATCTACAGGCAAGTTAATTAAAGACTTTGTATCAGCATTTGAAAATACAAAATTCAATTTTGCAATATCAGGGTTAGCATCCCAAGTTTCAAAACCACTTTCGTATTTACCATCGACTACAAAGTTTCTGAATTTAGATAAGAATCTTGAACCCATTGGACCATTCATTGTAATTGGTCTATCCGGATTCATATCATTATATTTATTTAAGTTTTTAATATTATCATTATAAGTTTCAGGATTTATTTCAAATGCGTATGGGAACACTGAATCATTATGAGAATGTAAATCATATACATTTGGAGTACTCATCTTTGAATAAGTTTTTATCAAAGATTTATTATCATTTCTTTCTTCTTCAGTAACTAAACGTGTATCAAAGAATTGAATGTATGTTGGTTTTTTAGGATCATAAGCTCTATTTTTCTTAATTGAAATATGCCCAATTCTATTTTGAGAATATGAATAAGGTGAGTTTACTATTTTATGTGAAATATAATCTTTATTCTTTACAAAAACGCCCAAAGATAAAGGATTATTCTTTATCCCTGATGCTCTAAACCAATTTATATATGGAGAATCATCACCCCATTTTAAAATATGTTTAAAGTGAACACCTTCCAAACCTTCATTGACAAAAGCACCATCTGAAACAAAATTCAAACCATGCGCAAACATTTTTCTCTGTAAAGAAGCATAATTATTTATATTACCAAGAGAACTTGCCATCTGCATACAGTTTTTATTCCAATAAGCATGGGCTGTAAAATCATCATCTGTAAATATTGGTAATGAAATTATTCTGCTATAACCATCATAATCGCCTTTATCTACAGCATATTCTAAACCTGCCAAAGTGCCACCAAACTTATTAGCTACAGTTTTAATACCCTTTTCGCCTCTTTCAGCAAGTTTTTCATCTCTAACAATCATGTTTTGGTCATTATATACATACCCTACCTTTTGGGAATCTATAATAACCAATTTCATGGCTCCACCTTTAGATAAGTTAGATTTTGTAGGTACAACTATATTAAATATATTTCTATTTTCATTAGCGCTTGAACGTTCATCTATAATTTCACCGGCATCAACTCTGGTCTTTGTATAACCGGTCTTTTTATCAACTAAAAGGAAATGATATGCAAAAGCTTGATTATCGTCAAAACCATACTTTCTTGCCAAATCAACTTTATTTACACCAGGTTTTAACTCAATATTGTCTTTACCGTCACGAGAATAGGCTTTACCTGTAGAAAAATAATTGCCATATCTATCTTGATCTAATTTATAGATTTCAAGATAACATCTATCTTTATTCTCGTCATACGGATAAGAAAATTCAAATTCTCTAAAACCTTGATCTGATTTATCAAACTTATACCCTTGAAATGCAACTGAATTATTATTTTCAGCCTTATTCTTCTTTAAATCAAAATTTACTTTCACACCTTACTCCTTAGTGTCAATTATAACAACTCTGAATATTTTTTTTTGATATATGTAAGAGCATTATTAAGAAAATTTTACAATGATTTCAAAAACTTATAAATAAAATATTTATTATATATAATGTTAGTGTACGGGATACAATTATTATTGTGTTGGAAGATCAAGGAGAAAAAGATGCTAATGACCGAAATAAAATGCGATATCAAAGATATCAATTTAGCCGAACAAGGTAAAAAACAAATAGATTGGGCATTTAAAGATATGCCTGTATTAAAAAAGATAAGAGAAAGATTTATAAAAGAACAACCATTTAAAGGCTTAAAACTATCAGCTTGTGTACACGTAACAAAAGAAACAGCAGCATTATGTACAGTAATGCAAGCAGGTGGAGCTGATGCAGTACTTGTTGCATCTAATCCGTTATCAACTCAAGATGATGTAGCCGCTGCACTTGTTAAATATTATAATATACCGGTTTTTGCTGTAGCTGGAGAAACTGTTGAACAATATAAAGAACACATCCAAGAAGCAATCAACCATAATCCTGACATTATAATTGATGACGGTTGTGATATGGTTTCAACAATTCATGATCAAAGACCTGATTTAATCGGAAAAATTATCGGTTCTACAGAAGAAACAACAACCGGAATTATAAGACTTCAAGCCTTAGAAGCTCAAGGCAAATTAGGATTTCCTGCTGTTGGAGTTAACACAAGCTTAACAAAACACTTATATGATAACCGTTACGGAACAGGTCAAAGCGCATTTGATGGTGTTTTAAGAGCTGCTAATATTCTTATCGCCGGAAAAACTGTTGTTGTATCAGGATACGGATGGTGCGGAAGAGGAGTTGCCTTAAGAGCAAAAGCTTTAGGTGCTAATGTTATTGTATGTGAAGTTGACCCTCTAAAAGCGTTAGAAGCTGCAATGGAAGGTTATAGAGTTATGCCTATTGCTCAAGCTGCATTAGAAGGTGATTTATTCTTAACAGTTACAGGTGACAAACACGTTATTGATGTTAAACATTTACTTACAATGAAAGATGGTGCTTTTGTTGGTAATGTTGGACACTTTGACTGGGAAGTTAATGTTGGTGATTTAAAACAACACGCAGTTGAAATTAAACAAATCAGACCGGCATTAGAAGAATATGTTCTTGATAATGGTAAATCAATTTATGTTATCGCTCAAGGAAGACTTGTTAACCTTGTTGCTGCAGAAGGGCACCCAGCAAGTGTTATGGATATGAGTTTTGCTAACCAAGCTCTTGGTATCGAGTTCTTGGTTAAAAACAAGGGTAAATTAGAAAATAAATTATATACTCTTCCTTATGAAGTTGATGTTAAAATTGCTCAATTAAAACTTCAATCTATGGGTATCGAAATTGATACACTTACAAAAGAACAAGAAGAATATTTAAATAGCTGGAAAATAGACTAATTAAAAATATATAAAAAGAGGGTCTTGAAATTTCAAGGCCCTCTTTTTTGTTACACCATATAAAACTTTAGTTATCTGTTTTTTCAAGTTCTGCTTGGTTTTTATTATGAATAAGAGAAGAAATAAATGCAGCAACAATGAATACTAAACCTATCAAGCCAGTAACAACTTCTGGAATTTCTTTAACTGTTGTAACCAACATAATTATTGCCAAAGCCCCAATAGCCCAATGAGCACCGTGCTCTAAATATAAAAATTTTGCAAGTGTTTTCTTTTCAACAAGCATAATAGTTAAAGATCTTACAAACATAGCACCAATAGCAAGACCAATTGTAATAATCAATACATCTTTACTTAAAGCAAAAGCTCCTAAAACGCCATCTAATGAAAATGAAGCATCAATCAATTCCAAATAGATAAAACTTATAAGTCCTGCACATTTGATACCACCTGCTGCACATTGAGCATTTTGCATTTCTTCGTGTCTTTCCAAAAAGTGTGCTACACCATCTATAACCAAATAAGTTATAATACCTGCCATTCCTGCAATAATAACATTAACTTTGTTATCTTGAGGAATATAGTGTTGAACAAAAATTAACATCAATAATGATATAACAATTTCAATTCCTCTTATATGATCTAATGTTGATAAAGGCTTTTCAATAGGAGTAATCCAGTGAACAGTTTTCTTATGATCAAAGAAGTAATTAAGAAATAACATAATCAAAAACATACCGCCAAAAGTAACAATTGGAGCATGTGTAGCATGCAAATAACTTGCGTATTTATCCGAATCGGTTAACGCAATTTTAGTAACTGTAATCATATCCAAATTTGCAAAAATTGCTACAACCAAAACCGGGAATAAAAATCTCATACCAAAAACGGCAATCAAAATACCCCAAGTTAAAAATCTATGACGCCATTTATGACTCATTTTTTCTAACTTCATAGCATTTACGACAGCGTTATCAAAAGATAAACTTGTTTCTAACACCGCCAACACTAAAACAATAAAAACACAAGCTAAGCCTGTCCCTGAATGAACATGTTCACCCCATAGATAGGCCCAAATTACCCCTGTAATTGTAATAATATATGAGCCTAAAAAATATTCCAACATAACATACTACCTCTCTTTTATATTACAGCTATATAATAGCGAAAAATTCAATAAATAATATCCTATAAAAAAACGAAAAGACTCTTATAAAAGAGTCCTTCCGTCTGTATAATAAATCTATTAATAAACATCTAATTCATATCACTGCTGCTTGGGACATAATATTGGAAAGTATCAGGTCCATTATTTGGAAATACCAACTGGAATGGTTGATTTCTTCTAATCAAACCAGCTTTTCCTTTAAATACGGCAGGAACTTCTTTTTCAATCGGAAGTTGTTCTTCTTGATAATTTACATAACTAATAGGGATAAATACAAATCCGCCATTTTGTTGAGGTTGAACCTTACCAGTAACTTGGAAACCTTGGAACAACATTAAATCATAATTAAGTCTTGTATTTGCATTCATTTGTACATGCAAAACTTGAGGAGGATTAGTTGTTTGGAAATCTTCCAATGCTGTAACCTGAATAGTTTTAGCGTTTACACCCTGAGCCAAAGTCAATGAAAGGACAAAAGCCGTAAATGCCATAAATAATCTTTTCATCTTTTACTTACTCCTTTTCTATTTCAAATGTATAATTTTGACCTTTTATAGTATTTTCATTACCTGCATCAATATCATCATTCTTAGAATCAATATCCTTAAACTTCAAAAAGAAAGGTTGATTAATAGAAATATTAATATCTTCACCTTTCTCTACATAAGAAAAAGGTGATGCTTCATAAACAGAAACGGCTGAAGATTTAACTCTGTTACCTTCTTCATTTTTAACCGCACCTGATACTGCTGCAACTCCCATCGATAAACCTTTTACAAAGAAATTACCAACTCCTAAAGCGGCATTTTTTGCAACTTGACCTTTATCAATAGGTTCTGTATATGATGCTGTAATGTTCGAAGTTATCTGGTATGTTTTTCCGTCCAAATCGATATAACTTACAGGCTTAAAAGAAAAATCCGCATCGCGTTTCAATCTTTTCGGGCTAACTACATCAAACAAATCGCCTTTCATTATCACTCCTGCTTTATAAACTTCAGATTCTGAAATTTCTAAAGGTTCCAGAAGTTTTATAGAAATTGACTTTGGAGGATTCTCTGTTGAAAACTTATTCAACGAATAAACCTCAATAGTCTGGGCATATGCTTGTGTATACATACAAGATATTAATATTATAAAACCTGTAAATATATTTTTTTGCCACATAAAAACACCTTATCTATGTTTACATAATAGCAAATTCTTCACTAAAATTCAAATACTCTATAATATCAAGCTTTTTTAAGATATTTAGATAAATATTTACCGGTATAAGAATCTTTACATTTCATAATATCTTCAGGTGTTCCTTGAGCAATCACTCTACCGCCATCAACACCGCCTTCAGGCCCCAAATCTATAATATGATCTGCAATTTTAATCAAATCAAGATTATGTTCAATCATTAAAATAGTATTACCCTGATCAGCCAAAGCTTGTAATATTTTTGCAAGTTTATCCAAATCAGCCCAATGTAAACCAACAGACGGCTCATCAAGTAAATATAAAGTTTTGCCTGTAGAACGCTTATTTAATTCAGACGCCAATTTTATACGCTGAGCTTCACCACCTGATAATGTTGTAGCACTTTGACCTAATTTCATATAATCAAGTCCAACGTCATACAAAGTTTGAAGTTTATTTTTAATAGATGGAATACTATCAAAAAAGTCTAAAGCTTCTTTTACACTCATATCAAGTACATCTGCAATAGTTTTGCCTTTATATTTAACTTCCAAAGTTTCTCTATTGTATCGCATACCCTTGCAAACATCACATTTTACATAGACATCAGATAAAAAGTTCATTTCAATTTTAACAAGACCGTCGCCCTTGCAAGCTTCACATCTTCCGCCTTTAACATTAAAACTAAATCTTCCGGGTTTATAACCTCTTACCTTTGATTCATTAGTTCTGGCAAATAATTCTCTAATAGGTGTAAATACATCCGTATAAGTTGCAGGATTAGAACGAGGAGTTCTACCTATTGGCGACTGATCGATATCAATAATTTTATCTATATATTCAAAACCAAGAATTTCATCTACACCTTGAGGTTTTGGCTTATTCTTTCTCAATTTATGAGCGGCATACTCAAATAAAATATCTTGCATCAAAGTTGATTTACCAGAGCCTGAAACCCCTGTTAATATAACAATTTTACCCAACGGAATATCAACATTAATATGCTTCAAATTATTCAAATAAGCATTTTTTATTTGTAAATAATGTCCATTACCTTCTCGAATTTTATCGGGAACAGGAATATACTTTTCTCCGCTCAAATACTTACCAGTAATAGATGCTTTAGCCGCAATAATATCATCCACAGAACCCTGTGCAATAATTTTACCACCGGCAACACCTGCTCTTGGACCGATATCAACAATATAATCTGCACTTCTTATGGTATCTTCATCGTGTTCAACAACAATCAATGTATTACCCAAATTTCTCAACTTAAACAGAGTCTTAATAAGCATATCATTATCGCGTTGATGTAACCCTATAGAAGGCTCATCTAGGACATATAAAACACCGCTTAAGCCACTACCAATTTGAGAAGCCAAACGAATTCTTTGAGATTCACCACCTGACAAAGTTCCTGCCATACGAGCCAAGTCTAAATAATGTAAACCTACATCACATAAGAATTTCAACCTTGCTCGAATTTCATCCAAAATTTGTTTTGCAATTTTCAACTGATATTCTGTCAAGTCCAAATACAATTCTGTTATAAATTGTAATTCATCATCAACAGACATCTTTGTAAATTCATAAATATTTTTATCTTTAATTTTAACTGCTAATGGAAAAGGTTTTAACCTTGCGCCATGGCAAACAGGACATGGCTTTGCGACCATAAATTTCTCAATTTCTTCACGCCAATAATCACCATTTGAATCATTATATCTTTTTTCCAAAAACGGAATAACTCCGACAAATGGCTGCAAATTAGTTTGATAACGACTTGTTCCAAATTGTTTAACTCTGATTTTTATAGGATCCTCAGAACCATACAAAATAATATTTTGCTGCTCCTTTGTCAATTTTTCAAAAGGAGTATCCATATCTATATTGTAAGCACTACAAACTGAACTTAATAAATCATGATAATAAGTTGTAGCACTACGAGAAGCCCAAGCATATATTGCTCCCTCATTTAAAGATAAAGATTTATCCGGAACAATCAAATCAGGATCAACAACAAAATCTGCCCCCAAACCTGAACATCTTTCACAAGCTCCGTAAGGCGCATTAAATGAAAAGATTCTTGGTGTCAATTCTTCAAAACTAATATTACAATCAGGACAAGCCAACTTTTCACTAAAAACGATTTCTTTATCGCCAACAACATCAACAATAACAATACCGTCAGCATTTTTTAATGAAATCTGAACACTATCAGCTAACCTTGATCTTGCAGATTCTTTAACAACAATTCTATCAACAACAATACTTATATCGTGTTTTTTCGTTTTTGCTAACTCAATTTCATCTTCATCAAGACTGTAAGTTTCTCCATCAACCTTAACTCTGACAAATCCTTCTTGTCTTAATTCTTCAAATAAAGATGAATATTCACCTTTCTTACCTCTTACAACAGGAGCTAATATCTGAATTTTAACACCTTCACCAAGTGCTAAAATTTTATTTATAATTTCATCCAAAGTTTGAGGTTTAATTTTTCTTCCGCAAACAGGACAATATGGAGTCCCAACTCTTGCATATAAAAGTCTTAGATAATCATAAATTTCCGTAATAGTACCAACTGTAGATCTTGGATTATTACTTTTTGACTTCTGATCAATAGAAATTGCAGGAGATAAACCATCAATATATTCAACATTAGGCTTGTCAAGCTGACCTAAAAACTGTCTTGCATAAGTTGACAAACTTTCAATATATCGCCTTTGACCTTCTGCAAAAATAGTATCAAAAGCTAATGAACTTTTGCCTGATCCTGAAACTCCGGTAAAAACAATAAGTTCATTTTTGGGGATTTCTAATGATACATTTTTTAAATTATGTTCTTTTGCTCCAACAATTTTTATCTTCTCTGCCATACTGATATTATGATACGAGTATAAATAAATTTCAAATCATATAATGCTAACTTTACAAAAACATGAAAAAATGTTATAATATATATATCCTAGCCACTTAAAAAGCCATTAAATATTACCTTAATAAGAAAGGAAATATTTAAATGGGCAAAAAATCTAAATATCCGGAATATTCATCCGGTAGTGTTGAAATTAACGGGAATACAGTTGCTACTGCAACAAAAAAAGATGACAATACCATAAGTAGTTCATACAACATGTCTGATACCGAAAAGAATATTTATGATGGCATCCAAAATAATTTAGCATCATCACTCGGAAGTTTATTTGATATCTCAGACTCAACACAAAAGCAATGGCAAAATCAATTGGAAGCCTATAAACAAGAAGGCATCGACCAAATAAACAGCATCTATACACCAATGGAAACTGCATTAAAAAATGATATCGCATCCAGATTTGGGAACTTTGACAACTCAATATTTATGGATAATCTAAGCAACATAACAGATAACAAAGCCAAAGCAGTTGCAGATTTGAGTGATTCACTTGTAATGAAACAAGATGAATTATATACAAATGAACTTGCAAACAGAATAAATTACGTAACTTTATTAAGCAATCTAAACACTACAATGAACAACAATATTCTAAATTATATGCAATTAGCAGACTCCAATGCAAATTCCGGCAACAACTATAACGCAAATGCATATAATGCACAAAATTCAGGCTCATCATTTCTAAGCGGTATAGCAGACATAGGCTCAACAGCATTATCCTTTATAAATCCATTAGCAGGAGCTGCATCAAAGCTAGGAACTTCAGCCCTAAAAACATCCTACACAAGTAACGGAAGCTTATACGCATAAGCACATACGCAAATAAACCAAATATAAAAAAATAAGCAGGGAGGTTAGAAAAATTTAACAACTCTGCTTATTTTTATCCAAATACAAACTAAAGACCAAGAAGAAATATTAAGATTTGTTACGAAAAGAACAGTATATAAGCAATTATTTACAAGATATATACTTTATATATATAAAGTATTAAATAAGAGGACAAAAAGATGGGTATCTACGGAGCAGGCAAAGCCTTCAACTATGAATTTATACGAAGAGGACAGGTTTCAAGAAATCCAAAAATCATCCAAAAACAACCCGCAAATGTAGTTTTTGGAGGACACTCAGTAACAAAGACCACAAATATAACTGTAAATAATGGTCCAACAGGTTTTTGGGGCTTTTTGGGTGGATTTATGAATAGCCTATTCGGCGGTGGATTAAGCTTTGGTGGATTCAATAGCTTTAGCAATTTTGGTATGGGTATGGGCATGGGTATGCCAATGATGGCAAGTCCATTCGGAATGCTAAACCAAACACAAATGAATTCAAAAACACCAAAATCCGGAGATAGACTAAACGATTTAAAAACATTATATCCTGATTGGAATATCGTATCAGATGGAAATGGCAATTATGATGCAACATCAAAAGATGGTACAGTGCATCACAAAGGCAATTTTGAACAAATGTGCGAATTATTAAAGAAAAGCTCTGAAGCAAAAGATCCACAAGGAAAAGATTCTGGAGCAAAAGTAGATGATGATGGTAAAGACTCAGGATCAGGTGCCGGCTCAGCTTCAGGTGCCGGCTCAGCTTCAGGTGCTGGCTCAGGCTCAGGTTCCGGTTCAGGATCCGGCTCTGGTTGGGATGCTGCAACTGCAAATGATTTAAAAGGATTTACTGGAAATATCTCTGTTAATGACTTTGCTTCTGGTGGAGGCGCATCAATAAATGGAGCTACTGTATTATCAAAACCTGGTGAAAACACTCAAGGATTCCCTGCAAAAATAGCTGTCAAAGGATATCAATATGTATTTCAATCTGTAGACTCAGATGGTAAAGCAATTTACAAATCTATGAACGGTAAAGGCGACACATATAAACTTGAAAAACAAGGTGATAGCTTCGGATTAAATCAACACGAAGGAGACAGTCTATCAGGTGTTGGAAGCATCGATATTGGAGGTGCAAGTTCAGCTGGTTCCGCAAGTAAAGCAAACAAAAGTTCTAAAACTCCAAATTCTAAACCGGTAAATGATAATAAAGAGATAAAAAGAAATAATGACGGATCCGTAACAGTAACAATAGGCGTTCCGTACAAAAATACAGGAACAGTAACTTTAAAACCATCAGAAATTAAAGGACTGAATGATGAACAAATAAAAGAATTGGCAGAAGAAAAAATAAAAGAACAAAAAACTCCAAAATTACAAGTTCCTAAATTTTCTAATTTTTCAAACATACAATAAATAGAACATAATTATAAAGCTAACTAATAAAAGGATGAATTTAAATTCATCCTTTTATTTTGAATAAAGATTTCTAAACCAACAAAATGAACAATTAAAGAATCAAAAAATTTATCCCGAAAGACATAAAAAGAAGGGAGAAAATTATGGCAAGAATTATTGAAGGTCAAAGACGTGTAATAAGATTAACGGTAGATGATGTTTTAAATATCGTAAGAGAATATCAAAAATTAACACAAAAAAGCTGCTGCTACGAACACACAAGAGAAATTTTGTCAAAATCACCGATGTATTTGCCGGAAGACTAACAGGTTTATAAACAAATATATAAAGCTTTACCAAAAACTAATACACTCTTCACTTTTGTAAATGTTCATAGTAAAATCAAAATCAAAAGGATTTATACTATGCAATTTATTGATAAAGCCAAAATAAAAATCAGCTCCGGCAAAGGCGGAAACGGAGTAGTAGCTTGGCGCAGAGAAAAATTTGTAGAAAAAGGCGGACCGGCTGGCGGCGATGGCGGCAAAGGCGGAAGTGTATATTTAGTTGCAGATGAAGGCTTATCAACACTTCTAGATTTCACATACCGTTCTATATTTAAAGCTGACAACGGAGAAAACGGCTTTAAAAAGAGTATGCACGGCAAAAGTGCTAAAGATTTATATATAAAAGTTCCAACAGGAACTATCGTGAAAGATTTAAAAACCGGCAATATTATTGCCGATTTAACACAACACGAACAAAAGGTTTTAGTTGCAAGAGGCGGTAGAGGAGGCAGAGGAAATATTCATTTTTGTACACCTCAAAACAGAGCACCTCAATATTGTGAACCTGGAGAACCAGGAATTGAAAGAGAACTTCAACTGGAATTAAAATTATTAGCTGATGTTGGGCTTTTAGGATTTCCAAATGCAGGTAAATCTACTTTTATAAGCAGAGTTTCCGCAGCTAAGCCTAAAATTGCAGATTATCCATTTACAACACTAGTTCCAAATTTGGGCGTCGTAAGAAAAGATTCTGGAGATGGCTATGTTATAGCGGATATTCCAGGGTTAATTGAAGGTGCTTCAGAAGGTGTTGGACTAGGTCACGACTTCTTACGCCACGTTGAAAGATGCAGATTTTTGCTTCACATCGTAGACGGAACAGAAATTGATCCTGTTAAAAATTACAAAATCATCAATGAAGAACTTGCAAAATATTCAGAAAAACTTGCTAAACTATACCAAGTTGTCGCAATCAACAAAATTGATGTAATTGATAAAGATCACCAAGAAGCTTTGAAAAAAGAATTCAATGAAATTGGAGTTGAGCCATTCTTCATTTCAGCTGTAACTGGTGAAAATATAGACACCCTAAAACACGAATTAGAGCACAAAGTTGATACTATAGAAAAACCGAAATCAGAAGTTACTGTAGAAGAAGATTTTGAGGCTACAAATAATGATGATGGTTATTGGGATGTTCAAAAATTAAACAAAGATACTTATCTTGTAACAGGCGGTAGAATTATTAGAATTTCACAAGTTACAGATCCAAGAAGTACCGAACAAATTATAAGATTTCAAAACATTATGATTAGTATGGGAATTATGGATGAATTGAAAAAACTTGGAATTCAAAACGGCGATACCATAATTGTTGGAAAGCTTGAACTTGAATATTGGGATGATGAAGTTTATAAATAATAACAACTTTACATCAACCGAAAACAATGCTAAAATCATAGAGTAAAGAAGAAAAGAGGTTATAAACTATGGCAAGATTAATCAGACCAACATGGGCTATCAGATGCGTACAATCAGGATGCAAATGTTTATTTGAAGTTGCACAAACAGAAGACGGTAAACAACAAGAAGTTGTATGTCCAAATTGTGGAGAACACTATGTTTACCCTATTTACGATAATGACGAAGAACAAAAATAAAAATGTTTTTTAATAATACAGACAAAAGATACAACCAATTTAGTGCATATTTGAAAAACAAATTTGGTGCAAAAGTTTATAAAATAACTCTTGATGCAGGTTTTTCATGTCCAAACAGAGACGGAACAATATCCACTGGTGGTTGTATTTTTTGTGATGATGGTGGGAGTTTTTCTCAAGCTCATTCTAACCTTCTATCTATAGAAGAGCAAGTAAATATTGGAGCAAAAACATTACACGACAGATTTAAAGCTGAGAAATTTATGTCATATTTTCAAGCCTACTCAAACACTTACAAACCTGTAGAAGAACTTGAAGTTATATATAAATCAGCATTAAAACATCCTGATGTTGTTGGACTATCTATTGGAACAAGACCTGATTGCATAGATGATGATAAATTAAATTTAATTTCTGATATTTCAAAAGATTACTATACTTGGATTGAATACGGACTTCAATCAATTCATGATAAAACTTTAAAAAGAATAAACAGAGGACACGATTTTAATTGCTTTTTAAAAGCTTATGAAAAGACAAAAGAAAAAGGAATAAACGTTTGTGTACACGTAATATTCGGACTTTGGGAGACAAAAGATGAAATATTACAAACCGCCCAAAGACTTGCGCAATTAGGAGTTGATGGAGTTAAAATCCATATGTTATGCGCCTTAAAGGATACAAAACTTGCCAAATTATATGAAGCAAATGAAATAGATTTTATGAGTGAAGATGAATATGTAAATTTGGTATGCGATTTTCTAGAAATATTACCTCCTCAAACTACAATTCACAGACTTGCCGGTAACGGTTTAAAAAAGAATTTGATAGCACCACGCTGGCTTGGAGCTAAATTAGATTGCCTAAATAAAATCGATAGAGAATTTATTAAAAGAAATTCATATCAAAGCTCAAAATACTTTACAAGAACCTAAAAATATGTGATAATATGAGGTGCTATATTGTAACATTTTGTTAATGGATTTCACATATAATAGCAAAAAAAATTGTTTATTCGTATTATACGAATGGAAATTAAATTATAAGGTAGTGGGGGAAATTTATGCTAACAATCCAACCTAATTTTACAACGCATTCTAATAACAGATTATCATTCAAAAGTGGCTACAGTGTAGACACTGAAGAAGACAAAAAATTTCAAGAAAAAACCAGATTTTATGAAGATCAAACTCAAGATTTTGATAATATGATCAATGATACCAAAACCCCTGAGTATATGAAAAAAGTTTTCCAAGGATTCAAAGTGGCATCAGCTGGTTTATTTGAAGGTTGGCTTGTAATGTGGGGCGCATCTAAAGGCTCCAGATTCATAAAAAATGGAGTTTTAAAAGGATTAAACAGCAAAGTTGTAAAAGAATTTAAAGAAATTATAAAACCACTATCAAAAGGATTACAAGCTGCAAGAAAAACAATTTCTACCGCCATTACAGATGGTGCAACCCAATTTAAGAATTCTGAATTTTTAAAGAAAGTAAATGATAACTTTATTGGCAAACAAATAGTAAATGTATTCAAATTTATCGGAAAGAGCATTGCTGCCGTTGGTTCAATGGTTAAATCAGGATACAATGCAATCGCATCACACTTTAAAGGTAAATCTGCAAGTGAAATTTATGATAAAGCTGCCAAAGTAACAGGCACAACATTAGGTGTTGGAGCAGGTGCAGCAGGCGCATATACAGCTACATTAAAACCTGAAAAGCCTGAAACAAACAACAATATTAATGATGAAGTTGATAATGACTATTACTATACAGATGAACCAGTAGACTACAAACCTAACAGATCATCTAGAAATGTAGATTTAGATAGAGAATATCAAGAAGAAATGGAAAAATTAGAGGCAGGTGAATAATATGCCTTCAATAAATCCTATAAATCACCAACCAACATATCATTCAGTACATACCACATCTGCAGAAGAAAGAAAAGACAATAGGGAAAAAGTAGCAGCAGGTGCAGGTGGTGCTGCAGGTGTAACAGGAACTGCTGCAAAAGCAATTACCAAAAGAGCAGCACAAATTGAATCAAAAGAACAATTATTTCAACAAGGGATGGCAAAAGTAAATAGAACTTGCCATACTATAACTAAAAATACACAAGAAGCAGAAGGACTATTTGCAACATTTAGAGTAAATATCAGAAGATATACAGATGATATTATAAGAAGATTAAGCAAATTACAAGATTCCACAATACTAGGTCCAATTATAAAAAGTCCTGTAACCAAAAAAGCAGCAAGTATATGTGGTGGAGCATTAGCATTCTTTGTATTAGTAACAGGTATAAATAAAGCAGTAAGAAACGGTGCTATTGCAGTTGATAATATAAAAAATCAATATCACGAAATGAACGGATAAAATAATATAATAAATTGAAAAAATAAAAAATCGTGCTAAACTAAGTTTATGCACGATTTTTTAATAAAAGAATTATCTAACACAAATATAGAAAATGAATTAAAGCTTATAGGCTATGACAAGTTTTACGCGCACACTGCTCAAGAAAAATTTGCCTATAAAAATTTTAAAATTTTCAAACTTAGTTTACCTCAAGCAAATATCTTGAAACAAACTGCGCTAACTGTTGGTGCAGATTGCGGAACAAACAGAGAAACTATAACAGGCCAAATTGAATACACTGATTGTATTTTAGGTGGAAGCTTTTCTCAAATAAAAAAGATTGCAAAAAAATTACAATTCCAACCATTTGGATTAAAAAAACTTGGACAAATGCTTGAAGAGCAATTACAACAAACAAGTTCAACTCCTAAAACTCAAATTATGGGAATTCTAAATATTACCCAAAATTCATTCTCTGATGGAGGAGAGTATTTTGAATTTGGAGATTCTATCAAGCACTTAAAAGAGTTAATAGAAGAGCAAGCAGACATTATTGATATTGGTGCAGAGTCAACAAAACCATACTCAAAACCAATTTCACCTGAAGAACAATTAGAAAAACTAATACCTATTTTAAAATATATAAAAGAAAACAATATAACAACTCCAATAAGCATAGATACAAGAAGTTCAGAAGTTGCAAAAAAATGTATAGAGTTAGGCGCTAATATCATAAATGATGTTTCAGGATTTGATTATGATTCTAATATGGTAAATATAATAAAAGATAATCCAACTACAAAAATAATCATCCAACACTCACAAGGAACACCTGAGAATATGCAAGATGCTCCACACTATGAAAATCTTATGGATGAAATTTATATAAACCTAAAGAATAAAGTTGATTACGCAATAGAAAAAGGTATAAAAAAAGAAAATATAATAATTGATCCGGGTATTGGATTTGGAAAAACTAAAGAACAAAATTTTGAAATTCTAAAACGCTGGAAAGAACTAAGAACAATAGGCTGCCCAATTCTTATAGGTCTATCAAGAAAAAGTCTATTAAATATGCAAAATTCAACGAACGAAGAAAAAGACATCTATACACTTGCTATAAATAGCATACTAATAAATGATCATATTGACTACATAAGAGTTCATAACGTAAAAATTCACAAACAATTACAAGCCATAACAAATTAAGCCACTTATCCAATTCATAATAATATATATAAACCCAATAATATTACTATGAAATTCAACTTTACCACCGGCAAATTTATGTTAATACTAATCTTTTTAAGTGCAATCGGTTACGGAATTTTCATATATTCAACCCACACTTATATAAGAGCAGAATTTCAACATCTTGACCCGTTTCCTGCTAAAATGCCGGTATATTATAAAGGTTATAAACTTGGAACGACTTCAAAAAATGAAATTTCAAAAGATTTTACCAAAACAATTTTATACATTCGCCTAAAACAAAGAGGATTACATTTACCTAGAAATATTACAGCTGAAATAAAAAAGCAATCCGGAAGTTACTATGTTGAACTTGTATTTCCCGAAAAACCAGCAAAAAAATACATTAGAAGCGGAGATTTAATAAAAGGAAAAACCTATTCTGAAATTGAAGCAACCAGAAAACTTAATCAGGCGTACTTGGTAAGTCTTGCTGAAAAAGGTGACAATTTGCTAAATTCAGCAACAAAATTATCAGAAAATGCGGACAAACTTATACTTTTACTAAATGATGTTATTGATGAAAATAGAGACGATCTAAAAGCAACAACTAAAAACCTAAAAACAACAACTGAAAACTTATCAATAATAACAACAGAAGTAAAAGACTTAGCCCAAAAAGCAAATTCAAGTATCAATCCTCAAGAGTTAAAAGCCAGTTCTAAAAACATAAAACTTATAACAGACGACTTAACCCAAATAACAAGCAACTTAATACCTATAACCAAAAATTTAACTGATACAACATCAAATCTATTACTTGGGCTGCCGAAACTCGACAACTTAATAGATAAACTTACAGGAGTAGTTGTAAATCTTAATGAGATACTTCAAGGGATAAAATGCACACTAAAACAAAGATTTTCAGGATTTAGAATAATGTTTGGCAAGGCTATTAAATAAATAATAAACCCTACCAAACACATCTTAAAACAAATTCAAAACAATTAAACCTTACTCATAATATCAATCATACATTCACGAGCTACATCAGTTACAAAATCCATATCTTCTTTTTCAATAATCAATGGTGGATTAAAGTAAATAACATCACCCAAAGGTCTTAATAACACGCCTTTTTTCAATGCTTCTTTATAAATTTGATATCCTAATCTCCATTCAGAAGGATAAGGCTCTTTTGATTTTTTATCTTTAACAATTTCAATAGCATTAACCAATCCTATATGACGAACTTCACCAACATAAGGCAAATCTAGGAATTTTTCACAAATAATCTTATTGAAATATTTAGCTTTCTCTACTGCGTGAGGAATAATTTGTTCATCCTCCAAAATATTCAAAACCTCAATAGCCGCAGAACAAGCCAAAGGATTGCCAGCATAAGTGTGAGAATGCATAAAGGCTTTTCCTTTATTATAATCATCATAAAAAGCATCATAAATCTTTTGTGTCGTTACACAAATAGACATTGGCATATAACCACCGGTCAAACCCTTTGAAAGACATATAATATCAGGAGATACACCGGCATGATCAAAAGCAAACATCTTTCCTGTTCTACCATATCCTGTAGCTATTTCGTCTGCTATTAAATGAACATTGTACTTATCGCATAAAGCTCTTAATTTGGTCAAATACAATGGCGGATAAACCTTCATACCTGCAGAACCCTGTAATAATGGTTCAACCAACATTGCACAAGTTTCATTTCCATATTGTTCAAATGTTTTTTCAGCATTTTCAAAACATTCACAACCACAATTATCACGGCATTTGCCATAAGGACATCTAAAGCAATCAGGTCCCTTAACTCTAACTACATCCATCAAAATAGGTTTATAAATTTCAGAATACAAATCACAAGCACCTACTGATAAAGCCCCAATAGTTTCACCATGATAAGCATCTGTTAATGCCATAAAACGTTTTTTCTGAGTATTACCGGTTTGCTGATGGTACTGAAAACTCATTTTCATAGACATTTCAATAGCAGCAGAACCATTATCAGCAAAATTGAATTTACATAACCCTTTTGGTAACACCTTAACCAATCTTTGACACAATGTAATTGCTGTTTTATGTGTAAAATTAGCAAATATAACATGCTCTAATATATCTAACTGTTTTTTCATAGCAGCATTTATTCTAGGATTACAATGTCCCAAAAGGTTGCACCACCAAGAACTTACAATATCTTTATAACAATTTCCGTCTATATCATACAAATTTATACCCTTAGCATGATCAATTACAATAGGAGGTAATGATTCGTAATCCTTCATCTGTGAACACGGGTGCCAAATGTATTTTAAATCTTCTTCTTGCCAATTCATAATATACTCACTTCCTTATATATAATACTAATTAAATAACTCCAACAAATCACTTTGGCTAATATTTATATCGCTATCACCTTTTGCAACTTCAGCCAAAACCTTTATTCCTGTTAAAAATTCAACCTGTTTTTTATTATCAACATGCATAAAGTTATTTGCATCATAATTGTTAAATATAATGCCCCTAATATCAAGCCCCTGAGCTTTTGCATACTCAACAGTCAAAAGTACAGAATTTATAGTTCCCAAACCGCCATCAGCAACTATTACAATCCCTAAGCCCAATGTTTTGATAACCTCAGGTAATAGTAAAACTTGGTCTTTCATATTAAAAGGACAAGTAATACCTCCAGCACCTTCAACAACTAAATAGTCATAATCCTTAGTTCTTTTCTCATACTCAGATTTTATAACATTTTTATCGATAGAAACATTTTGTCTAACAGCAGCCAAATGAGGCGAAACAGCCTCTTCAAAGCAATATGTAACACAATCCTCAGGTTTAACATTTACCCCCGAAGTTCTAACAACAAAATCACAATCTCCAGGTAGTAAACTACCATCTTCTTGCCTGATTGCACCACTTAATGCTGGTTTATAATACCCGCAATTAAAATTTAAATCTCTCATTTTTTTTACTAACAAACCTGAAATATAAGTTTTACCAACATCCGTTCCGGTTGCGGTAACAAAAATAGATTTACATACCATATACCTAATCCTCCATAAAATAAAAGCGGCAACTATTAGTTACCGCCTTTTATTATATATCATCAAAATAATCAATCAAATTATAATGTTGCTCCACCATCTAACAAGTAATCATAATGTCTGATATCATCATAATTGTTGTTAATAGGTTGAATTGGTTCTGGTTGAGGTTCAGGTTGTTTTTGAGGAGCAGGCTGAGCCTTTGTAGAACGTTTGCTTAACAAAGCATCAAAGTCAGGTTCTAATGTCAATTCAAAGTGGAATCTACCAATTTTTCTATTTGTTTCATAAGCATTGTTGATTAAAGGATAGCCCCAATATAATCTGGCACTCAAGTCACCCGGCAATTGAACTCTTAAGCCCATACCAACAGAAGCTAAGAAGTAACTTCCACCGTAGTAATCTTGACCTACCCAAGGGAATACACCTGCAGTATCTGCAAATACAGCACCTTTAATATACTGACCAATAAAGTTCTTAGTTACACCGTCTTTGTTAGTTATAGTTCTAGGTAACAATGGGAACATCAATTCACCACTGAAGAAGTAACCACTTTTACCCATCAAGATACCTTCTGAATAACCTCTAACAGTATACAAACCACCTGTTTGGAATTGATCAATATATGGAATATATTTACTGTTAGGAATAACCTGGTAACTACCTCTTAATTGACCGATTACACCGTGAGAGAAATCATGCAATCTCAAGATACTTCCAGAATATTTGAAATAACTTGACTGATCATCTAACACAGGTAACGCCATTGCAGCACCTTGGTATAAATACCAAATACCATACTTAGTATCTTTTCTAGCATTGATACCAACATCGATACTTGTAACTTGATCGGTATTAGCAAACGGAGAATTAAATCCCATTTGTTCAAACATACTATCATAACTAGACCAAGTTCTAGAACGTTTATAATTCAAAGATGCAATAGTTCTTAATTCAAAACCACGTTTTCTAACGATAGGTTGATCATAGTACAAACTATATAAATAAGAATTACTCTTTAATCCTAAACTTGTAAGATAAGCTGGTCCGTATTTAACATTTGCAAAAGTAGAAGAGAATGAAAAACCAACTCTACCGTCTTTTTTGTTTACCGGATAGCTATAATCAAAGAATGGACTCACAGATCCACCAGAGAAATAAGAACCCAAAGTCATTTGGTCTCTATGATGGAATAAACTATCAGCAACAATAGCAGGACCACCTCTCAATGAACCTGTACTTCTTCTACCAGCATTATCCATCATACCGATAATATGGAATGGGAATGTTTCTCTTGCTGTTAACTCAATATCAGTAGTTCCAGGCTGAGTACCAGCTTTCAAATTAGCTGCAAGGTTAACACCATCGTGATATCTGTTAAAATCAAGAACATCTTGCTCTAAATTTACGATATCAAATAATTCACCTGATTTTTGAGGCATACGATCTAAGATATATTTATCTGTAGTATATCTATTGTTTTCTACTGTAATATTACCAATCTTACTTTCAATAAGTTCGATTCTAATATTACCGTTAGAAACAGTTTGTTCAGGCAAATAAGCTCTTGCTGTTACATAACCTTTTTCAGCATATAAATTATTAATAGCATTTATAGCATTTTGAATATCAGACATAAATACGTTTTTACCAACGTATTGCCCAATAACATTATTAATTTCTTCCTTAGTTAAAATTTCTGAAGGTGAAACCTCTATAGAATTTATATAAACACCCTTTGTTCCAATTTCATCAATTGTAGCCTTCATTGTATCAGGAACATCCTGTGGTGCATAATTAGTAACAGGAGAACCTTGCGTACCATAACGTTGTTCTTGATATTTGCTATAATCTTTATCTTCCAAACGTTGGTTTCTATCATAACGCATAATATCACTATCGTGCTTTATAACACCACCAACTTCATTCATAACAGGAACGATACCATGAGTATATCCAAACCCTGCATTTACACTACCAGGAGCACTCGTTGGAACATCAGGAGCCGCAAATGTTGGGGATACACAAACACACATTGCACAAAACAACGACGCCGTAAGCAATGTTTTTATGCAACTATTTCTTCTAATCTTTTCCATTATTTAATTCACCTTCTATATTAACATATATCTAGTTATATATAGTATACTATATCTCTAAGTATATTGTGTTACAATAAGTGTCAAATAAAAACCTTTTTTTAATTTTTGTTAAGAATACTTTACAAAAATTAAATAATTATATAGTATACTTACTAAAATATTATACAGATTTTTAAAGAACATGTAAAGTTGTTACAAAAAAAAATAGACTAAACGTATTAGCGTATGTTATAAAAAAAATTTTGTGGTAATATAAACCTGTTAGAAGGAGAACATTATGAAGAAAAATTTAGGTTTATTAGCAGCAACAGTGGCTGTATTAGGAGGATTATCATTTGGTTTAGCTGCACAAGCTCAAGATTTTACAGTTGCAGTTGTTGATGTTCCTCAAGTAGTTAATGCATCTGCACAAGTTCAAGCATTGAAGAAAGAACAACAAGCAAAAACTGCTGAAATTGTTAAGTTCTTAGATAAAGCTAGAAAAGATGTAGCATCTATTTCTGACTCAACAAAGAAAAAAGAAGCTGAAGACAAATACGCAAAAGAACTTCAAGCTAAAAAAGAAAAAATGGACAAAGAATACGCAGAAAAACTAAAAGCAATAGATACATCTATTTCTCAACAAATAGCAACACAAGCAAAACAAGATGGCTATAGTGTTGTATTAAGTAAAGGCATCGTTCTATATGGCGGTGAAGACATTACAGCTAAAATTATTAAAATTGTAAAATAGCAAATCTTAAAAATTAGAACTAAAAACAGCCTTTGGCGAAAAACCTCAGGCTGTTTTTATATTAAATTTACAAATTAAAAGCTCCTTAATTTAAGGAGCTTTTATACTAATTACACATCCTTATAAGAACCAACGAATTTATTAACATAAGCAGTATGTAACAATTCGTGAGCTTTATGAGAACCTGGATGTTCAAGATATTCTTGATACAATTTTTGAATTGAAGGATTCATATGAGATTTTCTAATTGGTAAATCATGATCTTCTTTATATAAACCTTCAGCTCTTTCTTCTTTAATGTGAGAGTCATCACAACTTCTAGGCTGACCTCCACCGTTTACACAACCACCTGGACAAGCCATAACCTCTAACATCTGAAAATCAGCTGTACCATTTTTAATTTCTTTCAGAGCTTTTTCAGCCTCTTTCAATGTTGAAACAACTCTAACTACAAGTTTTGTGCCTTTTAAATCAAGATGGATAGTTTTAGAACGATTAGAAGTTCCTCTCATTTCTTTAATATCAACATCTTTTAACTGTTCACCTGTTGCAAATTCATAAGCAGTTCTAACAGCAGCTTCCGCAACACCACCTGAAGCTCCAAAGATTGTACCTGCACCTGTATATTCACCAAACGGAGAATCATTAGGTTCCGGAGTCAATGACTTAAAGTCAATACCTGCAGCCTTTATCATCTTACCTAATTCTTTTGTTGTTATTACATAATCTGTATCAGGTCTACCACCCCTAGCCAATTCAGGTCGTTTACATTCATATTTTTTAGCAGTACAAGGCATTACAGCTACAACAACAAGGTTTTCTCTATCAATATGGAAATGTTTTGGTACCAAATCTACTAAAACTGGTGATAACATACTCATCGGAGACTTACAACTTGATAAGTGATGTAACATATCAGGATGTTGATCTTCCATATATTTAATCCATGCAGGACAGCAAGAAGTAAACAATGGTAAATCTTTACCTGATTTTAATCTTTCCAAAAATTCAGTAGCCTCTTCCATAATAGTTAAATCTGCTGAAAAATTAGTATCGAATACAAGATTAAAACCTAATTTTCTTAATGCGGCATTCATAAGTCCAATAGTATTTTCACCAGGTTCCAAACCAAACATTTCACCCAAAGCAACACGAGTTGCAGGTGCCATTTGAACAACAACAGTTTTATCAGGATTAGTAATTTCATCCCAAACTCTATCTGTATCATCTTTAATAGTCAAAGCACCTGTTGGACAAACAGCAGCGCACTGTCCGCAAGAAACACAATCAACCTGTCCTAAAGGTTTACCTGCCATAGGCTGAACCACAGTTTTTGACCCTCTATTTGCAAATCCTAAAACGGAATGTCCTTGAAATTCTGAACATGCTCTAACACAAGCACCACATAAGATACATTTGTTAGGATCTCTAACTAATGCTGGACTGCTATCATCTACAGGAAGATAATCTTCTAACTTCTTATCCGGGAATCTTATATTTTTTATTCCGTATTCTTCTGCATACTGCTGCAATTCACAGCTACCGCTTTTTTCACAAGTTAAGCAACTTCTATCGTGATTTGCCAGTAACAATTCTAAAACTGTTTTTCTTATTCTTCTTGTTTTTTCTGTATTTAAATGAATTTTCAAACCATTTTCCGGAGGCATTGTACAAGAAGATTGAATTCCTCGACCTTCAACCTCAACAACGCACATTCTGCAAGCTCCAAATGAAGTTAAATCAGGTCTGTAGCAAAATGTAGGAACATTCATGCCGGCTTTTCTGATAACTTCTAACAAGTTTGGCTCATTAGAAAATTCAACTTCTTTGCCATCTATAAATAATGTTTTTTTATCTGCCATAATTTTATTTTCCTTATACATAAATTCTTAAATTTTATCTACTACTCAAGAACAATAGCCTTGAACGGACAATTAGTTAAACAAGCTTCACACTTAATACATTTTGACTGATCAATGTGATGAGGTTGTTTAACTGAGCCAGAAATAGCTCCAACCGGACAAACTCGTGCACATTTTGTACAACCCTTACATAAAGATTCTTGAATAACAATCTTTTTCATAGCTGCACAAACACCTGCTGGACATTTTTTATCCTTAATATGCGCAATATATTCATCTCTAAAGTACTTTAAGGTAGATAAAACAGGATTTGGAGCAGTTTTTCCTAAACCGCACAATGAACCTTCTTTAACAGTTCTTGCAAGATCTTCCAACAAATCCAAATCTTTCATTTCACCTTTGCCAGCAACAATTTTTTCAAGAATTTTTAACATATTCTTTGTACCTTCACGGCAAGGAACACATTTTCCGCAACTTTCGTGCTGTGTAAAATTCATGAAAAATCTTGCTACTTCAACAATACAAGTATCTTCAGCCATAACTACAAGACCGCCTGAACCAACCATCGCACCTGCTTTAATCAAGTTATCATAATCCATAGGGATATCTAAATGTTCTTCAGTTAAACATCCGCCGGAAGGTCCACCAATTTGAACAGCCTTAAATTTTTTACCATTTCTAATACCACCACCGATATCAAAAACAATTTCTCTTAACGTTGTTCCCATTGGAACTTCAATAAGTCCTGTGTTATTAACTTCACCTGTTAGGGCAAAAGTTTTTGTACCTTTTGAAGTTTCTGTACCCATAGATGCAAACCAATCTGCACCTTTTAACAAAATTACAGGGACATTGGCTAAAGTTTCAACGTTATTAATCAATGTTGGTCTACCAAATAAACCTTTATTAGCAGGGAAAGGTGGTTTTGGTCTTGGCATACCACGTTCACCTTCAATAGATGCCATCAATGCAGTTTCTTCACCACAAACAAAAGCTCCTGCACCTTCTTTGATATGAATATCTAAGTTAAAATCAGAACCCATAATATTTTTACCAAGAAAATGTCTTTCTTCAGCATCTTTAATAGCTTTTCTTAAACGTTGAATTGCTAAAGGATATTCTGCCCTTACATAGATATAAGCTTCATCAGCGCCTATTGCAAAAGCTGCTATTGCAATACCTTCTAGCAATTTATGCGGATCACCTTCCATTACTGAACGATCCATAAATGCACCCGGATCACCTTCATCACCGTTACATACTACATAAGATTTTCCGCCTCTGTTTGCTGCCGTAAACCTCCATTTTCTACCGGTTGGAAATCCTCCGCCGCCTCTTCCGCGTAATCCTGATTTTTCAATTTCAGAAATTACAGCCTCAGGGTCATTTTGTTCCAAAACATTAGCCAAAGCTTCATAACCTCTTACAGCTATTGCTTCATCTATACTTTCTGCATTTATTTGACCACAATTTGCTAAAGCTGTACGTGTTTGTTTTGCATAAAAATTGATATCTTCATCTTTATGTATTTTTTCATGAGTCTTTGGATCTGTATATAAAAGTCTTTCTACAGGTTTACCATTTTTTATATGACTTTCATAGATTTCTTCAACATCTTCTAAATGAACTTTTACATAAGTAATATGTTTATCAGGGATATTTACAAGAACCCCCTGTTCACAAAATCCGTGACAACCTGTAGGAACGATTGTCATCTTATCATAATCAGTAAGTACAGAAACATCTGCACCTAATTCTCTAAATTTATCAATAATTTTCAAAGAGCCATTTGCGACACATCCTGTTCCTGCACAAACTAAAACTCTTAACCCTTGATTTTTTATTTCCTCTTGAGCTCTTAACTGCTCTTGTTTTATATCAATACTAGTCATTGTATTTTCCATTCTATCTTTCTCCATTCAAAAGGGTATCTAAAATAACTTTTATGGCATCAGATGTCATCTGTGGATAGACTTTTCCGTTAATTACACAAACAGGTGCCAACCCACAAGCACCAAGACAACTTACTGTTTCTAAAGAGAATAAGCCGTCTTCTGTTGTCATCTGACCTACACCAAGATTCAAATGTGCTTTTATAGCATTTAATACTGGCATTGAACCCCTAACGTGACATGCTGTACCATCACAAACTTTAATTTCATATTTACCCTTTGGATCCAATGAAAATTGTGCATAAAACGTAGCTACACCATAAACTGTTGCCGGTGAAAGCCCTTCCATTTTTGTCCCGATATAAGTCAGGGCATCTTCAGGCAAGTATCTGTACTCTTCCTGAACTTTTTGTAAAATCGCAATCAAGTTAGATTTATCTGAATTAAAAGATTCAATAATTGAGTCTAACTTAGCAGTGTCGATTTTATGAGGATTTGCTATACTCATCTCGAACTCCTATATATAAAATGTATTAACCCACAACTGCCTTGTACACTAAAAAGATCAAAGCAATCAATATACATAGGATATCATATACTAAAAGAAAAATGCAAGTATATTACAATAGACGTACGAAAAATAATTATTTTACTAAATTAGATAAATAAGATACAGCTCGATATACAGCTCGCAAGAAATTATCTTCATGACTATAAGTTTCTTTTACCTGCTTAGTTGAACCATCAGGAGCTTTTTTTGTCATCAAGTTTTCTCCGGAATACACAAAAGTATCTTTTGTTGTATCTATAACAGAATGCTTTTCTTTACCTGTAATTCCATTAGTAACACGCACTACAACACTTTTATCAAGAAGGTTTTTCAACTTTGGATTAACATCGCCGGATACACTTGTCAATAGAGAATCACCTCTATCTATAGATACAAAAACTCTTTTATCCTTTGCAAAAGATTCAAAAATATCTTGAGATTTGCTAAGATTATATAAAGCATCACTAACTGAATCTTCTTTTTGAGAGTGAGCTATATTAACAAATTTTGGAAAATAAAAATCTCTTACGATAGAAGATGTTTCTTTTAAAAATTTTGGAGCACTAACTTTCATTTTGTCATTCCTTTTATTATATCCCTTTTTGTGAATCCTTCACGTTAATTCTATCACAAAATTTTTTTATGGGACAAATCTCACATTTTGGATTTATTGGTTTACATACATTTTGTCCATGTGTTACAAGCAAACTATTAACCGGAATCCAATATTTTACAGGAAGTTTTTCTCTTAATGCAAATTCAGTTTCTTCAGGAGTTTTTGTTTTCACATACCCAAGACGATTAAATATTCTATGAACATGAACATCAACACAAATTGCAGGAACACCAAATCCTAACGTCATAACAAGATTAGCAGTTTTCCTGCCAACTCCACGGAATTTACAAAGTTCATCGATACTATCAGGAACTTTTCCATCATATTTTTCAACAATAAGACGAGATAATTCTATTATCTGACCCGCTTTATTTTTATAAAATCCAACAGGATAAATAGCCATTGCCAAATCATCTTCTGAAACATTCATCATCTTCTCAGGAGTTTTTGCCAATTTTAACATCCTTAAGGTAGCAGGATAAGTAGTCCTGTCATTTGTCCTTAAACTCAATATACAAGCTATCAAAACCAGATATGGATCTTTAAAAGAATCCATAAGTCTAACAAACTCACTTTGCGGCTGCTTTGCATCTATTAAAGTATTAATTATTTTATCTATACTTCCTGTCATAGCTAAATTATAAAATAAATATAAAAATTTGAACTAAAAACCTATGGTTTCAATAAAGATTCTACATCAATAACAGTTTTAAGTTTTAAAGCATAAATATTATCTCTATCAAATCTGGCTAATTTAACAGCATCTTTTTCAGTAGTGATAATACTTCCAGAGATATCAACAATATCAATAGGAGCATATTGATGATGATCGTCAAAAGTAACAGTTTTTACAACTTGATAATCTGCCAAGAAATCATAAAACTGTTGAGGCTGACCTATAGCGCACATTGCAGTAACTGCAAGCCCCTCCATCAATCTTTGACCGGTCTTTATATTATAAACATAATCAGGCTCAGTATAGCAAACCTCAGTTGGTATATTTAAACGTTTTTGCATAATTCTGGCAACTTTATTTGCCGTATCGTGTTTTAAAGATTTGCTTACAACAACAAGTTTATCAATTCTGTCTAAAGCCTCATACCCTTCTCTTAAAGGACCAGCCGGAAGTAAATTTTCATTACCAAAACCTTTAACACTATCCATTAAAACTATATCTAAATCTCTATATAATTTTCTATGTTGAAACCCATCATCTAAAATAATAACCTGAACTCCAAATCTGTCTACAGCTTGTTTTGCCGCCATATATCTATTTTTACAAGTAAAAACATAACATCCCGGAGTATTTTCAGCCAACCAGTATGGTTCATCACCTGCTTGAACAGCATCAAAATAAATAGATGTACCATCAGAAATCATATTAATATTTTTATTATTTAACTTCCCGCCATACCCTCTTGAAACTATAGCAACTGTTTGACCTTTTGCAATAAGATATTTAGCAATTTCAGATACAACAGGAGTTTTTCCAACCCCTCCGGTTGTCATATTTCCAACTGATATAACATAAGCGTTAACTTTTTTCGGCTTTATTAACCCCTTGTCATAAAAGAAGTTTTTTAAACGACTACCAAAAGCGTAGAAATATGAACAGAATTTTAATATATCAAATAAAATTCCCTCCGGATCTCGAGTATAATGGAGTTTTGTAATTTGTGTCTTAATATTTATCATATTAGAATAATAACCTGAATAATAAGAATCTCTTATTCAATTTTTCTGAGAATTTTCTTAAATTAGAAGTTGTAACAACTGTATCACTAACGATTTGTTGTAAATCAGAAGTCTGCGCAGGATTTGACGGACTAACTTTATTTACAGTTTCTAAAGCAATAGCAGCTTGAGCCATAGCATTATTAACATTTGTAATCGCAGTTGTTATTTGCTTTTTCAACTTATCATCACTTGTAATTGCATTTACACTTTCACTAATTTGAGATAAGTTCTCAGCAATAATTTTTAAATTCTTACCTGTTTGCTCAGCATCAGCAGCATCCATAACTTTATTTAAGTTTTTAGCCAATTTATCAACTGAATCGGCTGTTGAGATAACTGTAGTCTTAAATTGAGGATCACCAATAATATTATTAACATTAGCTGACAATTTTGAAAAATCATCTGTTGCTTGTTTTGTCATGTCAAGAAGTTGTTTGATATCATCTTGAGATGAATCTAACAAGTGGTCAATTCTACCCAATGTGTCATTAGATTTAGCAGTTAAAGTATCTATATTGGCTATAGTTTGTTTCAAATCAGCAATAGTCTGATCTGTTAATATTTCATTAACCTTACGCGCAGATTCTGTCAAAGTTTCAGCTGCCCTATACTGCCAATCTAAGAAATCTGACATTCTCATTGGTTCTATAATAGTATATGGCGAATCCTGTTTTGGATAATATACAGGCATATCATCTAATGGAGCAATTCTTAATTTGTGTGTATTACCTTCTGCTATAGCCTGACCTCTTAAAAACTCAGGAAGCACTAACCCAGGTAAATTTATAAAATAATCAACCTTATAAGCATAAGGAGTTCTTATATTATTTTTATAATTCAAAGGTATAGAATCTCTTGTTAAAACCTCTACAGACTTGATAAGACCAACATCATAATATTTATCACTTAATTTCATTTGAACAGGATCATTTTTATATAATAAATGTCTGCTTACCATTGGAATATATATAGTTCTTGTTTTCGGCGGGGTAATTTCTAAGAATAATTCACCGATCAAACCAGACTGCTGAATTGAAAAAGATGAAGCTCTAGGAATTTGTACTGTAGGATCAGTAATAACGAATTTTACCTTAACATAACTGTCTTCTCCATTTGCAACAGGTGTAATTTCCTCTACCTGACCAACTTTTAAACCCATGATTTGCACACCGGCACCAGGTCTTAAACCATTTACATCCTTATATCTAATCTCAATTCTCTTTGCAGATGAAAACGCTCTTCCTTTAACCTTTAAAACAGTACCAACCAAAAGTACCAAGGCTACTAACGTTAACAATCCCACTTTAAATGAAGAAGAAAATTTCATTTACATACCCTTCCTTAAAAAATAAGTCTATAAGTATATTACCAGAAACATAAAAAAACTGTAAAGTTTTTAACGTTTCGTCAAAATACAAACCACAAAAATACACTATATAGTTGATTTTTAACTATACGAATACATAAAACTTAATAAATAATGTATAATTAATGTAGATTAGATTGACTTTTTCAAAAAAAGTATTATAAATCAGAACAGGTAGAAATAAATAAAAATCAGAAACAATGTAGAAGGAGATAGCACATGGGTTTAGCAGCATCTCAAGCAAGATGGATATCACTTGCAGCAAGAAAATCAAATGTAGAATATGAAGGTCAACAGATAAACCAAGCAAGAACAGCACTGGCAAACCAAAGCTCTGAATTATGGAACCAATTATATTCAATGGAAGTTCCAACAGCCCCTAGCACAAGTGACTTTACAACAGTGCAATACACATTTGAAGATGGTGATCAAACTCAAACTATTTCAAACATTCAAAGTGCAGACTACACAGATGAAGACGGTATTAATTATAATTCATATATTACCTACACTTCAAAAGTTTCTGAATATACAGGTATAAGAAATACAAATTCAAATCCTCAAGTTCAATACGTAGCACCAACAGAAGGTGATGGATACTATATGGTTGGTACTAAAAAGTTAACCGCATTAAGTTCAGTAGATAGAACAGATACAAGCAAAGACAGTTCTTGGGGAACTTATAGTGCAGCTTTGGATCAAATATCACAAGATTGGCCATCAACACAAATTGCACAAGATTGGCTAAATTACAAAAATAACGGTGATACCACAGCTTTAGATAATATATACTTATGGACAGATAATAACAATGAAGTGAACTTTGTATCAAAAACAGCAAACACTAATGATTGTTTAGATGCATGTATACAAGATAGAACCCTATCCCTACATTCATACTATGCGGATTATCAAACAACAAATAAAGAATTGTCTAAATACGGTGTTATTGAATACGATAGCAACGGCAGAGCTACATCATTACAATTAGAAGGCTCAAGCGTAGTGTATTCACTTGAAACAGCATCTGTTACAGATGAAAATGCCTATAATGATGCAATGAATCAATACAACTATGAACAACAATTATACGAAAAACAAGTTCAAGATATAAACGCAAAAACAGAACAAATTCAAACTGAAGATAGAACATTAGAGTTAAGACTAAAAGCCCTTGATACTGAACAAAATGCTCTACAAACAGAAATGGATTCAGTTCACAAGATTATATCTAAAAACATCGAAAGTACATTCAAAACATTTGAAAGCTAGTAAAATACTAAACAAAATAAAGAGGTTAAAATGTCTTATAAAAATGACAGCAATTTGGTAATAGCAAACAGATTTTCAGACGCAAGCAGTGCGGCTAAAGCACAGATGTGGGAAACCTATGACAGATTGAGAGACTTGACAGTTTCAGGAAGCGGAACAGGTACAGGCTTTGAATCTGCAGGAGGCTTATTATATAATATTGCCAGCTTGCTTGCACCATCTTCATTTGCAACCGTATTTGGCGGTTCTGAAACAATGAATATTGCAGGAACATCTTACTATTCCAAAACAAATACAGGAACTTCTTATGGAGTTGATTCATTATATAACTATTCAGGATTTCCAAGTGGAGCAGCTTCAATAAATTCAATATACGGACTAGCAACAGGCGGAGCTTCCTCAATTCTAAACGGTTGGGGATCTGATGGGTGTGCAACAGGTTATGCATCAAGTGTAAGCGGATTAGCTGACATTACAAGTGCCGCAGCATACGGTATCGGTACAGGCTCCGGACTTGGTAAAATTGCATCAAATATTGTAATGCCTTTTGCTAGTTGCATATCAGGATTTGGTGGCATTTTAACAGCTGTATCCCCATACTTAGGCGTTTATGGAGCAGGAACAACAGTTCTTGGTAACTTAATGCAAGGTACATCATCAGCAGCCCTTGCAGCTTATCAAAATATAAGCGGAAATATTACAAATAATGCCGATGTAATTCTTTCTACTAAAGTTAGAAACATTGAAACAGTATGCAAAATGCTTGATACTCAAGGTGATGTTGCTAAGAAAATGCTAAAAGAAGGTATAGATAGCGATAGTAAAGCTATTCAAAACTTATAATATAAATAAGTAAATAATAAATATGCTGATTTAATTTAACGGATATTGTAAAATGTTATTACATTATCCGTTAAATTTTTAAAGTTTAAAAATTTTTAACCGTATATTAGAAAAGATAAATAAACTCGACAGACATATATTAAGAATTATTACAATACTTATTAAAAAATATCAATATTAAGAGCAGTAATGTTTTTATTTATATGTAGGTCTAAAGTGTAAGGAGCATTATGTTTCGAGAAACTCTAGAACTATACCTGAGAAGAATCTTAGATTTCTTGATATATACAAAGAACTATTTTATCAGGAAAAACCCAATACAATCAATAATCAATTCAATAGTAGAAGGCATAAAAGATTTTTTAACGGTAAAAAAGAAGTTAAAAATGGCACAATACAGGCTTAATTACCATAGACACCAACTTCACAAAATGGAACAATTAATAGCCGAAAACAGCCAGCATAATTTCTTAAAAGGTGCTCATCTGGATCAAAAAAGATAGAAGGCGGAAAAATGGGTTTATTTATCGGAATAATAAGGAAACGTTATCTGAAAATGCAGAAATCAACTGCAGAATGGCAACTGCATTTGATAACCCAGGCAAAAAGAACTGCAACTAACTCTGTTAATGAATTAATGCAAGTTGGAACAGATTATGAAGCAGATTCTGCAATAGCCAAAAAATTACAACAACGACAATACAAATTAAAACTTCTTGAAGAAAAACTAGACGAACGTAAAGAAGAACTCGAAATCTTAATTAAAGGTTACACAGAAGAAATCGAATCTTGCGATACTATGATAGAAGCTAATATGAAATCATCATTCTCTTATCATATAAGTTAATAAACAATTATTTTAAGCTAGTTTGAACAAATAGATTTATAATATCACTCATCACAGCAGATTGTCTTTGATACTGCTGTGATTTTGCTTCTAAAAGACTAATCTGTTTACGATATTCAATAATATTATTTTGGCATTCTTGAGAATTTGCATTCAAAGAATCCTGAAACTGTTTAGCTTCTTGCAAAACACTACTCATAGAAATACCTAAAGCTTCCATTGTCTGCTTAATAATAATAGCACCTGTTTGTCTTGAAACTCCGGTAGGAAGTTTTGCAATTAACTGTTTTAAAACAGCGATATTTGGCGGATAATTCGTATCATCTTGAGCAAATGCATCAGCTCCCAAATTTTGAGCTAAACTTTTTTGAAAAGCATTATCAACAAATGAAGGTTGAACAGCAGCTTGGAATTGCATATGAGCAGCTTGATCCTGCAATTGAGATTGAACTTTCATTTGTAATTCTGAGTGAATTGATGGCTGAACAGTTTCTTTTACAGATTGCATAAATGAATTATCTACAGAAGAATCTATAACTGAAGATTGAGAATCCACAGCTGAAGAATTAGAAATTGATGATTCTGGTTCATGTTCAACATTCTGAGAATTTTCATTAACAAAAACTTCACCGTCAGAATGCTCCATAGTCTGCATTTTTAACGCTTCAACAATTTTCTTTCCCATACCTTCATTCATATTCTCTACCGCCATAATTCCTCTTATTTATTGTTCTAAACAACTTAATTATAATAAAGATATACAATTTTATCAAGAAGATTAAAAAAATATACATAACTTAGTTTAAGTTTTATTAACTTGATAGTAATAATTCTTTATGCTAGCATCAAAGACAAAAGAGGGATATTATGAATACAATAGAAATAAGTGATTTTAGCGATTTGCCTTGTGGTGAAAACGCACATCAAGAAGCATTTTTAGCTCCTGTAGAAGACGGCATAACATACGATATTTTAAGCGAAAACAAGACTCTTGAATATATAGATTACCTAAATTTATCAAAAGTTTTGGAAATTCTTGGAGAATTTTTTGATGTAAACGCATCAGCTATAGCAAAAGAAAATTCATTATGTGCTGTAGCATTAGGCAATTCTTCAGAAACAGCTTTTTATAAAATATTAGAAAGCGATCCAATATCATTAACAGATAGTACAATCGGATTTAGCAAAGAAGTTTCACTGGAAATTGCAAAACAACTAATTGCAATAGGCATAAAAAATATAATTGCAACAAACTACAGAAAAGATGCCTTAGACCTATTAAAAAATCACGCAGGAATAAACGTTATACAAGTGACCAGTCCATTACAAGAGCTATTAGGCTTTGTAACAAAAGATATTAAAGTAACTCCATTTGGCTACTTGGTACAAGAACAGAATTTAAGCAAATTATCAAAATCCTCATTTAAGGTTAAAGGGAAAATTAAACCAACCCAAGAACAAGCTGAAGATGCGATATTTGCGTGGAAAGTTGTAAAACATACAAAAAGTAAATCTGTAGTAATAGCAAAAGATTTATCAACAAAAGCAATAGTTCAAGGCCACACAAACGGCATTGACTTAGTTGAACAAGCAATGGATATAGCCTGTGAAAATTCTAAAGATGCAATACTTGCTGTTGATGGAGTAATTGAAAATGTAGAGATTATAAATGCTGCAATACAAGGTAGAATAGGTTTAATTATAGAAGCTTGTGACAGCACTTCATCACAAAAAATAACAAAATTAGCAGATAAATACAGCCTTTCATTAATTGCAACAGGCATTAGAAATTATAGATACTAAAGAGGTAAAAATATGGAAATAAAACCGTGGGATGAATATTTTCTAGACTTAGCCAAAACATGTGCAACACGTTCAAACTGTATAAGAGCACAAGTTGGGGCAGTAATAGTCGGAGAAGATAAAAAAATAAAAGCTACAGGTTATAATGGAACACCATCCAAAGTTGAATCCTGTGCAGAAAGAGGGGAATGCTACAGAATAAAAAACAACATTCCATCAGGTACAAAATATGAAACCTGCAGATCAATACACGCAGAACAAAATGCAATAATCCAGGCAGGTCAAGACAGATGTAAGGATGCAACAATATACATCTGGGGACATAACTTTATTTGTATTTTATGTAAAAGATTTATAGTACAAGCAGGAATAAAAAACTGTGTTCTAAAAAAAGATGAAAATTCTCCAATCGTAAGAGTTTCTGTTGATGAAATAAGAAGAGAATTAGAAGAGCAAAGATAAAATTATTATTAACTCAAGGGATATATAAATATGAAAAATTATAAAATATTACTACTAGTTTTAGGATTATTACTAACTAGTTCTGTTCCGAATATTGCATTTTCAGCTCAAGATACATCCACTCAAACTTCAACTACCGGAGTTTATGTAACAAGAGAGCCATCAGTAATTTCACCCAAAATAGAAAAAGAAATGAGAACTAACATCTCAAAGATATATGGTGAAGATAAAACAGATGAAATTTATAATAAAATAACAGAAATTGCAGCAAAGGCAAAAACTGAAAGATCTGAAAAACTAAAACAAGAAGATTTAACAAGAGAAAGTGATTGGTACAAAGATGAAGTAATATACATGTTCTACGTTGACCAATTTGGAACTATTACCCCGGAAAAACCAAACAAATTTAAAGATACAATAGGAATGCTTGATTACTTAAAAGAACTTGGTGTAACTACAATATATATGCTACCATTTGCAGATTCTCCAATGGAAGATTCAGGCTTTGACGTTAAAAATCCACAAAACGTAAGAAAAGATTTAGGCGGAAAAGTTCAATTTGAACAATTTATAAAAGCTGCAAAAGACAAAGGATTTAATATAAAAGCTGACCTTGTATTAAACCATTTTTCAGACCAACACGAATGGTTTCAAGAAGCTTTAAAAGGAGATACAGATAAACTTAATAACTTCATCGTAAGAGAAACAATGCCTGAATATACAAAATATGTAGATGAAAAATTAGGCACAGTAATTGAATACAAAGAAGATGACGGATCAATCAGCAAAAGAAGACTAATATTCCCTGATGTTACAGATAACAATTACAGAAAAGTAACTATCAATGGAAAAGATTACTATTTATACCACACATTTTACCCATTCCAACTTGATATAAACTGGGAAAATCCGGATGTTTTATATTACAACTTGGAAACAATAAATTACTGGGCAAATTTAGGAGTTGATATATTCAGACTTGATGCAATACCATATTTAATAAAAGAAAAAGGTACAAATGCAGAGAACCAACCAAAAACTCACGCAATAATAAAACTATTAAGTGACTATCTTCAAGCAGTAGCACCAAGAAGTGTACTCCAAGCCGAAGCATGCCAGCTGCCAAAAGACGTTATTCCATATTTTGGAACAGAAAGAAAAACCGAAACAATAGTAGACGGCAAGCCAAAAGAATTAAAAAGAACAGACGAAGTTCAAATTGCATACAATTTTCCATACATGCCAGCACTATGGGCAAGTTTTATCACAGAAGACAGCTCCTATTTTCAACAGGCAGTAAAAGAAACGCCTAATATTCCGGAAACAGCCAGCTGGGCAACATTTTTAAGAGTTCACGATGAATTAACTCTTGAAATGGTAACCCCAGAAATGCGAGAACTTATATATAAAGCACTAGAACCAAAAGGAGCACCTTTTAGAAAAGGTTTTGGAGTAAGCGGACGTATGGCAAACTTTTTAGATGAAGACCACGACCATATTGAAATGGCATTTTCAGTATTATTATCAATGCCGGGAATTCCAATAATCTATTATGGTGATGAAATTGGTGCAAAAAATAACTTTGCAAACGCTAAAAAAAGTGCCGAATTAAGAAAGAAAAAACAAAAGAAAAGTAAAATCAAATTACTATCATTTTTTGATTCAAGAGATATCAATAGAGGTTCTCTAACCCAACAAGCATTCTATGATGCAACAAAAACTACAAAAACATATAGCGGAAAAATATTCCATAAAGTTCAAAAAATGATAGCTCTAAGAAAAGAAATACCTGCTCTTAGAAGAGGCTCATTAACTATTTTAAAAACTAAAAAGCCTTATATATTTGCCTACATAAGAAGCTACAAAGGTGAAAAATACTTAATCGTAAATAACCTTGCAGATAAAAGATGTACAGCAGAAATTGAACTTCCTGCAGAAACTTTACTAAAAGCTATCGCACATAAAGAATATGTATATTTAAAAAACATACTTACCGATGAAGAATACAAAGTTAAAGTTTCTCTAAAAGATAAAAAGACAAGACTTCTTATGTATCCTTACGCTGTAGTATGGTTGAAACTACCGTAGAAAGTTTTTTATAAATAAATTGTTGGAATACTCCAAAATATGTAGTAATAAGCATTACCACTACAAAGTATAAATACGTTGTCTGAACAGGGTTATAAATTGAATAAATTTTATCACCCTTTTCAGATAACGGAATACCCTTTATACGGAAAATAATTAATGTAATCATATACATAACAAATAAATGATTTGCCATAATATGATAAGTTACTTTACCCATACTTTGAAGTAATTTAACATCCTTCAAATACG
Source organism: uncultured bacterium (assembly GCA_949292185.1). GTDB lineage: Bacteria > Cyanobacteriota > Vampirovibrionia > Gastranaerophilales > Gastranaerophilaceae > Zag111. The sequence goes on from CASEYP010000002.1 coordinate 122,988, forward strand.
GATACAACAATTTAACCGTCAATAAACAAACCCAAATACCCGTAATTGAAGTAAATACAGGAACAATAATTTGATCATCAAATCTGCACCAAACAAGTACATAACTTAACCCAATACCATGAGTCGGGTCATAATCTCTATTAAATAACCATAAAATAGACTGAACTAAAATAACAATACCTAACCATTTCGGAGTAAAAATATCATGCTTATCTTTAATATATTGAACGTAAAAATGACCTAAATAAACAAAGAATAGAGAAAAAGTTGTTCTAATAACAACTAATTCTAAAGGAGTATGCACAGGTAACATTTTCCACACTGGAATAGACAAAAATCCTAACAATGAAAAGAATGCCAAATGTACAAATTTATTATCAATAGGTCTTAACATTCTCATTAAGAATAAGAATACAATCAATGTCATAAACAACTGAGGAACAAACCATAAAGGGGCACATAATAAAATTTGGTGACCGTTTAAAAATGGAGTTATAAAAAAGTTTTTCAATGAAATTGGTGAACCGAAAAATTCGCCAATAACAGGAACCAAAGCTAAAGTTATTAATAAATACACAGCTTCATAAGCAAAATATGGAACCAACAAAGACTTAATTCTTCTTTTAAAATAAACAGCAACATCATCTAAATACTTATCTTTAAACAACATCCCTGAAATAAAGAAGAATAATGCAAGTTGAAAAGAATAAGGCGGAAACATTCCAAAAATAGAAAACTCCAAATGTCCTGAAACAACAAGCATAATTGCAAGTGCCTTTAATAATGTAATTTCACCTGAAAAAACTTTATCCATTTTTCCTCCTCAATAAAAAAACTAAAAAAATTATATCTAAAAATATAATATAAGCAAATAATCAATAGAATATAAAATTAACCACATACTTGATTTTTCATAAAAAATCCTTAAAACATAAGCTAGAAAACAAATACACTCTAGTATCATACTCCTTTTGATTGATTTTTTAGTTTATATATTGAAAAAGATTGTAAAAATAAGGTAATATAAAAAAGAGAGGTAGTATACATGCAAAGTAATTTTCCACAATATGATTTAGCATCAAGAATACAACATACCAAATTTGATACAGGATTTGGCAAAATGCCAAGCGCAAGACTAGATAGAGTTGAAAAACCTGAAACTCAGAATTTTCAACAAGTATTTACTGGGCTTGTTGAAAATTTGAACGCAGAAATGGAAGCACCCGACAATTTACTAAAAGATGTTATGTCAGGGAACCAAAACGTAGATATCCATGATGTTATGACAGCAATGTCAAAATCTGAAATCAGTATCAACGTTGCAACACAAATTGTAGGTAAAGTTATCAACGCATACGACAGAATTTCACAAATTTCAGTATAAAGATATTAACTAAGAAATAAAGCAAGAAATAATAATTAATTACAGACGACGGGAATAAAGATGGATTTTAACAAGATATTAGAAAACAAACCATTATTATACGGTATAATTGGCGGAGTAGTCTTGATTATAGCAGTTGTAGTATTAGCAATAGCTATAGCAAGCAACAATGGAGGAGGAAAATCTTCCGAAGCAGTTGGCGGGGAACCTCTAAAAGCAAACGTGGACTTGCTTACTACAGATAATCTTGGTAAAGCCTTAGAAATCCAAGCTCTTTTAGCAAAACAAGGTATTACGGCAGAAAGATCCCTTGATGGTACAAAATCAAAATTATTTTTAAACAAAAATAATTGTTCAACACTTACAAAAAAATGTACAATAACAGACCGTGATAATGCAATTATAGCAATAGTACAAAGCGGTTTAGTAGACCAAAATGTAGGATTAGAAATTTTTGATAAAGGTGATTTTACATCAACAAAAGAAGATAAAAGAATTCGTCTTGCCAGAGCAATGAATGGAGAACTTGCAAGACTTATCAAACAAATAAAACCAATTCAAAACGCTACAGTATTTATATCAATTCCGGAAAACAGTTCAATGTTTGAAGATGAAAAGCCAAGAACAGCAACTGTACAACTGGTTATGCCAATAGATGAAAAACTTGACCAGTTAAAAGTAAAAGCAATTACAAACTTAATTATTGGTAGTACAGGAATCTCAGCAGAAAACATTGCAATTACGGATACAAACGGAAATGTTTACCATAGTGTAATGAATGCAGAAGATGAAATGCTTCAAAAACTTGAAGAAAATGATAAATATATGCAACAAAAAATTTCAAAACAATTAGACAGATTAGTAGGTCCTGGAAATTATGTTGCAACAGTAAGTACATTTTTACGTCAAGCACCGGTTGAAAAATTTTCAATAGAATATGATCCAACAAAAAAAGCATCCGTATCAGAACAATCATTCAGGGAAGGTTTAGGCGACAAAACGCAAGACCAATCCCAAGGTGTAAATGCCGTTAGTACATATTTACCAAACGGTTTACCAACATCAGGAACAGATTCAAGTCAGTCAAGAAATTATTCAAGACAAGCTACAGAAACCCAATATGGGGTAACAAAAACTCAAACAAACGAATATATTAAACCTGGTGTTATAGAAGACATATCAATAGCAGTAACATTGGACAGAAACAATCTTCCATCTGACACAACACTGGAAGAATTAAAAGAACTAATAGCTAGAGCCGCAAGTCCAAAAGTTAGTGCAAATGATGTTTCAATAGCATTTACAAATTCAACAGATCCATATCTAACACCTGAAAAACAACAAGCTCTACCTAAAGTAGACGAAACAGGAAATCCTTGGTGGTTAGCATTATTACTATCAGGTCTTGGATTAATAATAATATTTAAAGCAATCTCAGCAAAAGTAAAACGCATCAAAGAAGAGAACGAAATGGAAGTTGAAGCTCTAAGACAACAAACTCTTGAACAAGAACGTCAATTGAAAGACATAAATTCAAGAGCAAGTCAATTAACTCAACGTCAATCAGAATTAGCACAAGATTTGATAAATCAACAACAAAAAGCAGCTATTCCACAATTTGATGAAAGCTTATTAACAGATTCACTAGATAGTATCTCAAGCGAAATCACAGAAGACTCAGCAGACAAAATCAAAAGCTGGATAGAAGAAGGATCAAAGGGAAATTAAAAAAACATGGCAACCAAATTTGATTATGAAAGTTTTGCACAAAATTTAGCAGCACAAGCTCAAGAACTTGTACCGCCAGAGTTTAATGATGTACAAAAGCAGTACGTAGTAAATACCCTAGGAAACTTTGCCCTTCTATCAGGGAAAGCCTTAGCTGAAGATCCAAACCTAAATTTTAATGAAGAACAAGCTGTTACTATAACCCAAATAATTGCAGAATGGTCATTTCACAAATCAGTAGACTTAATACGATCAGGAATTCCACAACAATATTGGGATTCTGTAATGCAAAAGATTGCATATACAATATTTGAAATAGCAAAACAAACCTTTTCTCAAGGTCTACCGAATGACAAAATTATTGAACTTATAGAACACCACGTAAAAAAAGCTTACGTTGAGGCACTTGGGGAGTTGAAGAATAAAGGGATAATAGATGAAGGCTTAATGGAATATGCCGCATCCCAATCCAATATGGATAAAATGGCTCAAGAAATGCAATCCCAACAAGATCAACAAGCACAAGCAGCAGCTCAAGGTGGTGTTCCAACGACTCAACAAAATGGGAATATTGATTTTCCTAAAGTTGATTCAAAAGTATTAAAACTTGCAACAGTGGCAATGCTATTTAAGAAAATGAACCAAGATAAAGTTCAAACTATCTTAAACAAATTTGACCCTGAAGAAGCTCAAATGGTTGTAAAATTTATGAAAGTACCAAACTTAGCAGAAAAAGTTGGTGCACAAAACGCTCTAAGATGCTTGCAAGAAATAAAAACAAACTTACCAAAAAATACAGATCTAACACCAAATAGAATTGTAACAAGATTAAGAAAATTCACATCAAAATACACAACAAAAGATTTAGATACAATGTTAATAAGAGAGCGCATGGGCGTAAAAAGACTGGTATTTAATGCAATGGAAGGCAAATATTATGATAAAATGCCACCAAAAGTTGCAAGTATTGTTGCCACACACCTTGCTGATAGTGTATAATAATGTTGTATCATGATAATAAAAAAGAAACATAAAAAACCAGCTGAGGGAGAAGCGGAACAATTAGTTTCGCAAGGAGAACAAACATCAGTCGAATCCGAAGAAGAGAAAGCAAAGGATATCGACATTTTTGACTTGGATAATATTGATTTCAAGCAGCGCCAAGAAAGACGAAGAGGTGACAGAAGAAGGGGTTTCAGAAGAATAGATGACAGAAACCTTATATCAAGAGCCAAAGAAGAAGCTGGTGCAATAAAAGAAGCCGCTGCAAAAGAAGGTTACAATAAAGGTCTAAGCGAAGCCAAAGAAGATATTGAACACATGAAAGATGCAATGCAAGAATTTTTCAATGCAAAGCAAGAAGTTTATGATGAAATAGCTCCTGATATACTTGAAATTGGTTTTGAAATAGCAAAAAAAATCATTAAAAAAGAGATGGCGGAAGATTCTACAATCCTTCTTGATAATGTAAAAGATATCTTGAAAGGGTTATCAAAAGAAGAAACAAAAATAACCCTAAAAGTTCACCCATCACAAGTTGCAATGTTAAAACAAGAAGTGCCGGAAGAAGCAACAAATTTAGGACTTGAAGCAAAAATAATAATAATTCCGGATGAAACAATAATGCAAGGTGGTTGTATATTAACAACAACAAACGGCGTAATAGATGCAACAATAGAATCACAACTGGCAATAATTAGTGAGGTATTGAAAGAAATTTAATGGCAGCACCGGAAGGAAATAACTCAAATCCAATAAGTGAAATTTTTATGGCAGTGTTTGTATTGACATTGCTTGTAATTTTGCTTGTTGAAATGCCAAATTGGGTTATCAATTGCTGTATCTGCTTAAACATATCACTTGGAATTGTACTTTTAATGTTTGCATTATATGTACAAAAGACATTAGAATTATCATCATTTCCATCAATCATTCTTATTGGTACAATGTTCCGATTAGTACTATCAATAGCATCAACACGTTTAATTCTAGCTAAAGGGGAAGCTGGGGAAGTAATTCACGCATTTGGAACATTCGTAACTGGTGGTAACATGATTGTAGGAGGTGTAATCTTCTTAATTATCACAGTAGTACAGTTTATGGTAATTACCAAAGGTGCTGAACGTATCGCCGAAGTTTCCGCACGTTTTGCATTGGATGCTATGCCAGGTAAACAAATGACAATTGACGCGGATTTTAACGCGGGATTAATATCACCTGAAGAAGCCACAAAAAAACGTGAAGACTTATCCAGGGAATCAAACCTAATGGGTTCTATGGATGGTGCTATGAAATTCGTAAAAGGTGATACAATCGCAGGTATCATCATTGTAATAATTAACATTGTAGGTGGCTTATGCGTTGGTTGTTTAATGAACCAAATGCCAATTGCAGATGCTGTTTCAAAATATACAGTATTAACAATCGGTGATGGTTTGGCATCACAAGTTCCTTCATTATTGATGTCTATTGCAGCCGGTGTATTTATGACACGTGCTTCAGCAGCCAGCCCATCATTAGGTTCTGATGTAACGTCACAAATTACAAGTAAACCTTACGCTCTATTTTTTGCAGCAGCATTTTTACTTGTATTAGCAGTATCTGGTCATACTTGGTTCTGGCAAGGTACAGGGTTACCTCCATTACCATTTTTTATAATGGCAGTTATCTTGTTTATTGCGGGTTTCCAAGTATTAATAAATGCAGATGTTCAATCTCAATTAGGGCAATTGGAAAATGTTCGACAAAATATGCAAGATCTTGTTAACCCTAACAGAATGTATGAACGTTTAGGTGTTGATATTTTAAGCTTACAGGTTGGTTCAAACTTGTTAGTTATCGCAGACCCTGATCAAGAAGGTCAGTTATTAGCAAAAATTGCAGCTTTGCGTCAAAGAGTTACTGATGAATTAGGCTATATTATACCGAATATAAGAATTATGGATTCCTCAGCACTTGATGCAAACGAATATATGATTTCAATTCGTGGTAACACGGTTGCTACAGGTTACGTTTACCCTGGAAAACTCATGGTAATTGCTGACCAATGGGATTCTATGAAAAAAGAAGTACCTGAAGATGCAATTATAGGTATAGATCCTACATATCAAACACAAGCATATTGGATTACTCCGGAAGATGCAAAATCTGCAAGACTAGTTACAGCAGTTGATGCAACAGACGTTATTGTTACTCACCTTCAAGAATGTGTAAGAAAACACGTTGATGAAGTTATGACAAAAACTGATGTTCTTAAACTTATGGAACTTGTACGTTCTCAAGACCCAACACTTGTTAACGACCTTGTTCCAACAATCATTTCAACAAGTGATTTACGTAAGATTTTTGTAAACTTAATCAGAGAAAAAGTTTCAATAAAAGATATTATATTTGTATTTGAAAGATTATGTGACTATGCAAGATTTTCAAAAGAACCTGATATATTATCAGAAAGACTAAGAGCCGCATTAGGTCGACAAATCTGTTTATCAAATGTTCAGGATGACAAAGTTCTATACGCCTTAACACTTTCTCCTGAGTGGGAAAAGACACTTGATGACAGCTGTCAAAGAACAGAGTTAGGTACAATGTTTTTACTTAACCCTGTACAAGTTCAAGAACTTATTGAAACAACTGCAACGACACTATTAAGAGCTCAACAAACTTGTGGAAGAATGCCTGTTGTATTGTGTTCACCAAGAATTCGATTACCGTTATATCAATTATTAGAAAGACACATTCCAACAATTGTTGTAATTTCATATTCTGAACTTATCACAGATATTAAAGTTGAAGCAATTGATACAATCGGTGAAGCTTACGTTAATGAATAGAAAAATTTGAGGCAAAATATGAAATACATTTTACTATTCCTTATAAAAATCTATCAATCAATCTCAAAATATACGCCATCAGTATGCAGATTTACACCAACATGCTCAGAATACACAAAACAGGCTATAATAAAATATGGTGCTATCAAAGGTTCTTGGCTAGGAATAAAAAGAATAAGCCGCTGCCATCCAGGAAACCCTGGAGGATACGACCCTGTGCCTTAACCAACCCTATAAGCTTTTATAAAATCAACAACTTCTTTTAAAGAATAAATATCTTGTTGTACAAAGAACTTTTTACCTGACTGTTCTTTAACATAATCTAAGTTTTTACCATCTAAAAAATCTTCGCTATAAGGACGTAACATAACTGACGGAATTACGACAAGGTCACAATCAACATCTTTAACAGTTCTAATCAAATCATCAGTTGTAATTAAACCGGCAACAGTGATATCTTGTCCCCAATATTCAGATTTGACAGGGTGAATTTCTACCGTTAAATTTTCAATTTTATTCAAACTTTCAGAAATCTCTGCCAACATATTTTTTGCAGCATACGAACACGCAAAAATAAGTTTAAAAGGCTTAGATATTTTTTTGGGAAGCTTCAACTTATAAAAATCATCCAATGTTAAACGCAAAGCTCCAACTCCGTCACTCAATTGTGCATAAGTTCCATAATATTTAGCTGGAGGAATAGGCTCATCTGCCAATAAAAAGAATTCATCAGAACAACAAACTCTTTTATATTTTGAAGCTATTTTTATAGTTTCAATAGCACATTTTTTATCAACCCTGCGCAACTGAGAATCATGCCTAAACTGAGTAATTCCAACAGGAACAATAGCAACTGATAAAACCGTATTTTTTAACTTGGCTAAATCAGATAAAGTTCTATCCAATTCTTCCCCATCATTTAAACCCGGGCACAAAACAATTTGAGCATGAAAAGGAATTTTATTTTTTCTGAACCATTGTAAATTTTCTAAAGCTTTACCCGCATTAGGATTTCTAAGCATTTTTACTCTTAATTCTGGATTTGTTGTATGAACAGAAACATAAAAAGGTCCCAAATGCATTCTACTTATTCTATTTTTATCTTCACCTTTTAAATTAGTTAAAGTAATATAAGTACCTTGTAAATATGAAAGCCTATAATCATCATCTTTCACATACAAAGTATCTCTTAAACCTTTTGGCTGCTGATCAACAAAACAAAAAATACAATGATTTAAACACGGTTTTATTTTATCAAATACAGCACTTTCAAAAACTATACCCAAATCATCGTCATAATCTTTTTCGATTTCAATTTCTTCAACTTCACCATTAACTTTTTTAACTTCAATAGTAACAAGTTCAGATTTCATATAAAAGTTATAATCAATCATATCCTGCATTTTATTACCGTCAATAGATAAAATTTCATCACCTTTTGAAATTTCTAACTCTTGCGCTATTGAATTTTCTAAAACACTGTTAACTATTGCGGGCATTATCTTTTTCTAAACCTTCAATCATTGATATAAAATTATTATATTCACATATAGCATTATCTAGAACAACTCTTTGATAAAAATCTAGAGGAGTATATTCATCATTAAGAATTTTTTCAGCATTAACTCTGTGTAACAAAGCGTTTGATTTAATATCTTCAAACATTTCGGCACAATCATCTTTGTCTAAAAATCCTGCACACGCAAGTTTTACTCTTGCATCAGAGAAAAACTGCAACGGATTAGTTGAAAAAGGTTTTAACAAAAGATTTTTCAATTCCTTTACCCCATCTTTTGAAATAGAATAAAACACAGATAACTTTCCACCATCAGACATAATTTTGGCAGAAGTTATACAATGAGCCTTTTCCAATCGAACTAAAGCTGGTTTAATAGCACCAAAACTTGGGGTTGAATATGCTAAAAATTTTTCTTGTATGCGTTTATGAATTGCATACATTGTTAGATCGTGCTTTAATAAAACATATAAAATCATTAAATCAATCATAATATAAGAATATCATTAATTGAACAAATTAACAAATGAATTACCTCAACAATAAAATTAAGAAATGTAAAATTTGAATAATAAAAGGTCAATTATAAATATTCACAAACATTAGCTAAAGAGTATCAATTGGAGAACATAAAGAAAGGAAGTGTATTATGGCAGAAGTATCACAAGTATCAGCAACTCCAAAAAGTTTTACAACAATAAAATATACCACAAAAGATGGCGAAAACATCTCAGCTACAAAAAATAATGGAATTGTTACTCTAGTTGGTGATAAAAATGGTGTTCGTCAAATGCCGGTTAAAGATTTTATGGAAGAATTAAAAACTAATTTGGCAAATGTACAATTAGAAAAAGCACCTGAAAAAGACACTGTAGAACTATCAAAATCAAAAGCTCCGGCTGAAGCTGCAAAACCTGAAGCAAAAGCAGAAGCAAAAAAAGCAGATGATAAAAAAGTTGAAGACAAAAAAGCACCAGCTGATGACAAAAAAGCTGTAGATACTGATAAAAATGCAGCAGCAAAAACTGAAGCAAAAACAGCTCCAGAAAAAGGCAAAAAGCTTGACGTAGCTGCATAATAAAAAATACAAAACAAAAAGACCTTAGATCCAGTTATCTAAGGTCTTTTTTATATCTCAAATCAGGTTTATAATTATGGTCTACATAACTTAGATGCAACAGCATCCACCGCAGTACCCTTTACTATTGGCTGAAAAGTAGCATATCTATTATAATCACCGTTTACAAAATTGTTATTATACCCATAAGAATCCATTACACCAATTTTATATTTATTTTTCAAACAATCTATTGTATATTGGCTCAATGTATACTTTATTTTCACCCCGTGAATAGGTTCATACTGCCCCTTGTTATAAGATTTAAGAATAAATGTAAAACCATACATATTTTGAGTTCCCACAACCCCACTAAAATCTACATAATTATTTTCAGTGACCTGTTGCCAAACCGTATCATCAACATCTTGTGATCTTACAACCAAACAGGAAACAAAAAATACTATTAAAAATAATAAAACCAACTTTTTCAGCATAACACCTCTATTAAATATATACTTCAAAAATTTAAATAGTCATATTATCTTTTCTTAAATAAGAAGTATGTATAATTATCCTTTTTATATGAATTTACTAAATCAAAATTCAAATTAAGTATCTTTCCAATATCAAAAATATACTTCTGTAAAAGAATTTGTAAACATCTATCCTTAATATCTTGTACACTTGAAATTGATTTTCGCAAGTCAGTTAAATTAACAACAGCATTAACATCCCCGCCATAAAGAGCAACTAAAACATATCTTCCGCTAGGAACATAATCATTTACATTTTGCTTAAAGTAATTAAACATATTATTTGAAAAATAGGTATCCTCAAAAACAGCATCAAAAATTACGCCATATTTTGCAGGCTTATCCATAAGTTTTTGCTGATCAGGATCATAAAAATGAGAATTGTAAGGGTTTCTAACCTCTTTATGAAAATCAAAATTAAATACTTTTGGAGAGCCTGTCTTTCTAAAATAATATGGAGCATCAGCCCCCAATGGCATAATAACAACATCATCTTTTCCAAATTTTAATTCATCAGCCTCAGCTCTAACAGCCTCAAATGCATAGAATTTTAAATGATATATAGTATTAATTTGCTGAATATTATATGAAATTGCAGCAATTACAAAAATAGCAATAAATGCATAGAAATGCTTTGTAGATAACCTTTTCGCTAAACCAATAACTGATAATATAAAGAAAACAGGTAATAAATATAAAAAGTATCTAACAGTAAATATACTAATTTCAAAAGCAGAAGAGACTATAGCCAATCCAAGATTCATAAAAGCTATACAATACAAAACTTTCAAAAATTTATCAGAATTTTTGCACCCTTGAACCAACCCATAAATAAAATAAGCACAAGGAACAATTACAAAAATAGTAAACAAAACGGTAATCACATAAGGATTTATCTCAGGCCAATAAGGATTTGGCGCTATAAAAATACCAAAAAAGTTTCTAAATAAATCCACAACATTGAAAAATACTAAAGGTCCTTCATGTTTAACAACAAACAAACCTCGCATTTTGGCATAATATCCGACTAAAATGAAATATGGAATCAATAATACAACTTCAGTAAGCAAACCTTTTAAATATCTAAAAAACTGATCTCTTTTTGCTCGAAACAAATAAATTCCATAACATAAAGCCAATGAAATATTATAAAAGATTCCGCCAACCAAAGTATATGGTATCAATACATTCACTATAACAAGCTTAATTAAAGACTTTATACCATTTTTATTTTCAAAATCTATCAAATAATTTACAGATAACATCACCAAAAATATCACCATTGGATACATTCTGGCTTCTGCAGAAAAGAAAATTAAAATAGGACTAACAGTAGCCAATAAAGTTGCGCATATAGATAGAGCTTTTGTAGTAAGCTTCCTGGTTGCAGTATAAACTAAAGGAACCGAACCTATAGAAAAAATAACAGATAAAGACTTAATAGCAGCCTCAGAATCGCCAAATATTTTCATCCAAAAATGTAAAAGAAAGAAATATAATGGCGTATGTTGCAAATCAATATGCATAAGATTATCAATAATCCCAACAGGAAAAGCCTGCTTTGCAGTAAACCAAGAACAAGCTTCATCATACCATAATGAAGTATCAACATATGCAACCCTAAGAGCTATAGCAAAAATTCCTAAAACTACAAAAATCAAAATTGATTTAAAATTTTTAACTCTATCCATATCCCCCTCCATTAGGTAAAGTTTATCATAAAAAGAGTAATATATCTAGACAACAACACTAAAAAAAATATATAATAAATAAAAAATGAACAAAATGAATTTCCAAATCGTTAAATACATGTAAAATGACAAACAACTTACTTGTAGTAGAGTAGAAAGGAAGAGAAATGAAGAAACTATTAATTTTAGCTGGAGTAATCGCACTTACTTCAACAATGCAAACATTTGCACAAGAACAACCAAAAGCAGAAGGACCTTGTCCTTTGAAAAAGATAGAATGTGCTAAACCAAACATGGATTGCCAAGAAAAATTTAAAAAAGCACACTGTGAAAGAATTCAAAAATTTGAACAAGAATTAAAATTAACAGATGAACAAAAAGCAAAAGCTAAAGCATTAAGAGAATCTGAAGCAGAAAAGATTAAACCAATCCTTGATCAAATGAAAGTAAAACACGACCAAATGCAAGAAATCTTTAATGAAAAATTAACACTAAAAGAAAGACAAGAAAAACTTGCACCAATTAGAAAAGATTTATTTGAATTAAGAAAACAAATCAAAGACATTAAATGCCAAGGCAAAAAAGACTTTGAAGCATTGCTAACTAATAAACAGTTAAAGAAACTAGAAAAAATTAAAAAAGAACACAGAGAAGAATTCAAAAAGAATCATCCAGGCAGAATGATGCACAGAAGACCACATCCACCAGTAGTAAAACCTTGTCCTGTACCACCAGAGCAAGAACCTCTACCTGCTGAAGATGAAATGCCAGTTGAAGAATAATTAAAACTAATAAAAACTTCACTAAAAAGCTCTATATATAAAATATAGAGCTTTTTTAAATTATTAAATCTATTGACGAAATATAAAACAAAAAAGACCCAATCGGGTCTTTTGTTTTAAAATGGGGCGGGTGATGGGAGTCGAACCCACGAATATCGGAACCACAATCCGAGGCCTTAACCACTTGGCGACACCCGCCATTTATCGTGTAATTTTATATTATCAAAAAAAGACTTAAAATCAAGTATCAATTTATTATTTAATACGTCCTGATCTTATAACTTGGCAAGGATATTGTTGAGCACTTATACAATATATTAAATCTGTACCCAATCTATCTGCATGGCTATAAGTTCCTAAATCATCGAAAAGCAAATCCCTGCGACCATCATTCCCAACCACATATAATTCATAATATCTATCAGTATGTCTACCGCGACCTCTTGCAATAAAACGAGTACGGGAATTTATATAAGTTTTTTTTATTTGACTTGGCGGCATTATGTTTCTACTGGTTTTACTTCCCATGTATTCATGATACACTGTGCATTCTTGATCCTTAGAATTGCAAATCACATAATTATTTCTAGGTATAGATAAATACACAACAGCAAACACAATTAGACAAACTAGACTAATAACCTTACCATAATTTGAATTCATCAACAATTCAACTAAAAACTTACCCATACTTATCTAAACTTTTCCTAAAAATTAGGGCTTGCAAAAACAAGCCCTAAACAAACACTAATTTATTCTTTGAAACATATACCCAATACCACGAGCTGTTAAAATTAACTCTGGATTAGCCGGATCAGTTTCCAATTTTGAACGTAATCTTGAAATATGAACATCAACTACACGAGTATCAATTCTATGATCTGGCGGATATGCCCAAACATGTTGTAATATCTCATTTCTAGAAAATGCTTGACCAGAATTATTTACCAACAATTCTAACAAACTGAATTCCATACCTGTAAGTCTGATTCTTTCATTTTTTCTATAAACTTGACGTCTTGCAGTATCAATTTTGATATTACCAGTTGTAATAACATTTTTAGTAACTTTACCAGAAGGAGTAACCATTTCTCGATTGTTAGTTCTTCTAAGTACAGCTTTAACTCTAGCTTCTAATTCTTTAGGGCTGAAAGGTTTAATAACATAATCATCAGCACCTAATTCTAAACCTGTAATTCTTTCTGAAACATCTCCCAATGCTGTTAATATAATAATCGGAACATCTGAAGATCTTCTAATTTCTCTTGTAACACCATAACCATCCATTTTTGGCATCATAACATCTAAAACAACCAAATCAGGATTATATTTATTAAATGCAGCTACAGCTTCTTCACCATCTTGAGCTGTATAAACATCATAACCTGCCATTTTTAAACGAGTTTCCAAGATTCTTCTGATACTTGCTTCATCATCAGCTAATAGAATACGTTGACGATCTTCCGATTCATTAGGCATTTCAACATTTTCTGTCATAGTCTTTTCCTTACTTTACAAAATCTTATACAATAGTTCACAAACTCACGAAAAATATTACGATTTATTTATTTTTCTATAGTTTTATAACAGTATGTTACACTAATTTACAAAAAATTGCAAGTACATATTTAAATTAATTCTGCAAACCGGCTTCCACAATTTGTCTAAATTTTTCTAAATCTTCTTTTGTATCTATACCTACAGGAACGAAGTCTACAACTGAAGTTTTTATATGCATACCATTTTCCAAAGCTCTTAACTGTTCTAGACTTTCGGCACATTCTAATGATGTTTGCGCCATTGATGTCATAGATTCTAAAGCTTGTCTTTTATATCCGTAAATTCCAATATGTCCATAAAAAGTTGCCTTACCTGTATTTCTTTCGTAAGGAATTTTAGAACGTGAAAAATACAATGCAAAGCCATTTTTATCAATTACACACTTGACAAGATTTGGATTATTTATTTCATTTTCATCTGTTAAAACTCTAATCAAAGTTGAAATATCAGCCTTATCATCTTCTTTTACATTTCTAATAACACTATCTATACTTTCAGGCTTAATTAAAGGTTCATCCCCTTGTAGATTACAAATATAGGAAATTTCTGGATGTCTTGAAACAACTTCCATAATTCTATCAGAACCACATTTATGATTAACGGAAGTCATCTCAACTTCACCGCCAAAAGATTTAACTTCATCAAAAATTCGTTTATCATCAGTTGCAACAATAACCATATCTGCAAGTTTAGCCTGTTTTGCTTTTTCATAAACCCATTGAATAACAGATTTATCCATAACTTTTAACAATGGCTTACCTTCTAATCTTGAAGATCCATATCTTGCCGGTATAATTATCGCAGTTTTAGTCATTTTTATATCTCTCCTACTTAATCTACTTTTTTAACTACAAATGATGTCCATTGGTCTTGTTTAATTTCTTCAACCAATTCCAGACCTACACGCTCGTAAGCATCAATAACCATTTGCTTTTTCTCATCTAAAATTCCGCTCAAAGACATCAATGCACCTTTTTTCATAATATGTTTTAAATCAGGCATTATTTCAGCCAACACAAAATGAAGAATATTTGCGCATACGAAATCGAATTGATCATCAATTTGATCAGCCGTACCAAGTTCAAATGTACATTCTACATTATTTTTCTTAGCATTTTCTTTAGCAACATCAATTACAGTATCATCATTATCACATCCGTAAACATAAGATGCGCCTAGTTTTTTAGCTAATACAGACAAAATTCCGCTGCCCATACCAATATCAGCAACCCTATCACCAGGTTTCATATATTTTTCTAAAGCTTTCATACATAATTGAGTAGTCTGATGAGTTCCTGTTCCAAAAGCACAACCAGGCTCTAATTTGATAATAAATTCACCATCTTTTGGCTTATATTCAATCCAATCAGGAACAACAGCAATTTTCTCTGTTACATGAGTAACATCCCATTGCTCTTTCCATTTTTTAGACCAATCTTCAGATTCTTTTTCTTCCAAAGTAAAATCCCAAGACCCTAAATCTTCTTCTGATAAACCTCTTGTCAAAAATTCTTGCCTATGCAAATCTAAAACATTTTCAATATCATATTTCAAATCTTCATAAGAATCTCCATAATCATTTTTCAAGAAAACTCTAAGAGTACCTTCTGTTGTCGAAACCATTTCAAGATCCTTATAAGTTTCTTCAGCCAAAACTACACCCTCGCAATCGAAATTATCAAAAAAGATTTCAGAAATAATATCTTCCATTAATGGGTTTATAACTAATCTCAATTCATAATATTTATCAGCCATAATTAAATCCTTAAATTTAAAGGTGAGATAAAAATCTCACCCCTATAAAATTCTTCATAAAAAACTTAAACAGTAATATAAGCGCCCATTTTTCTAAACTTGTCATAACGCTGATTTCTTAAATCTTCACCAGACATGCCAGCCATTTCATCTAAGGCCTGCTTAATAGTCTTTTTCATCTCAGCCGCCATAGCCTCATAATCAGTATGAGCACCTCTCACCGGTTCTTTAATCGCTCCATCTATGATACCGAACTTCAATAAATGAGGAGCAGTAATTTTCAAAGCAGTAGCAGCTTCAAGATTTTTAGAAGCATCACGCCATAAAATTGAAGCACAACCCTCAGGTGAAATAACCGTATAATAAGCGTGTTCTAACATATACACCTTATTTGCAACAGCTAAACCTAAAGCACCACCTGAACAACCCTCACCTGATATAATTGCAATTACAGGAACATCTAACTTAGCCATTTCTCTAAGGTTCATTGCGATAGCCGCACCTTGAGCGTGCTCTTCTGCACTAATACCAGGATAAGCACCAGGTGTATCAATTATTGTAACAATCGGGATATTAAACTTACTAGCGTGTTTAAAAAGTCTTAAAGCTTTTCTATATCCTTCAGGCTGAGGCATACCAAAGTTATATTCCAAATTCTCTTTAGTAGATTTACCCTTCATTGTCCCGATAATCATAACTGGCTTACCGTCTAATTTAGCTAAACCGCCAACAATAGCCCTATCATCAGTACCAACATGATCTCCGTGCAATTCAACAAAATCGGTACACATCAAATTAACGTAATCCATAAAATTAGGTCTTTCTGGATGACGAGCAATTTGAATTTTTTGTGTCGGATCAAGATTTGCAAATAATTCTTTTTTAAAATCTTCTGCCTCTTGTTCTAATACTTTTATATCTTTATCTAAATCCATTCCGGACTCCAAACTCATTTTTTTCAATTCCTCAATTTTTTCTTGAATTTCCAGTATAGGTTTTTCAAAATCTAAAACTGTTGACATACCTTCGCTCCTTATTCATGCATAGCCAAAATATTTGACAAGGTTTCTTTCAGATTTTTACGAGAAGATACGATATCAACTTGACCGTATTTCATTAAATACTCTGCAGTTTGGAAATCTGAAGGAAGTTTTTGTCTGATAGTTTGTTCAATAACTCTTCGACCGGCAAACCCTACTCTTGCACCTTGTTCAGCAATAATGATATCGCCCAAAGTTCCAAAACTTGCGGTAACACCACCAAATGTAGGATCAGTAATTAAATTTATATATAATAAACCTGCTTCATCAAGTCTTGCACATGCACAAGAAGTTTTAGCCATTTGCATTAAACTCAAAGCACTCTCCTGCATTCTTGCACCACCGGAAGAAGTAATTGCTAAAACCGGAAGTCTAAGTTCTATGGCTTTTTCAATAATTCGTGTAACTTTTTCACCAACTACACTACCCATAGAACCGCCCATAAAATCAAAGTCCATTACAGCAGTTGCTAGTTTATGACCGTTTATAGTAGCTAAACCGGTAACAACTGCATCGTCTAAACCTGTTTTTTTCTGAGCAGCTTCCAATCTGTTTTTGTAAGATTCTGTATCCACAAAATCCAATGGATCTGTCGGTTTTATTTCTGTAAACATTTCTTCAAAAGAACCTTCATCAAATAATTGCTTAATTCTGGTTCTTGCGTTAACTCTAAAATGATAATCACATACAGGGCAAACCATATAATTATCTTCAATGTCTTTTCTCAACAATTGAGAATCACAATGAACACATTTTGTCCATAATTCCGGATTTGCCTCAATTTCTACTCTAGCTTCAAGTGCTCTTCGTTGAATTTGAGCTTCTTTACGCTTTTCAAACCAATCTTGAACTGTCATAAATTTACCTTCTTATATCCCTATAAATAAGAATCCTATAATTCTAATAAATTTATTATACATAAAAAAAATACATTGGCAAAATCTTCACAAAAGGGGTAAATATTTTTAACAAAAACAATGACAGCTTAAGCTTAATTGCTAAACTGTCACTGCTTTTAATAAAATTTAAATAATATATACTAATAATGATTTGGATATAATTCCTTTATTTTTTTAAGACAATAATCATCCGTTGCATTATATTCAATAACCTTTTTGGTTTTAGCACCCATCAAGGCAGTTGCTTTGCAATTTCCCCAGCTTCTATATTTAGTCAGAGTTTTTTCACAATCACTTGAGAATGCGGCTTTCTTATAGGCTTCATACTCTGAGTCACGTAAACAACTAGATAATTGTTGACTTTTTCCCAATTCTCTGAGTGGAGCGCAAGGATCTGTATAAATACGTCCGTTGCAATAGTATTGAGCTGCCGAAGCCATGTTTACAGAAAATAGTGAAATTGCAACAAAACCGAGCATAATTCCTGAAATTTTACTAGTTTTAAACATATTATTAAATCTCTTAATAATTAAATAACAAACGTATTATATATCATCTTTATAACATTTAAATCATACAAAGAGTTTAAAAGATTATCGCATATTATTATCTCTATGCTGTTTACGGATTTGTTCGGTTAATTCATTAGGTATTTTTATATTTTGCAATGCCATATGATATTTTCGCAAATTCGAAATATTTTCTTGTTCTTCCAACAAATTTCGCTCAGGTTGAGGGTTTATATTATCCTTGACCTTTTCAAACTCTGTCTTTGCCCGTTTAGAAATAATTTTTGCAACTATCTCATCAATATCACTTCCCGCAACATGGTAAGCAGAAGCGATTTCAGAAATAGTTTTACCTGATGGAAAAGTATACAACCAATTAATTGATAACCTGTCACCTGGCCCAACATGGCTAATCCCTTTTTGATGAGGGGTGTACATAATATCATTTTTAAACGGACTATGTCCCAAACCTATAGCATGACCTATTTCATGCAATATAGTATGATAAACTTCACCCTCATCCATATAATCAGCATGGACTAAACCTTCTGTTAAACCTATAGCAACATCTGCAGAATACAACCTATTCATTTTATCATAATGAAAATAACAACAACCCAAAGCCTGCCGCTCAACTCTTTTCCAATCAATATTAACATTTGATGCCAATAATTGATCTACCACAACAAACGAAACTTTACCATTAGAAACCTTATGCCATTCGTCAAGCGCCTGTTTTACAAAATGCCTATATTTAGCATCTTGCCCCTGCTTTGAATAAAACTTCATAGGCGCAATATATACCTTTAACGGCATCATTGTCCATCTTATCAATCTTCCGTTTTTGACAGATTCTTGTAAATAGGTTTTCTTCTCCATATTTTTATTGTATAATAAAATGTGCTATAAGAAAAGTATAAGAGAGTTATAATACAGACTTAAGGAGAAAAACACATGGGAATGAATTTAATGAACATTATGAAACAAGTTCAAAATGCTCAAAAAAGAGCTGAACAAGCACAAAAAGAACTTTCTGCATTAGAAATAACAGGAGAATCAGCAGGCGGTTCTGTAAAAGTTACTTGTGATGGTCAAGGAAAATTCAAATCAATAAAAATTGCACCGGAAGCAATTAATCCTGATAATCCATCTTCTGTTGATTCAGAAACTATTGAAATGTTAGAAGATGTAATTTCAGCTGCTATAAAACAAGCTAACGAAAAAGCTTCAGCAGAAATGGCTTCTAAAATGAAACAAATTACAGGTGGTATCAGCATTCCGGGATTAAACTTCTAATGATTTATCCAAAAGCAATAGCAGCACTTATAGAGCAATTTCAAAAATTTCCTTCAGTAGGGCCGAAATCCGCTCAAAGAATGGCATTTTATTTACTTAGAATGCCAATGGCTGATGTTGAAAAATTTGCACAAGCAGTAGTTGAAGCAAAGAAAAATACACATACTTGTGAGATTTGCTTCAACTTATCTGCACAATCACCTTGCGAGATTTGTTCTTCAACTCAAAGAGACAGATCAACTATTTGCGTTGTTTCTGAAACAAAAGACTTAATCGCAATAGAAAAAACTAACGAATTTAAAGGTTTATATCATGTTCTTCAAGGCCTGATATCTCCTATAGACGGAATAGGCGCGGAAGACATAAGAATAAAAGAATTATTAAACAGATTAACAAACGAAGAAGTTAAAGAAATAATTTTAGCTCTTAGTCCTTCTGTTGAAGGTGAAGCTACAAGTTTATACCTAACAAAACTTATAAAGCCTTTTGGAATAAAAGTTTCACGTATAGCATTCGGACTTCCTGTCGGTGCTGATTTAGAATATGCCGATGAAATGACAATTGCAAAAGCAATCGAAGGCAGACACGAAATATAAACTGATTAGGTATTATCTCTTTTAATAATTTAGGTTATATATAATTGTATGGATAATAATATTTTAGAAATAAAAGACTTAAACGTTATATATAAAACAAAGACAAGCATTCTTGGTTCTCAAAAGATTGTACACGCCGTAAATAATGTATCTCTGGACATTAAAAAGGGTGAAATTCTTGCAATAGCAGGAGAATCAGGATGCGGCAAATCAACACTGGCAAAAGCTATAATGCAGCTTGTTGATGTTCAATCAGGTAAAATTATTCTTGAAAATCAGAATATACTTGAACTAAAAAAAAGAGAAGACCTAAAAAAGTTTTATCAAAAAGTTCAAATAATATTTCAAAATCCATACTCAAGCCTTAATCCTAAAATGAAAATCGGACAAATATTAAAAGAACCGCTTGAAATTAACACTAAACTTTCTAAAGCTGAAATTGAAAAAATTATTAAAGATAAAATTACCAAAGTAGGCCTAGATAAAAATTGTCTAAAACTTTATCCTCATGAATTTTCGGGAGGTCAAAGACAAAGAATAGCAATAGCCCGTTCCTTAATTTTAGATCCTGAATTTATTATAGCAGATGAGCCTGTAAGTGCTCTTGATGTAAGTATTCAAGCTCAAATAATAAATCTTCTAAAACAACTGAAAGAAGACGAAAACTTAACATTTTTATTTATATCACACGACCTAAGCGTTATAAAATACATTTCAGACAGAATTGCAATTATGTATCTTGGGGAAATTGTTGAAATCGGGAAAACTGAAGAAATATTTTCTGATCCAAAACATCCATACACAAAAGCACTACTAAGCTCTGTTCCGGAACTTAATTCATCTAAAAACAAAGAAAAAATTCAACTAAAAGGAGAACTGCCTTCCCCTGAAAACATTCCATCAGGATGCAAATTTCACACAAGATGTCCTTATGTAATGAAGGAATGTAATGAAACTTCACCTAAAGAAATAGAATTTACCTCCACTCACAAATGCAAATGCTTTTTATATAACTAGCAAAAAAATTTATTTACGGATTTTAACCCCCATATGATGAAAATAGGGATTAACAACGTAAAAACATTTTTACCGCTAAAAAAAGCAAAAGGTACATACACACAAAGACTACAAAGAGCCGTAGAATTAAATGAACAATTTTACGCAACTCTACAAAAGAATTTTAAAAATGAAGATATTCCTCCAAGAACATTTGGAAAAATCTTAAGAGAAACTACACAGGCACCAATTAAAATAAAAGTAACAGATGCTGAACTTTACCCAAATGGTATAGCAGGCTTAAATCTAAATGAAAAATGCGACATTGACGGATACCTTTTACATTTACCATTTAGCAGATTTTCCGGCAAAATTTCTATGGCAAGTTTTAGAACATTTTTAAGAGCCACTCAACAATTTTTTGATTATATTTTAAACCCTAAATACGTAAAAAGAGAAATTTCAATGATATCTAAAGGGTATGACCTTCCTGGTTTAAATAAATTCTACAAAGAAAATATAGATAGTAATGCAACATTAACAAAAAAAGCTCTAAATGAATTTTTAAAAGGTAAATCTGCCCCAGAAAAAATTGACTTGCTCCAAGAAATAAGATATTGCCTTAAACTAAAAGAAAATGCAAGCAAAGTTAAAGTTCTTTCAGAAAAAGAAACTAAAAAACTACAAGAATATAAAATCCCAGAAAAACTTCAACTTATTGAAGATACTTTAGCCTCAACTATTAGTAAAGAAAGAGCAAAAAATAAACCTAAAGTTTAAGCAAAAAATTTCTATGCTATAATTTACTTATGGAGAAAAAAGTTATAACAACAAACAGAAAAGCTTTTCACGACTACATAATCACAGAAAAATATGTAGCCGGAATAGTTTTATCAGGAACAGAAATAAAATCCATACGTAAAAATGCAATAAATTTAAAAGACAGTTTTTGCAGAATAGAAGATAACGAAATATTCTTATATAACTGCCACATATCACCTTATGAACAAGGTAACAGATATAATCACAAAGCTGATAGAACAAGAAAACTTCTCCTAACAAAAAAAGAAATTCTAAAAATGCATTCTAAAATTAAAAAAGACGGCTATACAATAGTTCCACTGGAAGTTTTCATTATAAAAGGCTTTGCAAAAGTTGAAATAGGTCTTGCTAAAGGTAAAAAATTACACGACAAACGTGATGACATTGCAAAAAAAGACCAAAAACGAGAAATGGACAGAGCATCTAAACTTAGATACTAAAATTTTTCCAAACAAAGCATAAAAAAAACCTGACATCTTAAAGACATCAGGGATAAAAATTTGTAGGGGAAAAATTAAATTGGAGTTATAAATAAAAAACTTTATGCTATATGCAACAATTGTTTGTTATATGCTGCAATAAAATTCATTTGTTCTAATAATAAATCTGATTTATCAACAAATGGTTGCTGAGTTGCTGCAACTGTTGTTGTTACTTGATCTTTATAAATATCTTTTAATTTTTTATCTAACTTTTTTAAATTTGCTACTGCCATAATTTCATCTCTCTTCTTTTAATCATCTCTCGTATATATATAAAGTATATACTCATATATTAATTTCAGTATTTACTTTATTTGTTACATTTCGTAACATAAATAAAATAATTGTAAAAAATACGCAACTTCTTTAAATATCATGTTTTTATATACTTGTAGGGAAATAGGAAAGTAGCATGTCTGATCAAACAATTAATTCATTAAATATTCCAAGCATACAGAATAATAAGCAAGTTGCGTTCAAACAAAATCCAACACCTGCAATGCAAGGGGGAACCGCAATGCAAGGTATACCTCAAAATGTTGGAGATACACAACTTGGAAACCGTGTAAAAAACAGTTCTGATATGGCACAAAGTCCATATACATTACCAGTGGGCTTAGGAACTTGGTATTTAATAGCACAAGGAATGGACAAGTTCAGCAAAAAATGTAACGGAACTTATGATGAAAGCATACTTGGTAAAATTACAGGAAAAGCTGACAAATTATCTGATAAAGTTACAAATAGTGCACTTTTTAAAAGTAGTTTCGGACAATGGATTGGTAAAAGATACAATTCAATAAAAAGCTATTTAGACAGAGTTTCAAGCAATCCTAAAAACAGATTAATGTATGCTCTAAGAAACCACAGAACAAATCCTGAATGCAAATTAGTAAAAGTACCTGCAGCAGGTTTGGATGGATTTTTGGAAGCTGATACAAAACAGGTTTTTGACGAATTTTTAAAACCTGCAAAACAAGCTGTTCAATTAAGACAATACGGGAAAGACAAAACTTATATTGATAACTTCTTGGATAGTGTTAAAGGATTATCTAAAGCTGAAAAACGCCTAAGATTACAAAATGAAGAATTAAAATACTTTAATATCGACCCAACTCAATTAGAAAATACATTTAATCAATTAGGTAAAAAAGATAGAATAAGATTGATTGCAGCCAAATTAAAAGAATTTGGTGAAAACATTGACAGAAGCAAACTAAGAGAACTTCTAAAAAATGAAGATGCAACCTTATTAAATAAATTTAAAGATTTAAAATTAAAAGAAGCCAAAATCACAAAAGGTTTAGGATTTGATTCTATTGCACATTATCAAAAACTAACCTCTGAAGATTACGCACTATCTCACATGGATGAGTTATTAAATGTACTTAAAAAAGGTGATCCAAAATTAAAAATATCAATTTGGAAAAAAGACGGTACATTTGGAAAAATCTTTGGTCACTTACTTGGCAGAGATGTAGGTATTCAAGAATTAGCAAACAAATTTGAATTAACCTTAAAAACAGGAGCAAAAACTAAATTTGGTAAATTTGTAGGTAAAGCTTTTGGATACTTAACAGAAGGTTGCACAAACAGATTTGCAGGTGGTAAGTTAGCCGTAGCAATGCAGGCATTTATCTTTGCAGATATGTTAATTCACACATTCCAAGCTCCAAAAGGTGAAAAAGGTAAAACATTAGTAGAAAGATTTGTAAATGACTTTACATACTTCTTAGCATTACCTTTAGGTATTTGGGCAATGCACAAAGTTGGCGGCTTAAAATACTTAGGAATGACAGCAGATCAAGTTAAATCATATAGACAAAACCTAAAATTATTCAACCAAAACCATAAACTATATGGTAAAAAGATGTTTAAATTGCGTAAAAAAGCTTTAAACAAACAACTTATGGCAGGTGTAAAAAATCCATTCTTAGTAGCATTGAAAAAAGCAGCAAATTTATTAACTGTAGGTATTGAAAGAACAAAACCTTATATATCAAAAGACTCAGCTAACTTGAACTTATTAAGAAAATCAAAATATTGGGGCAAAAACGCTCTAGGTTATGGTATAAGATTTGCAATACCAATGATGTTAATCTCACCACTAATTGCAAAATGGACAACAAAATTAACACATAAAATTTTTGGAAGACCAACCCAATCTGTTCTTGATGAAGACAAAGAAGAAAAAACAAACGATCCAAAAGCAACAAAACCGGCAACTCAAACTCCGGCACAAAACACTCAAAACCCTCAACAACCGGCAGGAGTAAATCAAAATTCAGTAAATACAACAACTCAAACAACAAAACCAACAACTGCACAAAATACAAATCCTCAGAATTATTCAAATTCAAACTTAATAAAACAAAGACTAAATGGAGGTCAAATTCCTCAAATAAAACCACAAACTCAAACAACTACAAATAAAGAAAACAAAGATTCTAATAAAGAACAAGAACCAGTAAGGACATATATTCCATCTCCAATCGGCATGGTACCACCATCAAGCGCAAACACCTCAGCAGCAGACAGAGCACTTGCGAATGCTGACTTGGCAGAACAATCAATAAATGAAACCTTAAAAGCTTTAAAATAATATTAGACATATAACTATTTACAATAGAGATTGATATATGTTACAATAAAGTAAGCTCTATATAGGCGTTAATTTTGTTCCTACATTTATATAAATAGGGAGGGTTAACTCTCAAGACGCTGAAGTAGACCCGCCGATAAATTATCGCCAGCGGGAAACGGATTAGTCTAGGTTCCCACCCACCTGCGAGCCTAGCAGGTAACAAAATCCGCTTATATGGGGCTTTTTTATTAATAAATTGCGCAACCTTTTTTGATATGTTATAATGCGCATATAGGGGTACTTAGGGAATATGTCAAATAAAATCTCAACGCTAATTTTGTCTGATGAATTTTCTACAAACGAAGTTCTAAAACTGTTTGTAAGCGAATTTGATAAACTTGATTTACTTGAACAGACAAAAGATTCTGCTGAGAGTTTAAACAAACTATCATCTATCAGCGGTAAATCAATATTCATTGTTGATTTGTCTACTTACAAACAAGAAAAACTTGATTTAATATTAAAAGTCACCCAAGAATGTAAAAATTGTAAGATTCTGGCACTTTCAGACAATCCTTCAGTTGATTTAATAATACAAATAATGAGAGCAGGAGCCAGAGAATTTGTTCCAATTCCTATTATAAAAAATGAACTTTTTGAAGCTATAAATAAAATTATTGCACAATTTGAAGAAGTAAAACCGAAAACTAACAAATGCAAAATAATCTCTGTATTTTCAAATAAAGGTGGTATCGGGAAAACTTCTATTGCAACAAACCTAGCATTGGAACTTTCAAAACTTACAAAAGAAAATGTTGCCCTAATTGATTTAAACTTTCAAATGGGTGATATCACAACATTTCTAGATTTGAAACCATCTTTTAATATATCCTATATGTTAGAAAATATAGATAAAATTAACGAAACCTTTTTACTAAGCACATTAGAACGATATAAAAACACATCACTATATGTACTTGCAGATCCGCCATATTTCAAACAGGCAGATAATATTCAGCCAAAACAAATTGCAAAACTTTTTAATACTTTAAAAGATACATTTTCATATATCATAATTGATGCAGAAGCAAGTTTTGACGGTAAAAATATTGCAGCTCTAGACAATTCTGATATGATACTTTTAGTCACAGTTGCAAACCTTCCGGCACTTCGCAATACACAAAGATGCCTTGAATTATTCGAAAGACTTGGCTACGACAAAAACAAGACAAAAATTATCGTAAACAGATATATGGAAAACGATGAAATAAAAGACGCAGATGTCGAAAAAGTTTTATCAAAACCTATATATTGGAAAATTCCAAACAATTACTTTGCAATGATGTCAGCAATAAATAAAGGAGTTCCGGTAAGCGTACTAAACAGTAACTCAAACGTATCACAAAGTTATAAATGTCTTGCTCAAAATATTTCTGACAACTTGCTAAGAGAAAATATGGTAAAAAAATTTGAAAACATTTTAACAAATCAATAGGAGAAATAATGGGACTATCTGAAAGATTTAAAGAAAAACTTGATACTAATGATATTTTTTCTAAAAAAACAACAAATACTGAAAGTATTTTAGAAAATCAGAACATAAAATTTATCTCAAAACCAATGGATATTGAGACTAAAAAAATACAACCTGACACAAAATCTATTTCTGAGAAAATAATCTCCGATAGCAATGAAAGACTTAATAATGAATCAACTCAATCTTTTTCTGCAATATCAGAGGACTTTGAAACTCGATTAATCAGCAAAATTAGAAAAATTCCATACTGGGAAGAATACTCAATTCAAAGACAAGAAAATATGATAAAATCTTATATTGATAAGAAATTAAAAACCATAGACAAATTAAACTACACGCAGGAAGAAAAAGCTGAACTTATACAAAATATTTTAGCACTTGCAAATAACAGATAACTCATAAATAAATATAAAAAAGGCGGGATATTTTAAAAATATCCCGCCTTTTTGTCATTTTTGAAACATTATATCTATTCTATTTCCATAATATCTTTTTTATAAATTTCAACCAAATTATCAGCCATTGCAAATCCTGGAATAACCACAACATAACTTTGAATAACTGCAAGAATCCATGTTGGTATAATTAACATTGACATAAATGTTAAAGAATAAACATCTGCTGATGAAACCATAGACATAACAAGAGAATAAGCTATTACAAATAATCCTAATATAGATATTATAATAGAAGCTACAGTGCTTATAACAAGATTTACTAAAACATACTTCAAGGTTAAAACAACAGTATCTTTAAAAGACTTTTTAATATATTCAATTATTGCAAGAGGATTAAATAATTCCTTGTGATAAGTAAAATCCTGACTATATTTTATAAATACAAAGCCGATAAATGGAGTAAGTAAGAAAATCACAATTGACATTAGCGCAAATAACATAACAGCGAGAACTGATACCGCAATAAATATACCAATATTTTCTTTATATTGGGTCAAGCCATATACAAAAACAGAAATTGGAATACTATATAAAATCAAAGAAAACACCACATAATAAAAAGTCCAAACTATATATAACGGTAAAGCTTTTATACCTTTTGGCAAAGTTGCCCAAGTAACATCAGGAAGCCCGATTTCAGAATCATATCTTGATTTATAAAAATCCAAACTAAAGCCTGACATTGTAAGTAATGGAATTATAGAAAGTATTAACACCACTACAGCTACTAATAATAAGGACAATACAATAAATGATGGAGTATCCTTATCAATAAAAGAAACAACAGCCATAGCTAACGAAGGTAAAAAAATCATTAATACTATATACCAATGACGTTTTACAATATTCTCGCCGCTATACAAATTTTTAAAAGTTTGTAGTAATTTTTCCATAAAACACCTTTCTATAATTAATCTAATCAATAGTAATATATTCTCTTACGAACTTAGGAAAACCTAAAATATATTTAAAATAACCAAAAATATTCATAATAACACTACCTCGCTAACAATTATAACGGAGAACTAAAAAAAAAACTTTAAACAAAAAGACTATGAATTTACAAAAAGTTACAACAAAAACAAATTTTGTAATAAAATATAGATTATGGAGCACAGGGAATTTAAAATACATTCAAAATATAAACCTTCCGGAGATCAACCAAAGGCAATAAAAGAACTTGTAGATGGCGTAAAAAAAGGATACGACACCCAAACTTTACTTGGTATTACAGGATCCGGTAAAACCTTCACCATAGCAAATGTAATAGAACAAGTTCAAAAACCGACACTGATAATTGCACATAACAAAACCCTTGCAGCTCAATTATATAACGAATTTAAAGAACTATTTCCAGATAATGCGGTAGAATATTTCATATCATACTATGATTACTACCAGCCGGAAGCCTACATTCCAAGAACTGATACTTACATAGAAAAATCATCTTCCATAAATGAAGAAATTGATAGACTTCGCCACAATACCACAAGAAGTCTTTACGAAAGAGATGACGTAATTGTAATATCTTCAGTAAGTTGTATCTACGGTTTAGGACTTCCTGAAAACTACTTCAAAGGCGCAATCCAAATAAACGTCGGAGATGAAATAAATAGAGATGACCTTCTAAAACATTTCGTAAACGTCAGATACGAAAGAAATGATCTGGAATTAAAATGCTCAACATTCAGAGCCAGAGGCGATATTGTTGAAATAATGCCTGCTTATGAAAAAATTATCACAAGAATTTATTTTTTTGGTGATGAAATTGAAAAAATAGTAAAAATAGATAATGTTACAGGTGAAATAATAGAAACTCCTAATTCTGTTGTAATTTATCCTGCAGTACACTACTTATCAGATGATGATAATGTTGATGAAACAATAGATTTGATAAGAAAAGAATTGCAACAGCGCTTAGTTGAACTAAATAATGAAAACAAACTTATAGAAGCCCAACGCCTTGAACAAAGAGTTAAATACGACATCGAAATGATAAAAGAAATGGGTTACTGTACAGGTATTGAAAATTATTCAAGAATAATAGAACGCAGACCACCTGGTTCAGCTCCTGCAACACTTTTAGATTATTTTCCAAAAGACTTTTTAACCGTAGTTGATGAATCACACGTAACACTTCCGCAAATTAAAGGAATGTCACACGGTGATGCCGCAAGGAAAAAAGTATTAGTAGACTATGGATTTAGATTACCGTGCGCGAAAGACAATAGACCCCTCACAAATGAAGAATTTTATAAAAAAGTTGGTCAAAAAATATACATATCAGCAACCCCTGCTGAATTTGAAAAAGAAACCTCAGAACAAATTGTAGAACAAATTATAAGACCAACAGGCTTACTAGATCCTAAAGTATCAGTTCGTCCAATAGAAACCCAAATTCAAGATCTGAAAGCTGAAATCAAAAAGCGTACCGAAAAAGATGAAAGAATCCTTATTACAACTCTTACAAAAAGAATGGCAGAAGACCTAACAGACTTCTTCATTCAAGAAGGCATAAGAGTAAGATATCTTCACAGCGAAATAAAATCCATCGAAAGAGTTGAAATTCTAAGAGATTTACGACTTGGTGAATTTGATGTTCTAATAGGTGTAAATTTATTAAGAGAAGGTCTTGATATTCCTGAAGTTTCACTTGTCGCAATTATGGATGCCGATAAAGAAGGATTCTTAAGATCAGATACAAGTCTTATCCAAACAATAGGACGAGCAGCGAGAAATGCGTGTGGCGAAGTTATAATGTACGCAGACAAAATAACAGAATCAATGGATAGAGCGATAAAAGAAACCGAAAGAAGACGTAAACTTCAAATAGATTACAATCAAAAATACGGCATAATTCCTCAAACAATTAAAAAACCTATCGAAAACAACCTATTATCACTAGTTGCAAGCTATAGAGACCTTGAAGACATAGTTGCTGAAGAAATGGTTGATCTTGGAATTGAGAAAAAAGACCTGCCAAAACTTATTGATAAACTTGAAAAAGATATGCACAAAGCCGCAAAAATCTTAGACTTTGAACGAGCAGCACAAATAAGAGATCAACTAAAAAAATTAAGAGAAATGAAAGATTAACGGCCGTTTAATCTGTCTGCAGAATCGTCAATCAGATTTATTTGAACATTCTCATCATATTCTTCATTACTGCCTTTTATATGTTCATAAGCTGTTTGTGCCATATAATTGGATAAGATAGATATATTGACTATAATAACAGCCGAACAATATGCCAAAAAGCCCCAGTGAGTAAATGGAACTTTAAAATAAGAAAATAAATAAGCAATAGGTCCAATTAATACGACATTAGCAAGAATAAGCTGTGGAATAAAAAACAGAAAACCAATAAAAACATCAATACAAGATTCAAAAATAGTAATATAATTAAAACCCTGTAAAATTTTTAAATATTTTGCAAAAGATAAATACGATGTTAAAACAATAGAAAATAGTATTGACCAAACAATAATTTGAAAAATTAAAGGAACATGAGGCAGATCAATAGGAATTGTAACATTCTTTACTATTAAACTGCCTATAGTCCCAAATATTAACAACTGAGGTACAACAACAATAAAAGACTTACCTATAGCCTTAACAAGCTTCAACAAATTAAATGTAAGAATTTCTCGTTGATTGGTCCTGACATTATTAATTCCCTGAGTAAGCAATCCGAGTAATAATATTCCAACTATAGTTGCGAAACAATAAAACTCACTCATTCGGCCCACAATAAATAAATGAACAACAATATAGACAGGAACAGCATATAATGCAATTTTAGCAATAGCTAAATTTTCACTAAGCGCTTCATTGAATGCATCAACTATAGATGCCATAGACTAAACCTCCATACAAAGTATTATCCTTGAATTAAACGTTTTAATTCTGCTGGTTTTGAAGATTTAGACAACGCATCTTCAATAGTAACCAAACCTTTTTTAAACAATTCAGCCAAAGCAGCTTCTAAAGTCTGCATTCCAGCACCAGAACTTGTCTGAATAGTAGAATAAATCTGAGCAGCTTTTGCTTCACGAATAAGGTTTGCAATAGCCGGAGTAACAACCATGATTTCCTGAGCCATAACACGACCTTTTCTTGATCCATCAGGTTGACGTTTAGGCAACAAAGTTTGAGCAAATACAGCAACCAAAGAGTTCGCTAACTGAACACGTATCTGTTGTTGTTGTCCTTCTGGGAAAACGTCGATGATACGGTCAATAGTTTGGGAAGCTGAAGATGTGTGAAGTGTTCCAAATACCAAGTGACCAGTTTCTGCTGCAGTTAAAGCTAACGCAATAGTTTCGTGGTCACGCATCTCACCTACTAGTATGATATCAGGGTCTTCACGAAGTGCTGATTTCAATGCATTTGCAAATGATCTTGTATCCATACCCAATTCACGCTGGTGAATAATACTTACCTTTGATGTGTGAACAAATTCGACCGGGTCCTCAATTGTTAGAATATGTTCAGCTCTTGTTCTATTTATATAGTCAACCATTGCAGCCAATGTTGTTGATTTACCGGAACCTGTAGGACCTGTTACAAGAACCAACCCACGAGGCTTATCTGCAATTGTTGTAACGATAGGAGGCATACCCATATCTTCTAATGTAGGAGCCTTAGTTGCAATCGTTCTGAATGCAGCTGCATAACAACCTTTATCTTTATAGAAGTTCACACGGAAACGGCCTATATCTTCAACACCATATGAAAAGTCAAGTTCCCATTCTTGTTCTAAGTGTCTGCGCTGTTCATTTGACATCATCGGGAATAACAAAGCTTCAACACCTTCCGGAGTTAAAGGGTCATAATCTAATCTAACCAATTTACCATCAATACGAGCAACAGGTGGAAGTTTGTTTGAAATATGTAAGTCTGATCCACCTTTTTCAACTAATTCTCTCAATAAGTCTTCAATAATCATAATTTATAACCACCTTTTTATTCTGTATAATTCATTAAAGCATCATTTTCTTTTTGAGCTAATTCTAATAACAAATATGTCATATATGCACCTAAAGCAACAGCCTTAGGATCCAATTTAGTCTTATTTGCAGCCTCAATAATTGCTGTATTTACTTCCGGATTTTCATCTTTAATATAATGTATCATTTTTTTACGCCAAGCAGGCATATCTTCAAATATTTCATTAAATGCTGTTGTCGCAATATCTTCTGATATAACTGGTAACATAACAAATTAACCCTTCTTATTAAACATACGATAAGTTTATTATACACAAATTTCAAACGAAAGTCTACATTGCAATAAAAATCATATGTTTGAAGTATAATTTATATTATGAAGCTTACAAATTTGAAGTTAACAAACTATAGAAACTGCAGAAATTTAGAATTAGACTTTACTACTTCAAAAATACTAATAATAGGTAAAAATGCTCAAGGTAAAACCAACATCCTTGAAAGCATTTATTTACTATCATCATTAAAAACCCCACGCACAGCCAACAATATTGAACTAATAAATTTTGATAGTGAATATTTTAAAATTGAATCAGATCTTATAAAATCCAATACAGATATTAATTTATCAATAGCATATAACAGGGATAAAAAAAGAGAATTAAAAATTAACAAAGTTAAATCAACACCAAAAGATTTTAAATCCGTATTAAAAACAGTATTATTTTCATCAGGTGATTTAATGCTACTAAGAGGAACCCCTCAAGATAGAAGAGATTGGCTTGATAGAGCAATATCTCAAGTTTATCCGGCATATGACGATAGATTATCAAAATATGAAAAAATAAGAGTTCAAAAAAACAATTTTCTAAAAGAATGTGCTAAAACAGGAATATTCAATGAAGCCCTGCTTGAAGTTTTTAATGAACAATTATCAATAACAGGAAGCAACATAATTTATATTAGAAAAAAATTTATAAAAGAAATCGAAAAAGTTGCGCAAACAAAGCATAGAACAATAAGTGAAACTGAAGAACTTTCAATAAAATATGATTGTTCATTTGAAATACCAAATCCAAACAATAGTGAGCTTGAAAAAATCGAAGATATACAATGGGGATTTTTACAAGCACTAGAACAAAGAAAAATTGAAGAAACAAGACGATGTCAAGCCTGCGTTGGCCCTCATAGAGATGATATAATCTTCTACATAAATAATCAAGAAGCAACAAAATATGCTTCCCAAGGTCAACAAAGAACAATAGTTTTAGCATTAAAACTTTCAGAACTTGATATTATAACCGACAAAACAGGAGATGAGCCGATATTGCTTTTAGATGATGTATTAGCTGAACTTGATGATATCAGACAAAACTACCTGCTAAAATCAATAAATCAAAACACTCAAACAATAATAACTTCTGTTGATACAATTTTGTTTGAAGATGAATTTCTAAAAGATGTTGAAATTTATAAAATCGAAAAAGGAAATCTTATACAATAAAAAAAGAAGATTCTTAAACCTTCTTTTTTTATCTATACATCTATCCTTTAAACTACTCTTTAATAAATTTGGTAATCAAAGCTGCAATTAATAAACAAGCTGCACCTATAAAGAAAGAATATTCATAATGATAATTTAGATACCCTTCAGAAGTTGTAATAATAGCCTTATTGATAACCCAAGCTACCAAAGTACAAACAAAAACTTGAGGACCTGCAATAAATATATTAAATAACCCCATTACAGAACCTTCAGTTCCAGGTTTGATATATCTTGACAACATAGCAAAAGGCAATGCGCAAACACTAGCCCAACCAATACCGGAAAGTGCCATAAATATACCAACAGCAATAGGAGATGTTTTAAATATACCCATACCTAAATATGCCAAAACCATTGATAATAAAGAAATTATATGAACTCTTCTATTACCAAACTTCCCTGCCAAAACTCCAATAGGTATAGCTATAACAAAACAAATTAAATTAAATATAGCAAAACAAATTGAAGAGTAATTTGTAGCTCTTGTTAATAATGGATGGAAAGTTTTTTGAACATCTAAAGATAATTTTGTCAAATCCGGGATATTAAAAACTGTATGAATAGAGTAATTAGTGAAGAATATCATCAAACACATCATACCAATCCAAGTAAAAAATTGCATTATACAGATTTTTGAAACTTCAGGAGAAAGAGCAAAAAATTCTTTCATAGATTTCCAAAAACCAACATCTTCAACTTTATTATCAGAATCAACATCCGCAACCGTGCTACGCTCTTTTATAGTTAAACAAGTCCAACTCATAGCAAGCGCAAAAGCCAAGGCAGCCATAATAAATTGAGCTTCGATAGACATTTGATAATGTAAAAATATTTTCAAAAAAGGAGCAGTAGCAGCAGCAATAACAGAACCTAAACCGATAGCCAAACTTATATAAGAATTAGCCAAAGCATGTTGCTCTGGAACAACAACATCAGGAATCAATGCTCTATAAGGTCCTTGTGCAATATTTATACAAGCATCAATAATCCAAATCATAACAGCTGCAATTAAAAGCCCTGTCCAAGATGGAAGATTTGTACTTAAAATATGAGATAAAAATTCTGCAATATTACCTGAATTAGGGAATAGCCATAACGCAATAGCTGCAATTATAGCACCACTTAATAAATAAGGACGTCTTCTTCCATATTTAGATTTAGTTTTATCAGATAAAGCACCTATTAAAGGCTGAACTACCATTCCCGTAAAAGGACCAGCCAACCAAATTAATCCATAAATAAAAGGATCAGCACCCAAATGTTCAGTAACAGGTGCAGATAAAATTATTCTCATCTGCCATGCAAACTGTAAACCTAAAAAACCCAATGCAAAATTTAAGAAATTTACAGTCGTAAATTTTTTCATCTCAAAATTATTATCCATTAACTCTCTTCACCTCTTAAACTACCGTATAACAAAGGTACAAAGAACATAAACCATAGTCAAGCTTAAAGTTGTTCAATATATTCTTATTTACGCCTTAATGCAGCATCTATAAGCCCTTTAAATAAAGGATGTGGCTTATCAGGTCTTGACTTAAATTCAGGATGAAATTGACAAGCTACAAACCAATCTAAATTTGGTAACTCAACAACTTCAGCTAGCATTCCATCTGGAGACATGCCTGAAAATACTAATCCTGCATCAGAAATTTTATCTATATATTCATTATTAACTTCATATCTATGTCTATGGCGTTCAGAAATAACTTCTTTACCATAAGCCTTAGCAGCAACAGAACCCTTTTTCAAATGACATTCATAAGCGCCTAAACGCATTGTTCCGCCATAACCTTTAACATTTTTCTGTTCTAGCATCAAATCAATAACAGGATAAGTTGGATTTTCGTCAAACTCTTTAGAATTTGCACCCTTTAACCCTGCAACATTTCTTGCATATTCAATTACAGCACACTGCATTCCTAAACATAAGCCTAAAAATGGAAGATTATTTTCTCTTGCATATCTAATAACATTAAGTTTACCTTCAATGCCCCTAACTCCAAAACCGCCAGGAACAACAACTGCAGATACATCAGATAACAACTTCTTACAATTTGCATAATCCATACACTCTTCAGAATTTATCCATTTAATTTCAACAGCAGCATCATCCGCATATCCGGCATGTTTTAAAGACTCTACAACTGAAATATAAGCATCTGATAATTTTGTATATTTACCTGCAATCGCAACTTTGACTGATGTCTTTGGATTTTTTATTTTGCTAACTAAATTTTCCCAAGACTCTAATTTTGGAGTTCTTTCTTCCATCCCAAGCATTTTTAATACAACATTACACATTCCTTGAGCTTCTAGAGCCAATGGAACTTCATAAATAGATTTCATATCCCTACACTCAATAACAGCATCTTTTGGAACTGAACAGAACAGCGCCAATTTTTCTCTTTCTGTTTTTGGAATAGGCTTTGAAGTTCTACAAACCAAAATCTCAGGCTGAATACCATAACTTCTTAGTACATTTACACTATGTTGAGAAGGTTTAGTTTTCAATTCACCTGAAGTTGGCAAATACGGCAACAATGTACAATGTACAGAAAGTGCATTTCCAATACCAATTTCTGATTTAAATTGTCTTATAGCTTCAATAAACGGTAAACTTTCAATATCACCAATAGTTCCACCGATTTCAATAATATGGAAATCAGGTTTAAATTGTTTAGTTGCAGCAACAATTTTTGATTTTATTTCATTAGTAATATGAGGAATAACTTGAACAGTCGCACCAAGATAATCTCCTCTTCTTTCTTTATTAATAACTTCTTGATAAATTCTACCTGATGTTACATTATTAACTTGACCAAAAGAAGTATCCGTAAATCTTTCGTAATGACCTAAATCCAAATCTGTTTCAGCACCATCATCAGTAACAAAAACTTCACCATGCTGAAATGGACTCATAGTTCCGGGATCAATATTTATATACGGATCAAACTTTTGAATAATAACAGAATAATCTCTTGATCTAAATAATCGTCCCAAAGAGGCGGCTATTATACCTTTACCCAATGAACTAACAACACCGCCTGTTACAAATATATATTTTGTCATAACCACTTAACCCCAAACCAAACTTTATAAAAATATTACTAATTAATTTTAGGAACTTTAAAAAATCCATTTTCTTCTTCTGGAGCATTTGCCATCAAAGCTTCCTTAGAAATTTCATGTTCCGGAACATCTTCTCTCATAACGTTGACAAAATCAATAACTTGAGTCATAGGTTTAACATTAGAAGTATCAACTTCATTCATTTGATCAACATATTTTAAAACATCACCAAGTTGTTTTGTATATAAAACTTTTTCATCTTCTGTCAATTCTAATCTTGCTAATTTAGCAACATGTTCAACGTCTTTAACTGTAATCATTACATCTGCTCCTTAATAAAATAATCTATACGGTTATGATAGCATAAAAATAAAGCAAGATGTATATATTAACGAAATTTAAAATTTAGCTTTATTTCAAATATTATGCTATATTATTGATGTTTAAAGTGGAGATAAGATGACAATTTACAAAGTTTCAGAGTTAGAGAAATTAGAAGAGCTTATGACCGAATATAAGTCAGAACGAGACTCAAAAAAGCGTCATATTGCATATCTTCACCTAATTGAAGAGACTTTAAAATTAGTAAAAAAAATAGCAATGACATTTTATCCGCTTCCAAGTTCAGTATCCAAAGACGATCTTGTGCAAGTTGGTGCTGTTGGAATGTTAAAGGCTATAGAAACGTATAAAGTTGAAGAAAGAGGAAGCTTCAAAACATATGTAAGCAAGGTTATAAAGGGTAAAATATTCCACTATTTAAGGGATAAAGCGAACTTGGTAAAACCGCCAAGAGAAACTCTTGCAAACATGACAAAAGTGAAAGATGCTATCGATGCGCTTTCAAATGACAATACAAAAATTCCGACAGTAGAAGAAGTTGCAAGGTACGTAAATCTTCCATTTGATAAAGTTGAAGAGATCATGAATATAGAACTTATCAAAAACATGATTTCACTGGATCAAAATATTTACACCTCAGATGGCGGCGAAACTTTGATGGATAGAATTCAATCTGAAGAAGACTCCAATTTTGAAGAAATATATGCAAATAAAAAAATAATAGAATTTGCAATAAATAAACTTCCGCCGGCAGATAAAACTGCTATTTGTATGTATTACATAGACGGAGAATCCCGAAAAGAAATTGCCAAAAGACTAAATGTTTCAGCAACACAAGTATCAAGAATTTTAAAAAGAGCATTAAATAAATTATATACAATCATCCAAAGAGAAATGGGTGAAGACAACACAAAAGAAAACGTAAACACAAAAGAGGATATATAAAGGAGGACAAATGTTATTTTCTCTAGTTGTTTTAGGATTTATATTCATAATAGGGCTTGTCATAGGCAGCTTTTTGAATGTCGTTATACTAAGAACAGTGAGTGGAGAATCTATAGTATTCCCGGCATCAAAATGTCCAAAGTGTAAAACCCCATTAAAATGGTATCATAATATACCAGTATTATCTTATATATTTTTAAGAGGGAAATGTGCTTTTTGTAAAGAACACATAAGCTGGCAGTATCCATTAGTAGAATTATTGACAGGATGCTTATTTATTGCATTATTTTTAAGATTTTGCACTCCATTTGACGGATTATTCGGGCTATATGTAATGAATCCTATTAGTTGGAGCCAAGTTATAGTTTATTTATTTTCATTAGTTATAACATTTTTCTTTATTGCAATAGCCGGAACAGATATTTTAGAAAAGAAAGTTTCAGATGCTCATACAATACCGCTTATAGCAATTGGAGTA
This sequence comes from uncultured bacterium, assembly GCA_949292185.1. Lineage (GTDB taxonomy): Bacteria > Cyanobacteriota > Vampirovibrionia > Gastranaerophilales > Gastranaerophilaceae > Zag111. Next base: position 161,378 of record CASEYP010000002.1, read on the forward strand.
TTATATAGCTTATTATATTCGATTATAACATTTGTTTCATACACAAAAGCAAACGGATTTCCAAAAATTGATCTAAACTTTTTCTTAACTTGTCCTGTATTATATTCTCTTGCGGCAGGTATTTTAGGATTTCTAATAATGGAAGCTATTTCAAGACTTGGATTAATAACAGTAGGTGCAAGAGCTTTTGGAGAAGGAGATTCATATATTGCAGCGGGTTTAGGTACTGTGTTTGGTGCTTTACTTGGCTGCTCAGCTTTATATACAAACTTTTTCCCAATATTCCAAATGTTAATTTTAGTATTGGTACTAAGTGGCATTATACAAATAATAATAACCTTACCATTACTAATTAAAAAATTAATACAATCTAAAAATTGGGTTACATTATCATCATTAGTAGCCTTTATTGCATTTATATTCATATATTTATATGCGCAATACGCTCAATGGTTAACAAATAGCGTAGCTTACTGGATTTGTACAATACTACTTATTGCAATAGGCTTATTTGCTTGTTTCAAATTAATCAGCGGATTAAAAGATAACAACGCAGAAAATGGATTGTATTTACCATTTGGACCTGCAATGATACTTGCTGGATTTATAATGCTATTTACAGTAATGTTTTAATTAAATACTTTACAAAATAAGAAAAGAGATTAACAATTAATAGTTAATCTCTTTTTTTTTTAATAATCATTTAAAACTATATAGATAAAATTTTCAAAGCTTCTTTTAATATATCTTCAGCAGAAGCATTCTCAGGCAATTTAGCAAGAGTTTTACTTATCGCAGCAGAAACTTCCTCATTAGAATACCCAAGAGAATACAATACCATTTGAGCATCTTCAACATTTTGAGATATAGCAACATTAGAAGTTGATATATTACTTGGTAATGTTACAGCACCTTGGTAAGACGTCAATTTATCTTTAAGTTCTAATATAATTTTCTGAGCCAACTTTGGACCAACACCCTTAGCTCGTGTTAATTCTTTATAATTTCCGTCTAAAACAAATCCTACTAATTCTGAAACTTCAAATGAATTTAATAAAACAAGAGCCATTTTAGCACCCACACCGGAAACGGAAGTTAAAATATTAAAAATATCACGATCTTCGCGTTTCAAAAATCCGCAAAGGCACATTTTATCTTCTCGGTGAATTAAGACAGAAAAAATTTTCATTTCACTATTCACATCAGGCAACTGAGCAAAATCTCTGTCCATAACCTCAAACAAATAGCCAACACCACTACCTGATTCAACTGTAACAAAATTACCCTTTTGGTTAGAAATTTTATAAGTAAAAAGACCTTTTATATAATCATACATGATAATATCAATAACCTTTCTAAGATTTTATTTGAGCCTTAATCTGATCTAATTCATCCTGCAAAGCAGTATCCGTTTTAAGTTTATCAGCGATTAAATCACAAGAATACATAATTGTAGTATGCTTTTTAGAAAAATAATCACCAATAGCTTCATAACTCAACTGCAAAATATCTCGAGCTAAAAAGACAGCAACATGACGTGCGTGAGAAATTTTTTGCTGCCTTGCAGTACTTTTCAAATCTTTCACGGTAACATCAAAGAAATCAGCGACAGCTTGAGCAATTTTTTCAACAGTAATAGTTTTTTTACGAGCTTCGCAATTAAGAGCTTTTTTTGCCAAATCCAAAGTAACACCCACACCGGAAAATTCAGCATAAGCACTAACTTTATTAAAAGCACCTTTTAATTCTCTAACATTATTAACAAAATTTTCAGCTATATATGCAAAAACATCATCCTCAGCTTCCACCCCAAGCTCAGCCGCATAAGCCTTAACAATTTCAAATCTTGTTTCATAATCAGGTGGGACAATATCAACAACCAACCCCATCTCAAAACGAGTTCTCAAACGGTTATCCAATTTTGGAATATCACCAGGAAGCCTATCTGACGCAATAACAATTTGTTTATTATTAGTATACAAAGCTTCAAAAGTGGAGAAGAAATCCTCCATAGTTTTCATCTTAGATTCAATAAATTGAATATCATCCATTAAAAGAATATCAATATTTTGAAATTTTTGATGAAATTTTCGCATCAACGTATTATTACAAACCTGACGTTTTTTAGAATTAGGTGAATCAATATATTGAAAACACTTCATCCACTCGTTAAAATAATCTTCCATTCTAATATAACGAACCTTTAAACCAGGCTTATTAAAAATAATATAATGCCCAATTGCTTGCATCAAATGAGTTTTACCCAATCCTGAAGCCCCATAAATAAACAAAGGATTAAACTTTTTAGACGGATTATTAGCAACAGAAAAAGCCGCATTATAAGCGAATTTAGAATTTTCACCAACAACAAAGTTTTCGAACTTCAAATTCAAATTCAAATTAGCACTAGACTGCATCTGAGCCAAAGACATCTTAGATTCTTCAGACTTTCTTTCTTCTTCAGTCTGCCCAGCAACAATTTTAGATAACTCTTTTTTTCTATTTTTAATATATTTTTCAGCAAAATCAGCATCATAAGATAAAGAAAAAGTCGCATCTTCGCCTAAAACCTGCTTAACAGAATCTCTTATCTTATCCATCCAATTTTTTTTAAGAATATCAACAGCCATAGGATGAGGAGAAAGTAACACAAGCGTATTATTTTCATAATCAGCCGCCTCAAGTGGGGTAATCCAAGTACCGAAGATATGCTCAGGAAGATTAACTTCCAACTCCTCTTTCACCTTATGCCATAAAACATTAACTTCCGAAATATCCATAGAAAGATTGTACAATAAAAACCAAAAGTTTAAAAGTGAAAATAAACTAATATTAAAGATGCAAAAATAAAACGTAATACAAAAAAAAGATGAACTTGAGGGAAACCCAACAAATTCATCTTTTTTCTAAAATTAGAAGCTGGCAACTAGTTATCTTCCCAGAGGGTGGCCCCTCAAGTATTTTCACCGCTATGAGTCTTTACGACCGTGTTCGGGATGGGAACGGGTGTTTTCCTCACGCTTGGTCACCAGCAAACTCGTGACTCTGTGCTTCTCGCACACTCAAAATTGCACAATGATTA
>CASEYP010000003.1 GCA_949292185.1 uncultured bacterium
TGAATTGAAGGAGTATTGGGTATGAAATTTATAATCAGGAAAGAGGATTTATATAACGGTATAAAAATTGTAGAACGTGCAACTTCTCAAAAAGCTGTTCAACCTGTTTTATATAATATTTTAATTGAAGCTTTAGATAATAATACTGTTAAATTAACAGCAACAGATTTAGTTTTAACTGTTATAACATCTGTAGATGCTCAAGTTGAACAAGTTGGGAAAATTACTCTTCCTGCCAGAAAATTAAACGAAATAGTTTCAAAACTTGATAATGGCTTAGTTACTGTTGAAGTTGATGATAATGAAACTAATGTTAATATAACTTGTAATAAATCTAAATTTGATATTATTGGAATTTCAGCAAGTGAATTTCCACCGGAAGTTTCTAATTATCAAATTGATGAATCAAAATGTTTTGATGTTGAATTAAAACCATTTTTGAAAGCTATCAGACAAGCCGGATTTGCTGCTGCAAGTTATGAAGTAAGTAATTTATTATCAGGTATTGTTTGTGACTTTTCAAATGGAATTTTAGAAATAGCGTCAACAGATGGAAACAGACTAGCCAGAGTTAGAGAAAAAATAAACAGTGATATAACTGAACAAACTCAATTAATTATTCCATCCAGAACATTAAATGAATTTATGAAAATGGGAGCTTTTATAGATGATGAATCTATAAAAATTTGTAAGGATAAATCTACAATAATTTTAAAAACAGAAAAAACACTTACAATATCAAGACTTTTAGAAGGTCAATTCCCAAAATATAATCAATTAATCCCATCAGAAAGTCCAAAACAAGCTATAGTAAATGTATCACAACTAATTGCAGCATTAGAAAGAGTTTCTGTAATGGTTAATGATAAAACAAGTATTGTTAAAATGCTTTTTGCAGATAATGAATTGACACTATCTGCAGATACTCCGGATTCAGGTAAATCAGAAGATAAAATTGATATTCAATATACTGCTGAAGAACTTTTAATCGCATTTAATTATAAATTTGTATTAGATGCATTAAGAATAATTGAAAGTGATGAAGTTATAATTGGATTGAATGCAAGTTTGTCAGCAACTGTATTAAAACCAAACAGTGATGAAGATTTTATTTGTTTGATAATGCCTGTTCAAATAAGATAAGATAGAGAAAAAATATAAAATAGAAAATTAGTTTTGAGGATAGAATGTAATATTCTCGGAAAGGATTATGTTAGGGTGAAGACAATGGAAAAAGCTAACATCGATTGGAAAAATGTCGGTTTTGGTTATTACAAAACTGATAAAAGATTTGTCGCAAATTACAAAGATGGCAAATGGGAAGAAGGACAATTAACATCGGATGATAAGATTGTGCTAAGTGAAAGTGCCGGAGTATTACAATATGCTCAAACATGCTTTGAAGGAATGAAGGCTTATACAACAGTAGATGGTCATGTTGTAATCTTTAGACCTGACTTGAATGCTCAAAGAATGTACGATACAGCAAAACGTTTGGAAATGCCTCCTTATCCTGTAGATAAATTTATTGAAGCTGTTGAACAAGTTGTAAAAGCTAATTTAAAATATGTTCCACCATACGGAACTGGTGCAACTTTATATTTAAGACCATTTATGTTTGGTTCATCTCCTGTTTTAGGTGTAAAACCTGCAGAAGAATATCAATTTAGAATTTTTGGATCTCCTGTAGGACCATATTTTAAAGTTGATGCAAAACCTATTACATTAAAAGTAAGTGATTTTGACCGTGCTGCACCTAAAGGTACAGGACATGTTAAAGCAGGTTTAAATTATGCAATGAGTTTACATGCAATAGTTACAGCTCACAATGAAGGTTATAATGAAAACTTATACCTTGATGCTAAAACTAGAACTAAAGTTGAAGAAACAGGTGGAGCTAATTTCTTCTTTGTTACTAAAGATAAAAAAGTTATTACTCCAAAATCTGAATCAATTTTACCTTCAATAACACGTAGATCTTTGATGTATGTTGCAAAAGAATATCTAGGTTTAGAAACTGAAGAAAGAGAAATAAGACTTGATGAATTAAAAGATTTCAGTGAATGCGGTTTGTGTGGTACAGCTGCTGTTATTTCTCCGGTTGGTAAAATTGTTGACCACGGTAAAGAAATTTGTTTCCCTGATAGCTTAGATGCTATAGGACCAATTTCTAAAAAACTTTATGACACCTTAACAGGTATTCAATTTGGTAGAATTGAAGCTCCTAAAGGTTGGATTAGAGTTATTGAATAATTAAATTTATTTAAATTTAAAGATATAGAAAATCAGGTTTAGATATTACTTTAAACCTGATTTTTCGTTTATAAACTTTTATTTTTTATTATTTTAATTTGATGTATTTCGTTTAAATAATAGAAGTAAAGGAATTAAAACTAAACACGCTAAACCAAAAATTCTAAATGAATCCATATAAGCCCAAAGACTTGATTGTTTAATTAATGTTCCATATTGAGAATATTGAGCCATATAATTAGCAACAGAAACATGCGTATATTGAGATAGCATAGCTGTTGTTGCTTGAACTCTTTCGGTAAATGCTGGGTTTAAATCATTTAACTTTCCGACCATCATATATTGGTGAACTTGGCTAAATCTTGTTAACATAGTTGCAACAAGTGATGTTCCAATCGCACTACCGATATTTTTCAATAAATTTTGAAGACCTGTAGCATTTGTCATTTGAACATTAGACAAAGTTTCTAATGACAAGTTCATAATAGGAACCATAGATAAACCCATTCCAAGTCCCATAATATAGTTAGGAATCATAATATTTATACTTGCGATTTGTAAGTTTAAAAATCCAAAGAATAAACCAGCAAAACCTAACAAGAACAGTCCTACGGCAACTAAAATTCTTTTATCAACTTTATCAGAAATCAAAGCACAAATAATCATAGCAGTCATACTACCTAAACCTCTAGGCATCATAGAAAAACCGCTTAAGAAAGCTGTATACCCCATCATACTTTGCAAAAATTGAGGTAATATTGCTAAAGATGCATATAAAACAGCTTGCATAACAATCTGAATAAAAGTACCAATAACAAAGTTTCTATCTTTAAAGACACTTAAATCAACTAAAGTATCTTTTCTAACAATTTGCGAAACAAAAAAGCAAATTCCTGAAACGCAAGAAACACCAAATAACCAACAAATCCAAGTTGCATTGAACCAATCGGCATTGTTACCTTTATCAAAGAAAATTTGTAAACATAAAAGCCAAATAGTTAAAAAGAAAAATCCTAAACCATCTAACTTAACCCCTTTTTCTCTTTGAGCATAAGGAGGATTAAATAACAATTTATGAGCTAAAATAGCAGCAATACATCCAAAAGGCACGTTAATAAAGAAAATCCAAGGCCAAGACCAGTTATCGGTAATCCAACCACCTAAAACAGGACCTGTAATTGGCGCAATAATAATACCTAAACCAAAAACAGACATGGCCATACCACGTTTTTCTTTAGGAAAACTTTCCATCATAACAGCTTGTGATATGGGTAAAATTCCGCCACCACCGGCACCTTGTAAAAATCTGAATAAAACCATTTCACCTAAATTTCTTGCCATACCACAAAGCATAGATGCTATTGTAAATAATAAAATACTTATTACATAGAAATTTTTTCTACCTAAGAATTTAGAAAAGAAACCTACTGATGGGATGATAATACCACTGGCAATAAGGTAACTTGTTAAAATCCAAATACTTTCATCTCTTGTCGCCGAGAAACTTCCTGCCATATAAGGCAAAGCTACGTTTGCAATTGTACCATCAATTACATATATAAATACTGCTAACAATGTTGGAACGGCTGATATCCAAGGATTTTCGGGCAAGTATTTTGTGTCGTCATCGACTTGTGCAACATTTTCTTTTATATCTTCTGACATTATTCCCTCTTTATGAAAGAATATCGACAGATTGGTGCCGATATTCTTTTTTTTTACTAACTAAAAGTTATGATTTATTTTACTTTAACTTTTGGTACTACAGACATACCTGGTACAATATTATATTCTTCTGGATTAATTTTTTCAGTAAATACAATTTTAACAGGTATTCTTTGTACGATTTTTACGAAAGAACCAACAGCATTTTCAGGTGGGAACAAACTTGATTTTGCACCTGATGCTCTTTGGATACTATCAACTTTTCCTTTAAATATTTTATTAGGATAAGTATCAACTTTTATATCAACAGGTTGACCCGGTTTCATGTATCTTAATTGATTTTCTTTAAAGTTTGCAACAACCCAAACTTCTTCAGGAACTAATGTAAATAATGGAGAGCCTGCTGAAACCCACATACCTTTTTCAACTCTTCTTGATGATACTGTTCCTGATTGAGGTGCATATATTCTTGTATAAGATAAATCTAATGCAGCTTTATCTCTTGCGGCTTTTGCTGTTCTTAAGTTTGTATCTGCAACAGTTTGTCCGCTCTTATCTGAAAATAAAGCTTGTGTTGCTTGTGTCAAACCTGCTTGAGCACTATCATATTTTACTTGTGCTGCATCAAAAGTTTGTTTTGATACGGCACCTTGTTCATATAAGTTTCTGTATCTGTCTAAATCTTTTTTTGCTAGAGCTATACTTGATTGTGCTGCAACTAAATTTGCTTTTGCATTAGATTGATCAAGTTTTATTTTTTCATAATTAGAATCAGCTTGTTCTAATTTTATTTTGTAATCGTCATCATCAATTATTGCAATTAAATCACCGGCTTTAACGTGTTGGTTATCTGTGATATAAACCTCTTCAATTTGTCCTGAAACCCTTGGAGATACATTTACTGTTGTTGTTTCAACATAAGCATCATCTGTTGTTTGATAATGTAATTCGTGCGCTATGTAAAAAGCTAATACAATAACGATAATTACACCAACAACTGCGGCGATTCTTCTTTTTACACCTTTATGTTTTTCTTTGCCTTCGGTATTATCTTTTTTTTCTTCATTTACCTCAGGATTTTGATTTTTTTCTTCCATTTTTATAACCTCATTTTATATTTTCATTTCTACTTCTTTTTCTAAACTCTCTCTGAAATTTTTTAAAGCTAACATTAATTTTGCTTTATCTTCATCAGAAAACATTTTTGGTAAGGATTCAATATGTTTTTTTAAACTTTTTGTAACATTTTCTATAACGATTTTACCACTATCTGTTAATGTCATTTTTCTGACTAATCTATTATTTTTTGTGTCAACAAACCTTTCTATATAACCTTTTTCTTCTAAAGAATTTAAAATTCTACCGGTATTTGGTCTGTCTTTTAATATTAGTTTAGCAAGTTCTCTTTGACATATACCATCATGCATTTGTATGACATCTAATGCTGCAAATTCATCCAAAGTTATAGGAGTGTTTAATTTTTGGAAAATTTGTGTGCCTAAATATCTGCAATATTTTGCAGTTTGTTCTAGTTGATAATATATTGAATCTGTATAGTGTTCACATTCTTGCATAAATTTGTATTATTATTTTTCTTTATGTTGTAAAAATAATGTGTTGCATTTGCAACAATATTATGTTATCATACTGATATACAAAATGCAAGTAATTAATTTTAAGAGGATATAAAACATTGAAAAAGAAGATAGTTATACTATTATTGGCAAGTTTTATTTTTACAAACATTACTCCAATGGCATGCTTTGCATTAGGTAAAAAAACTTCCAATGAGCCAAAAAAAGTTTCAATAACAAAATCTCATAAGTTAAGACAAAAAAGTGATAGTTTTAAATATGAATATATAAATTATGATTGGTGGAAAAATTTTAATGATGATATTTTAAACGGTTATATAGATAAAGCAATTAAGAACAATTATGATTTAAAATCTGCAACAATAGCTGTTGATGAATATTATCAAGCTGTAAAAATACAATTTGCAAATGAATTACCATCAGCAGGGATAGGTTTTTCACCAGCATTTACAAAGATGCCTGATTCGGTAGCTTCAAATTGGGTTTTTGCAACTCCGGCTATTGCAAATTATGAAGTTGATTTATTCTTGAAAAACAGGGATAAAACAAAATCAACTGAAAGACAATATGAAGCTTCTTTGCAAGATGAAAGAGCTGCATATATTTCAATAGCTTCAGCAGTTGGAACAACATATTTGAATATTGTTAAATTAGATAAAATGATAGAATTGCAAGAAAGTATTGTTAAAGATAGAAAATTAATATATGAATTAATGCTTGCAAGAAATAAAGAAGGTTTAACATCTACAGCAGATACTGTAAAAGCTAATAAATCTTATATTGCAGGAAATACTAATTTAACAGAATACAAAAAACAAAGAACAAAATTGTTAAACCAATTAAGTGTTTTGATAGGTGAAAATCCAAATAACATCGAAAATTTAAAAAGAATAAGTTTTGATGATATTAAATTTTCAGGCAACATTCCAGCTGAAATTCAATCTGAAATTATAGCTCAAAGACCAGATTATATAAAAGCTGAAAAAATGGTTGAAAAGGCTGGTATTGATGTAAGAGTAGCTAAAAAAGAATTTTTACCGTCAATAAATATAACAGGTTTAGCTTTATTCTTAGCCGGTGATATTGGAAGTGCTTGGTCTACAAAAGGTGCTTTAGCTGCCCTTGCTGCAGGTGCAACTTTGCCAATATTTACAGGTGGTAGAAGATTAGCTAATTTAAGATTGAAAAAAGATACTTATGAAAGAGTTTTGAATAATTATTATCAAACAAATTTAACTGCTATTCAAGAAGTTAATGATGCATTAGTTTCAATAAAACTTGATAGAGAAAGATATAATGATACAAAAACTCAAGCTAAATTGGAAAGAGAAGACTTTGGATATAGTACAGGTAAATATAATGAAGGTACTATTTCAAAATTAGACCTTGTTCAAGTTAGAGAAAATGTATTATTTACAGATCAACAAGTTGTTAATGATAGAATAAATTGTCTTGTTGATTATATAGGTTTATACAAGGCTGTTGGCAGCCAATTATAAAAAAGCATACTAACTCAAAATCTTAATCATATTTTTACTTACTAAATTACCGGTGCTGATGTGCCGGTTTTATTTTGCAAATTAAGAGTTATTTCATAAAAAAACTCCGCTAATTATTAGCGGAGTTTTTCCAATATATTTATTAGATTACTCAACGTATTCTTCTAAACGTTTTTTACGATTTGGATGACGTAATTTTCTTAAAGCTTTAGCTTCAATTTGTCTAATACGTTCACGAGTAACACCGAAAAGTTGTCCAACTTCTTCCAAAGTTCTTTGACGACCATCGTCCATACCAAAACGTAATCTCAAAACATCACGTTCACGAGGAGATAGTGTACATAAAACTTCAGCTAAATCTTCTTTTAATAATTCAGAAGCAACCATTTTAACCGGAGCATCAGCTTCTTTATCTTCAATAAAATCACCTAATCTTGAATCTTCTTCTTTACCGATTGGAGTTTCTAAAGATAAAGGTTCTTGAGCTATTTTAATAATTTCACGAAGTTTCGGAATTGAAACATTCATTTCGGCAGCTAATTCATCTTCGGTTGGTTTTCTTGATAAATCTTGAGCTAATTTTCTTGTTACTTTTTTCAACTTGTTGATGGTTTCAACCATGTGAACAGGAATTCTGATTGTTCTTGCTTGGTCTGCAATAGCTCTTGTTATAGCTTGTCTAATCCACCAAGTTGCATAAGTTGAGAATTTAAATCCTCTTTCGTGGTCGAATTTTTCTGCTGCTCTTATTAAACCTAAGTTTCCTTCTTGGATTAAGTCTAAGAATAACATTCCACGACCTACATATTTTTTAGCGATACTTACAACTAAACGTAAGTTTGCTTGTACTAATTTTCTTTTAGCGATTGCGCCAGGTGTTCCACCTTCTAAGATTTTTCTTGCTAATTCAATTTCTTCATTAGCTGATAATAATTTTATTCTACCAATTTCACGTAAATATAATCTTACCGGGTCGTCAATTGCAACATTTTTTGGTAGTTCCATATCATTCGGATCAGGTTCTTCAATGTTATGGAGCATATAAATGTCATCCGGATTAACTTTGTCACCCATTTTTGATGTAACGATATCCTCAATATTATCAGTTGAAATATCAACATTCATATAATTAATAGCATCATTTTCAGCATCTAAAACTGAATCCTCGCTAATATCTTGCAAATCAAGTGTTTCATCTTCCATTACACTGACTACTGAGGAGCTTGAATTTCTTTTTCTTGTCATCTAAATTTCTCCGATTTTTGTCTATTTTTCTTTATTTTATCTCTAAGTTGTATTTGTATTTTAAGGGCCTCGGGATCATCATCATCAATCCCTTTGTATAATTTCTTTATTTGTTCGGTTTCCTTAATCTGTCTACAATGATTGATTTTATCTATTGTTTCTTTTATCACACTTCTAAAATCTTCATCGTTTAAACCTCTATATACTTCTGACATTGCTATAAGCTCCGGTAAAATTGCTTGAGCTTGGGCATTGTCTACAAATTCTGTATATAAATGTTCGATTAATTCTTTCACATTATTTACGGTATATGTTAATTTGTCAATTGTAGATTTTACATTTATTAATATTTCATCATCAAATGTTGTATCTCCAATCATTTCATTTATTTGGGTAAATGTGAAAGGACTATCGGGTACTAGAAAAACACTCAATAAATTTTTTTGCGCTTTTTTTAATACAGAATCATTTTTTGTTACATTTTTAACAATTTGTTCTACTTGAGGTAGATTTGCTCGTTCAAAAATCCTTATTTCACTACGTATTGCATCTGGATCTGTCGATAAGGTTTGGGCTATCATATCTACGTATTCTGAACGTATAATTCTGTTTTTAATTTCCGCTAATATTGGTATAATTTGTTTTATATATTGGGCTTTTTCTTGTGGTGTTGTGTAATTATCTTTTTCTTGCAATATGCTGTTTAATTGAAAATCTATAAATAATGGAGCATTTTGCATATACATTTTGTAAGCATCTGCACCGACAGAACGGACAAATTCATCAGGATCTTTACCTTCAGGTGGCGCTATTACTCTTATTTCACAAGCATATTTATCTTTGTCTGAAGAAACATAGCTTTCATCAAACTGTTTTATATCACCAAGTCCTGCAAATACTTCTTTTATAATTTCAGCCCCTCTTTTGGTTGCTTTTTGTCCTGCTGAATCTGTATCAAATGATAAATATATTCTTCTTGATTTTGTGTATCTTGATAAAAGTTTTACGTGATCCGGTGTTAGCGATGTTCCGCAAGATGCTACACAATTTTCTATTCCGTGGGCTTGTGATGATATAACATCAAAATAACCTTCCATAAGAATTACTGCATCATCTTTTTTTATAGCATCTTTTGCTGTGTATAACCCGTATAAAAGACGACTTTTATTATAGATTAAAGAATCTGAAGAGTTTAAATATTTTGGATTTTGGTCTTTTTCCAAAGCTCTTGCTCCAAATGCTACAAAATCACCATTTTCATTTTGAATAGGAATTATTACTCTATTACGGAATCTGTCTATATATCCGCCTTTATCGCTTTTTAAGACAAGACCTGCTTTTTCAAGTATTTCATTTGAAAAATCTTTTCTTAATTCATCATACAAAGTTGTATAGGCTTTCGGGGCAATGCCTAGATGAAATTTTTTTATAATATCATTACCAATACCGCGTTTATTTAAATATTGAAGTGCAATTTCAGCATTTGCATCTTTATTTCTTAATAATAAATCGTGATAAAATTCAGCAGCAACCATTGTAGCAGCTAACATTTGTTCTTTTATTTCACCTAATGAAGAATCACCTCTTCTGTGTGATGCAGGAACTTCTAAACCGTATTTTTCAGCAAGTTCTATTATTAAGTCCTTAAATTCAATATTTTTTGTCTTCATTATGAATTTTAAGGCATCACCGGCTTCACCGCAGCTAAAGCATTTATAAATACCCATATGCGGGGTAACGCAAAATGACGGGTTCTTATCCTTATGAAACGGGCAAAGTCCCCAGTAACTGTTTCCTCGCTTTTTCAAGACAACTTGTTCTGATATTACATCAACAATATCCAAGCGATCTTTTATTTCTTGTACTAATTCATCCCACGTGCCAGCCATACTAAAATTGTAACATCAACATGTTTTATAGAGGTAATATTTTATTTAAATTTCATCTTTTTGAATTATAGATTTTAGAATAAATGTTAACAAATGTTACAGAAATAAGCTTTTTTTTGAAAAAAAACTAAAGATTCTTAAAATACATGCCGTAACTTATTTTGTGAGTAAAAGATAAGGAGAACCGAAATGGCAATCGAATTTAACAAATTTAATAATAGTTATAACAACTATAACATTGCAATCGGTCATGGTGCTTCAAAAGAAGCTAAGAAGGCAGAAGAAACAAAGGAAACTGTTAGTGCAAATACTACAGCTTTTAAGGGTTTGGAAAACGAAACAGATTTATTGACTAAGAATACTCAATATTTGTATGGTGCAAATTTGGGTAAGTTTACTTTAGAAGACAAGGAAATGGCTGATACTACAAATGCTATTTTAGCAAGTTTAGGATATTCTAACTATAAAGTTTCAGCTGCACAAGTTGCAAGTGTTGCAAATGGCGTTAATAAAGTTGTTATGCCAGGTATGAAATTGGCTGAAGATGGCGCTGTTGCAGCAAATATTCAAGATCCTAACGGACCTTTTGCAGATTTATTCATTTAAAACTTATAAATATATATTTACTCACACATTTTCTAGGCAGATTTTATAAATCTGCCTTTTAGATTGTCCTAATTTCGTTTTGCAGGTATAAATTGATAAACTAATAAAATTGTTAAAATGATAACTAATCCAATCATTTTAAATTTTATTATCATTATGGATACAGCAGCTGCAATTAAAATTGCTCCAATTGTTCTTAATATAATTGTTTTTATATTATTAATTATTTTGCTTTCCAAACGGATTTCTTGTGCCATTTTTTCAATATTAGATTGTTCTTTTGCTAATATCTCTGTTGCTTCGTCTATAACTTTTTCTTCTTTTAATTCATCAATTGCATCATTGTAGGTTCGATTTACAAATCTTTCAATAAGAGATAAAACTACAGTTTGAGGAGCTTCATTTTTTACACAGGCATACATAACTTCCCAGATTACATACCAGATTTTTTGCATTACAACTTTCCAATATTTTGCCGGTATGCCTGATCTAAATAGGTCTATTTCCTTGTGAAATGACCATTCTGCCATTACTTGTATATAAAAACTTTGACTATCAAAATCTAATTGTGCGAATTCATCTGTTTCTTGCATTGAAGTTGCAAGAAGTATGGTTGATTTGCGCATGTTTGTTATCAGATAATTTTTTTGCAATTCATTAATATCATCAGGCACTACTGATGATACTTGTTTTATCAAATCTTCAATGAAGTCCGTATATTTCTTATCTAATACTGCTTCTTCCATTCTACTATTATAGGTAATAAGTTCGAAGAATTTGTCATATAGATAGACTAAATATTTGTATATTTATTATTAATGTTCTTGAGCTATACCTGTTTGGTATCCTGGAACCAAAAGTGCTAATGGAATTACTCTGGATAATCTTGAAGCAAATATTGAATCTTCATTCATCATTGTCATTGCCATACATAAATCATCTACGTGTGGAGCAAAGTCTGTAGCTTTTACATTTCTATCAACTTTTTTATGATAGATTTTTTCGTTGATAAAGTTTGAAACTCTATTGCCAAGAAATATTCCAAAACCTAACAATACAAGAGTTGAAACCGTATTTGGAACGCTTTTTAAAACTTTATTCAAAAATTTGACAGCTTTCTTTTCACTTTTTATTTGTGGCATTATGCCTTCTATTGTATCTTGGTATTTGTTATAAAAATAAGCACCTGTACTAACACAAGCTACAGGAACTGCAACATTACCAAGGATTTGATTAAGCATTTCTTTTTGTTTAGCTTTTCTATTTTTCTTATCTACAATAGAACCGCCTACAAAACCTCCTGCAATTGAACCTGCTGCGGTTGCAATTATTGGACCGGCTTTATATTGTATAGTTCTTTCTTTTGGCTGTGATTTAAATATTGCCCAGTTTTTTAATGGGGTTTTTAACAGCCTTGCAGGATTTAAAGAAAAACCTTTGCCTTTTGCTAAATATCCTAAAACTGGTGTCATTCCGATAGCAGATGTTGTTAATATTACTGCCTTTTGTTTTTTTGTTAAATCGTTATTTGAAGCACCATGTGTAAATGAAGGTTTGTTTGTTTTTAATTTGTTATATTGATTATTAGTATAAACACTATTTATTGTTAAATTACTATTCATGCTCAAATCCCTTTGATTTTATATTTTCAAAAACCGAACATAAAAAATATTGCTACTTATATTTTATCGCTTAAATATTTTGTAACATAAAAATTTTTTTATAGTACAAAATATCATGTAAAACATGTAACAATTTATTAAAAAGAAATATATCATTAGGCAAAAAATTATCTTCAGTAGTATTAATCATTTAGAAAATTGAAAGCTTAATAATAATCATGTCTATAAGAATTCCACTAGCAAATACAAATAATGTAATGTCAAGAAATTTAGTTAAACAAATGGCCAGCGATGGCTTTTTGCCTGTTATTGCTTTGGAAGCCTTTGTAGAAGCAGGAAGAACTTATCAAGCTTATAAAAGAGGCGGCTTTGATGAAGCCAGAGAAAGAATTACTGAAGAATTTTCCGGTGCTGTTTTCTGGTTAGGTGGTGTTACTGCTTTAAATTGGCTTTTTGAAAAACTTGGTCAAAAACTTCTTAAACTGCCGAAAACAGTTGTTGATATTGCTAGTGATGATGTTCGTAAACCTTTAGACAATTACTTGAAGTTTGAAAAAACTAAAGACGGTGCTCAAATTCTTGAAAAGACTATGGCTAAATTCAAGTTTGCTAAAGTTATTTCAAGTGTTTTAATTGCTAACGCTTTCATTGGTTTTATTCTTCCAAAGATTAACCAAGCAATTACTCGTTCTTATCATAAGCAAAAACCGCAAGCTCAAAATAATAAAAATAACAATGTTGATACATTTAATAAGCAACCTTCAATGGATCAGTTTATGGCAGGTAAATCTGATAAGAAAGATGATAAAAAGAATGTTGCTTTTGGTATGAATTTATTATCTATTGCTAACAAATTTGAAAGTGATAGAAATTACAAACTTCTTGCAGTTGATGCCGGAACAGCTTCAGGTAGAGCTTATTCTGCAAGAAATAATGATGAAAGAGTTGAAATTCTATTTAGAGATTTGAGTTCAATTTACTTCTATATGTTTAATATGGCTAATATGAATAATTGGTTGAATAAACTTGAACAAAACGGAAACAGCTCAAGACTTGATCCTGTATCTGCTGAGTTTGCAACTAAATATATGCAAGGTTACTTTGAAGATAATAAGCTTGAAAAAATTAATGTAGAAGAATTTGCAAGAGAATTCTTAGGCAAAAATGCTGATATACCGGAAAGTTTGAAAGGTAAATTCCAAGGTAAGAATATTAAGATTATCAATTTAGAGACATTTAAAGAAGAATTGAAAAATCTTGTTCCTGAATCTGAATTGAAATCATTTGAACAAATTGCCGATAAGATGTCTCAATTACAACCTCAAATCAAAGGTGTATCTATATTAACAGAGGGTCAAGTAAAAGATATCTTGACTGGTGGTCATATTAATAACCCTGATTTCTTAAAAGAATTCTATAAGAATAGATTTGGCAATAAGTTTATGGATAAATATCAATATGTTGCTCAAAATGATCTTGATGCAATTAAGAAAGAATTAGTGGATTACGTAAATTCTATAATTGATATGGCTAGAAAATCTGATACAAAAGAAGTTACTGCAAAATTATTAAGAAAAGCTTCTAATCACAATTTGAAGATGAATGCAATAAATTGGGGTTCAGGTTTTGTAGTATCAGCATTGTTCTTATCAACTCTTATTCCAAAATTGCAATATCAAATTACAAAATGGCGTACTGGTTCAAATCAATTCCCTGGTACTGCTCAATATAGAGAGCAGGAAAAGAAAACAGCTACTTAATTTTTAATTTTGTTTCTTTAGCCAGTCTGAGAACATATATAAAGCTTTTTCAAGATTTTTAAAATTGTTTCCATAACCAATTCTTAAATATCTGTCAAGTTCCAGTGTTTCACCAGGAAGTATCATTATGCCTGTTTCTTTTTGTAGTTTTTTGCATAACTCAGTTGATGATATAGGTTTGTTATATCTTACAAATGCTGTTGTTCCGCCTTGTGGAGTTACAAGATGGATATTAGAATCTGAATTTGCCCAGTCGGTTAAAATCTTTTTACCGATTTTAAGTTTTTCAAGGTTTCGGCTAATAATTTTGTCTTTATTTTCTATCGCTAACGACGCAAAATAATCATCTAATATTCCAACGCTAATTGTGTTATATTCTCTTTGGCTGTTAATTTTATTTATAATATCTTCATTAGCGGCAATCCAGCCTAGTCTTAGACCTGCTAGAGAAAAAACTTTTGACATACTTCCTGTAGAAATTCCTTTTTCATAAATATCTGCAACAGATGTTGAAAATGGATTTCCATTATGATTTAAGCCCCTATAAACTTCATCACAAAGTATATAAGCATTTGATTTTTTCGCAATTTCAATAATGCCATTCATCATCTCATCAGGTATAACAGAACCTGTTGGATTGTTTGGATTATTTAGGCTTATTAGTTTTGTATTTGTGCCAACAAGTTTTTCTAATTCATTTAAATCAGGTAGCCAATTATTTTCTTCTTTTAGAAATAACATTTCAACATTAGCGCCAAAAGATTTTGGAATAGAATAGTGCTGTTGGTATGTTGGAACGATTGAAACGACTTTGTCATCAGGTTCTACAAGGGTTAAATATACCAAATGGTTTGCACCAATTGCACCATGGGTTATTGTTATATTTTCAGGCCTTTGGCAGGTATATAAATCGGCTATTCCATTTTTTAATCTTGGGCTGCCGTGTATGTGTCCATAGTTTAATTTTTGACCAAATATTTCTTCTAAATATTTTTCCTTATTCCCACAAAGTGTTAATAATTCATCTGTTGATAACGATTCTACACAGGTGTCTGCCAAATCATAAATTGCGTCTTTTTCGTATTTGTTAAACCACTCTTCTACTTTAAATCTTGCAATTTTCATGGGTTGTTGTCTCTTTTAAAACTGATAATCTATATTATGTGATTTTAATAATGGGTTTAGGTAATTTCTATTAGTTTCAAATTCCCAATCTGTAAATTTTACAAAGGCTCCATTTTCAAATGGTGGAACATTTTTTTTAATATTGTTTCTTGATAAGAATTTTAAATAATCGCTTATAACCTTACAGCCACGCTCTAATAAATATTTATCTTCCTTTAAATATATATCACTGCGTTCTATTCTTGGATAAAAAAATGAAGCTTTGTATTTAAGTTCGTCAATATATTTAAGTTTTGATTTTTTGATGTAGTTTAATGCTTTTAATATAAAATCTTCGTTATCATTGTCTATAATAAACCCAAAACGGGCATGAAACGGAAGAGTCTCTTTAAATGAAAATAATCGGAAGTGATTTAATCTGTTTTTAGAAAATTCTATCAAAGCTGCAAGTGATAAAACTTCTCCGACATTTTCTTTTTGAGTGTCTGCGTATAGTTGTATACCTTCCATAGAAGCTTTATCAGGCTTGAAAAATTCTAAGTCATAAAAACCTAATCTCTCACCATTTGAATCATTAACCTGTATTGAACCTAGAGTATCCTTTGTTTCTTTGAAAAATACGCGAACAGGTTTTTTGTTTTTTATTGTCGCATTAAACCCGTCAAAAAACTGAATACCCTTTTTCTCTACAAAATTTATTGTGCTTAAACCTATTGATGAACCCATATCATGTATTTAAATTCAAACATAAATTTTTTTGTAATAATTTCAGAAAATATTAATTTATATTAAGCCTTTAAAAATGGTATTCTGTTTTTTATGAAATAGTATATTCTCTCGATTGGTTTGAAGCTTTTCAAAACTTTTGATATAGCATCTTTTTCAATGCCTAATTCACATAGTTTTTCTTCATTGTAATCGAGTTTTTTTATGAAATATGCTGTAGTTTTGAAGTTGAGTTTATAATTATGTTTTTTATTTGTTGTCTTTAAGTATGAATAAATATCTGAAAAAGTATAGTTTATATTTTTATTATTAAGTGTTGAGTTAATAATATCAATAGTTGTAGTACCATTGTCTTTTTCATAGTATTTCAAGCTTTCATCAAGTAAGAAATCTAGTGATGGTTGATTTGTTATACCTAGTGTTTTCATTGCTTCATAAGGTATATTTATTTGTTCTTTTTTATTATCAAAGACGTTCCAAACTTCTTTGCATTTTTTGTTTAAAAACTCTTTTGCTTTTAAAAATTCTTTAGTATCACCGTATTCTTTTTTGATTTTTCTAACAGCTTCAGAGGAATTGTTATCAATAGCTTGAGCTAATTCTGTTGCTATATAACGAATTTTTGCATTGGAAAGCTCCTCATTGAAACCTACTTGTGGCATTCCAAAACTTATTCCAAGTGTATTATCATCAAAATTATTGCTATCTATATATTTGACATAAGATGATAGTGTTTTTTTATGTTTTGACTGTTTATAGTTTAAATCTATGACACAGTTTATCATACTTTCATTTTTAGAAAGTATTTCATCAAAAATATCACAGTCCTTTTTCTCTGTTAATATTTTTCCCATGCTTTATTTCCCCTATATTTCTATAAAGGATTTTTCGATGCAAAAATTGACTAAAACATTGCAAATGTAACAAATATATTAATTCAAAAACTTACAGGACCCTTTTGATTTTGTATGTTTTACGCCATATATTGAGTTGTCGTAGGTTATATTTGATTCAGAAGTATACTGTAGGGTGTTCATATCAATAACAGTGTGCGAAAGTTCTATAAATTCATCTGTCATTGATTGAGCTTTGAATTCTATTTTGTCATTTTCAAAATATAAGATATGGTCAATTGGCTCTTTGTTTATAAAAATTTTTTTGTTCGGAATATCAAGTTTGAACATTTTAAATCTATTATTTTGAGTTACGACACTATTATCTTGATTGTAGATAGTTTCTTCAAAGTCGCATCGGAAGTTTTGCATTTTGGTAAAATCCGGCAAGTAACCATACCCAAAAACAGTTGAACTACAAACAGTAGTGCTTATTAGACCCAAAATTAAATATAGAAACATTCTATTCATATTTACATTATAGCAGAGGTAAAATATTTTATGCTAAATTGTTATTAGAAGGAGTACTTTATATGAATATAATTGATAGTAATAAAGAATTGATGAAAAAGTTTGAAACAATGATAAATACTGCAGATGAGGAGTTAGCAAAAGAATTAGTTTCTGATACAGCAGCATTTTATACACCGGCTTCACCTGAACCTTTGTATGGCGGAAAGGGATATTTATCATTTGTATATTTTATGAGAAGTGGATTTTCAGATGTTCAATGGAAAATTAAAGATATGATTGCCCAAGAAGATAAAGTTGCAGTTTTGTGGGAACTTACAGCAACACACGATGGTGATTTCTTTGGAGTTAAAGCAACAGGAACTAAGATTAAAACAACAGTAATGAACTTTTACTATTTTAACAAAGAAGGCAAAGTGGTAAATGATGTTGCTGCAGAAGGAATGATTGGAATTTTAAAACCATTGGGTTTGTTAAAATAATTTGATATTAAAAAAGGATATAACATTCCCCGCCTCCTAATAAGAAAACATGAGCAAGTCCAGTAAAATCAATGTTTTCAGAGGCAAGGAACACGATGTGAAGTCAAAAATTTAATACTGGCAGGACAAAGGGTGCTGATATGAAA
>CASEYP010000004.1 GCA_949292185.1 uncultured bacterium
ATGATAATTCTGCGAATGCTTAAGATTCATCTGCAAACTTACAACCTTACAGCTTCAACATCAAGGGGATATTTTCTAAAACTTCCCCTTTGATTTTATTCATGACGAAACTCTCAACTCATTAAAATTTATTAGAATCACTCAAATCAACTGTATTTCAAAAATCTACAAAATTCTACAAAACCAATTTTAGGTCAAAAAAGTGACATAATAGTTCGCATCAACTTTATTTTAAATTTCTACAAGCGATTTTTTATGTGCATTAGTAAGAGTTCTGTATATACTACAACTGTTATTATTTGTACTAAAATTCACAAACATTTCCTCATAGTTTTTGAAAAATGCAAATTCTCATTTTTTTATCAAAGAACAAGTTCTGATTGTCACTTTTTATATTAGTCGTTAGTTAGACATAGTTAGACTTCCACTTTTAATGCAATGCTACAATAGCAATGTTATTTCTGTGGGTACACCATTCACTGAACAACGACTAGTCGTCCATTCTATCAATTAATTATAATTAAATTAAAGAGGCTCATTCCTCATATTTCCTGATCATGAGTTGTAAGTTTCTGTGTTTTTTCTTTGATTTTTTGCATCACAAACAATCAGAGTTGGTTAAATTATAGTTAGTGACAGTTAAAACTGGCAGATATAATTATGCCAATGGAAAAAATTGTAAAAGTTGCAGAGTTTGTCCTAATGGTTGAAACCTTCCTTCATATGTTTTATAATACACAAGAAATATGCCACATCAAAACTATGACTTATAATTTTCATGAAATTACAATGTGAAACACCTCTAAAACAGACTTGATAACTTACAGAATACATTCACCTTCTTGTTTACCCAAATTTACGCAAGTTATTTCCAAAAGCATGTTTTAGGTCGAGAAGTATTCAATTATATAATATCAAGCTCAAGAATACAATCTTAATCATTCCTAACAATTCTACGCAGCAAATGCCAAAAAAGAGTTCAATTCCAAAAATATGATTCTTCAATAACATGTTATCATCAAACAGACTTCGACACGCTACAATTGCTCTTTCTAAAGAAGAAAACTATCAAATAAGGACTATTTCAAAATTTACTAAAATCCTTCGCCAAATCTATGAGTTGAAGGTCTTTCAGTTCAAAATCTCACCAGAATAATTTAACTTAATTTTTTAAGGTCTAACTAATTTGTCAATTTGTGGGTGGCATCTCTTAAGGTATTTTGTAACAAACATTACTCTGATGTCTCAATACAAAGAAACGAAGTCCATGAAACTAACTATTTTTAATACAATGCGACAAAAAGATATGTTAATGAATTCACATGTTGTTTCTAAACGATCAATCCATCCTATGCAATCTTTTGATGCAATATTACCTCCATTTTATTGAAAAATTGAACAGTTTTAAATTGACTTGTTGATTAAATAGAATGATTAGTTTCTGTTTACAAAGATATTGAACTATCAAAAAATAACATTTCGTTAATTCACAATGAAGATGTATTTGGGTGAATTTATTCAACTATTTTAAGATTCCTTTTTCCCAAGCGACTGAATAATGAGTTTTCAACTTTTTCCATATTGAACAATTAAAAGATGACCAAATAAGGAATTCTATAAAAGCATGCATAGTTAAGGCCACTCTCCTACTTTTTGATAAGTTTGCACTTAGCAAGTGTTTTTTATGTCAACAAATTTATGTCGACAAATTTATAATAAAGACTGATGTAATTGTATGTTCATTTTTGATAAACAATAGTACAAATCTTATAATTTCTTTAAAAAGATCGTAATTAAAACTCTTCAGAAAGTTGCAAAATAACTGTAATAAATATTTCAACATCA
>CASEYP010000005.1 GCA_949292185.1 uncultured bacterium
AAAAATAAAGTCGTTTAGATAAATTTTCTAAGCGACTTTATTTTATTTTTTTTATTTTAAAATTTTTATTTTATAACTTGGTGTAGGGCATTCAGAACATCTTTGTCCCATTTTTTATCAACTTCGGATTTCATAATTTCAAAAGCCTGAGCTGGTTCCATTGCTTTTCTGTATGGTCTATCTGATGTCATGGCAGAATATGCATCTGCTACTGCAATAATTCTTGAACCTAGTGGGATGGATTGACCTTTTAAACCTTCAGGAGAACCTGAACCATCTACACGTTCCGTTTGGTATGTAATATATGGAACAACTTCTGATAAAAAATTGATGTTCATAAGTAGATTTACGCCAATATTTGTATGGTTTTTAATTTTTTGCAATTCTTCAGGTGATAATTTACCGTTTGTTGCAAATATTTTTTCCGGAAGTGTTATTTTCCCGATATTTTGTAACAATCCTGCGTAGTATATCAAATCTGTAGTTTTTTCATTTAATCCTAGAGCTTTGCAGATATTTCTTGCAAGGCGTGCAGTGTTTCTTGAATGTGAAACTGTATATTGACCTTTTCTATCTACTGCATTTGCAAGTGCTTCTACAAAGTTTTGTTGATAATCACATAAATCTCCAATTAAAGCTGTTAGAGATGCTCTTTCTTGCTTTAATTCAATTTCAGTTGTATCAGGATTATCTATTAGCGAATTTGTATGTTCAATTTCATTTTGTAGAGTTATTGTTGTACCTAATAGATTTGCAATACTTAGAACAAGTTCAAAATAGTCTTTTTCAAGTTTTTTTGTTGATTTAATAACAATCATTCCGACAGGAATTGTTGAACTTTTCATTGAAATATAGATTGTATTATCTTTTTCTATAATTTCTTGATGTAAGAGATCGGATTTTGTAATATCTTTTTCAACTTCACTGTTTTCACAAGATAAACCTACAGGAATTATATCTTGATTTTTTACAAGATATATTTGGCATTCATCTACTTCTAGCATTTGTACTATAGATTTAGCAATAGATGTGTATATTGCTGTTTCTTCACCTAATGTGAAGTTTAATACGCATAGAGTGTTTTTAGAAGAGTAAATATCAATTAGTTCTTTTAATTGGTTTTTGAGTCTTTCTTTTTTATTAGCGGTAGCACTAACTTTTTTGGCTAAATCTTCTGATATTAGTGTTTCAGATATAAAATCACCAAGATTTAGTGCAAACATTTCTTCTATAGGATCATTTCCTAAGAAACGCTCTGATTGTCCGAAAAGTGAAACTCCTACCTGTTTTTTCTCTTCTTTATCCATTTTTTTTCCTCTAAATACATGCCTTCATTTATATATACGGCACAATTTTTCTTTTCTTTAATTAGTTTTTAAAAATTTCATACTAAAGTATGGTATTTTTTATACTTAAGTATATGATTTTGATTAATATTTTGTAATTTTTCATAAAATATTATACCCATTTGCCTAATATCTTGTTGGGGAATATTTTGGGATAATTATTTTATGTCAGATAATATTAAATTAAGTATAATTGTTCCTGTGTATAATGCGGAAATTTATTTAGATAAATGTATTGCCAGTTTGTTATCGCAAACGGTTGAAAATTTTGAAATCTTATTGGTAAATGATGGTTCAACTGATTCAAGTTTAGAAATATGTAATCGTTATGCCTCAAAGGATAAAAGGATTAGGGTTTTTAGTCAAGAAAATTCAGGTCAAAGTAAGGCTCGTAATGTTGGGCTTGATAATGCTGTTGGAGAATTTATTACATTTGTGGATTCAGATGATTGGGTAGATAGTGATTATTATGAAAAGTTAATTCGTGCTGCCGTTTTATATAATGCAGATGTAGCTTGTGGTTCAATAATTCGTGAACGTAAAAATTCCAGAAAATTTAGGATAAATTATACTGATGAAAGATGTTTTGTGTTTGCGCAAGATAAAATCGACGCTGCAAGAGTGCCTAACATGTGTTATGTCTGGAATAAAGTCTATAGGGCATCTTTTCTGAAAGATATAAATCTAAGATTTATTGAGGGAATGTTTTTTGAAGATGTTGATTTTGTAACTCGAGCTGTTTATTTTTCTAATAAAATTGTTACAGTTCCAGGAACATTTTACCATTATTTTGTAAATCCTAATTCAACAGTTAAATCAATGCGTAAATCTGATAAAAAAAGATTTGATTCTATTGTTTCTAAGCAGTATATGTTGGAATTTTTTAGAAAATATAACCTAACATCAAGACCCAAGAATCTTGTTAAAAAGAAAAATTGTATAAAATTCTTAGGTGTTACACTTATGAAAATATACGAATGGGAAACAACAAAGAAATATTATCTCTTTGGTTTAATTCCAATTTGTGAAAAAATTTCGTATGCTTAAATACTTATTAGTAGCCAATAGCCCAATTAAAGTTGCTTGAAGCTGTTTTTACAGGATGACTAAGCTCTTTTGCTGTAGAATTAAGAGCTGTAACTTCTATAACTTTATTTGCCTTTTGCAAAATATTAAATTCACCAATTTTATTATCAACATTGTTGAATGATTTAAATCTGTCTAATTCAGCTTGCAAATCTTGGTTTTCAACATTTAATCTGACAATTTCATTATCAAGCTTGTTTAATTTTGCTTCATAATTCATTGCAAGGTAATAACTAACAAAAGTTACTGCAATAGTAATACCAAGACAAAAACAAAGCGATTTGTTAATTTTACGAGTAACCATTTCACGAATGGTCATAGGTTTAACTTGATAGAAATCTGCTTCAATAACAGAATTTTCCTCTTCTTTTACAGGATTACTAACATAACCGGTTTGTTTGTATAATAATTCTTGCTCTTCAATTTTTACTCTAGCTGAATTTAAATTCATTCCCTAAACTACCTACCACTAAATTTTTTACTCTAATTACCTTCGAATACATTTTGCAATTCTTAGTTTTGCGCTTCGAGAAGGTGGATTCTCTTTAATCTCCTGCTCAGATGCCATTATTGGTTTTTTGTTTACCAGCTCCAATATCGGTGGAGGACAGGTACAAATCATTTGATTTCTCTCACAATGGCAACGGGTTGAATGGTATTTGAAAACCTGCTTTACAACTCTGTCTTCAAGTGAATGAAAACTTATTACACTTATTATAGCACCAAAGTCTAATAAATCCAATACATCATTTAATGTGTTTTTAACATTTTGTAACTCATGATTTACTTCAATTCTAATTGCTTGAAACACTCTTGTAGCAGGGTGAATAGATGTTTTTATCCTTGGTGTTGCGTTAACTATTATTTCAGAAAGTTCTGTTGTCGTTTTTATAGGTTGAAGTTTTCTTTTTTCAACAATAGCTTTAGCAATTCTTTTTGAAAATCTTTCTTCTCCGTATTCTGAAAATATTTTAACCAAATCGTTTTCTGAGTATTTGTTAACTACGTCATACGCAGAAAAATCTGAATCCATATTAAATCTCATATCAAGCGGAGCTTCTTTTGAAAAAGAAAATCCTCTTTCTTGCTTTGTTAATTGGTGATAAGATGCTCCAAGATCAAACAAAATTCCACCTGTAATTTTTTCTATCCCTAAATTTTTTAGTACAGATTTGATATTTGTATATGAATCTTTTACTATTGTTAAGTTTTTGTAATCGTGCAGTCTTTCGGTTGCGGCGTCTATGGCGTCTTGGTCGATATCAAATGCTATAAGTCTGCCGTTAGGTGAAATTCTTTGTAATATAAGCTCACTATGTCCCCCGCCACCAAGTGTGCAATCGACATAAATAAGCCCATCTTTACAATTTAGAGCATCTACGGCTTCATTTTTCATAACGGTGTAATGTTTAAAATCACTCATAGTTGTATCTTAACATAAAATTTAATAAATTACGCCAAAATATTATCCAAAACAAAAAAGAGATACTTTAAAAGTACCTCTTTTTTGTCATTAAGTTCTATTAAGTTTTACATAATAAATCCAGCTAAGCCCTCCTGATCAAAAATTTCCACAAATTTATCGTACGTACAATTAACTTCTTCGCCTGATTCATCAATGATTTGAATTACATTCTGCATATCATTTTCTTCTACATTTGCAGCTTTTGATAATATTAAATATGAGTTTACGTCGCTTAATGCGTTATCTTTGTGTTCAAGTAATGTTGTTTCTCCAAAGTTAAATTCCATTTTATACCTCATTTCAGTTTTCGTAACCACATTTTATATATCGGTTTTTATGTATTAGAACTTTAGAGATTCTTGTTTTATTTTTACAAAAGTTAACAAAATTTTTAATAAAAAAATACCGAAGTTTTTACTTCGGTATTTTTATTTTGCTTTTGTTATTATATAGCAGCTTTTATTGCTTTGTTTGCTCTATATAAGCTTGTGTCTTTACCTAGAATATCTAAAATGCCAACCATATCAGCACCACAAGTTCTACCTGTAATAGCTGCCCTTATAGCCCACATTGTAACTTTAGGTTTAACGCCTTTTTCTTTCCATTCAGCTCTAAAGTCTGCCAATTTTTCATGTAGATTTTCATCTGTCCATTCCCAATCTTTTGCTTTATTAACAAAATCAGCAAGAACTTTTTGAGATGTTTCAGTATCCAATGTGTCAGTTTGTGTTTTAGGTTCTATTTCAACGTCTTTTCCGAAGAAATAAGGAACAGCATCTGTAATATCTGATAACAATGTTAATGGTTCTCTTGTAATTTCAACCATTTTTGTATATTGAGCATCTGTTAATTCATTCAAATTGTATTTTGTTAAATAAGGTTTTAACATTTCTTTCAATTTTTCGATTGGAAGCATTTTTATATAATGGCTGTTCATCCATTTCAATTTGTCATATTCAAAGATTGAGTTTGAAGATGAAATTTCATCAATTCTGAAATCTTTTGCAATTTCATCAACTGATTTGATTTCTTCTCCATCAGAAGGTGACCAACCTAATAATGCTACAAAGTTGATTAAAGCTTCTGTTAAATAACCTTCTTTAACGAAGTCAGAAACGGCTGTTGCACCGTGTCTTTTTGATAATTTACTTCTGTCAGGAGCCAAAATCATTCCTAAGTGACCAAATTTTGGAACTTCAAAACCTAAAGCTTCAAAGATTAAAATTTGTTTATAAGTATTTGATATATGGTCTTCACCCCTGATAACGTGTGAAATTTTCATCAAAGCATCATCAATTACAACTGCAAAGTTATAAGTTGGTGCTCCATTTGATTTTTGGATAACAAAGTCACCTAATAAATTTGTATCCATATGTAACTCACCTTTTACAAGGTCATTGAATTTCAAAATAGAAGAATCGTGAAATGCTTTTTGAGCTTTAGCGATGTTGAATCTGATTGCAGGTTTTCTACCTTCAGCTCTAAGTTTAGCTTTTTCTTCTTCTGTTAAGTGTTCACATTTTTTAGAATAAACATAAGGTTTTTTAGCTTTAGTAGCTTCTTCTTTTTCTTGTTCAAGTTCTTCTGGGGTGCAGAAACATTCATAAGCAAATCCTGCATCTAGTAGTTTTTGAACATATTTAGGATAAATGTCGAATCTTTGAGATTGAGTGTATGGACCATAAGGACCACCTACATCTGGACCTTCATCCCAGTTTAAACCTAATGCTTTCAAACTATCAAAAATATTATCAATATATTCTTGAGAAGTTCTTTCAGCATCTGTATCTTCAATTCTTAAAATAAATTTACCGTTATTTTTTTTAGCAAATAAATAATTGAACAATGCTGTTCTAGCTGTACCAATGTGCAAGTTTCCACTTGGCGATGGTGCTATTCTAACTCTAACTTCTGCCATTTTTTTAGCCTTCTTTCTTTAATTTTTTAGCATAATAAGGATAACACAGGGGTATTCGTTTTTCAAGGTGTTATCATTTTAAAATGAACATTTTTTATCTGTTTATTTACCAAGGATAATCTGAAGTTGATTTCCATCCGTTTCGTCTTAATTTTTCGGCACAATATAAGCATTTGCTTTCTTTTCTACAATCTTTGTTTATGATGTCATCTGACAAATTGTATCCTAGTGGCATTACAGAACCGTCACTATTTCTGACAAGTAAGAAAACATCATTTCCAAATCTGTTAGGTGGGCTGGAACCATTAACGTCTATGAATATTGAATTTTTACCGATATAATTAGAATCATATTGTACATTTGGGTCAGCTGAAGTTGAACCTCCGCTCAAGGATATCGAATAAAGTATTCCATCTACAGAAAAGAACGGTATTCTGCTGAATACGTTAAAGCCAGTGTAGTCATTGGCTTTATTGTATCTGCTCCAAGGAGTTGAACTTGTATAATTACATTTTTTATAAGTTGTGCAATATAATGTAATTTTCATATATGGAGCAATATATTTACTAAGATAATCCATAGTGGATAAACTTGTATCCCAACTGTCAAAATCTCCGTAATCATCACTTGCGAGTTTTACAGCTTGATTTATGGCTGAATGAGCTTTTTTTAGTAACGAAATTTTTTGTGTGTGGTCAACTTTTGCTGCAACTATAGGAATTGTAATTGCTGCAACCACGCCAATTATGCCAAGTGTAATTAATACTTCAGCAAGCGTAAAAGCTTTGTTTTTGATGTTCATATGTCCTCTCAACTTTATTACTATTTATATTCGCGTTGCTCTAGTATATTATATTTAATTATTATTGTCAACGGATAGATATGAACTATTGGGTTAATATTTAGGGCTGATTTAAAATATTTTATAAGGATTTAGGATATTTTTTGGGTCAAATATCTTTTTAATTTGACGCATATAGTCTAGAGCTCCGCCTTCAACAACTTTTGATATATAAGCTTTTTTCTCTAAGCCAATTCCGTGCTCTCCTGAAATTATTCCACCCAGTTTGACAGTTAGGTGATATATTTCGGATTTTGCAATTTTGTAGCGTCTATATTCATCTTTATCATTATAATCTATTGGGATTTGAGGATGAACACTTCCATCTCCAACGTGTCCGACCATACATAC
Source organism: uncultured bacterium (assembly GCA_949292185.1). GTDB lineage: Bacteria > Cyanobacteriota > Vampirovibrionia > Gastranaerophilales > Gastranaerophilaceae > Zag111. Next base: position 7,008 of record CASEYP010000005.1, read on the forward strand.
GATAAGATTATGGCGGGCACAAATCTCTTGAACTCCTTTTACCAGTTTTGCAAGATTTTGTCTTGGAACGATTACATCATCTGTTGTTATATTTGGACGAAGTTTTGTGCAAGCTGCCATAGAGGATCTTCTTGCTGCCCAAATATGATCTGCTTCTTGCTTATTTGTTGAAAATTGTATGGATGAAGCTTTGTTATCTCTCAAAATATTACAAATTGTTTTTCTTAAATCTTCAATGTAACTTTCGTAACCGTCAATTTCAATAATCAATGCGGCTTCTTTATTGCAAAGTAGTCCTGTTGGATTGTATTGTTCAACAGTTTGGATTGCGTTTTTATCCATAAAATCTATTGTTGTTGGGCTAATTTGCTTTTCTATAATTTTATTTACGGAAGTTATTGAATCTTCTACGGTATCAAAATATGCCATAATAACTTGAGATGCTTGAGGTTTTGTAATTAGTTTTAAAGTTGCTTCAACTACAATTCCCAAAGTTCCTTCTGAACCTACAAAAAGGCTTCCAAGATTATACCCTGTAGCATTTTTAATTGTGTTTGAACCGGTTCTAATCAATTGACCATCAGCCATAACAACAAGCATATCTAATACATAATCTTTTGTTGCTCCATATTTAAAACATCTTGCACCTGCTGAATTTTGAGCAATACTTCCTCCGATTGTTGAAACTTTCAGATTAGACGGATCTGGTGGATAAAATAGTCCAATATCTTCTACAGCTTTTTGCAAATCTCCAACTATTACACCGGGTTGAACTCTTGCGGTCATATTTTCCGGATTAATTTCCAAAATTTTATTCATTTTTGAAAAATTTAAAATAATACCGCCGTGTGTTGCTATACAAGCGCCAACAGTGTTTGTACCTGCCCCTCTGCATATTATTGGGGTAAGGTGCTTATTTGCAATTTTTACAACTTGCTGAACTTGTTCTATATTTTCTACAAATACTACTGCATCTGGTATTTGTGTTTTTATATAGGGGTCATTTGATGCATCCATAGAATATACATAACGTTCTTCTATGGATGATAATATATTTTTCTTAGGTAATGTATTATTTAGTTCTTTTATTAAATTACTAGTCAACATATGATGCCAATTTTTCTATATTTGAGCTTAATTTAGCTATTTGTTTATCTATTTTATCTATTTTTCTTGTAACTTTGGAGTCATCTATATCTTCCACCGCAGAAAGAATTTTTTCAAGTGCCATTTCAAGTCTGTCTATTCTTTCTTGTTGTTCTTCAAATTTATCTTCCAAGTTGCCAAGTTTACTTATTTGTTTTTCAAAATATGATAATCTTTCTTGTTGTTCGTCAAATTTTTCTTCAATAGAATTTAAAATATCTGTTTGTTCAGGTATATCCTTTTTCAAACTTTCTATTGAAGATTTGATATCTATTATTTCTTCTGAATTTGTAGAAATTTTATTTATACTATCGCTTGCAGAATCTATCCATTCGCCCATATAAATTAAGGCTTGACGCATTACTTGATCGGATGCGTTGGATTTTTCTAAAAGTTTAGTTACATTATCAACTTTTGTTGTTAATTGATCTGTTATAACTTTACCGAAATCCTCTAAGCCACTGTTTATTGCATTATAAGATTCTCCTGATGCTACAAATAATTGATGAACAACAGCATTTAGACTTTTGATATCAGTATTGATTTTGTCAAATCGTGTTTTTAGTCCAAATACTTCTTCTTTACCTATAGAATTTTGCAAATCAACAACAGATGCACCGATTTGGTTTATATTATCAAGAATGAATGATAATCTATGAGCTTGTGTTTCTTGTTCGGAATTTTGTAATTCGTTTAGCGCAAGTCTAAGTTTTGCCAAATCAGATTCTATGTCTTGCATAGAATAGGTATAACCTGGCTCTTCATCTGCATTTGTTATTTGTTTTAATTGTTTTGTTACTACGGTTAAGTTTTGATTAATTTCGTCAGTTTTTTCTTCAACAAAATCTTTGATGTCTTCGGATTCTTCGGTGAATGAAACTTGTTCAAATATGGTCACTACAGCTGCCATAATTGATTCTTTCATGTCACGGATTGTTTGTTGAATTTTCTTAGTATTATCACTGTTATTTAGATTATTAACCTCTTGTGTTAATTCTTTTAAGCATTTTCTAACAGCGTCTGTTTTGTGGTTTTTCTCAAAGTTTTCTAAGTAGTCTATTTGAGAAAGAATTAGATGTTTTACATCTTCAATATTGGTTTTTGTACCTGCAATTTCGTCTTTTGAGATAACATCTATTTTGTGATTTAACTCTTCAAGCATTGAAGTGATTTTTGCATCAGATTCTGAAAGTTGTTTTACGGTATCAACTTTCTCATCAACATTTAATAATGTGTATTTGATATCTTCAATGTTGTTTGATGTTTCTGAAGATGCTACAGTATCAATTTTACTTTCTATAGAATCAAGTATGTCTTTAATATCAGACATATCTTCCATACTATCAGGTACACTGTTTAATAGATTTTTTTCAAGTTTTGAAATTGTTTGTCTGATAGTTTCCAAATCTTGGGAAGATGTAACTTCATCAAGTTTATCTTCTATAGATTGTAGTGAATCTTTTATGTCTTCAAAATCATCAATATTATCTGAAGATGCTAAAATATCAACTTTTTCATTAATTAAGTTAAGTAGTTTGCCTGAATCGGTGTCATTTATAGAATTTAATCTGTCTATTGCATCTTTAATTTCCTCCATTAAATCATAGTCATTGCTGGAGGCTAAAATATCAATTTTTTCGTTAATTAGGGCAAGCATATTTTGAACTTGTTTTCCGGCTTCTCCTCCGGTTTCAACTTCGCCGTTATTTAGTTGGTCTAATGCTTGTTTAATTTCCATTATCCATTCGCTATTATCAGATAATGTTAAGATATTAATTTTATCGTTAATTTCTTCCAACATTGAATGAATTTCGCCGCCGGAAATATAATTTTTAATTTCTTCTAACCAATCTTTATTAACGGTTCTTGATAGTAGTTCAATTTTATTATTTAAGCTTAATAACAAATTATCATGTCCAAGTGATGGAATTGATGAAAGTGTATTAGATGCTGGTTTTTGAGGTTGAACTGCTGGCTCTTGTTCTTGTTCTTTTTCTTGTTCTTCTTGTTTTGGTAAAACTCTAGATATATCTGCGTGAAGATTGTTTATGTCTTGTTTTAACAAATCAAGAGCTTTTAAAATATCAAAGTTGTTTACTCCGACAAGTATATCTTCATCATCTTCTAAGTCATTATCTTCGTGATCTTCAGATGTTTCATCGAAATCATCATCGTCATCTTCATCCAAATCAAAA
>CASEYP010000006.1 GCA_949292185.1 uncultured bacterium
AAGAAAGTAATATCTAAGAACGTAGAATCATCTTTCAAAACTTTCAACGCATAAAATGATTAAATAGATATAGATATAATAATCATTTAATGCAAACAAATATTATATATAAATTTTCCTTTCCCTTTTTCCTATTGATTTCCCAACGACTTGCAACATAGTCGTTTTTTTTTGCCAAAATCACAAAAATTTTTCCTAAACTATTTATCAACAGTGTTAAAGATATATTCAGTTTTATTTTTTATATTATCCAAAATTTCTCTATAATTAACAGAAACTTTAGTAGGAACGGAAGACTCAATTGCTGATAAAAACACTTTTGCATTTTTAGGTTTTTCACCATCCAAAAAAGTGTTTGAATTAGCACTATCAATTCTTGCAGGGACAACAAGTCCGCTTTTTGCAAATTCTTTAGAGCATTTTTCAGATGATAAATATTTAATTAGTTTGATTGCCTCAGCTTTGTGTTTTGAAGACCTTGCAACAGCCCACCCGGAAGCATCTAATGGTACGACACTTCCACTTGAACCCTTAGGAAATTCCACAACATCCCAATCAAATTTTGCATCCTGTCTATATTTTGGAACAAGCCATCTTCCGGATATTTGCATTCCCAATTTTCCTTGTAAAAACATTTGTGCCATTGTAGCACTTGCAGATTCTTCTTTCCTAGGTGCAACGTGATATTTATTACGCAAATTTGCATAAAATTCTATAGATTTTTGGCTATTACCATCATTAAAAATCTTAGTATTGGATTTACCGGAATATAAATCCTCAAACCCACCGCCATTACTTGTTAAATAAGGCAAATAAAATAACGGATCTTCTTCAAAAGATACCCCGTAAACATCAGGCAAATGAGTTAATTTTTGAGCTGTTACCAAAAACTCACTTAAAGTCCAATCCTTATTAGGATATTTAACTTTATACTTATCAAAAATATCTTTATTATAAAAAACTACTAATGTTGAAATATCTCTTGGTACAGCGTATAACTTGTTATTCCAACTCAAAGCATCAAGAGACTTTTTATAAAATTTATTTAATTCAAAATCTTTATCATAAGATGACAAATCTTCCAAAACACCTGCATTCGCATAATTCGGAAGGTACTGATTATTTATAAAAATTACATCAGGAGCCGTATTTGAGGCAAAAAGCAAATGAATTTTTTGAAAATAATTTTGTGGAATATGCATAAAATCCACTTTTATATCAGGATTTTCTTTTTCAAATTCCACAAGCATAGGTTTCAAAATTTGAATTTCAGATTCTGAACCCCACGATGCAAATTGTACAGTAGTTTTGTCGGGGAAATGACTGTTACTGTATAATTTAAGACAGCAAAAAATGCTCGCTCCAATTATTAAACAAACAATAAAAATTATTTTTTTAAACATTATTTAAGATTATATTTCAATAAGTGTTCCCATTTTGTCTTTTGAAACATCAACTAAGCATTTGAATTTGCCAACTCTAACAATATAAACATTAGCATCATCAGGTCTTACCTGAAGAGGTTTATCAACTACATAGTCAAATTTTTTCAAAATAAATATACTATCTTTAATTCTACCTACCAATGCTGAAACACCGTCAATATTTACTAAATAAAAACCTTTTTCAGAATCAATATTATAACCTGATTTTACAATAAGTCCGTTCATATAAGGAGTTGGTTCACTAGATTTTTTCATTGGATTACTTCCTCTTGAAATAGGATTTGTAACTCCTGAACGGCTCATTGGAACAGAAGAAGATCTCATCTGAGATAAACTATCTGCTACAGATGATTTTGCTACTGTTGTTGTACTTGTTGTTTCTTCATTGTCCAAAATTGATAAGTACTCATCCAATGAAGACAATAAATAATTTTCATTTTCCTTGTTCATTTTCATTTCCCCATTATTATTTGTTAAATATTTATTACCGGTATTGATCAAATCATTAACTTGAAGATTTGAAGATGCTGATTTACGTCTGCTTACACTCAACGGTGAATTTTTAAGTTTCACAAAACGTCCTTCTTTATAAGCTTTGTTTCTTGAAATCTTTTTATCATCTTCAACAAGACTTCTATTTGTTTCTTTTAAAGTAAGAGGTTTTGCAAAAGATTTCAATTTAATATTTGACATATTATTCATAATAGCATCATCTTCAGATTGAACTTCATGAACAACCTCCTCAGGCTCTTGCATACTAGGTGTTTGAGCTAATGCATGTTCCATCTGAGAGATTTTTGCCTGAAGCTTTTCTTGCAATTTTTCTTTATGGCTATCAGGTATATTTTGGATACTATCCTTAACTTTATCCAAACTCAACTCTGCAGCCTTTCTTGAAGATTTTTGCAATGAATTCATATTATTATCATTAGAACTTGTTTCTGCAACTTCCGGAGTTACTATAGCCTTTTTCATTCCTGCCATATCAGTAACATAAGACATATCCATAGAAGATTTTTTAGGTTTAGCACTTTCTTCTTTTTCAGTATAAAGTTTATATTTTTCTTGCCAAGACAATTCATCGTTATTTACAATATCATAATATTCACGTCTGCGGCGTTTTGCCTGATTTTTAGCTGACAAAGTAAAGAATGATTTAATTCTTGCCTGATCCTTTTCTGTAGAATGAGACATTGCATCAAATACAAGATACAATATGCCCAATGCTAAAACTGAACCTCCGGCAACTAATATCCACCAAGGGAAATGTGAAGTATTTTCAGCATTTTCAGGAGTTTCAACAGCTGTAGAAGTTTCATCAATCGGCTGACCTTCAGTTTGAACTATAGGAGCATTTTGATTTTGTTCTAAATTTTGTCCCTGATCTTGACTTTCCAAAGCATTACTATTTTGATCAACTGCAAATAACGGATCAACTGCAACTTTAGCAGCAGGCTGTTCAGATTTTACCGTATGAGAAACTCTTGGTTCTAAGTCAATCATACGTTTGCCATTTGCATCAAACTTCATTTTTGGAACATAACCATCTGTTGCCAATAATGAATTAGAAACAGGTTTTTGAACAGATTTTGTCTGCTCAACTTTAGGTTGTTGAACAACCTTTGGTTTCGCAACCGTTTGTGTTTTTACAGGTTGAACTTCTTTTGGCTTAACAACACTTTGTGTTTTTGGTTTTGGAACATCAATAAGTGTTATTTTTGGAATAATTGATTTTGGCGCTTCTTTTACGTGCTGTGTAGTTTTTGCTGTGGTAGTTGTATTAGAAGCAACTTTTGTAACATTAGAAACAGGTTTTACTGTTTGCGGTTTACTTGCCGTAGTTGTTTGTGCTTGTGGCTGTTTATGAACCGCAGGTACTGTAGTTTGATGAGATTTATTTAAATTATTTTGAGCAATAATTGCTTTATAATCTTTTTGAGCTTGAGTTAACGGAGCGGTTTTGCGCATATATGTTTTGATATTGATAGGTTTTGATGATTCAAAAGTAACTTTTGTATACCCGCCAATACCATCATTTACATGCTTAACTTCTATATTGTTAACTAAATCCTTAACTCCGCCAATACTAGGGGTAACAGAACTATTACTATCAACATTAGGAAGTAAAACAACATATCTGTTATTAGATTTTCTGGTTACAACTGAATTAGTAGAATCTCCGGTTGTATAAAATGTTACATCAACAGTATTTGCAACAGATGATCTTTTGACATCCATTTGCAATAAACTATTTGAATTATCAGCATTAGCTGCAACAAATCCGGTAGATAGCATTGCCAACATTGCTGCAATGATTATATATTTTTTATTATTCATGTTTCCCATTTAAATCTAACAACTACACATTACTAACTATATAATACTAGAGAGTTAAAAAATTTGCTAGTTTATTAATAAAATATAAGATTTATGTTACAATATCTTTATGAAAAGCGGATTCGTTGCAATAATAGGTCGTCCAAATGTAGGTAAATCAACCCTTTTAAACCAAATTTTAGGGCAAAAAATAGTCATAACAACTGACAAAGCACAAACAACCAGAAAAAGAATAAAAGGGATTTACACAACAGAAGAAGGACAAATAGTTTTTATAGACACTCCGGGGGTTCATAAACCTTTAAATAAACTCGGAGAATTCTTACTTGATGAAGCAAAAATAGCCGTTCCTGATGCTGATGTAATATTATTTTTAGTTGACGGCTCAGAACCTGCAGGAAAAGGTGACAAATGGATTTGTCAAAATCTTTTGCAAACACAAATTCCTATAATTATTGTTATGAATAAAGTTGATAAGATAAAAAAACAAGAAAAAATTGAAGCAAATCTTTTATCCTATAAAACTTTGTTTGACAAAAATTTCCCGGTGGTAAAAATTTCAGCAAAAACAGGAAGAAATATTGACACCCTAATAAAAAATATATATAAAAAATTACCTCAAGGAGAACCAATGTATCCTGAGGAAATCGTAACAGAAGAAACTATGCGAGATGTAACAGAAGAAGTTATAAGAGAAAAAATTTTATTAAATACTTCAGATGAAATTCCGCACTCTGTTGCAGTAAAAGTTGATAAATATAAAGAAGAAGAAACTATTGATAAAATTTATGCAACAATATACTGTGAACACAAAAGTCAAAAAGGTATTTTAATAGGTAAAGGCGGAAACTTATTAAAGAAAATAGGAACAGAATCAAGACTGGAACTTGAAAAAATAACAGAGAAAAAAGTCTACCTTGAACTTCAGGTAAAAGTTGAAAAAGATTGGCGTAAAAAAGAAAAAATACTTAAAGATTTTGGATATCAACAACAAAAAGAAAACTAATTATAAAAAATAAAGAAGCCTTTAAAAAAGACTTCTTTATTTTTTGCGTAATTCGTATATGTTTTATTTAAAAGTTCAAAGTTTTAACATTTAGTACTGTTTGAAATTTACTTATTTCTCTCAAATACTGTTCAAGAGCAATATAACCGTTATAAATTTCATTAGAAATAGAAGCATAACGACTAGCTTCCAAGAATTTTAATTCTTTTACACGGATTAACAAAATATTATCAGAAACTTCTCTTTGTTGTGGATCTTCAGAAGATGACCATTTTTGTAAAAGAGCCAATTCTTCATACATTTGTTTTGTTGTTGTAAATTCCAAAATATTAAAATCATATTTTTCTAAAAGAGCTTTTTCAACATTAGAAATTCTACTCATACAAGCTTGGAATTTAAAAACTTTTTTAATAATCATATAATTATCGGCAATTCTTTTATGAGATGCCGGAACATTATTCTTTGCAAGTAAAGCAGCAAATGAACGTGATGTAAAAGTATCATTTTCACTGGAAAATGCACTTTTTGAAGTTAAGTCAAAATCAGATTTCTTTTCTACCATTTCGTCTAACATTCTGCCTCCACTTTATATATATAAGATATTAAAATAATCGTAAATATTTGTCATGATATTTTGTCAAATATTTTACATTTGTTAAGATAAAAATAAAAATTTTTAATAAAAAATTTCCCCAAAAATACTTTCAAAATAGCCACAAAAAAAGATAAAACATGTAAAAATTTACGATAATTAAATTGACTTTCGCCTTAAAAAACTTAAATTTATCATGGCATAAATCATCTAAAAGTATGACCTTTTTAAATTGAAATTATGCTAAAAATATAGTGTATAATATCAGGCTTGAAGGTAAAAACAGAATATGGGATTGAGCTTAAATAACATATATCAAAGACCCTATGTTCAACAGGAGAGAAAGACTCCTGTCAAAAAGCGTGAAGAAAATGAAAAATCCGCAGCAGCCAATACCCAAAGAGAAGAACAAACCAACCAAGATAGCAAAAGTAAAGGATTACAATACGTAGAGCAAAAGAAACCTACCTACACACCTGCTTACGAACAACGTTTTGCAATGCCTACAAATAATGCATACTCTAATGTAAATGCTAATGCTAATGCAAACATAAATCCTTCTTTATCACATTCAAACACTCAATCAACAACTTCAACTGCCGCAATAACAGGACAAACTCAAACTTCTGTTGATAATCAAATAAATATTGCCCAAATTCTAAAAGATTTTAGAAATACATCACTGGCTATTGGAACACCGGCAGATTTAGATGATATCGTAACAGGTTATCTTACATTAGTAGAAAAACAAGTTAAAACAGGAACTGCAGATCCAAAACTAGTTAAAACAACCCTAAAAACAGCAGCAACTGTACTTGATAAATACATTTCAGAAACCCTAAATAAAGATTCTCAAGTTGTAGAAAAATGGGTAGATGCCCTATTCTTACAAAAAATAGATTTTTCATACAACGAAGATAATATCAATGAAAGATTTTTAGTAAAATTCCCAGACGGCTCAACAAGTGTAAGCAAACGCCAAGCTGAAAATGCGGTTTCTGATGAAGCAGACAAAGCAGAACAAACAGCAAAAGCTGCCCAAAGTCCTGATGTTATTCCAATTTCAGTTGCAGGACAAACAACTTCATCAAAAATTCCGCAAGATAAACAATTAAAATCATTATTTATTCAAGCTAAAAAATATGCCTACGCAAATGATCCTGAAAATGCAATAAAATCATTTGAACAAGCACTAAATAGAGCACTTGAAGTTGATGATACAGAAACTTCAGGCAAAATCTACTATGAAGTAGGAAAAATTTATGATGACCACGATTATATCCCACAAGCTCTAAAGAGTTATAATCAAGCAATAAAATTATCAACAGATGAAAATGTTAAAACAAAAGCGCATTATTCAATGGCCCAAATTTACGATGATGTAAATCAAATTACACCAGCTATTGATCACTATTTTAGTACAGTATCTCATGCCGGAGAAGCAGAAAACTTACCTGCACAATCCGCATCATTAACAAAACTTGGCAATATTTATACAGATATGTATGATAAAGAAGCTTTTGATTATTATGATATGGCAACAGATATTGCAAACGAAACTGATAATTCTCATCTAAAAGGTTTTGTTGCATCTAACACAGGAAAAGCATATACAAAATTTGACGAACCTGAAAAAGCTCTGAAATCATATTCAAAAGCCGTAAAAAATTATACAGATGCTGATTCTCCATTAAAAACTGCACAAAATTATCTTGCAGCCGCAGACATAATGGTTGAATTTAACAGCCTTCACAAAGCATCTAATCTACTTTCAAAAGCTCAAAAATATGCACGCCAAACAGATAATATAAACTTGATGAATGAAATTAATACTAAATTAAAACAATTAAACGACTTGAATAAAGCAAACTAAATTTTAGCAAATGAATCATTCAATAATATTGATTACTACAATTTTATTATTTTTATTTATTCTTATTTGGTTAACCCTAATCGAACCAAATCAAATAGAAATTAAACACTACAAAATTCAAGACCCGCAACTAAAAGGACTAAGAATTGTTTTTGCAGGCGATTTTCATTTTAAAAAACATCAACAAAAACGAGCCGACAAAATAATTTCTCTCATCAATCAACAAAATGCAGACCTAGTCTTATCAACAGGAGATTATATATATTGTCACAAAGAATCAGCATCAATGCCAATAGCAAAAATTGCCGAAAATTTAAGTAAAATTCAACCGCCATTTTACACAACTCTAGGCAACCACGACTTTTGGGCAGGAAATGAAAAAATTACAAAAGAATTTGAAAAACATAACATAACCGTATTATCAAACAGTAATACTAAAATTAAAATTAAAGATAAAACCATTTATATAGCAGGTGTAGAAGATTTACAAACAGGCTCGCCAAATGTAGAAAAAGCTTTAGAAAACACAACCTCACCCCGAATTCTTCTAACACATTCACCTGATATTTTCCCAGATATTTGGCAAGAGGATATAAATTTAATCCTTGCAGGACATCTTCACGGAGGACAAATACGCATTCCTCTCATTGGCGCTATCATAATACCTTCTAAATATGGCAATACTTATTCACAAGGTCTTATTGTTGACAATAACAATAAAAAAATGATTGTAACAAAAGGCTTAGGGACAAGTATTCTTCCGATAAGATTTAATTGCAAACCTGATTTAATCGTAATTGATTTTATATAACAATAAAAAACGACTGAAATTTCAGTCGTTTTTTAAATTATATTACCTTGAAATAAGATTATATTGAGAAGAATAATTGTTATTCCCCGCAAATTTTATTCCACTACACCAATGCCATTTCCTTATTGAAAGGATTTGAGGAGGGACACCCCTTTTTATCACCAAGGATAGTTGATTTAATTTCAGCTAAATCTTGTTGCATCAATCTTCTTGGAGAACCTTCTTCCATTGAGTGGTTTCTTAACAAGTATGATGGGTGGAATATAGCCATTGCTTTATAATCTTTTCCATTAATAGTTACATTGAACCATTTTCCGCGAACTTTTGAAATTTGAACTTTTTTATCTTTCCAGAATGATTTTAAAGAAGTTGCACCACAGAAAATAATTGCTTTTGGATTCATAATATCAATTTGAGCTGTTAAGAATTTTTCGCACATAGATTTTTCAACATCGGTAGGAACTCTATTTTCAGGAGGTCTGCATTTTACAGTATTGATAATATACAAATCTTCCTGTCTTGAAATTCCTGCTTCTTCTAAAAACTTGTCCAATAATTGACCTGCACGACCAACAAATGGTTTACCTGTTTCATCTTCGTTCTCACCAGGAGCTTCCCCGATTAAAACAATTTGTGCAGTTTCAGGATTACCGTCAGAAAAAACAACATTCTTACGAGTTTTTCCCAAGATACACTCTTGGCAATTTTCACATTTTGCTTGAACTATATCTAAACAACCCTTTTTAATCATCTAAAATTTTCTCCCTCAACTTTATTACTCATTTTTAAAAATTCCGATATTATATTTTCGGCAATATCTCTTCAATTCTTTCATTATTATATCAGATAATAAAAATACTGCAAATAAGTTAGGAACTGCTAAAAATAAAGTAAACGCATCAGACAAATTTACAACACTTTTTAAGTTCATAGCAGAACCAATAATTATAAATAAACAATAAATAATTTGGAAAGTTCTTGTCGTAGCCTTAGATTCCCCGAATAAAAATGTCCAGCTTTTTGTTCCGTAATAAGAACCGCACAACATAGTAGATAAAACAAAACAACTAGCCATAAAAGTTAACAAAATAGGGAAAAACGGACAAACAGATGCAAACGCTTTAGAGGTTAATTCAATTCCCTCAATTCCGTTTGTATGTAAATAAGCACCTGTAACAACAATAATAAATGCCGTAGCAGAACCAACAATAACCGTATCCACAAAAGGTTGCAACATTGCAATAAAAGCTTGAGCAACAGGTTTATTTGTTTTAACCGCAGAAAAAGCAATCGGAGCAGTACCTAAACCTGCCTCATTTGCAAACATTGCACGTCTAAATCCCCATAACATACAAGCAAAAACCCCGCCGGTTACCGCAGTAGGTTTAAATGCTTCTTTAACAATTAAGCAAACTGTTTGAGGAATATGATGAATATTTAATAAACAAATTATAAAAGCTGAAAATACATACAAAGTACACATTACAGGCGTAACTTTTGATGTAAATTTACCGATCGATTTAATTCCGCCAATAACAGTAACATAAGTAATTACAGCAACAATCAAGCCAAAAACCCAACGTTGATTGCCAAACAATCCCGTAACATTTGTTATTTGAGTTGTAATAGCATTTATCTGGAACAAATTCCAACCGCCAATCATCGCAAATACACAACATATAGCATAAATTTTAGATAAGTAAGGTGCAAAAGGTTTAATCCAAGGTGCTCTCAAACCGTTTGCAATATAATACATCGGTCCGCCGGAAGATGAACCGTCTTTATTAATTTGTCTAAATTTTATACCTAATAAAACTTCCGCAAATTTTAAAGCCATAGAAAAAATTCCGGCAACAATCATCCAAAAAATAACCCCCGGCCCGCCAACAGAAACGGCTAAAGCAGATCCAACAACATTTCCCATGCCTGCAGAGGCTGAAATTGTTGCGGTTAAAGCTTGAAATGATGAAACTTCACCCTGTTTTTTTCTAATAATAGTATCTTCGTGTTTATATTTTTTTGTAATCAGATTTATAGCGTGCTTAAAACCCCAAAATCCGATAAATTTTGTTCTAAAAGTAAAATATAAAGCTGCAACCATTAAAAGGACAATCAAAAATTCCACACGAACCCCATGAATGGTTACATGTGAAAAAATTAATCCAGAAATTTTATTTGCAACTGGTGATAATATACTATCAATTCGGCTATCTAAATTCATAATCAAATTGTACAATAAACAGATATTTTTGTATAACAAAAGAAAAAGGCACTGAAATATTCAGCACCCCAAATGATTGATTATGATGGATGATTCGATTTTTTATTTTCCCCTAAAATTATTTTCCCCAATTTATAAGATATCTATTGTCACAGCCATTTATGACTTTGTTATTTTGTTTTCCCCATTTTCTTTTTCTTTAATATCCCTTACACATATATAAAGAATTTTGCTTATAAAAAATTGCCATAATGTTTATATACTTTTTAACATTTGTTTACATTTTGAGGAATAGCATTATTATTTACGGCTTTCACCAAGGCATTAAATAAAAACGGATGAACTTCACCGCGTTTCACATCTGAATAAATAATAGTCAAAGCTTTTTGAGGAGAAAAAGCTTCTTTATAAACACGATTTTCGGTTAAAGCAGAATACTTGTCCGCAAGATGTAAAATCTGTAGATTAATATCAGGAACATAATGTTGAGTAGTTTCAATATTATTATGATGATATCTTACAAGATTTAAAACTTCATTGTTAACATTAGTATTTTTCAAAAGTTGATATCCTAATTCTGAATGCAAATCCATAATTCTACGCTCTTCAGGAGTTAATGGACCATTTTTATTTAAAATTTCATTTGGAATTAAAACTTTGCCAAAATCATGTAACATTGCAGCATCTTTAAGATTTTTGATATTAACTTTTTGTTTTAATGCCATTGGTAAATTTGAAGCTATAGCAGCTGCAACATTTTGAGTATCAGCGGCGTGTTTTTTCATTAATTCGTTTAATTCTGTCATATTCAAATTATTTGGAATATGATTTTCTGACAAAATTCTTCTTATTTCACTATTTTGGCTAATTTGTTTTCTTATTAAAGCTTCATCACATAATTTTAAAGGTGAAGTTGATTGAAAACTATCTTGGACATTCTCCTGCCCAAAATAAATTTTCTTATTAAAATTATTTAGTTGTATCTTTGAATCAAAACCAATACGGCATTGATTTACACGAGAAACTTCCATTCCGCTATCAACCACACTATATATATTTATACACACGTAACTACTTACTAATATATAAAGTTTTATTTTAAATAAAATTTGCGCTAAAATTAAAAAAATGTAAAAAATATTAATACATTAAAAATCTTGTGCTAAAATCAAATTGTTATGAGAGAAATTGAAAATGTTATTATTTGCGGAATCGGTGCAATCGGGGCGATTTACGCAAATAAAATTAATGAATACGACAGTGAAAAATTAAAAGTATTAGTTGACCCCGCAAGATTAGAAAAATATACTAAAAACCCAAAAGTTTTTAATGGTAAGCCTTTAAATTTAAACTACATATTACCTGATAATAAAGATTTTAAGGCAGACCTTATTATTATCGCAACAAAGTTTGACGGATTACAAGACACAATCAAAAATATAGAAAATTTTGTTAAAGAAGATACTATAATAATTTCTTTATTAAACGGAATTATAAGTGAAGAAATAATTTCAAAAAAATACGGTTGGAAACATACTCTAATTTCTTATTTTATTGGCCACAGCGCAATGAGAGAAGGTAATCAAATTACACACGACGGCAAGGGGACAATAGTTTACGGAATTAAAGACCCAACTAAAACCGATATTGAAGATATCCACATTGTTAAAAATTACTTTGACAAAGTTGGAATAGATTATAAAATTCCTGATGATATGCTTCACGCTTATTGGTTAAAATATATGCTAAATGTAAGTTCTAACCAACCTTCATCAATATTAGGGTTAACATTTGGTCAAATGCAAACCAATAAGAAATTTATGGAATTTTCTAAAAAAATCATGCAAGAAGTTCAAGCAATAGCAAAAGCTGAAGGTGTTAAAAATACAGAAACAATGATTGATGAAGCATTAGATGTATTTTACAAAATGATACCTGAAGGTAAAACTTCAATGCTTCAAGACATAGAGGCCAAAAGAAAAACTGAAGTTGATATGTTTGCAGGAACAATTATAGAACTTGGTAAAAAACACAATATCCCAACACCATACAATATGGTTATGAAGGATATGGTTGAAGTTATTCAAGAAGAAAATCAAAGATAGCATAAATTCTCTTTTTCGCTATAATATTGTATATGTTTACAATAAACACAGATGATATTTCGCAAAGTTACGAAGACTTCCGACTAAATATAAAACAAGGAAAATCTTTTGCAATAACAGGTTTAACCTCATTATTGCGAATATTTCTCGTGTCAAAAATTAAACAATACTCTAAAAAGAAAATTCTATTTATCACATCAACAGAACAAAATGCACTAAAATATCAAAGCGATTTGTTAAGTGCATTTGATATACATTCAGAAGTTTTACCGTTTCAAAACATTTCAATGTATGAAACGATTACCCCGAATTTATATGATTATTCAGAACAATTAAAAATTTTCAAAAACCAGCCTGATATTGTAATCAGCCCTGTAAAATCTATTTTAGAAAAATTCCCTGATAAAGAATTTTTCAAAAAGCACAGCTTAAATATCAAAATAGGCGACACAATAGATTTAAAAAAACTTGCCCAACAACTTGTTGATTTAGGGTACAAAAAATCCACGATGGTGAATGATATCTCTGAATTTAGTATCAGAGGCGACATAGCAGATATTTTTTCACTTGATGATAACCCTGTAAGAATAGAATTATGGGGTGATGAAGTCGTAGATATAAGATATTTTAATAATGAAACTCAAAAATCTATTGAAAAAATTAAAGAAACATCAATTTTACCAATATACAAGTTTACACTGGATGGCAAAAAACAAGTTCTTGAAAACCTGCAAAAAGAAATTCTAAAAGATGAAGAAGATGCAGTTCCTGACGAATCATATTTTGAAGGAATTGAAGTATATCAAAACCTTTTTAATAAAAATCTTGTAAGTGTTTTAGATTATTTCAAAGATTACATTTTAGTTTTTGATGAAACTGCTGAAATATTTTCTAAATATGAATTTATAGACGACAATTACAACAAACAACTGGAAGAAAATTTAAAACTCGGATTAATAAAAAATTTCGAAGGCAAAAACCATTTTACCTACGAAGAATTTTTAAGAAAGACATCTTATTTTATCAAAATAGGATTAAACAATTTCATAGACGGGCATATGGAAAACCTTGTGGAATTTAATTCCCAACCATTGAGAAATTTTGAAGCTAATCTTGATTTAATAACAGATTTTATAACAGAACACAAAGATTACAAAATAATAATCGCAACGGATTACCCTGAAAGAGTAAAAGAAATTCTACAAGAAAAAGATATTTTCGCAGTAGAATTTTCAGAAAGCATTGTTGTTGGCGGATGTATCTTAGAAGATTTCAAAACAATTATAATGACAGATAGAGAACTGTTTAACAAACGTTCAAAAGAAATTACCGCAACAAAGAAATCCTATTTCAAAGAAAAACCTGAATATATAGAAAACATAAATGATATCAAACCGGGAGAATTTGTAGTTCATACAATTCACGGACTTGGAATATACAAAGGTTTATCAAAACAAGAAATTGACGGACAATTAAAAGATTATTTAACAATAGAATATGCGAACAAAGATAAATTACATATTCCTGCAGAACAAATAAACCTTTTATGCAGATATAGAGGCTCAGGTAATATTAAACCAAAACTATCCAAAATGGGTGGCAGAGATTGGGAAACAACAAAAGCCAAAGTAAAAAAAGAAGTAGAAGTAGTTGCCTATGATTTGTTAAGATTATATGCAAGACGAAAAATGCAACAAGGTATACAATTTTTGCCTGATACAACTTGGCAGGTTGAAATGGAAGAAGCCTTTGAATTTGTTGAAACTCCTGACCAACTAAAAGCTATAGAACAAGTAAAAGCTGATATGGAATCTCCTCAACCTATGGATAGACTAATCTGTGGTGATGTAGGTTTTGGAAAAACAGAAGTTGCAATGCGAGCAATTTTTAAAGCCGTAACCTCAGGAAAACAAGCTGCCGTCGTTGTTCCTACAACAATTCTGGCATTTCAACATTTTCAAACCATAACAGAAAGATTTAAACCTTTTGGAGTCGATGTAGAACTTTTATCAAGATTTAGGACACACAAAGAACAAAAAGAAACCATAAAAAATCTTGCAACAGGAAAATGTGATGTCGTAATCGGAACACATAGACTATTACAATCAGATATTGTGTTTAAAGATTTAGGACTTCTTGTAATCGATGAAGAACATAGATTCGGTGTTCGACACAAGGAAAAACTAAAACAGCTTAGAGAAAACATAGACATAATCTCAATGTCAGCAACCCCAATTCCACGAACATTATATATGTCTTTATCCGGAATAAAAGATATGTCTGTCATAAATACCCCGCCTAAAAACAGACTTCCGATAAAAACATACGTAGGCGAGTGGAATGAAACTATGGTAAAAAATGCCATAACCCACGAACTTGATAGAGAAGGACAAGTTTTCTACTTATATAACAGGGTTGAAACAATCCTGGAATTTAAAAACCAACTTCAAAAAATCGTCCCAAATGCCAGAATAGCCGTAGGTCACGGACAAATGGATGATAAAGAATTGGAAGATGTAATTATTGCATTTTCAAATCACGAATATGACATTCTTCTTGCAACAACAATTATCGAAAACGGTATTGATATTCCAAATGCTAACACAATGATCATCCATGATGCAGATAGATTTGGACTTGCACAATTATATCAATTAAGAGGTCGTGTAGGACGTTCTCAAAGACAAGCATATTGCTATTGCTTCTACAAAAAATGTAAGGAAATTACAGAAGACGCAGTTAATCGTCTAAAAGCAATCAAAGAATTTACAACACTTGGAAGCGGATACCAAATTGCACTAAGAGATGTTGAAATTCGTGGCGTTGGAAATATATTGGGTACAAAACAACACGGACATATGGTAAATGTCGGCTTTGACACATATTGTGAACTTTTAGAAGAAACTGTTCATGAACTTCAAGGTGAAAAAGTAGACAAAACAACTCCAACAATAGTAGATATAAATGTAACAGCATACATCCCTGATGAATGGGTAGGTTCTGCTGAACAAAAAATGATTGAATATAAACGCTTGGCGGATGTAAAATCTTCTGTTGAACTTGATTATATTGTAGAAGAGTGGACAGATAGATTTGCAAAACCTCCGGAAAGTGTTGAAAATCTAATAAAACTTATCCGCTTACGACTTTCTGCAACTGAAGTTAAAATTTCAGCAATACGAGAAGTTCAAAATTGTATCAGAATTTATACCCCATATTCAAAACCTGAATGGAATATGATTCAAAAAGTTTTACCACATAACATTTCAAAAAAAATAAAATTTACACAAGCACCAAAAACATGCACAGAAGGCGTTTCTATCTTGATTTTAGATACTTCTTATGTAAATTTTGATGAAGTTTTTAACATTTTAACAGATTTGTTTTATTATATATATAAAGTTAGTCATGAATACTAAAAGAGAGGGATCTAATAAATGAAAGGAACAAAATTACTGGTAACATTAGCTGTATCAGCATTGTTATTTACCGGTTGTGGAATTAAAGATCAAAATGCAATTATCAAAATTAATGATAAGGCTATTACCCAAGCACAATATGATGATTTAATGAACAAAAGTATTGCTCAATCACCATTTGGTAAAATGGGTGATTTGAAAGGAAATAAAGATGGTTTCTTATATCTAATGATGGAACAACAAGTAATTAACCAACTTATTATTCAAGAATTATTAGACCAAGAAGCAGATGCGCGTGGAATTAAAGCTACAAATAAAGATGTAGATGAAGCATTGAAAGAAATTATGGATCAAATGGGCGGTAAAGACCAACTTTTAAATGTTTTAAAACAAAACGGCATAAGCGCAAGCGATTTCAGAAAAGATGTTAAAAACCAAGTAAAAATGCAAAAATTAGCAAATTCAGTAGGAAAAATTACTGTAAGTGATAAAGAATGCGAAGATTTTTACAAGAAAAATCCGGATAAATTCAAAAATCCACAACAAGTAAGAGCATCACACATATTGATTGCTGCAAATGAATACCAACTTGGTGAAGAATTAAAATCAAAATCTAAAGACATTTCTGATGAAGAATTAACAGCTAAAATTAAAAAAGTTATGGAAGAAAAGAAAGCATTAGCTGACAAATTAGATAAAGAATTAAAAGCAGATAGTTCAAAATTTGCAGCATACGCTAAAAAATACTCAGAAGATCCTGGCAGTGCAAAACAAGGCGGAGATTTAGGATTCTTTGCAAAAGAACAAATGGTTCCTGAATTTTCAAAAGTAGCATTCAGCCTAAAACCAAACACAGTATCTGATGTAGTAAAAACTCCATACGGATATCATATAATCTTTGTTCAAGACAGACGTGAACCAATGGTTACACCTTACGACAAAGCTAAACCTGGAATTAAAGATTATTTAACAAATACAAAACAAATCAAAGCTCTTGATGAATTAACAACATCAGCTAAAAAGAAAGCTAACATTGAATATATGGATGAACGTTATAATCCAGAAACAATTCAAAAGAAATTAAGCAAACAAGTTGATGATGCAACAGGTGGAGCAGCTTCAAAAATTAAAGATAAAGCTAAAAAAGATAAAGCTAAAAAATAATAATTAAAACAAATAAAAAAAGAATCTTCTAAATATAGAAGGTTCTTTTTTTATGCAAAAATCATACAAATGCTTTATTATATATTTTATTTACTCTGTTATAATTGTTCTATGTTTGATATATCATCACCAACAATATATATACCTATAATATTTTTAACCTTAGTCGCAACCTTTGTGTCTATATTATATAAAGACGCCAAGAAAAATACTCATGAAAATACCAGAGATTTGCCGTATTTTTCAGAGATTTCGCTATCAATGAACTATATAAACAGAAATATATTGGAAGATGGTAGATTTCAATACAGAAAAAATATAGATCCTGAAATAAAATACAATAACACCATATATAACTCATTACGCCATGCCGGCACATTATACTCAATGTATATGTACGAGCAATATGGCTTAGAAAAAAAATTCAAAGAAGCCAGAATAAAATCATCAAAATATTTTATCGAAAGATACGTAAAAAAATTCGGACAGGATAAATATATAGTCCTATCAATTCCTGAAGAAGAACAAATAAAATTCCCGATAGCAAAATCAGGAGCAGCAGGAGTTGCACTTTGTGCTTTATCAAACTTATACAAAGATAATGAGATTGATTTAAGTATATTACAAGGTTTAGGAGAATTTTTATTATACCTTCAAAATGAAGAAGGCAATATCTATGCCTATTATGATTTGAAAGGAAAAACAATAAACAAAGAAGCCGAGGCAGTATTTTACCCAGGAGAAGCAGCAGCAGGTTTAATGTATTTATACGAAGTTGACCCTCAGCAAAAATGGTTAGATGCTGCCAAAAAAGCTGTATTATATCTTGCAAAAACCAGAAAAGCATTAGAATCTGATATTCCATTTGATCACTGGTCAGTTTTGACAATAGAAAAGCTTTTCCAACAAAATCTTGTAACTCCTGAAGAGAAGGTTACTTTGAGAAACTATGCAGAACAAATGGCAATTCCGACTCTAAGCAGCCAAATCACAAATTCCAACAACAGTTACTTTGGAGCCTTCAAAGATAATATCAGACCTTGCAGTTTAGGTACAATAATGGAAGGTTTATCATCAATATATTTTTGCACAGATAGCGAAAACTTGAAAAAAATTATCTTCAAATCACTATCTATCGGCTGTATCTTTTTAAGTAAAGTTCAAGTCAAAACAGGTGAACAAGCAGGAGGATTACCAAATTCAGCAAACTGGGTAAAACCCGGAGTTTCACCAAATGCAAGTGTCATAAGAATTGACAACGTTCAACACGTTGTAACAGGTTGGTTAAAATTCCAAAATATTCTAAAAATTACTGGCGAATATTAAATAAAACTGTCTTATTTCTACCTAAATTTTTTGCTTCATATAAAGCTTCATCAGTTTTTTCAATAAAATCTTCTTTTGATTCAAGCCAATCTTCAAATTGATAAGCTCCGATACTTACAGTTATATTAACTTCTTGATTTTGATAGAAAGAATTTAAAGTTTCAATGGTTTTTCTAAATCTTTCCAGTGGAATAAAAGCTTGATTAATATCAGTTTCCGTTAAAATAACAGCAAACTCTTCACCTCCAAAACGGAAAACTGTATCGGTCTTTCTAAATGTTTGTAATGCAGCATTTGCAACTTGTTTCAAAATAAAATCACCGCATTGATGACCGTATGTATCATTTACATTTTTGAAAAAGTCAATATCAAACATAACAAGAGTTAATTTATTTTTATACCTTTTAGCTCTTAAAAATTCTTTTTCTAAGGTTGTGTCAAAACATCTTCTATTAGATAAACCTGTTAATTCATCAGTTATAGAAAGGTATTTTGTTCTGGTGTAAATGTAATTGATTTGGTTTATAACTTCCTCTTTATTTTCTTCAGGAACATCAAAATTTCTTATAATATCTTGAATGTTCTGTTGAATTTGATCTAACACACTATCCGGAATATCAAAAACCAATTCTGTCGTATCTTCAACCATAAAGCTCCTCTTAGTATAATTTTATTTATAACTCTCTTTCTAACGTAATATTATTATCGACAAATTCAAATAATACTTTAATGATTTTACAGATTATTTACAAAACTAAACCAAAAAAATCCACGCAATAAAAAAGCCGATCATACGGCTAGTTTTGGTAAAAGGTTTGTGTGTGTAGGAGAAAATAAAGAAAAAGAAAATGGTCTGTGTACATGATATATATTCCCAATTTTTTTTGAAAAGTAACATATTTCTGGGTAAAATTTTACAATTCTTAATGTTTTTCTAAACATAAGATATTTTTAATATTTACAAAGCAAAACACAGTGCTAAAATTTGCATTATCGTTTTTTTTTCAGTAGAATATTGCTAAGAATGTAAGGGGAAGAAATGAGAATTGAGGCAAAAAATTTAATCAAAATATATGGTGACAGAAGCGTTGTAAACGATGTTTCTTTCAACATAAATAAAGGTGAAGTAGTTTGTTTGCTAGGGCCTAACGGTGCAGGTAAAACTACAACCTTTTATATGGTTGTAGGACTTGTAAAACCAAATAAAGGAAGTATAACACTTGACGGACAGGAAATTTCCTCTTGGCCAATGCACATTAGAGCAAAAGCCGGAATCGGATATTTGCCTCAGGAAGCTTCAAGTTTCAGAAGTTTATCTGTTGAAGATAACATCAAACTTGTTCTTCAAATGAATGATAAATTAACCGAATGTGAGAAAAAGAAAAAGTTAGAAGAATTATTAGCAGAATTTGGTGTTGCAAGATTACGCAGTGCATCGGCTATTTCCTTATCAGGTGGTGAAAGAAGACGTGTGGAACTTGCAAGAGCACTTGCTGCAAGTCCTGATTTTATTCTATTAGACGAACCATTTACAGGTATTGACCCTATTGCAATTGGCGAAATTAAAGACAACATAAGAAAATTATCAGAAGATAAAGGCTTAGGAGTTCTAATAACAGACCACAACCCTAAAGCTACATTATCTATTACGGATAGAGCTTATGTAATTTTCGATGGTAAAATCAAAATTCAAGGTAAAAGTGAAGAAGTTGCAGTTAACCCTGTTGCTAAAGAATTTTACTTAGGAAAGGACTTCACTTTATAATGAGTTTTAAATTTCCAAAAATAACAATATATGATAGGTATATGTTTAAACAGGTAACTTTAGCATCATTAGTTGCAATTTTACTGTTTACAATCGTTTGGATTGCACCTGAAATTCTTTTAAATACAATTAAAGGTGCATTGGCTGGTGATTATGGTCCAAAAACAGCTGTATTATTGTTATTTTATGAGTTACCAAAAATTTTAGATAAAGCGTTTCCTGTCGGATTGTTATTAGGAACTTTATTTACATTTGATAAAATGAGTAAAGACTCTGAAATTACAATCTTCAGAGCTGTTGGAATGTCATTTCCAAGAATTATCGCACCTGTTATAGTTTTGAGTTTAATTTTTACATACTTATGCTTTTTAACTGGTGATAAAGGAACACCAATGGCTGCTGAAAAAATGCGTGCAATAAGAGGTTCTGTAAGATCAACACAGTATATTTACACTCAAAAAGATAAAACAGGACACCCTCTAGCTGCAATTGTTGTTTCAAAATCTTATGACAGAAAATTAAAAAATGTTATAGTACTTGATTTTTCTAATAAGGTTTATCAAGATGTTCATCAATTATCTAATATATATTCAGCAAAAAGCGGATTTGCTTATGATGATAGATGGGAGTTGAAAGACGTAACAAATTACAAAATTTCTGGCGACGGTATTTATATAAATATAAGACATATAGATAAAATGAATGTCCTAGAAGGTCAAACAGCTAAAAATGCACTCACTCTTATGACTTATTCCACAATGAAAGAACGTGATATTACAAATCATGATCTAAAAAATTATGTTCAACTACTAAAACAAGAACATTTATCTGAAGAATATAATTTTATGTTAAATAAATATCTACAAAGATACTTCCACCCATTAGTGTGTATATTATTAGCAATTTTAGGGTGCTTGTTGGGCTTTAGCAAACCTAGAGAACAAAGGTTAGTAGGTTTTACAATAGCTATCGGATGTATATTTGTATATTATATAACTCTGCCATTCTTTGATTTATTGGCAGAAAAAGAAATCTTATCACCATATATTACTTCAACGTTCCCAACTATAGCTTTTCTAATTGCTATATTTGCGTTCTACAAGTCAAAGGATCTATAAATATGAGAAAATTAAAATTATTTTTACTTTTTGCACTAAGTATAGTATTTTTCTGTACAAATCCTGTTTTTGCGGGAGATATTTCTATTCAAAAAAATGATGGAATATATCATATTATCTTAAAAGGCGAAAAAATTAAGAAGAAAATCAAATTTGTAGCTTCAGAAGATTTAATAACAAATAGAGAAGCACATACAAAGGCAAATGCAACACTTACCATAAATGCAGGATATTTTGACCCGAAAAACGGCAAAACAACATCATACATTGTAACAGATAGAATGACTTCAGCAGATCCGATGTTTAATCATTCATTACTTGCAAACCCATTTTTTAGAAAAAATATGAACACTGTTTTAAATCGTAGTGAATTTAGAGTAATGCAATGCGGAAATAAATTTGAATATGCAATTGTATCACACAAATCAGATGTTCCGTTTAATTGTGCAGTAATTACATCCGCCCAAGCAGGTCCATTAATTCTTCCGGAATTACGACTTGAAGAAGAAGGCTTTGTCGTAAAAAATGCTGAAGGCGAAGTAATTAGAGAAGCCGCTAATGTTCTGCATAAAACAGCCAGAACTATTATTGGTCTAAAAGGAACAGACGAATGCCATATTTTGATTATTACAGATGAACACCCTATGGATATGTACGAAGTTCAAAAATTATGTAATGATTTAAAACTTGATAGAGCAATGGCATTTGATGGAGGTGCTTCAACTTCTTTAAATTACAAAAAGAATTTAGAAGTAACTTCCCAAGAGGGTAATAATGTTGGCAGGATGCTAAAATCCTTTATGCTTGTATATTAATTTCAAAGGGAAATAAAAAATATGAAATAAAAAAAACAGTTTCATTTAGAAACTGTTTTTTATTATTTAAAAAAGGCGACACCCAGATTCGAACTGGGGATAAAAGCTTTGCAGGCTTCTGCCTTACCACTTGGCCATGTCGCCAAAAGCCTTGTATATATAATATACGCAAGACAAAGCACGATGTCAAGGTTAGGTTATTATTTCTCAGAAGTTATCATTTTTGACATAACATTTTTAGCTAATTCAAGTTGAGTATCCTTTTTAGCCAAAATATCCGATCTTTTTAAATGATATTCAATATCAGGTTTTATACCGGTTTTGTTGATATCTGTACCATCAGGAGTTAAATATTTAGCAATTGTTAAATTTAAACCTGTTTCATCAGGCATTGGAATAATTTTTTGAACCATGCCTTTGCCATAAGTTTTAGTACCAATAAGTTTTGCTCTGTGATAATCTTTCATTGCGCCTGAGAAAATTTCACTTGCACTTGCGCTTGCTCCATCAATTAGCAATATTATAGGCTTATCTATATCAACATTTGTATCTTGCGCCATAATATCATAATGATAGCCGTTTCTACCAACAATACTAACTATTTTACCTTTTTGAATAAACATGTTAGCAACAAATATCGCATTTTGAAGCAAACCGCCGGTATTTCCTCGCAAATCTATTATCAAACCTTTGGTTTTTTCTGTATTTTCTAAAGCTTCCAAAAACTCTGTAGGAGTTGAGTTACTTATAAAACTGGTTATTTGAATATAACCAATGTTTTTATCTATAGAGCTTTTTACTGTTTTTATAGAAAATTCTTTTCTTATTATTTTCTTTTTAATGTACTCTCTACCTCGTAAAATATCTATATTTACAAAAGTATTTACAGGACCTTTAACAAGGTTTGCAACTTCAGCCAATGACATACCGCTAACTTTTTTATCATCAATCGCCATAATAATATCATTTGCCTTTAAATCTGCAAATTGTGCTGGAGTATTTTCGATTACACTAATAATTTTTATTTTTCCGGATTCATTTATTATATTTACACCTATTCCGGAAATTTTTGAAATTATCGATTTATTTTGTTCAGAAAATTCCTCCTTTGTAAGAAATCTTGAATAAGGATCATCCAAACTTACAAGCATAGTATCTATGGCAACCTTGGCATCATCTAAGGTTTTAATTTTACCTTTATAATGATTTTTCCATCTTACCCAATATTGATCATTAAAATTTGAGTCATAATATTCATTCTTAACCGTTTGCCAAGTATAATCAAACAGTTTTTGAGGAGAAACATGAGTTTTATTAACACTCTGTTTATCCACATCTAACATTGGGTTATGACTATTCAAATAAAAAGAATTGATGGCAAATAATGTAATTACCATCCCAATAAACAATATACCTGCTTTAATCCTTTTTCTCATAGTCCTATTTAACATCAAGGATTTTGCATAATCAATATACTTATTCGCTAAAACATGTATTTATTCAAAATTCTTTATAAATTATCAAATCCAGGTGAATATGACGGTAAATTTTTGTAACCGGAATTTTGTAATACAGCCTTTTTAATATATCGATTTGTATAATTGCCTTTTTCTAAAAGCTTTTTCAAAGTATTTTCTCTTTTTACAAGAGAATTTTCTTCTTGATTACTTTCAGGATAAAGTTTTAAAATATCATCCCAAACAAAAGCTTCCATAGTCCAAGCATAAGTTTCTTCAGCAAGTGAATTAAATTCATCTTGGTGCAATGCTTCGTGAGCTAACAAAGCTGCCAATGCGCCTGCCGGTGCATCTTTGTGTTTGCTATTTATGTATATATAAAGGTTTTTACCTTTTTTCCACCCTAAAGCATCAAATGTTGCATACTCTTGATTTATTTGTCCCAAATCTCTAAATTCAATTTTCACAGGTCTTTCAGATAAGTTATTCCCTAAAATTGCATTTCTTGAGAACATACCTTCCGTATCTTTTAACATATCTAATGCAACATAGAAAACTTCATCTTTTCCAACATCTTTATATGCAGGTGTAATTTGTTTTATATATTCAGGAGTATACTTTGCTGGATACTGATTTGGCACTGTCATTTCAGGTGCAGATGCGGCAAACATTACATTTTGACTAGCTAAAAACACTACAGCCAGGGTAACTATTTTATTTAATCTTCTTCTTATTTCCATCTTTCTTCTCCGGTTAAATCCATAATATGTATTATATTTATGTTTTTTTGAAAATCAAAAAATTTTAGGACTTAACTTATTATTTGTTTACCTTTCTATTTAGTTTTGCTAATTCTGAATACATACGCTTGTATTCAGTAGAATTATCAATACTTTCAGCTTCTGAAATATATTCAAGGGCAGTTTTGTAATCCCCTTTATTTTTATAAATTTCACTCATTTTTGTATAATATACAGGATTATTCAAATCATACAAAATAGCACGTTTCATACATTCAATAGCTTCATCAATATCATCTGTTTTTTCTCTCACTAAAGCCAGATAATAATATCCCGCAGCACAATTTATATCAAGTGAAATAGCTTCTTGAGCGTAATCTTTTGCCAATTCATAATCACCTTTTAAAAATGCTGTTTTTGCACCTAAAATATTTCCTGCAATATAATTTGGATTTATCTCAAGAATTTTATCAGCCAATTCCAACGCCTTATCAAAATTCTTTTCTTTTATATAAATTTCAGCCAAATCAGCCATATAATTCAAATTATCCGGATTTTTGTAAATAACTTCTTGAATAAGTTTTTCAGCTTTATTAAACATATTCAATTCTGTATAAATTTTACTCAATGAAATCTTTGTAAAATCATCTTCAAAACCTTTTTGAATATTAGCTTCCAAAATATTTTCAGCACCTAAAAAGTCTTTATTCACAGCAAGTAACAATGCTCTTATAACTCTTGCCTGAGGATGATTTGGTTCAATATCTAATATTGCATCAATTTCTTTTTTAGCTTTTGGATAATCCTTTTTATCAAAATATAAATATGCTAATGAATATCTATAATCAAGATTATCAGGACAAATATACAAAGCTTTTGAATAAGCTTTCTTTGCTTCATCCATCCAACCATTATAAAAATATGCATTCCCTAAATTATAATAATATTTCGCATTGGATTTATCTAAACTTACAGCTTTTGAAAAATTCTTTATTGCATTGATAAAGTCCATATTTTCTAAATCAAATAAACCTAAGTAATTTAAAATTTCAGGATTTTGAGAATTCTTACCTATCTGATTAAAAATTTCTTTTGCACCTTCAAAATCATTTTTATCAAATTTAATTTTACCTTCTAATAACAGGATATTTTCATTTTTCCCGCTACATTCAGCTAGAAACTCTTGAGCTTTACCAAATTCCCCATTATCATAAAAAGCATTTGCACATTCTAATTTAACTTCATCATTAAAATATTCAGAAGATCTATATTTATCAATCTCACAAAATAATTTTAATTTAATAAGAGCCTTAACCAATTCTTTAAGATTATCTTCATTTGGGAATTTATTAAAAAGTTTTTGAGAAATATCTAAAACAGCATCCAAATCACCCTGTCGGTCTTTAATTGTACGGATAAGTTTTAAACTTGAAATATGATACGGATCAATTACTAAAACTTTTTCCAAATACTGCAAAGCTCTTGAATAATTATTTAAAAGAAAATATAACTCACCAATTTGCGATAGAATTTCAACATTATCATTTTCAATTTCTAAAGCCTTATAAAGCATCTCAATCGCAGGTTTATATAACTGAGATTCTTTTAGTTCAAAAGCTTTTTTAATATAATCTATACTTTGTGTATTTTCCATAATCCATCCGTTTCTATTCTTCTACAACTTCTTGTGGAATATAAATTTTCCCTGTAGGTTCTGCCGGTTTTTCTTCTTTTTTCAAAAATGGAAGTTTTTTTAGAAATTCAAATTTTGATTTTTTCTTTTTCGGTTCTTCAACTTTTTTGTTAATTATAATCAACACTTCATCTTCGCTTGCCATTTTTAAATTATTTCTTGCAATACCTTCAAGACTGTTATCAGAGGTAATAACTTTTTTTTCAGATTTCAAATCTTGATTACGTATTTGAGCTTTTTTCAAAACATCTTCCAAAACACTTTTCTTACCCTGATATGAAATAATTTTTGTTATATTCAAAATTGCACCGTAACCTATTTGAATTAAACAAAAAATCAATACAATCGTTAAAAAAGAATAATAAAAGCCTGTTTTTTTATTCATTCTTTTACGTTTGCGTTTCTGATTATCACTATTTACTTCTATATCAGAATTTTCCGGTGTCAAAATCGTATCCCTCTTTCTAAATTATAATCAAAATTTGATTAACAAACAAACTTGTTCTTATAAATTTACAATTTCAGATTTGTCTGAATTTTAAACTGATTTTTTAACAAAGTATTTGTTCCGTCAAATATAGAATTTGTTCCTAATTCAAATTTCAAACGATCAAGATCTTTTCGCCCAAAAGGATTTATTGAAATAGTAAATTCTGCTTGTCTGATATTTTTAACAATATCCGCAGATAACGTTTCACGTAAAGTAAAATACTGATTAATTTTAATCTCAGGAGCAAAATAAAACTTATCATTATAGTTATTATTTGTAGAATTGATAGTCTTTTTATATGCAGAACTGACAGCAAAATATTTTGTATCATATCTGGAAAAAATTCCTGTAGTTTGTTCAAATTCAGCATAATCTATACCCTGATTATAAGTTGTACCAATTGAAAAATTACCTTTTGTTGTAGTTGTAACATTTGATACAGGCGCGATACTATATTCAACTTTGTTGTATTTCGTAAATACTTCAGGACTTTTGAAAAATAAATTATCAGAACCACTATATACTTCATCACTTACTTTTGAAGGTTTTTTAATATTTAGTGATAACACATCATTAAGATCATCTTCTAAGAATATTGAATTTTCATCTTCCTCATTATATTCAGCATACCCTTTTAATACATCAGTGTACATATCCCCTAATTCATAATCTTCAACAACATCCTCATCGTCACCACTATCTTCTTCAGCATCTTCATCCACTTTGCCTGAAGTATCAGCTGTTATATCATCACTTGTAATAATTTTTTTATCCTTATTATTTTTATCAGAATTAACCTCATCTGATGCAGATTCTAAATCGTCATCATCCGGTATGTGGTAAATAAAAACTTTTGCAGAAGTATCTGTGGCATCTTTATCTGTTACAGATTTTGCATTAGCGGGTAAAAATGTCAACAAAAGACATATTAAAATTAAGCTAACCTTCTTCATAGTATTGATATTTTACAACATTTTATCATTTTCTTCAATAAATAAAAGTTAAGAAATCTTTAAAATTTGACCTGTAATATAAATACAAGACTTGACAATAAAAATTTTATATGATAATATACAGGTGGGGTAAATGTATATTTATAAGTCTTATCATTCGATGAGACTTTCTTTTTCTCTAGAGGGGATGTTTTTTATATACATGTAAGTAGTGTAGTTCCGTTATAAAAGTTGACTTTTATACATATTTCATTAAACACATCTCATAAGCTCATATATTTGGAGGATTTTTATCAAAATAATTGATGAAAACCCAACAAAGACCGATAATATATGAGAATAGTATGTAGAGGTGGTACCATGAGATTAAATAGCGGAATTCATTATAATGACAGCGGTTTGACAATGTCTATACGTGCCATGCACTTAGATAGTGAAATTGTTGGAATTACTAATGAAAACATAAGTGGTTTCGATAAAGTAGGTTATCAAAGAAAAGAGGCCGTAGTATCATCATTTGCAGAATATTTAGGGGTACATGCTCTCTCTACAACACGTGATGATAAAGTCGGTCGTATTGCAATGTCTTCAAATCCATTAGACATCGCCATTGCTAATAAAGGATATTTCCAAACTCAAACCGAAAATGGAATAAAATTAACACGTGATGGCAGATTTCAAATAGGTAAAGACGGAACTTTACTAACATTAGAAAATGCACAAGTTTTATCAAATGCAGGAACTCCAATAAAACTTCCGTTTATACCACAAGATTTGAAACAAGTAAAAATCGATAGAGACGGAAAAATTACAATGTTTAACCCAAAGGTTAACAAAATTACTCTTATCGGACAGATTGGAGTTGTTGACGCAAATGGTATAAACGTCATGGATCCAAATATTAAACAAGGATACAATGAATTTTCAAATGTATCGTTGCAACAAGAATTTTTATCACTCATGCCTGTAATAAAAAACTTTGATGCAAACAGACAAATGTTTATGCTTCAAAATTCAGTATTAGGCAAAACTATTTCGCAATTAAGTTCAGCTTCATAAGAATAGAGGTTTTATAAATGTATAATTTACAAGGAATAATTTCAAAAGGCACAAATAACGCGTTACTTCAATTTGATAAATTCGGTCAAATTGCAAATAACCTTGCAAACTTTCAAACAACAGGCTACAAAAACGTTACTTTTGAACAGATTTTAAGAGAAGACGGATACTTAACAGGTGCCGTTAGAACAGACTATTCTCAAGGTTCAATAAGAATTACAAGCAACCCTTATGATGTTGCAATAGATGGAGCCGGATATATTCCTGTAGTTTCCCCATCCGGAGAAGTTCAATACACAAGAGACGGCTCATTTGTTCAAGGCAAAAACGGTTTCTTAACAACAAGGGATGGCTGGCTTGTCGGTGAGGGAATCCAAATTCCTACAAACTGTTTCAAGTTTGAAATTAAGAAAAACGGTGATGTTATGGCTTATGATTCAAGAGGAGCAAAAGCCAAAAAGGTCGGAACAATTCCGTTAATTAGATTTGACAATCCTGCAGGCATGGAACAAGCAGATATGAACAGATTAAAAGCAACAGATGATGCTGGAGAAGCAAGACTTGTAAAAGATCATGATTGCTTTAGACAAAACAACCTTGAAGCATCAAATGTAAGTATTTTTAGATCAGCAAATGACTTGTTAAGATTGAATGCCTCAATGCTTGCAAGTATGCAAATGATGAAACTTGCAGACACAATGTATAACAAAGCCATAAATATAAGAGAAGCTTAGTAAAAAATTAAACGAAAGGTATAAATATCATGTTTACGTCATTAGACAGTATGGGCAAAGTATCATTAATGATGGACTTAATCTCTCAAAGACAAAGAGCATTAGGTTCTAATATTGCTAACGTTGATACTCCGGGCTATATCAGACAGGATATAGATTTTGGTCAATACTTAAGTACAATGAATAGTCCATTAGAAACTAAATTATCAGAAAAATTAGGGCCTTCAGGTATTGCCCCTGACAGATCGGAAGAACCGGTTAATGCTGCTAATGAATTACTGCAAATGCAGGAAAATTCAATTATGTACACTATGGCAACACGTAGAATGTCAAATATCATTACAGAAATGAAAACCGTAATAAATGTCGGTAAATAATTAAGGCAGGTGATTTAAATGGGTATAATGGAAACAATTGATATGGGTGCAAAAGCACTGCAAGTACATGGCAAAAGAATAGATGTCCATGCAAAAAACATTGCAAACCTTGATACACCTAATTATGTAAGGAAAATCCCTGTTTTAACAGCAGTAGATGATATGTCATTCCATGGCTTGATGAATGTTATGAAAGAAGATGTCTTCGGAGTCGGTACATTACCATATCTTCAAGGCGGAGTTAATTTTTCAGGTGTTGTAGAAGATCCGACACTCGGTGAAAAAATCTACAAACCCGGGCATCCTGATGCAGATGAAAACGGTTATATAAGAGCTTCAAACGTTAATGCCATGGTCGATATAGCAGATGCTTTAGTTGCCCAAAGAGCTTACGAAGCTAACCTTGCACTGGTAAATATTTCTAAAGCCATGGCTCAAAGAGCTGTTGAAATCGGCAGGTAAATCTAAATAAAATTTGAAAATATATAAGCTTTTTATATATTTAAAATTACTAAATAAGGAAAAAGGAATAAATCATGCTGGCTGATTGTATGGATAAATATAAAAACGATTTTGCAATAAAGTTTGCAAAAATTATGCAGCAGCAACTTGATATATGGAAAGATGTCCAAAATTCAAACAGACTCAGTTTACTAAGCTTACAGTCATTTGGGTTTTACTTTTTTATTGCCGCATTAGGAATGGTACCGGGGAAAAACGAACATAATTATAATTTAAAATTTCATCTTATATTAGCAGCAGTTTGTTTTGTCGGGGCAGTTATTGCAAATATACATAGTACTAATAAAATATATCAAGACACAATCAAAGCAACTCTGTTTCCCGAATTGTTAAAAATTTTCGGTAATCTTCAATACCGCTCAAGCAGCTCCTTAACAAGTAAGTTAAATGCAAGCAGCATTATTCTTGATGATGAAACCGATAATGCAGCATCACTTGCAAGAAAGACTACAGATAACAATATAATATATGATATCAAAAGTTCCGTATTTCAAAACTCTCAACTTTACGACAAAAAAATAACAGAACGTACTGATGATGATGCTTTCTACGGAACATATAATGATGTTGCTCTGACGATGGTAGAAACGGATTTCGGATGGAATGCTAAAGACAGATATAGAACTTACCATCGTATGTTCAAAGGTCTTGCAATGCGGTTTAAAATAAATAAAAAAATCAAGTCGCGCGTATTGATTTTAACCAAATTTTCAATGACTAAAATTCCGAAGGGTTTTGAAAAAGTTGAATTGGAATCCGTAAAATTTAATAAAAAATATAATGTTTGGGTTGACAGCCAGTCTGCTAAAGGAGAAGGACAAATTGAAGCGCGGTATCTTTTGAATACCGCATTTTTAGAAAGACTAATGCAAATCCAGACAAGTTTTAGGGTACATCAGATGTGCTGTTCTATTTTTGGAAATTCTATGCTTGTCATGCTCCACACAAGAAAGGATTTATTTGAAATGAATCATTTGTTTGGCAGAATTGATGATACAACCCAATACAGGCATTTGTTTAATGAGTTTGCATCTGTTTTATCTTTTATTGATGTACTAAATCTCTCAAGCAAAACAAAGTTATAAAATAACCGGAGAACCCAGATGAGCCAAAACTGCATGGATAAATATAAAAGTGATTTCACTGCTAAATTTAAAGAAATAATGGATAAAGATGCACATAAATGGAAAGAAATTCAAAAGGCAATAGTGCTAGAATTATTTAATAGGTTTTCTCTCTCAATATATGTTATATATTCCATTTTTGGATTTTCAATTCCTTATATTGCAAAAGTAGAAAATAATACTTTCCAATGGGCATTATTATGGGGTGGGACTTTCTTTTTATGGGCCTTTATTATGATTATTCAAGATAAAAATAAGGATTATCAAGCAGAAATTAAACACAAAATTTTTCCGGAGTTGCTTAGTATTTTTGGTAATCTTGCCCATAAAGATGGTGATGTATTAAGAGGTCTTACATCCGAATTAGACGACTTGGACAAAAAATCAAAAAATATAGATAACTCTGTATTTAATAACTCAGAATTATATCCCATTGATATAGAAATTCGAACTAATGATGATATTTTTTACGGTCAATATAATAATGTTTCCTTAACAATGGTAGAAACAGATTTCGGCTGGAAAACACGAATTCTAAAATTCATAAAATATAATCGCATGTTTAAAGGTCTTGCAATGCAATTCAAAATGAATAAGGAAATCAAATCACGAGTATTAATTTTAACTAAGTTTTCAATGACTCAAATTCCAAGGGGTTTTGAAAAAGTTGAATTGGAATCTGCAAAGTTTAATAAAAAATATGATATTTGGGTAGACACCCAATCTGATAAAAGCCAAGGACAGATTGAGGCTAGATATCTTCTGAATACTGCTTTTATGGAAAGATTAATGCAGATACAAACGAGTTTTAAAGTATCTAAGATGTGCTGCTCAATTTATAATGATACAATGCTTATTATGCTTAGCACAAGAAAAGATTTATTTGAAATGAACCACCTGTTCGGCAGAATTGATGATGTAAATCAATACAAGCATTTGTTTAACGAGTTTGCTTCTGTTTTATCTTTTATTGATGTATTAAATCTCTCAAGCAAAACAAAATTGTAAAATGGGTATATAATAAAAATATGAATTTGTCAAAATTAAAAAAATATATAAGTTGGAATATTATATCAGCTATAGGCTACATAGGACTAATAATTTTCATATTTTTCCTAATAATAAGAGCCATAGGCCTATCTAACATAAATATGCGTGCAGATTTGAACGAATATTATACAGATTTTGTTACAAATCACATCATAAAACCATATTATGCGATATACAAATTTCAAATTTCTATAATAATTTTTCTTATGATAGGCTCATTATTTGAACACCATAAAAATATAGAAAATAACTTAACAGGATTTCAACCATTTGAAAGTTATAAAATAAGGAAAATCTATTCAATATTTTTTTATATAGGCATACTTCTAAACTTAGTACCATTATACATCCCATTCCTAGAGATAATAAGCTTATTAGTCAAATTTTGTGGTATAATAATACGGGTTTAGAATAAAAGAGTCAGTCGATATGGCACTCTGCCGAAAAAAATGATTGAGTATCATTTTTTGAGAGGGTTGTCGAAGACAACGTCCGACATAAATGGTCATGTTATAATG
>CASEYP010000007.1 GCA_949292185.1 uncultured bacterium
ATCATTTTTATTTTTAATATCTTCTTCTGTCAAATCTACATAAACATCAGGAGTTATACCTTTTTTATGGATATCAGTACCATTTGGAGTTAAGTACTTTTGGATAGTAATATTAACACCTGAATTATCAGGAAGTTTATTAATTTCTTGAACCAAACCTTTTCCAAAAGACTGAGTTCCAACTAAAACACCTCTTTTATTATCTTTGATTGCTCCTGAAAAGATTTCACTAGCAGAAGCTGAACCTTTATTCAATAGAACAACAACAGGTTTATTAGTAAGCACACCTCTTACAGCTTTTGTAGTTTCCTTATATCCATCACGGTCTACAGTACTAACAATATCTCCGCCATTTAAAAACATATCAGATATATAAATTGCGTTACTTAATAATCCGCCAGGATTTGAACGAAGATCGATAATAAAAGCTTTCTTATCCGGAGAATTTGTCAAAATATCAGAAAATTCTTTTGAAGCGTTTCTACTAATAAAAGAACTTAATCTAATATAACAAATATCCTTTGGCATATTGATGTTTTCAGGAACCTTTTGTGAAATAGATTTTATTTCAATTTCAGCACGAGTGATTGTATAAGTTTTAGGTTCAGCATCACCACGTTTTACTAACAAAGTAACTTGAGTTCCTTCCTCACCTCTAATTTGATCAGCAGCTTTATCTACAGTAATACCTTTTGTACTTTTACCGTCAATAGCCAAAATCTCATCATTAGCCATCAAACCTGCTTTTGCTGCCGGAGTATCTTCAATAGGTGCAATAACAGTTAATTTACCGTCTTTCACAGCTATTTGAATACCAATACCTTTTAGTGAACCTTTTATTGATCCTGTTTCTTCTGCAAAATCTTTAGGATTTAAAAATTTTGTATATGGATCATTTAAACTTGCAATCATTGTATCGATAGCTACATAAGCATCTTCATTTGTTTTAATAACATTATCGTATTTATGACGCCACTTGCCCCAATCTTGCTCATTATTTGTTTGGTCAACATATTTTGTATTAATTAAACGCCAAACACTATCGTACAATTCCACAGGAGTAGAAGCCTGAACATTTGACCTGATAACCCAGCCAAACATTACAATGAATACTCCTAAAAATATAATGCTTTTCTTCATAAGTTTTCTCATTCTTATCTACACCTCCAATAATCCCTTCTAGTAACTAGACGAAACTTTTAATAAAAAGTTTCCAAAATTTGAGATTATTACCGTGTTAATAATAACATATACAAACAAAAATGTGAAACTCCATATGAAGTATTCATTTATATAAAGTATTCTCTAATCTTTATTAAACTGCAAAACTTTAAAACCTAGAACTTTCTGTTTATGTTTAACATCAGGTAATTCGTAGCACTTAATACATCTTGCTTCATAAGTTTCATCTCCACCAATCATAATAAGAGGTGAACTTTTATCAGCAGGTTTACCATCAATTAAACGCTGAGTTCTTGTAGCATGCTCACAACCACATTTCATACATACAGCATGCAATTTATCAACTTTTGTTGCAATACACATCAATTCAGGCATAGATCCGAAAGGTTCAGCTTTAAAATCTAACTCTAAACCGGTTCCAATAACCTTCTTACCATCATTCATAAGTTGAGTTATAACTTTTACGATATTAGAATCAAAGAACTGTAATTCATCAATCGCTACAACCTGAGCGTCTTTAACAAAACTCATTATCTGAATAGAATGCTTAACTTTTATAGCATCCAACCATAAACCGCTTCGTGATTCAATATAATCACCTTTTGTTCTCGTATCAACATCCGGCGAAATTACAACAACTTTCTTTTTAGCAATAATACAGCGTCTTATTCTTCTCAAAAGCTCTTCAGTCTTGCCACAGCTCATTGGACCCGTAATTAATTCAAAACTATACCCATCCATCTTCTATCAACTTCTCCCAAAATACATGTTTTATATAGTTCAATTA
Organism: uncultured bacterium; assembly: GCA_949292185.1. GTDB lineage: Bacteria > Cyanobacteriota > Vampirovibrionia > Gastranaerophilales > Gastranaerophilaceae > Zag111. The sequence goes on from CASEYP010000007.1 coordinate 1,970, forward strand.
TAAATCTTAATTTGAAATATTAAAAGAAAAATTTGTAAAAGTTAAAACTTTTTGTAACATGAATCTTTATCACTAATTTTATCCTTAAGCTTTTTAAACCCTGCGCCATAAAAATATCTAAGCTGTTCAGGGAAATGCTCATAAACATCTAAAAGATACATTTCATGCATAATATATTCTTTTAAAAGAAACGCTATATCTTCATTTTTAGACCAAATAATCCTATGTTCAATCCTACCAAACACAGTTTCACAACTGTCAGCGCAAAGATATAAAAGTCTTCCGCCAATACTACGTTCAACATCTCTTGCGCCTAAATGAGAATAAACAAGCCCATAGACAGTTTTCAAATTATCATACCCGACTATTTTGATATTAACACCCCTATCATAAGCTTGTGCTATTTCTTTTTCCAAACGACTATAATCAGCAGCCCAAAGAAGCATAAATATGGAATGCTTAGCATTATTAATAACTTCTTTTATCTTATCAATAGCCACATCATACCCGGAAATAGTATGTATAGGCTCATTATAATCATCCTTAACATCAGGAAGCTTCTTTTCTAAATAATCAATAGTAGAATTTATTTTTCGTTTAAAACGTTGTGTAAGCTCCTTAGGTGAAATTGGACTATAAGTCTGAGGTTTACTATCATTTGAAAACACAAATCCTGAATTAACCAAAGATTTCAAAGTATCATAAGCCCTAGATTGTGGGATATCAGCAACCTGAGAAACTTCATATCCTGTAGCCGGATACTTTTTCAACAATGCTAAATATACCTTAGCCTCATAAGAATTAAATCCCAAACTCTTTAAATTTTCTATCAGCTCGTCCATGACAACGATTTTAGCAGAATTCAACTTATGATGCAATTAAATAGCTAATGTTAACTTTTGTAACTGAGCAAAACGCTTATTATTCTTACCTTTCCAGAATTTACTAAAAAAATTTTCAAATTATATTAAAGAAAAAACTACAAAATTCCGATATTACGAATATACAAGGTAGAACTGTACATTTACGTGTAGAAAGGTCAAAATGTATCACATAAAAGTTAGAGGTAAGCCTTCATAATCTAATATGAAAAGTTGTCACTTAACAAAACTTAACATCTGAAAACCTACAATATATCTATATTTTAGATATTAAGTATATACAAAGTAAATATTTTTTGTAAATTTCAGATCAAAAAAAACGTTTATAAAGACATAGTGAAATTAAATACAAGTTTCTATAAGAAAAGAAAGGACAAGAAAAATGGACCCAATCAGTGTGAATGGCGTAACGCTTAAGAGCGTTGAAGATGTGCAGGCCGCTTTAAAAGCTGGAAAAATCAATGAAGCTCAAGCAAAAGCTTTTACTCCGTTATTTCAGGCAAAAGAAAACGATCCTGCAGTGGAAACAAAAGTTGAGCACAAAGAAGATCAACCTTTAACAGAAGAACAAAAAGCTGCAAAAAATGATGCAAGACAAAAAGAACTTGCAGATATTGCTGCGATGAAAGAAAAATCAAAAAGTGCATCAGATGCTGGTCGATTTGCAACCAACACAGACACCTTAGCAAAACAACAAGAACAATATAATACAAAAGAAAAAGCAATAGAATATTTTGATTTAGACGGAACTCGAAAAGAAAGACGAGCAGCTAAAAAGATTGCAAAAGCTGCAAATCAAAATATTGAAAGCATGAAAGCATTTGATTCATTAGAAAAAGTTTATACAAATAAAGAAGAATACAAAAAAGCAGTTGCAAAAGCTAAAGATGATGGAACTTGGGATAAAGACAATCCTAAATACACATTACTTGATGGCAAAGCTTTAGAAGGTGCAAAACATCTTCAACAAGAAGCTGCGAAGAAAACAGAAGCTGCATTAAAATCATATAAAATGAATGAACAAATATACAATAATGCAGCAACACCTGAAGATAAAGCAGCTGCATTTGAAATTATGAAACAAGCAGCAACAGAAATAAACGATAACTACTTAGCATCACAAATGTTTGATAAAGACGGAAACGTTAATACTGAAGCATATCAAAAAGCAATGTTACAATATGCAGGTTCAGACTTCAAAGGTAACATTGATGAAAGAAAAGTATTAGCAAAAGATGCTGATGTTAAGAAACGTCACACAGATAACATGTTAGAAGCTGCAGGCTTAGATGCTGAAAAAGATTATACTTGGGCAATGAGAGCCGGAGTATTAGCATTAGGTCTAGGAGCTGGAGCTGGTTTACCGGCATTATTAGGCGGAGGTGCAACAGCAACAGCAGTAGCAAATGCAGTAGCATCAGCAACAGCATCAGCTACATCATCAGCTACAGCAACTATTGATATTAATATTCCTAACCCAGGTGGTGGCGGATACCTTGGTCAAGTTACCACAACTGTTGAAAACACCGTAACTACAACAGTTACAAGTACCGCAACAGATGTGGCTACAAAATCACTTGGCGCAGGAACAAGAGCATTAAATGGCTTATTAGGTGCAGCAATTCCAAGTATTATCGCAGCACTTGCTGTTAAAGATAATGGCGGAAAAGATGTATTCAATGGTGCCGCAGTAATGGATGTATTAGAAAATCCTGATCAAGTAAAAGGCAGACAAAATAAAGTCTTAATGAACAAAATTGCAGACATGGATATCACCGGCGATCCGGTCAGAGATAAAACTATTAAAGCTGCAATCTTAACAGAAGCAATGAGTGATAAAACTGGTAAAAAAGTCAACACAAGAGAATTGACAGCAGCTTTTGCAGCAGCTTCAGAATTAAAAGATCATCCTGAACTTCTTAAACTAAACACTACAGAAGCTACATCAACTCCAGAAACATCAACTCCTGCAACTTCAACTCCTGAAACATCAACTCCTGCAACTTCAACTCCTGAAGATTGCTATAATGTTCAAGAAAAAGACATCTATAAAACAATAAAAGTTCCACAATATAGAACAGGTTCATACTATATATCATTCGGTTACGTAAACGAAGACGGTTCTAACTTATCAGAATCTGATAGAAGAGCTCTACAAAAAGAACTTTCTAAACAAGAAAACCGTATCGGTGAAGTTAGATCAAACGGCAGACGTACAGGTATCCAAATGAAAGATGACATCGAACTACCTAACGGTAAAAAAGTTAAAGTTGCTGACGATGCATACGCCAGAATCATGAAACAACCGGCTCATGGTGGTGGTAGAGATGCAAAATACAATACAGAACGTAACGGCAACCGTATGAGAGCAGTTGATTGTCAAACAGGAAAGCCATTAACAGGTTGGATGACACCTGATGCATTCGCAGACTGGGAGGCAAAACGTAACGCAAAATAGTTAAATAAATAATATATTAGTCAAAAGGACCTTCGGCAATCGTCGAAGGTCTTTTTTTATATTACTTTAACTCCCTCTTTTATTGTTTTCAAACCATTCTTAACCCAATATCCATTTTCATTTTTAAAACTCTCAGTCAATGAAAAATATGTTGACCCTGAACCTGTCATCATAGAATTTGGATATTTAGTTTTGATATATTGTAACTGCTCATAATCATCAATTACAGCCCATTCTAAATCATTTTTATAATCATCACGTCCAAGTTTTCCTGATGTAAATTTTTTAGAAAATTTAGTATAAGCTTCTTTTGCGGAAATTCCAAAATCCAAAGGTTTAATCAAATTGACATCAAAAGCTTTATAATCAAGAGGCTCCAAAATTTCACCTCGGCCTGTTGTTTTTACACAACCGCCCATCAAGCAAAAATTCAAATCAGAACCAAGCTTTGCACATAATTTATGTAATTCTTTTTCTGAAAATACTTCATCAAACAACTTATTCAAGCCATAAATCATGCCTGCAGCATCAGTACTTCCTCCAGCTAATCCTGCTGCAACAGGAATATTTTTTTCTATATAAACTTCAATTTTATATCCTGATAATTTACTTTCATCTAAAAATAATTTTGCAGCCTTATAAACAAGATTTGTTTTGTCATAGGGAATTTCATTGCTGTTTCCGCTCAACACAATTTCATCTTCTGTAGAATCACAAATCGATATTGTCAAATAATCAAACAAATCTATAGCTTGCATAACACTTTCTATATTATGAAACCCATCTTCTCGCTTATTTATAACCTTTAAATTTAAATTAATTTTTGCAGGACATTGAATTTTTACTGAATTATTTTTCATACTTTAATAATTCCTCAGACAACCTTCCAAAATCTTCAATAGATAATTTTTCGCCTCTTGTATTTTGGTCAAAACCTAAATTTGCCATTGCTTTTTCAATATTTTCTTTTAAAAATCCTGCGCTTAAAAGACAGTTTTTAATATTTTTTCTACGCTGAGCAAAAGATGCTTTAATTGTTCTTCTAAAAAATGAATAATCAGATAATTCTAAACGTGGAGACTTTCTAACGTCCAGTTTAACCAAAGCAGAATTAACTTTAGGTGCCGGATAAAAGCATTTTCTACCAACCAATCTTAGAATTTTAACATCAGCCCAAAACTGAGATAATATTGTTAATAGTCCGTACTGTTTATTTGGCGAATTTTCATCAGCAGTCATTCTTCTTGCAACTTCTTCCTGAACCATCAAAATTATATCTTTAATTTTATTTCTGTTTTTATTATTCAAATCATCAATTTCACCCAATAAAAGAGCAATAATCGGACTTGTAATATAGTAAGGAATATTTGCAACAACTTTAAATTCACCATCACATAAAGTTGATAAATCTGTTTTTAAAATATCTTGATGAATAATCTCCAAATTCGGAGCATTTAATTTCTTTAATTCTTTTACAGCTTCTTCGTCCAATTCTATTGCAATGACCTTTTTGGCATACTTCACAAGCTGTTCTGTTACAAATCCCACCCCTGGACCAATTTCAACTATCGTATCATCTGGCGAAATATTTGCATACTCAATAATGTCTTGTATAACTTCGCCATCAACAAGAAAATTTTGTCCCAGACGTTTTTTAGTTCTAAAAAATTTTGCGCGTTCAAAATAATTCATCTTAGATAAATAATAACACACATAAAGCCAAAGTGATAATTAAAAATTTACAAAATACTTCAAAATAAAAGGCCATAAGCATTAAATACATTTACCCCTCATGGGTATATATAAAAAAATTGTTCTTTGATATTTTTAAAGATGTTATAATAAAAAACAAAAAAGGGGCAAGCATGTTAAGACTTGAGGAAAAACTAGAAAAATCAGACATACTAAAACTCTACACAAAAGGTTATACTAAACCTGAAGATTTCAAAATCGGTATAGAATACGAAAGATTACCAATAAATTCTAACACATTTAAAAATGTAGATTATTGGGGTGATTTTGGCGTAAAAAATTTACTGGAAACTTTTGCTCAAGAAGAAACATGGGATTATATAACAGATAATAAAAATATTATAGGTTTAAAACATAAACACGATACCCTAACCTTAGAACCAGGGTGCCAAGTAGAAATAAGTGCAAAACCTGAAAGAACAATCTTTGAACTTAAACACAAAATTGAAAATATAAATGCACTTCTAAAACCTATTACAGACCACAAAAATATTAAACTTATAAATTATGGAGTATCTCCGCTAATAACAAATAAAGCCATAAATTTAATTCCTAAAAAGCGTTATAGAATAATGGCGAAATATCTTTGGGGTATTTTATCAGATGTAATGATGAGAGAAACTGCAGGAATACAATGCTGCATAGATTTTCAATCAGAAGAAGATGCTATTAAAAAATTTACACTTGCAAATAAATTATCACCATTTATGACTGCAATGTTTGCAAATTCACCGATAAGAGGAGGAGTAGATACAGGCTATAAATCATTTAGAGCCCTAAGCTGGTTAAATACAGATAATGACAGATGCGGCTTCTGCGGAAATTTAAATAATGATTTTTCTTTTGAAAAATACATAGAATGTGTTATCAAAACGCCTATTATTTTTATACAAAAGAACAATCTGGCATTTGAAATAAATGGTGCTATAAACTTTGAAGAATATATGGAAAATGGCTTTGAAGGAGCACAAGCCACCTTAGAAGATTATGAACTTCAAGCAAATTTATATTTTCCTGAAGTCAGAATGCGAAACTTTATAGAAATTCGAAACCACGACTGCGTTGGCGGAGATTTGAAATATGCAATTCTTGCAATTTATAAAGGAATTCTTTATAACAATCAAGCAATAGATGAATGTGAGGAATTATTCAAAACCCTTAAATCTAAAGATTTTGAAGAACTACGATATACTGTCCCGAAAAACGCACTTCAAACAAAAATCCAAAAGGCAAAAGTTCTAGACTACGCAAAAGAGATAATTTCGATTGCCGAAAAATCATTAAAAACAGAACAAACCGGAGAAGAATTATTTTTAGATTCTATAAAAGAATACACCTTTAAAGGCTTAACTCCTGCAGATGTTATTCTAAAAAATTGGAACGGCTGCTGGAATAAAAATATGAAAAAACTAATTAATTATTTATCAGAATTTAACTAGCTTTTTTCGCACACTCCTCACATTTTTCAGGTTCCAAATGGATACTTGCTGAAATTTCGCCAAATTTTTGAGCCATCTGATGTTCAATAGAATCGCATATATTATGGCAATCATATATTGTCATATCTTTTTTGAACAATAAAGTTACCTCAACATTCTTTTGAGAACCTAATCTACGTGCTTTTAAATTTTTATAATCAACAATTCCATTACCCTTAAATGAATCTAAAAAGTTACGAATTTCATCCATATCAGATTTTGGAAGAGAACAATCTAACAAATTATCCATAGTGGTTTTTGAAATATCAAACCCAGCCTTGAAAATAATTACAGCAACAATAATTGCTATCACCGGGTCCAAAATATAAATTCCGGTCAACTTAATTAAAAGTAAGCCTGCAAAAACTCCAAATGCTGAAATTACATCAGTTCTTAAATGCTCAGCATCCGCAAACAATGCAACAGATTCAGATTTTTTTGCAACTCTAAAAAGTATAGAACTTACAATAATATTTACAACAACCGAAATACCCATAACAAGCATACCTAAAGTTGTATCAATTTCAAGATTTCCACCGATAAAAATCTTTTTAACAGCTTCATATATAATGTATAAAGCTGCAAATATAATCAAACCGCCTTCAATAAATCCTGACATATCTTCATATTTGCCGTGTCCAAACGGGTGTTTGCTATCTGCAGGTTCGGCTGATTTTATAACAGAGAAAAATGTAATAACTGATGCTAAAAAATCACTCAATGAGTGAATAGCTTCTGAAATAATACTTATACTGCCAGTCATAACTCCAACTATTAATTTCAAAATTATTATAAATGAATTTGAAATAATAGATAAAGTCGCTGCAGATTTTTTACTAGTCATAATATCCATAACAACACAATTATACCAATTAGCTCTCAAAAATCAATCACCCATTTATATTTTAAAACGATAAATTTATTGATAAAATTAAAAAACTAAAACGCGTCAAAAGATTTATCAATAGGGTTTTTGAATTTAGTAATATTGCCTTGGAACAATAATTTAATAGTTCCAACAGGACCGTTTCTGTGTTTTGCAATAATAACTTCAGACAAACCTTTTGATGAAGCTTTAATATTTTCTTCTTCTTCTGATTCACCTTTATTATAATAATCTTCACGATAAATAAACATAACAATATCAGCATCCTGCTCGATAGAACCAGATTCTCTCAAATCTGATAACATCGGACGTTTATCATTACGACCTTCTACAGCACGAGATAACTGAGATAATGTAATAATCGGCACATCTAATTCTTTAGCTAAAATCTTCAAACCTCTTGATATTGCAGAAATTTGTTGCAAACGATCATCTTTTCCGCCGCCTTCCATCAACTGCAAATAGTCAATTACAATTAAGCCTAAATCTTTTTGTTGAGTTTTCAATCTTCTACATTTTGTACGAATATCAGTTAATGTACAACCTGAAGTATCATCAATATAAATAGGAGCTTGGCTAAAATCATTCATTGCCATTGCAAGTTTTTCCAAATCTTGCTGCAACATATTACCTGTTTTTAATCTTTGCGCGTCAACTTCAGCATAAGAACACAACATTCTCTGTACTAATTGAGATGCTGACATTTCAAGAGAAAATATACAAACAGGAACTTTTTCTTTTATTGCAACATTTTGAGCTATGTTAAGCGCAAATGCAGTTTTTCCCATCGCAGGACGTGCTGCCAAAATTATCAAATCAGATTTATGTAACCCGCTCAGCATTGTATCTAATTCGTTAAAATCAGTTCTCAATCCTGATAATTCGTCTTTATGATTATACCTATATTCAATATTATCCCAAGTATCTAATACTAAATCTTTAACATGCTTTAAATCAGAAGTTGCCTTACTAGAACCGATATCAAATATCAATTTTTCAGCCTGTTCTAAAGATCTGTCACTTGGCTCTAAATCATAACCGATACTTACAATTTCAGAACCTGCATTAATCAAAGCTCTTTTGACAGCTTTTTCTTGAATAATTTTTGCATAATACGAAATATTAGAAGTTGTAATAGTATTTTCTACTAAATCATTTATATATGCTCTTCCACCAACAGATTCCAACTTTCCGCTATAACTTAACACATCAGATACGGAAACAATATCAATATTATCATTGTTATTAAATAATTGAAGCATAGCTTCATAAATAGCTCTATGAGCAGGTTTATAAAAACTTTTCGGAGTCAAAGAATCTGAAACCTTTGCCAAAGTTTCCGGATTAACCAAAATTGCACCCAAAACTGCCTCTTCTGCTTCTATATTTTGAGGTATTAAATTCTCATCAACTTTTTTCTTAGATACTTTTGTTCCTGCAGGCATAAATTTCCCCTCTATATAAATAACATAGTATTACATAAACAGTTGATTTACCCCTACATGTTAAATTTATTTAAGTAAAATTTAGTAAAAAATTTTATTTTTCAACAAACCCCGGAGTTGATCTAATTTCTGAAATTAACATATCTATATAACTTAGACTTCTCTTATTTCCTGATAGTTCAAAAATTTGTCTTGCAGAAAGCAATTTTCTTAACGCATCATGCGGATGCTTAGCTTTAGTAAGTTTTCCAATTTCAGTCTGAACATACCCTAGCATTTGGGTATAATCATATTGAGAAGCAGCTTCACGAGATACAGTTTTATACCCAGCTATAGCCTCATCATAATGTTTGCTAAGATGTTTTAAACATTTTTCTTGTTTATACAAAACATTTATATAATTATACAACTTGTCTGGTCGCCTATAATATAATTTTCGCAAATCATTTAATCTGGACATCATATGAATATAATCGCCATTAGCTTTTGCTATCTCATATCCTTGCAAAGCTATCTTTTCAGAAGTTTTTATCGGCAATCTTTCGACTTTCGATAAACTACTCATTATAATTCCGGCAAAATCATTATCATTTTGTTCTGTTAAAGTTCTAGCTAAACTTGAAGCCTCAGAACAAAATTCATCGACTTTTCCTTTTACAAAATATGAACTGCGAATTTCTCCCAAATTTTTTGAAAACAAACGAGGGGTAATATTTTTTGAATTACCCAATACAAATCTTGAAAATGTTTCAATATTTGGCGATGGCAAAGCCTTTAATAATGGTTTGAAAAACATACTAAATATTTTCCCCTTACCATTAATAAAGTATTTTATATATAAAAAATTGCCATAAAAAAGCCCAGATATATCTACCTGAGCCTTTTTATACATAAATTTAATTATTTATTAGCCAATTGCTTCTACACAATCAGAGCAAATACCATCATTATTCAAATCACGATATTTCCAACATCTAATACATTTTTCGCCCTTAGCTTTTGTAACCCAAACAGTATAACCTTCTTCAACATATTCATTCAATACATCTGAAGGTTTTTCTTGAGTCAAATAAGCTTGAGAAACAATATAAATATCTGCTAAATCTGATTCATTATTTTTCAAAACTGCATCATCATCAGCCTTAACATATACTGCAACTTCTAAAGAACTTCCGACTTTTTTATCAGCTCTTAAAGGTTCAATAGCTCTTGATACAACTTCACGAGATTTTAATATCTTTGTAAAATCTTCTTCTAAAGCTGCATTGTTCCATTTTTCATTAACAGTTGGCCAATCTGATAACAAGATACTGATTAAACCGCCCTTTTGAGCTTCCGGAACATTTTGCCATATATCTTCAGCCTGATGAGGCATTACAGGTGCCAAAATTCTTACTAATGCCATTAAGTTTTCATATAAAACTGTCTGACAAGCTCTTCTTGATAGAGATTTTTTACCTGCTGTATATAATCTGTCTTTCACAATATCAAGATAGAATGAACTTAAATCTACAGCTGCAAAATTTTGCAAGCATTGGAAATATTTATAAAATTCATAATTTTCAAATGCTTCTGTAACTTCTTCTATCAAGATATTCAATTTATGAAGTGCAAATTTATCAATATTTTTCAAATCGTCATATTGAACATAATCAACTTTAGGATCAAAATCAAACAAGTTACCGATTAAAAATCTTGCAGTATTTCTTGTTTTCTTAAAGATTTCAGTTAATTGTCCAATAATATTATTTCCGATTTTAATATCATTTCTATAATCAACAGAAGCTGCCCAAAGTCTTAATATATCAGCACCATAATTTTTAATAATATCATCAGGTCTGATATAATTACCTAAAGATTTTGACATTTTTCTGCCATCTTCACCAAATACAAAACCGTGAGTCAAAACTTCTTTATAAGGAGCCTTGCCCTGAGTTGCAATTGAAGTCAATAAAGAAGATTGGAACCAACCTCTATGTTGATCAGAACCTTCCAAATACATATCAACAGGTGTATGACCCAATTCATCTGAACGTTTTTCAACAACAGCTCTCCAAGACACTCCTGAATCAAACCATACATCCATAATATCTTTTTCTTTTCTAAAATGTTTCTTACCGCATTTTGGACAAACAAAACCATCCGGTAACAATTCTTCTGCTGAGTATTTAACCCAAGCATCTGAACTTTCTTTTTCAAACATTTTAGCTACATTTTCAATAGTTTCATCATTGCAAATAACTTCACCGCAATCTTCGCAATAGAAAATAGGAATTGGAACACCCCAAGCTCTTTGTCTTGAAATACACCAATCTGATCTACCTTCTACCATATTACCGATACGGTTTTCACCACTTGCAGGAATCCATTTTACACCATGAATAGCATCAAGTGCCATATCTCTAAACTTGTCAACCTTAACAAACCATTGTGGAGTTGCTCTATAAATTACAGGATTTTTACATCTCCAGCAATGAGGGTAACTATGTTGAATATCTTGTTGCTTTAATAAAGCTCCACACTTACTCAACATTTCAATAACCATTGAATTTCCTTTATAATAAGGAACACCAACAAGTTCAGGAATTCCAACAATATCTGTCCAAATTCCACGACCGTCTAATGGTGAAAATACTTCAATATTATATTTGCAACCAACCTCGTAGTCTTCTAAACCATGACCAGGAGCTGTATGAACAGAACCAGTACCAGCATCCAATGTAACGTGTTCACCTAAAATTATTGGAGATTTTCTATCTAACAAAGGATGTTTTGTATTTAATAATTCTAAATCTTGACCACTGCAAGAACCTAAAACTTTAATATCAGATTCTTCCCATTCAACATCCTTTAAGAAAGATGCCAACAATTCTTGAGCAACTACATAAACATCATTTTTATATTCAAAGAATGTATACTCAAATCTTGGATGCATTGAAATTGCCATATTTGATGGAATTGTCCAAGGAGTTGTTGTCCAAATAATTGCATATACATCTTTGTCTTGTGTATTTACTATATTTTTGATTTTACTTGTTGATTCATCATCAAACTTAAATCTTACATAAATTGAAGTAGAAGTATGATCAGCATATTCAACTTCCGCTTCAGCTAAAGCTGTTTCACAAGAAGCACACCAATAAACAGGTTTTAACCCTTTTTCGATGTAGCCTTTTTTATACATTTCACCAAAAACTCTAACCTGTTCAGCTTCATATTCAGGATTAATAGTTAAATACGGATGTTCCCAATTTCCTAAAACACCCAAACGTCTAAATTCTTTTTCCTGACCTTTCAAATTTTTATGAGCAAATTCTCTGCATTTTGCTCTCAATTCAGCTTCAGAAATTGAGTGTCTGCCACCCTTTATATTTTTAACTACAGCATTTTCAATAGGTAAACCGTGACCGTCATATCCAGGAACATAAGGAGCATAATAGCCCTTTTGAGTTTTATACTTAATTAAAATATCTTTTAAAATTTTATTTAAAGCTGTACCAACGTGGATTTTTTCAGAACTCAAATATGGAGGACCATCGTGTAAAACAAAAGAATTTGTTTTATCACGTCCTGAAATCATTTTTTCGTAAATATTATTTTCTTCCCAAAACTTTTGAATTTCTAACTCTCTAACCGTAGCATTTGCTCTCATTGCTAAAGTTGTTTGAGGAAGATTAAGAGTATTTTTATATTCGATCTTAGTACCTTCTGTCATACGCTATTCCTCTGTTTTACTTATTACCTTATCACAAACTTTCTTAAGACCTGACAAATTTTCAGCCTGTTCATCGTCAGTTTCTTTAATAAATACTTTCATTTTATCATAATCAAATTCATTTTCCCAACGAGCAATAACAACTGTTGCAACGCAATTACCAACCAAATTAACAGTCGTTCTGCCCATATCAAGAATTTGATCAATACCTAACAAAATAGCAACCCCGATAATTGGGATATTGAAACTTGCCAAAGTTCCTGCCAAAACAACCAAAGATACTCTTGGAACACCGGCAATACCTTTACTTGTTAACATAAGTGCAAGCATCATTAATATTTGTTGATTTAAATCCAAATTAATTCCGCAAATTTGAGATGAAAAAATTACAGCCATTGCAAGATATAAAGTACTGCCATCCAAATTAAAAGTATAACCTGTAGGCATAACAAAACTTACAATATTTTGCGGAACACCAAATCTTTCCATTATTTCAATAGCTTTTGGGAAAGCTGCCTCTGAACTTGCAGTAGAAAATGCCAAAATAGCAGGTTCTTGAATAGCTTTTAACAAACTTCTAAATGAAATTCTTGCATATTTACAAGCTATAAAAAGAACAATAATAACAAAAACTGCAAGAGCTGTATATAATGATAATATTATCTTTGCATAATTCTTCAAAATAGATAAACCGTTCATACCAACAGTCGAAGCAATTGCGCCAAAAATACCTAAAGGTGCAAAATACATAACATATTCGGTAAACTTGAACATAATCTGGGAAACAGAATTTAACAAATCCATAACCGGTTTTGCTTTTTGACCGACTGCACAAATTGCAACAGCCATAAATATTGAAAATACTACAATCTGGAGCAAATTACCTTCAGCCATTGCTTGAACGATACTTGTCGGGAATACATTTACTATCATTTCTGAAATAGAAGTATGAGGAGTTGTAACAGCCATCAATCCGGCTTCCTTTAACAACTCAGGGTTAGCGACAGTTCCTGTAGCAAAACCTTTTCCAGGGTTAAATAAATTTCCCATAGTCAAACCGATTATCAAAGCTAAAGTTGTAACTATTTCAAAATAAATAATGGTTTTAATACCGATTTTACCTAATTTTTTGGTATCACCATGCCCGGCAATTCCAGTAACTAAAGTAGCAAACAACAGCGGTGCAATAATCATTTTTACCATACGTAAAAAGATCAAAGCAAAAGCACGCATTTTTACCGCCATATGTGGGGCAAAATGACCAAAAATTACGCCTGCTACCAAGGCTATAAATATCAGTAATGTAAGCTTTGAATGTTTCAATCTAACCTCTTAGCTAAATTATAAAACAAACATGCCAGCTTTCATAAAATAGTAGAATTTTTTGTAAATTTTGTTAAACTTCGCTTTAAATTTAATAAGCAAAAAAACATAAAATTTTGCTAAATTTAACTTGAAAAAAAGGTAATTATAAACTATAATCAACGTGAAATTGGTCATACAAAAACGAAGAAAGGAGAGTTTATTATGTGGGAAAAAGATATTAATATCCACGACGTCAAAGAAATTAGAACAAGAACCACCGTATATTTTGGTGTTGGAGCAATTCAAAAAATAGCTGATATCGCAAAAGACATCAAATCAAAGGGAATAAATAAAGTAATTGTTATGTCAGGAAGAAATGCTTACAAAGCAACAGGCGCTTGGGCAGTTGTAGAAAAAGCATTACAAGACAACGGTATTGGATACGTAAACTTTGACCAAGTAACTCCAAACCCAACAACTCACCATGTAAATGATGCTTACAAAATGGCAAAAGAATTTGGTGCACAAGCAGTTATCGCAATCGGTGGCGGATCTCCAACAGATGCAGGAAAATCAGTTGCAATATTACTTGAAAATCCTGGAAAAACTGCAGAAGATATTTTCGATTTCACATTCACACCGGAAAAAGCTGCACCAATTATATCAATAAACTTAACACACGGAACAGGATCAGAAACAAACAGATTTGCTGTAGTAACAAATCTTGAAAAGAATTTCAAACCTGCAATTGCTTATGATTGCATTTATCCAATGTACGCAATTGATGATCCACAATTGATGACAAAATTATCACCAAAACAAACAAGATATGTATCAATTGATGCTGTAAACCACGTAGTAGAAGCTGCAACATCATTAGTTGCATCTCCATACTCAATCACACTTGCTAAACAAGTTGTTGAACTTGTTGCAAAATACTTACCAAAAGCAATTGCAAATCCTGAAGATTTAGAAGCAAGATACTTCTTAGCATACGCAGCAATGATGGGTGGTGTAAGTTTTGATAACGGATTATTACACTATACACACGCACTTGAACACCCTCTAAGTGCTGTAAAACCTGATTTAGCTCACGGTTTAGGATTAGCAATATTATTACCTGCAGTTATTGAAACTATCTACAAAGATAGACCTGCAACATTAGCTGATATCCTAGCTCCAATCGTTCCTGGATTAACAGGCGATCCTGCTGAAGCTAAAAAGGCAGCAGATGGCGTTTATGCTTGGTTAAAATCAGTTGATGTTCCTGAAAAACTTGAAGATATGGGATTTAAACCAGAAGATGTTGACAAGTTAACAAACTTAGCTTTCACTACACCTTCTCTTGACGGTTTAATCAATATCGGACCAAGCGGAAATTCTAAAGAAACTGTTCGTAATATCTACGAAAAATCTTTAAAAGCTTAAGCATAAAAAAGCTATATAAATAGAAATACCTGTTATAAAATATTTATAACAGGTATTTTTATATTAATTTTAATAAACAAAATCTATATTTGACGCAAAAATTAAAGTTTATGAGTTTTACAAAAAATACTTAGACTGGAAAAAGGAAACATCATGAAAATAAATTACATTACTCCAAACATTCAAACAAAAATCTTAAAAACACAAAACGATACAACACAAACACAAGAACCACAAACGACAACAGATAAAAGCATTCAAAAGCTTCCAATGCCAACAGCCCAACAATATCTAAGTTTCACAGGAGGCTACAGTATAAACCTTGCAGAAACAATAAAAAATCTTGATAAATTAGCGCAAAAATACCCCGACATTTACCCCAAAAATGTTAGAGAATGGGCAATGATGATATTAGAAAGCGGGAACAAAGAAAATGATACTCTAATTACTGTCCACAAAAAATTATACGAAAATATTAAAGATTGCTTTAGTTTAAAAGAATTAAAAGCAAAATTTCCGGAATTTAAAAACGTAAAGTCTGCAGAAGATATCGAATACAGAGAAGGTTCCCTAATTGATGATATAAAACAGGGCAAAATCGAATACTTCAACCCGGAAGAAGACTTATCGCTACAATTAATAAAATTATACTGGGGTGAAGGATTTTCACTAAATGATTTAAAAGCTTACACAAACGGCAAAGATATTAACCACGTAATGGAAAAATTAAACATTCCAAAAGTTAATAGAAATTACGGCCATATCCTAAAATTTTCAGATCCTGAATATAATGAACGCCTAACAAAACAAATGCAACAAAAGCGAATGGAAACAATGGATAGAAAAGCTCAAAAGGCTGACGGCGAACCTGTATTTATCAAAAGAGGCCCACTATCTGCTGAACATAGACAACATATTTCAGAAGGTTTGATAAGATTTTACGAGCAAAATCCTGAAAGAATTTTTGCAATGTCTGAAAGGCAGAAAAAATTCTATCAAGATAACCCTGAACAAGCACAACTATTCCGCAGAGTAATGAAAAAAGCTTGGGGGCTTGATAACGCAAACAAAATTAAAGTCGCTCTATCTAAATATATGAAAAGCCAAGGATTTAAAGAACTAACAGCTGAAGATTTAGAAAACCCGATAAACCTAAAAAAAGAACAATCCGATGCAATGCGAAAATTTTGGGCGACAAATGAATGGGCTAAAAAAATTCTATCCAAAAACGTAGAATATGGTTGGAGAAAAGTCAGAGAAGAACAAGATATGTACTACGTAGTTGATGTAACTCCAAAATTATTTAAAAGAAGATTTTTTATTTGGGCAAAAAATCAAGGTATTGATACCTCAGATTTAACATTTGACGATTTAAAATACTACCCGCATAAACCTGAATTGAATGTTCATCAAGAATCTTCAGCAAGTCAATACACGCCAGAATTCATAGATTCACGCCCGGGTGATGAAAGCCAAAAAGTAGCAAACACATATCAAATGAGTCTAATCAAATTCGGACAAGAATTAAAAAAACTTGCAAGAACAGATGTTTCTCAAGAAACCAGAGAACTTACAAGAGACTTACGAGAATTTTTGAGAAATGCCTTATTTGACATTTCACCAATATTCGGTATAGAACCAAGAGTAAGAAGCTATGGTGCTGATGAAATTCAACAAATTTATGTAAGAACACTAACAAAATTAATGGATCATCACGAAAATAAATTATTAAAACAACTTAATGATTTACTAAACCAATCCTATGAAAAACTTGATAGACACTGGAAGCCAAATCAACCGTTATTATTGACTCCAGAGGCCTTTGAATTTTAAACACTCCATTATCAATCTATATTAAAATAATATAAAGGATTACGAAAAAACCCTACTTTGTACTATAATTGACATAACGGACATGAAGAAAGAGGGTAAAAAATGATTGATAAAACAGCAATAATTCATCCTTCAGCAAACATAGCAGAAGATGCAATTATAGGACCTTACGTAGTTATAGGTGAAGGTGTAACAATCGGAAGCGGAACAAGAGTAATTTCTAATGCTCACATTGAACACGCTGAAATTGGTAAAAATTGTACAATTTCACCATTTGCAACAATAGGTTCAGAACCGCAAGATTTAGGTTACAAAGGCGAAGATACAAAAGTTGTAATCGGTGATGAAACAATCATAAAAGAAAACGTAACAATCCATAGAGGTGCAGCTTGTGGAGATTTCACAACAAGAATTGGTAACAAATGCTTACTAATGGTAGGTTCACACGTTGCTCATAACTGTGTTTTAGCTGACCAAGTAATCCTAGCAAACTTAGTAACCCTAGGCGGACACGTTCACGTTGGATTTGGTGCATTCGTTGGCGGAATGAGCGTATTCCACCAAAACATAAGAATTGGTGATATGGCAATCATAAGCGGATTTTCTGCTTCTCGTCAAGATATTCTACCTTACTCAAAAGGTGAAGGCAGACCTCCTGTTCCTCGTGGAATAAATGTTATTGCAATGAAAAGAAGAGGTGTTCCTTTAGAAATTAGAACTGCTACAAATGAAGCTTTCAAACTTTTAATTTCTGAAGAATATAATACCTCTCAAGCTATTGAAAAAATTAAAGCTGAAATTCCGATGAACGAATATATCGAAAAAATGATAGACTTTATTCATACATCAAAAAGAGGTGTATTACTAAAATCTCACAAAACAGGCCACGAATGTTTGGCAGATGAATAAATTTTATAAATAAATATGACACAGAAAACGGCAAGTTTGAAAAATTCAAACTTGCCGTTTATAATATTATTTAATAAAAAGAAAAGAGGCTCTGAAACTACTTTCAGAGCCCCAAAAAATGTAAAGCGTATCAAGTGATTCGGTATCACCTGACATTTAAAAGAAAGTCTATTTTGCAGATGTTAATACGTATTTAGCAGCATCTGAAGCCGGTTCAACTGTTGCATCGTGGAATACGATTGGGAATACATCTGTCATGTTTTGAGCGTTGTTTTTAACGATACATGGTTTTTCAACATCAGTAGAAGCAGTAGCACCAGCACCTGAACCTGCAGCATTTGGAGTACAAGTAACTGCTTTGTTAGGTAAAGTTGCACCGTTTACATCAATGAAACCACGGCATAATGGATGGCCATCAATCCAAGTACCATTCATTTGTTGACCAATAGGTAATTCACAAGATACAGCACGAGCGTTAAATGCAACGATAGAACCATCAGCTAATGTATAAGCTATGTAATCAGTATATGCTGCATCGATGGCGCCTTGAGTTGCGTTTTGAATAGAATAAGCTGTTGCTGAAGTTGAACCATTAGCATTTGTAGTTTGTCTTTTGATATTAGTAACCTTACCTTGGTAAGTTTGACCAGTTAATGTACCGTTTAAGATAGCACAGAATGACATTGTTGTATCTGGGTGCTCAAGAGTCTTTTCACCTTGAGTTATACCTTGGTTACATGCTACTGAAGTACCTGCATAGTCAAAGTCATACTGAGCTTGAGCCATCAAACCAGCTTGGTTCAATGTTGATAATGTTTTCTTAAATTGTGAACGGAATTTTGCACCGTTTGTGTTAGCGATCAATGTAGGAATAGTCATTGCTGCTACAACACCAATGATACCTAATGTGATCAAAACTTCTGCTAAAGTAAAACCGAATCTTTTTGTCATAATCTTTTCACCTTTCTTTTTTAAATAATGTTCTATCAACCCAACTTTTAGATTAATACTTATTGATTAATAACAAGTTCCTAATTACATGTTGTCATATTGAGCCAAGTTTGTCAAGTGTAATTGTTACATTGTGTCATTTTTTAATATAAATAGATGAGGTAATCTTATAAAAAAGAGAGGAAATCATGGCAGTATTAAGCAAGCTACTTGGACTTAGAATAAAAGAACTTAGAAAAGCAAAAGGATTAACACAAGCCCAACTTGCTGAATATATAGGTATGGAAACCACTAACCTATGCAAATTAGAAAACGGGGGACAATTTCCAAAAGAAGAAAACATTGAAAAACTTGCCAATTCTCTCAATGTAAATGTAAAAGACTTATTTGAATTTGGACATTTTAAATCCAAAGCGAAACTTCAAGATGAACTAATACAAATCATCCAAAACGCATCACAAAAAGAAATTGAACTATACTACAAATTAATAACAGCAGTTACTGAATAAAATTTTACCAATTAGTACGAGTTATAGTTTGCTTGC
This sequence comes from uncultured bacterium, assembly GCA_949292185.1. GTDB lineage: Bacteria > Cyanobacteriota > Vampirovibrionia > Gastranaerophilales > Gastranaerophilaceae > Zag111. Next base: position 21,556 of record CASEYP010000007.1, read on the forward strand.
CGTTTCTATCGTACATTTTGTCCTTGTACCACAAACCTTGAAACTCTTTATCAGGGCCATACATATATTGCAAATCTTTTGAGACAAAATAAATCGCACTTTTTAATCTACCTTTTCTATCATACTGCATAGAAGTATATGGAAAATTCGGATACTCTTCTGACATTACATCAGTGTACCTCAAACCGCCAAATGCCGTATAATAAAACGCTCTATTTGGATTGTTTTTATATTGTATTGCATACATTACAAGTGTATTTTTCTTATAATAAAAAGCACAATATTTTGCATCTTCATCTTCAGTAACGCCATTATTGGTCAACAGATAATGATGTTTGAAATCTTTATCCTTAAAATATTTTGAAAATTCTTTTTTAAATTCATCCTTTGTAAAATAAATTTCACTTGTATTATTTTCAAATAACAAATTTTTATAATGCTCGATATTTTCATCTCTTTGAGCTTGAGAAATATCAAGCCAATCAAAAGTTACAGAAGCTTGTAAAACATTTTGATTTTCTGATTTTACAGGAACATTATTTTCAGCATTAACTTTTGGTATAATTGTATTAACCTCATCCAAGCTATAAATGTCTTCTACGGCATAAACACTTGAATATGGTAATGCTAAACTTATCATAAATAACAAAGCTAAAATCTTTTTCATAACAAACTCCTATAATAAATTATTCAAAACTTTATAAGCTATTCTCAATTTTACAGAAAACAAATTATCATCAGGTTCAAACAAATTCTTCTCATTAACAGCGTAATCTTCAGGTTTAATAATCCCATTTATTTCAAAACCCAAAAAGTTGTTATTATTATCACGTCTTGATTTTGTTGATAAAGCGTATATAAATGCTGCCATATCTTTTTTATCAATAAGATTATCACCTGAAGCTTCACCATGCGCAGAAATTTTATTAAACGCATTTCTTATCTGAGCTTTCACCTTTGTCAAATATTCAGGCTGGTTCATAACATCATATCTGCCAAAGCGATATTTTAACAAATAAGCCTCATACTGCGCGTAATCAATCTTACCTGTAAGATTTCTGGTTTCTTTTGCAATAAAAAGCAAATAAGACTCTGCAAGACACTGGATTTCTTCTTTAAAAGAATCATCCAATTCTTTTATCTCAGCAGGAGTCTTATCAGGCTTATTAGCCAAAGTACGCCAATTATCGGGCACAACATCAAAAGGTTCAGCCTCAGGATTAGTTATTCCGCTTTGAACAACCATATCGTTTATAATATACGCAAACGCCTCCCCTAGCTCAACGTTTCCGTTGGACAGCTCTTTTAATATTGAAGTTCTTTGAGTATTCTGCCCAAAATTCTGCATTAATTAAATTCCTTCGTTTAGCTTATATCCCAACGACCGCAAGTACCGCCCCAACGAGCGATAATATTACCTTTGACATCTTTAATTTTTTCTACATGCTGAACTTCATTAACACCTTCAACAATAGTAATAACTTCACAGTTGTTTGAACAACCTGTACAAGTACAAGTTATTGAAGAGAAATGCATATCAGCAACATTCCAACCTTTGAATTTTGTCGGAACTTCAGTATACTGATGATTTTCCATAGCCAATAATGCTGCACCGATAGCCCCCATTGTTTGGTGATTTTCAGGAACAATAATTTTAGCATTTAAAGCTTCTTCAAAAGCCTTAACCATGCCTGTGTTAGTAGCAACACCACCTTGGAATGAAAATACAGGTAACAACTCTTTGCCCAAAGCCAAGTTACTTAAATAATTTCTAACCAAAGCTTGGCATAGACCATATAATAAATCTTCAACAGGATATCCTAATTGTTGTTTGTGAATAAGGTCACTTTCTGCAAATACACCGCATCTTCCTGCAATACGAGCAGGGTTAGTAGATCTTAATGCAGTTTCACCAAATTCTTCAATCGGAACATTCAAACGCTGTGCCTGGTGATCAAGGAAACTACCTGTACCTGCTGCACAAACAGTATTCATTGCAAAATCTGTAACAATACCATCTCTTAAAATAATAATTTTACTATCCTGACCGCCAATTTCTAAAATAGTTTGAACACCGGGAACATTTGTACTTGCGGCAACAGCATGCGCTGTAATTTCATTTTTTACAATATCCGCACCGACCAATGATCCTGCTAATGCTCTTCCTGAACCGGTTGTACCAACTCCTTTTACATCATATTCTGTAATTCTTTTTTCATACAAACGGCTCAAACCTGTCTGAACTGCCATAACAGGTTTTCCTGCAGTTTTTAGCATGACACTGTCTACATATTTGCCGGTTTCATCTACCAGCGCTAACTTTGTCGTTACTGATCCGACGTCTATCCCTAAATATACTGTTAAACTCATGTTTATTTCCTTTTCTATAACAGTATAATGATAGCACGAAAAAGTTATATTCTATAAATTTTTAAACAATAATTTACACTCTTTTAGTGCATAATGTCATTTTTATTCAATTCTCCAACATATTTCAAAGAACTGTCATCAGGCAAACTTTCCAAACAATCAGAGAGCATTTCCTCTAATCTCTCAATTTTACATAACTTACTTATATTTCTAATTTTATCAACAACATCTACTCTAATATCTTGTTGTACTGCTAGTTCCATAAGTCTATAATCCTCGCAACATTATTTCTCTACTCAAGTAATAAACCCATATTTTTAGAAAAATAACCATTTTTTAAGATTTGTTACTAAATTTTCCAAAATTACATTGTTTATACTATTAAAATTTATAGATTTTAAACTATACTATAAGTTATGATGAAAAAGATTATATATTTATCGCTAATAGCATTATTGTTAATACCTGCAACTACTTCACTGCAAGCTGATGCATCTTTGGTATCTAATAGAGCATACAGAGCTGAACAAAAACAAGAATATAAACACAATCTTAAACAAATTAAAGAATTGTTTAAAGTTCATAATGAATATGCCAATGCGCATGACATAAAGAAATTAAAACCCTTATACGCTGATTCGTATATAAATAGTGACGGATTTAATAAAGAAATTTATTTTAAAAGCATAGAAGAAACTTGGAAATCTTGTGAAGATTTAACCTACACAACAGATATCCTAAATGTTGATATCAACGGAAACTATGCAAATATACAAGTTGAAGAAACTGCGACAGGAACAGTTGTAGATTCGCTTGATATGATACACGTAACCGGAGAAATTCACTCAAAATCAAAAGGCATTTACCACCTTGTTAAAATAAATGACAAATGGTACATCTCAGGCGAAACAGCAATCTCTGATGAATCTTCATTATTATATGGCGATGCAAGATTTATGAATATTGAAATTCAAGCGCCATCACAAGTTTATGCGGGTGAAACTTATACAGCATCAGTAAAAATTGATGCAGAACCTACAACATTAGTCTTAGGATCTGTAGACCACGATATTTTAACATACCCGTCTTCAACTCCAAAAAATGATCTCAGACCTGTTCCTCAACCTGAAGGTTTGGAAAGACTTATAAAAGCTAACACACAAAATATTAATGAATACGCCGTATCTTCTCTTATTATATATAAAGCCGCACTTGTTAATAATGAAAGTATAAAACAATATTTAGCAGGGTTAGCATGTGTTATGAGAAGAGTAAATGTAGTTCCCAAAAATAACTACATCGACTATTCAGAAGAGAAAAACGAAAGTAGTAACAAGTAAAAATGAAAACATCTATCGGTAAATATTTATTTTTTATATTATGCTTTATATTTTGGCTATTTTTGGCCCTATTTTCATCAAAACTTATTGTTGATAATTTAACTTCAGGTCACCATTATTCAAATGTTGTATTCAACTTACATTATTTGAAAAATTCAGGTGCTGCTTTTAGCCTATTACAAAATGCAAGAGAGTTTTTGATAATAGTTTCAATAGTTGCAGTAACTTTATTATGTATTTATGTTCATAACAGCATAAGAAATATTCACCTGATATCACTTTCATTTATTGCACTCCTTTGCGCAGGAATCTCCGCAAATTGCCATGAACGAATTGTCTTAGGCTATGTTAGAGATTATATCCAACTTAATTTTATAAACTTTCCAATATTTAACGTTGCGGATATCTTCATAACTATTGGAGTTTTTGCACTTGTAGCAATCTTACTTTTCTACAAAGGAAGATAATTTATGCTGATTATAATAGACGAAAATACCGACAATATACGCCTTGATATTTATTTATCTGAGCTATATAAAGATATTTCACGCTCAAAAATTCAAACTTCCATAAAATCAGGAAAAGTTAAAGTAAATAATGAAATTAAAAAACCGTCTTACCTATTAAAAGAAAATGACAGAATTGAATTTGAAAACTTAGTTGAAAATAAAATCATAAAAATTGAGCCCGAAAATATACCACTTGAAATAGTTTGGGAAGATGAAAATATGGCAGTTGTAAATAAACCGTCAGGAATGTTAACCCACCCAACACCACTCGAAACAACTAATACACTTGTTAATGCACTTTTATATAAATATGGAGAAAATCTATCTGATATAAACGGGGAATTTAGAAGAGGTATCGTTCACAGATTAGACCGAAATACATCGGGTCTTCTTATGATTGCCAAAAACAACAAAACACACGAATACTTAGCTGATATGATTAAAAATCATAATCTTACAAAAAAATATCACGCTATATTAAAAGGTAACTACCCAAAAGATGAAGATATAATCAATGAACCAATAGGACGCCACAAAACTCAACCTCATAAAATGGCGGTTACTCCAGATGGGAAAGAGAGTATTACAAAATTAAAAGTTCTTGAAAGATTTAACGAAGCTACTTATGTTGAACTAACCCTTGTAACAGGGAGAACACACCAAATAAGAGTTCATACAAGCTATAAAAAACATCCTGTATATAATGACACTTTATATGGAGCGGGCACAGGAAAAGTTAAAACAGATGAACAAGTTTTGCAATCATATTACCTAAAATTTGCAAAACCGTTTTCAGCAGAGATAATTGAAATTGAAATTCCGCCTGATGAAAAACTGGCAAAAGTTCTGTCTTACTATAGAAATAGGAGAGCTTAAATTATGAGAAAATTATTTTTAGCTTTAAGCATAATTATACTAATGACTGTACTATATCTGGCAGCTATTAATTTTAATAATATTGCAGATATTAATATACTTTCAGGTGCCAATTTAGCACAAATATCAATATCAGCAAATATTGCAATTTACACAATATGTATACTTATCGCAGGACTATTGGTAGGTGCCGGAATTGTTTATATGTTTTTAGACGCAACAAATGAACGTGTAAAAATCTATCAAAGAGAACTTGAAAAAACATCAATTTCAGGCACAAATAGCGCATCAAAAGTTGAAGTTTTGGAAGCAAAAATTAAAACTTTGGAAAAAGCTTTCAACACCGTAATCGACGAAAGAACAAAACTTGAAATGCAAATAAAAGACTTAAATACAACCCTCGATAAATTAAATAAAGAAAACTAATATAAAATATAAAACTTGAAAATATATAGCTCTCTATTATTTAAAGAGCTATATATTTTTTAGTAATAATAATATCAATTCTTTAAATTTAGATTTTACAGCATTAGTCGTTTCAATAACTTCTTCATGTGATAATTTTTTAGTAGAAACACCACTTGCATAATTTGAAATACAACTAATACCCAAAACTTTCATACCGCAATAATTAGCTACTATAGCTTCCGGAACAGTTGACATTCCTGCAGCATCCGCGCCAAGATATCTGGCCATTTTAATTTCCGCAGGAGTTTCGTAACTAGGACCTGATGATGCTATATAAACACCGTGTTTTAAATCCATTCTCAAAATTCTGGCTGCAGCATCAGCCATTTTTACAAGATTTTTATTATAAACTTCTGACATATCAGGAAATCTTGGCCCTAAAGTATCATCATTTGGTCCAATTAATGGATTATCTCCCATCATATTAATATGATCTGTTATTACCATCAAATCACCAGGTCTGAAACTTTTATTTATAGCACCCGCAGCATTTGTTATAATAACAGTTTTTACACCTAACATTTTCATAACTTTTACAGGATATGTTATTTCCTGCATAGAATGACCTTCATAGTAATGAATACGTCCCTGCATCATTACAACTTTTTTCTCTCCAATAGTTGCAAAAACTAATTGCCCTTTATGACCGGCAACCGTAGATTTTGAAAACCCGGGAATTTTATCATACGGAATTGCAAATTCACAATATGTATCTGCTAAATCTCCCAAACCTGAACCTAAAATTATACCAATTTCAGGTTTAAATCCGTCCGTATATGTATCAATATAATCTAAAGTATCTTTCATAATAATACTCACTAACCCTCATAAAAAGACACAAAAACATTACAATATTGTCTTTGTGTCTTTTATATAAAATTAACCAACCAATCTGTTATCATCTGCTTCTGAAGCTTTTACCATCAGTGCATGTTCAACAGGATTTTCTCTTGAGTAGCTTGTTTCGTGCATTTCTTCAAATCCGAAATCTTCACGAGCTTTTTTAGCCTGATTTTCGTCTACAATTTTCTTTGCCAATTCAGCAATTTCGTAAACCAATTTATATCTGTTATCGGTATTTTCATTTAAATCCCAAGCTACTTTAATAATTTGATCCATTTATAAAAACCTCATATTTCTGACTATATTACTATAATATAATACAAATAAAATTTCCGCAAGTAGATATTATACTTCTAATCTCAAATATAATTTACAAGTAAGCAAAAATATTATAAAATCAAAATAGAAGAAAGAGGTAATATATATGAAAGATTCTATTTGGGAAAAATACGCAAAAGTATTAGTTGATTATTCAACAGATGTACAAAAAGGTGATTTAGTAGTAATACGAGCAGGTTCACCGGAAGCTCAAGAACTTGTAAAAGCAATATATAAAAGAGTTCTTGAAAGAGGCGGAAACCCAGTAGCAAGAACTGCTGTTGGAAATTTAGGAGAAATATTTTTAAAAAATGCATCAGATGAACAACTTGACTATATTGACCCTATGACAGAATTAGAATATGAAAAAGCTGATAAATTTATATCAATAGGTGCACCCCTAAATACTAAAAATATGGCAAGAGCTAACCTTACAAAACTTGCAAGAAGAGGAAAAGCAACAAAACATCTATCAGAAAAATTGATGAAACGTTCAGCTGATGGAACTGCAAAATGGGTAATTGCTGATGTTCCGACAAACGCACTTGCGCAAGAAGCAAAAATGTCTTTAGACGAATACTCAGAATTTCTATTCAAATCTTGTTACTTGGATTTAGACGATCCTGTTGCAAAATTAAAAGAATTGGATGAAAAACAAACAAAATGGGCAAATTATTTAAACGGTGTCAAAAAGCTACATATAACAGGTGATAGAACAGATATAACATTTAATGTAGAAGGTAGAAAATGGATAAGCTGTTCAGGATTAAACAATTATCCTGACGGAGAAGTATTTACATCCCCTGTAGAAGATGGCATAAACGGAGAAATTTATTTTGACTATCCGCAAAATTATAGAGGAAATTGCGCTCACGGAGTACATTTATGGATAGAAAACGGTCTTGTTGTAAAAGCAGAAGCTGAACAAGGTCAAGATTTCTTGAATGCTATGATTAATATGGATGAAGGCTCTCACGGTATTGGTGAAATTGCAATAGGCACAAATGATGAAATCCAAGAAATTACAGGAAACATTTTATTTGACGAAAAAATCGGCGGAGCAATCCATATGGCAGTTGGCGCATCATACCCTGAAACAGGAGGTAAAAATGTTTCAGGACTTCACTGGGACTTAATCAAAAATATGAAAAATGGCGGAAAAATATACGCTGACGATAAACTAATCTATGAAAATGGAAAAATGATTATATAATATTTGCTAAGTATAATAAAACGAATATAAAATTTGCCATTTATGCAAAAATACTACATAAGTGGCAAATTTTTATTTTACATGTTTTAATGCATATATAAATTAAAAACTAGGAGACAATATGCAAATAACAAGAGTCCAAGCAAATTATTTTACAAACCCTCAAGCGAATTTACATCAAATACAATCAAAACAAAATTACGAAACACAAATCCCTAATAACAATAATAAAAATATACCAAGTAATTTTAGGTACAATGCAACTATTCATTTCGGAGAATTTTTTGATCCAAACAGAACAGTTCCTCATATTGATTACGAGGAATACATGGCAATGCAACCTCATACAAAAGCTCGTTTTAGAAAACGCTATATGACATTTGATAAAAGAGTTAATAAAGATGAACTTGTAGATTTAAAAATGGCATATCTTCCACTTAAAACAGAAAGATTAATGGATGAATTTATAAAAACCTCTAAAATATATACCAAATACAAAGACCAACCAATTATATGCCTAGGAAGAAGCCCAAAATGGTTTTTAAATGCCGCACTATGGATGAAAGATGGCATTGATGATTATAAATTTGTAGCATTTTCAAAATTCTGGCACAGACCTGACCCGAAAGAAGGAATGATTAGAATGAATTCTGTAGCCCCGACAGAAAAAGAAGAAGCAGCATATAGAAAATACTTAAAACGCATAAAAGCTGACCCTCAAACTATAGTAGATAATATGGAAAAAACAGGCAAAAAAACTGTTATAACAGACTACATTTGTTCGGGAAAAGGTGCCTGCTCATTTTTAGACATTATGTCAAGATATGCAGATGATTTAGGCATTTTAGATAAATTTGCAAAATCAATCCAAATTGTAGGTATAGGTTCTATGGAATATATGGAAGATTTAAACCCATATGCTGAATATATATCTGTACCAAGCGTTCCAATGCCAGAAAAACTTAAACCTTATAAGAACGAAATAAAACAGGAATTCTATAATATGGATTATGCAATGTTCAAAGAAATGCTAATAAACCAAAATACAAACGAATGCAGATCTACATATTATCCACACGAAACTTGGACAATTTATAAACCGGACAGATTTAAAACAGGTCTAATTCATGACATAAAAAAAGTTAAAGCTTTAGTTAAAGAATTAAAAAGCAGCGGAGCCAAAAGTATGTCATCTTTTACTCCAGCAATGTATGATTACAGAAATCTCCTAAATTTTAGAATTCTTGACGGTTTATACCAAAGAGGATTACTCAAATTATCTCATCACTCAAAACTATAATAAAAAATACTAATATCACACAAAAAAAGACCGACATTCTGTCGGTCTTTTTTTGTAAATCCAATAATAGATAAAGATTAACGTTTTGAGAATTGGAATCTCTTACGAGCTCTTTTTCTACCATATTTCTTACGTTCTTTAACACGTGGGTCTCTTGTTAATAGACCTTCAAGTTTTAGAACATTTTTGAATTCTTCATTAGATTTAACCAATGCTCTTGAAATACCGTGTCTGATTGCACCGCATTGAGAAACAATACCACCACCAACAGCTTTAACTCTTACATCATATCTGTCTTGAGTTTCTGTTAATACAAGTGGTCTGTATACTAACATTTCAATAGCTGGTCTGTTTCCGATATAATCTGATAATTTTTTACCGTTTACGAAAATTCTGCCGCTACCTTTAACCAATTTTACAACTGCGATAGAGGTTTTTCTACGACCAGTAGCTTTAATTTCATCTGCCATTATTTAGCCTCCTTTTCCAATTGTACAGGTTTTTGAGCTGCGTGTGGGTGATTTGGTCCAACATATACTTTTAATTTGTTGAATTGTTCTGCACCTAAAGTATTGTGTTGTAACATTCCTCTTACTGCATGTTCAATAACAATTCTTGGATCTTTTTCCATTAATTCTTTGAAACTTGCAGATTTTAATCCACCCGGATATCCTGTATGGTGTAAATAAATTTTATCAGTTTCTTTTTTACCTGTAACTTTCACTTTTTCAGCATTGATAACGATTACGAAATCACCGGTATCAACGTTTGGAGTGTATTCAGGTTTATTTTTACCTCTTAAAATGTTTGCAACTCTAACAGCTAAACGACCTAATGTTTCGCCATCTGCGTCGATTACATACCATTTTCTTTCAACTTCTAGAGGTTTTGCTGAATAAGTTTTCATCGCATTTCTCCATTTATTAATTTAATACATTACTTTCATTAATGTTAATCCAAAAGGACTAACTGTCATTCCAGCCTTTCGGCGGTCTTTTGCCTCCAAAACATCTTTCATATGCTCAGGTGGCAAATTATGTCCTTCTATTTCTAGAAGAGTTCCGACAATAGTTCTTACCATATTATATAAAAACCTGTTTCCTACAATATCAATAAAAACTCTGTCTCCGACCCTTGAAACTTTCGCTTCATATATTATGCAAATTGTGCTCGGGTTTAGCGTTCCGGAACTTTTGAAACTCGAAAAATCATGTTCTCCTAACAAATAATTTAAAGATTTTTGCATCCTTTCATCATCTGTTTTGAATTTTACCCTCAATAAATCGCCATCAAAGGCATTTTTTATACGTCTGTTTATAAATTCAAACCTATAATAACGCTTTTTAGCAGATTTTTGAGCATGGAACGATTTATCAACTTCCTTCAAGTCTGAAACAGATATATCGTCAGGTAACATTTCATTTATAGAATAGAGAAACTTTGAAGCAACAATCGTTTTCTCTGTGTCAAAATGAACGACCTGACCTAAAGAGTTTACACCCTTATCTGTTCTACCGGAAAAAATTGCTTTTATCGGTCGGTTATTATCATTCGGATCACGATTTACATATCGCTTTCCTAATATCAATGTACAAAGTGCTTTCTCAAGTTCTCCTTGTATAGTTGGAGAGTCAATCATTTTTCCATTTTCTAACTGGATTTGGCTTCCTGAATAATTCTTACCAATATACTGAACTTGAAATGCGTATCGCATCAGATATTACACCAATTGAATTAATGCCATTTCAGAAGCATCGCCACGTCTTGGTGGTAAGTGGTAGATTCTTGTATATCCACCTTTTTTATCTGAATATTGTTTTCCAATAATTACAAACAATTTTCTTAAAACTGTTTGTGATGCTAATTTTTTATCAGCTTGTGGAGCTTCAAAAACTTCGCCTGTAGCTAAATCCATATATTTACCAGTTTCTTTGTTGTAAATATATCTTGCAGCTTGACGAATTGAATTAAGATCGCCTTTTTTTGCAAGAGTGATAATCTTTTCAGCGTATGGTTTCAATGCTTTTGCACGAGCCATAGTTGTTGTGATTTCACCGTGTACAAAAAGTTCAGTCGCTAAAGCACGCAACAAAGCTTTTCTTTGATCCTGTGCCTTTCCTAGCGTATGTTTTTTACACATATGTCTCATTGTTCTGTATCCTTTACTAATTTTATTTTTGTATTATCTAATTCGATAACCGGAATTATCCGATCATATCTTCTTCTTCCACTGGGTTTGGAGCTAAATCTAAACCAAAGTGGTGTAATCTTTCGATAACTTCATCTGATGATTTTTTACCGAAATTCTTAATATTTAATAAATCATGTTCTGATTTTTTCAATAATTCAGCCATTGAATTTATGCTTGCTCTTTTTAAGCAATTATATGCTCTTACAGAAAGTTCCAATTCTTCAATTGTCATTGTAGGAGCATCTTCTTCAACAGTTTCTTTTTCTTCAACTTGAGGTAATACTGATACTGCAGGTTGACCTGTAATTGAAGCGATTTGCATAAAGTGTTCGATAAGCAAGTTAGAAGCTTGGCTCAATGCGTTTTGAACATCGATTGATCCGTTTGACCAAATTTCCAAAGTCAATTTATCAAAGTCTAATGCATCACCAACACGAGCACTTTCAACATTGTAGCTTACTCTTTTGATTGGCATAAATGTTGCGTCGATAGGTAAAATATCAATAGTTGCTTCTTTTGCATCTCTTGGAACATCGTTTGGTACATATCCTTTGCCTGTATCTACGATGATATCAGCGTGGAATGAACCGCCATCTGCAACTGTACAAATTAACCAGTCTGGGTTTACAACTTTTACACCTGCAGGTAATTGAATATCACTTGCTAATACAGGACCAGGTTTATCCACGTCAATTCTCAAGTGTTGAGATTCTTTTGAATCAGTTTTTACAACTAATCCTTTTAAGTTTAACATAACGTCAATTACGTCTTCTAAAACACCCGGAATTGCTGTATATTCGTGAGTAATACCTTCAATTCTAGCACTTGTAACAGCAGTTCCTTCAAGACTTGATAATAATACACGTCTTAAAGAATTACCGATAGTAGTACCGAATCCTCTTTCTAACGGTTCGATTACAAACTTTCCGTATTGTGAACCGTCAGAACTTGTTGCTGTATTAACACATTTAATTTTTAAATCCATTATTTTAATCTCCTAGTTAAAATCCTACTTTCAATGCTAGTTATATAAGCTAATGCTTAACTACTTACGATTTCTACTTAGAATAATATTCAATTACAAGTTGTTCCTTAATTTCAGGATCTAGTTCTTCTCTTTCAGGGATTCTGTCAAATGTAATTTTCAATGCTTCTTTATCGATAGTCATCCATGCTGGAGCACAAGCCATATCGATCATTCCGATAACATCATTTAAGTATTTGTTACTTCTTGTTTTAACTGTAATTACATCGCCAGGTTTTACTAAGAATGATGGAATATCAACTTTTTTACCATTTACAAGAACATGACCGTGGTTAACGATTTGTCTTGTTTGTTTACGAGTGATACCAAATCCTGCTCTGTATAAGATGTTGTCTAATCTTGATTCTAATAATTGTAATAAGATTGTACCTGTAACACCTTTTCTTCTAGCAGCTTCATTGTAATATCTTACAAATTGTTTTTCACTTACTAAGTAAGTAAATCTGATTTTTTGTTTTTCAGCCAAATGTAGAGCATATTCAGAAAGTTTTTTTCTAACTGCACCGTGTTGACCTGAAGCTGTTTGTCTCATAGATGAAGTTAATTTTCTATTTGACAAATCTTTTACTTTTTTATTTCTAAATAATTTATTATTTGGTCCTGTATATCTTGACATTTTTTAAATTCTCCTTTTCTTGTGCGGGGCATCTATGGTTTGCGATTGGACTATTAACGCAAGCCCCCGCCTCTACTACATTGTTTCCAATATCATTAACAAATACTATACTCTACGTTTTTTAGGAGGACGGCATCCGTTATGAGGAATTGGTGTTACATCTTTAATTAATGTGATTTCTAAACCAGCAGCTTGAATTGCTCTGATTGCTGTTTCTCTACCTGAACCAGGTCCTTTGATATGAACTTCAACTTTTTTCATACCTTGGTCTATTGATTTTTTAGCTACCATTTCAGCTGCTGATTGAGCTGCGAATGGAGTTCCTTTTCTTGCACCTTTAAACCCAGATGCTCCGGCTGTTGCCCAAGCAATAGCATTACCTTGAGTATCAGTAGAAGTTACTATTGTATTATTGAAAGTTGATTGAATATGTACAACCCCTTGTAATACGTTTTTCTTTTCTTTTTTCTTTGTTTTTTGTGGTCTTGCCATTTCTTTATCCTTTATCTTTATTTACTTTTTATTACTTTATTAATTAATAAACTTGTTTCTTAACTAATTATTTTTTCTTTGCAACTGGTCCAGTTTTCTTACCACGTTGAGTTCTCGCATTAGTCTTTGTTCTTTGTCCGCGGCATGGAAGTTTACGTTTGTGACGTAGACCTCTGTATGAACCGATTTCTTGAAGACGTTTAATGTTCATTGTTACTTCACGTCTCAAGTCACCTTCTATATGATAATTAGATAATTCGTTACGAAGTAATTTAATATCTTCATCTGTTAAATCATCTGTTCTTAAATCTGGTGAAATACCTGTAGCAGCTAATATCTTTTTACTTCTAGTTGGTCCGATACCATAGATATATGTTAATGCTACTTCCATTCTTTTGTTACGAGGTAAGTCTACCCCTACTAATCTTGCCATTTAATTTTCTCCTTTTCTGTTGTTAGATTTTTTTTGATATGAGGCTTAAATACTTCCTCACCATTGACCGATTTAGTCCGTCAATTCAACCTTTTAATCAGGTGCAATTATCACACCTAAGACAAAAATAATACTATCCTTGTCTTTGTTTGTGCTTAGGGTTTTCGCAAATTACGGCAATTCTGCCTTTTCTTTTAATACATTTGCACTTATCGCACATTTTTTTTACTGATGATCTTACTTTCATTGTCTTTTCCTTTATTTATGTTTTGTACGTGAGATTTCTTTTAATTATTTTAATCTGAATGTTATGCGTCCTCTGCTTAAATCATAAGGTGTCATTTCTACCTTTACTCTGTCGCCAGGCAATATTCTGATAAAATTCTTTCTTATTTTGCCTGAAATATGCGCCAAAATTTCATGATCATTTTCAAGTTTTACCCTGAACATCGCATTGGGCATTGATTCAATAATTGTACCTTCTAGTTCTATTACGTCTTTTGACATATTTTCCTCATTATTCGGCTTCGCAAATTATTCCACACACATGGAACTAGTTTAATAATACTTGCAAAATATTTGTTTGCAAGCAAAATTTATAAGGTTTTTAAGGTATCTTAATACTTATTTATATTTATGTTTTTCTAAAGATACCAAACAACTATAAATCACAACTATTTAGCAAAAGAGTTTTATATTCTGTATTTTGAGATTTTTGTAAATTTTTATTAAGTTTTCTAATGTGTGTATTTTATAAAAAACAATCAGCGCAAAATTTGAAACATTTTATTGCAAGACATACAAACTCGTGATAACATTATTTGTATGCACACTAATATTGAAACGGTTACTATTAAAAGATTAAAACCCGAAGATGTTGATGGAGTAATTCAAATAGAACAATTATGCTATGGAGACCATCACTGGTCCAAGGAATCTTTTTTAAATGAATTAAGAAATGATTTAGCATACTATTATTCATTATATACTGAAGAAGGGGAGCTTGCAGGATATGCCGGATGTTGGCACATTCTAGAAGAAGCTCATATTACAACAATTGCAGTCGCTCCTAACTTCAGAAGAAAACATTTTGCACAAGCACTCCTAAAACAGATTATTGACGACTGTTACAGTGCAAAAATTAAATATATTACACTTGAGGTTAGAGTAAGCAATACCCCGGCAATAAACCTATATACAAAATATGGATTTTCATCTTTTGGAACAAGAAAAAAATATTACCAAGATAATAACGAAGATGCACTTATTATGTGGACAAAAAACATATTCTTTGAAGAATTCAAACAACAGTATGAAAAAATTACTAAAGATTTAGAAGGGAAAATTCTCATAAAATGAGCGAAGATATACTAATACCTAAAATGACACGAAGAAATAAACGCAAAAGAAAAGTCAAAATTCATTTGCTCAATCTTATAATTGTAGTTTTTGGAACTTTATTACTTGTTGCTTCTACATTCTTAAATATAGATATCAAACACTATTTTATTCCATTTGATATTTTCACAAACAAAAACCTGACAGCTGAGGATTTTATATATAGCTTTTTCATAATTCCTCAAATACCTATGTTGATGTTTGTCTGTTCTACTTTAGGTAAAAGAATGGCAATAACAAGCGTTGTATTATACATTTTAGCAGGAATAACAGTTTTCCCTATCTTTGCACTGGGTGGCGGGATTAGATATGTTCTTGAATACGGATTTGGATATATTTTTGCATACCTCCCGGCAGCAGTAATTGTCGGTAACTTACTTGGCAAAAAATATACCTATCCAGATATGATTAAAGCAACTTTAGCCGGAGTTTTATCAATTCATGTATTAGGGATTTTATATATGTGCATAATTGCAATTGCAAAACACGATGGTATAGGATTTATAACAGGCTGGATAGCGGCTCAAAGCGGACTAAAAATAATTTACGATCTTATATTCAGTTTTGTTTTAGTAATTATTGGTAAATACTTACATAAGGTTCTACTATTCATAACTGAATAATATTTGCCTCAAATCAAATAATATGCTACAATGCAAGTCAAGGAATGGTGACGTTGTTATGAATTTTTTGAAATATATATCTGATATCCCTATATTAATAGTACTAACAGTTTTTACGATTTCCACAATCTACTGTTTTACAAAATACTTACAAACTGGAAAACAGCTAAATATAATTATCCAGTTTATGGAAAACTTCAAAAAAAACGATTTGAATTTTAGATTTAAAGAAATTGATGAATGGATGAGATCAAACCCGTATGTTTCAACAATATGGGCAGAATTCAGAAACACATTAGTATTTTCAGAATCAATACCTATTCAAACTAATGGCAGTAACTTAAAATACCAAGATATCTCATCTACAGTACAAAATATTCAAACAACAACCGATCCGCTTTATTTCTTTAATGAAGAAACTTTAATAACTTCAAAATTCAATTTTAAAATGATTCAAACCATTCCAACCGTTTTAACAGGTTTTGGACCACTATTTACATTCTTAAATATTGCAATTGCATTTGGTAAAATTGACTTTTCTTCTCAAGAAAAAACAATTGAATCCGTTGCCAATTTTATGGGAACGATGCAAGTTGCAGCACTTGTTTCAGTAATTGCAGTAGGCTCTTGTCTTGTATATCTTATGATTGAAAGAATTATGTACAATAAAATGTGCAAAATTCCACTAAACAGAGTTCAAGAAATTATGGGAAGCTTATTTGCAAATATTTCAGCAGAAAAATTCTTATACGAACTATTAAGAGAATCAAAAATTCAAAACAATTCAACAGTAAATCTCATGTCAGAGATGCCTGGTCAAGTAAAAACAGCATTCAACGCAAGTATGGCAACAAACCTTGTTCCATATCTTGAAAACCTTATATTTGGATTAAACCAATTAAATAAACAACTGAAAGAATCTTTAAAAGAGAAAAAAGCTTCCGATGTTGTCGATGAATTATTTTAAAGGATAGCAATGGGAATAAGTTTCAACAGACGATCAAAAAATGAAGGAGCAGATGAAAACATATTCTGGGTAACAATGGCAGACTTGTTATTAGGATTAGCCATTGTATTTATTACTTTATTCGTCCTTGCTATGACAGGTTTTTCTCAAAATTCAGTTCAACAACAAAAAACTCAAATGGAAATCGCAGAAAAAATCAGCGGTGAACTAAAAAAAGCTGATGTAAATGCAGATATGGACAAAATGACCGGAGATTTGAAAATTTCCGATGTTGAATTATTTGAACTAAACAGTTATGTTTTGTCAAACAACGGCAAAAAATTATTAGATAGACTTGCTCCAATTTATATAAATTCAATTTTTGCAGATAAAGAGCTTGCTGACCAAATTCAGTATATAATAATTCAAGGACATACTGATTCTCAAATGTTTGCCGGAATAAATTCTAAAGATGAACAATTCCTAAAAAATATGGATCTAAGTCTGAAAAGAGCACAAGCAGTTGCAGATTATATTTTCAAAACAAATTATGATAAAAAATATTCAGACCAATTCAGAAAAATTGTCGTCGTAGAAGGCAAAAGTTTTAATGAACCCGTCTTAGTTAACGGGGTTGAAGATTTTGATAAAAGTAGACGTGTAGAGTTAAAATTAAAGGTAAAAAGCTGGGATGTATCAACAGCGTTAGGATTGAAAAAATGATAGATGAAAACAATATTTTAGAAACAATAAATATGATTAAATTGTACAATCTTGATATTAGAACAGTAACACTTGCTCTAAGTTTGAGAGATTGTATTTCAGAAGACATTGATAAGGTTTGTGAAAATATTTATAACAAAATAAAAAAACACGCTAAAAACCTTGTAGAATACGCCGACGAATTAGCTGATGAATATTCTATTCCAATTATAAACAAAAGAATTGCTGTAACTCCAATTTCTTTTATTGGAGAATCCTGTAAAAATCCTGATTATGTAAAAATTGCACAAACACTTGATAAAGCAGCAAAAGAAGTTGGAGTAAATTTTATCGGAGGATTTTCAGCATTAGTTGAAAAAGGTTGCACAAAAGGTGATAAAATGCTTATCGAAAGTATACCTGAAGCACTTGCAACAACAGAATATGTGTGTTCATCCATAAATCTTGCATCCTCAAAAGCAGGAATAAATATGGATGCAGTATTAAAAATGTCTGAAATCATCAAAAAATCTGCCGAGTTAACAAAAGACAGAGATGGCATAGGCGCAGCAAAACTTGTAGTATTTTGTAATGTACCTGGAGATAATCCATTTATGGCAGGAGCTTTTTGCGGAATGGGAGAACCTGAATGTGCACTAAACGTTGGGGTTTCTGGGCCAGGTGTTGTGAGAGCAGCAGTAGAAGCTCTACCAAAAGATGCTAATATGAGTGAATTAGCAAACAAAATAAAAGAAATCGCCTATAAAATAACTTCAACAGGTGAACTTATCGGAAGAAAATTAGCTAAGAAATTAGATATTCCATTTGGAGTAATAGATTTATCACTTGCACCAACACCAGCTCCAGGAGATAGTGTAGCCGGAATTTTCCAAGCAATGGGTTTAGAACATGCCGGAGCGCACGGAACAACAGCAGCCTTAGCAATGCTAAATGATGCAGTGAAAAAAGGCGGAATTATGGCAAGTTCTCATGTAGGTGGCTTATCAGGAGCATTTATACCGGTTTCAGAAGATGCTGGAATGATTGAAGCTACTGAAAAAGGATACTTAGTATTCGATAAACTTGAAGCTATGACATCAGTTTGTTCAGTCGGTCTTGATATGATTGCAATTCCTGGAGATACTCCAGCTGATACAATTGCTGGAATTATAGCAGATGAAATGGCTATCGGTATGATCAATAAAAAAACTACTGCTGTTAGAATTATTCCTGCATACGGCAAGACAGTAGGTGATAAAATTTCTTATGGAGGATTACTTGGAGAAGCTCCAATTATTCCTGTAAATAAATTATCTTCCACAAATTTTGTACAACGCGGTGGAAGAATCCCCGCACCAATTCACAGTTTAAATAACTAAATAAAAGGATAAAAAATGGGAAAAGCAAATTCTATAACTAAATTTGATAATTCATTAACTGAATTTTTAATAAACGCTTTGGCTGATAAATACGGAGATGCAAAATCTTATGCATACAGATATAATAACCTAAAAGTATTTATGGATCCAAAAAAAATTGCTCAACCTCACTTCTACGTACAAATTGGAATTTCAGAAGCTGTATTTTCAATAGATGACGGAAAAAAAATAGAAGGCGGATTAGGCACAGAAGACGGATACGTTAAACGTTGGGCTGATAGAACTAATATTCATAAAGAATTAGAAGCTCACTGGAAAATATTAAAAGAAGCAATTTCGGCAGAACAAGAAGAAGATATGTCTAAAAAAACAGCCAATACTATAAGACTAAGACGCGCTGAAAAATCCAATGAAGATCTTAATGTCGATATGACAAGTACAGGTATTAACAAAGCTAAAAGACAAGAAATCGAACGCAAAAAAAGCCGTTTTTCAGGTTTCAAAAAAAATATAAAGAAACACAATGATAATGAAAAATAGAGGGTAAAATTATGAAAACACTTCATGAATTAGCATCAAAATTACAAACATACATTATCAAATCCCAAGAGGACGCACATAACCAAACAAATTTAAACGTAACTAAATACAACAATCTGAAACTCAGAATGGAAACAAGACTCCACTATCCAAACGTAATTGTTTGTATTGGAATTTCAGAAGCAACATTTAACATAGCTGATGGAACCAAAACAGATGGAGGTTTAGGTCCTGATGAAAAATATGTTAGAAAATGGCTTGGTAGCAGCACTATTGTTGCTGATTTAAAAGAAATATGGATTGCAATGAGTGATCTTATCAAAGCTGAAGATGAAGAAAAAGCAATTGCAATGGAAGGTGAAGCTGACGAAGCAAAAAGAGACGCCCCTCGTAAAAAACATCTAAGAAACCTAATGGATATGACAGCTCCATTAGACACAGAACCTGAATCTGAGGATGAGGATGAAGAAGACGAAGAAGGTGAAGAACTTATGACTCTGGAAGAAAGTATACAACATAAAGATGCTCCAGTAGAAAAAGATGATACTGAACCTGAAACTGTTGAGGATGTCAAAAAGAATTTAAAAAATTATTTAAAATCTATGTTTAGAAGAATATAAAAATATTAAAAGCGAGGGTGCATCTAACCCTCGTTTTTTAATGCTGATTTGGAACGCAAATTTCTATGATACGTAATTGCAAATCTATGCGCTTCATCTCTTATTCTTTGTATTAAAAACAAAGCACTTGAATCTCTAGGCAACATAATTGATTTTGATTGATGGGGTAAAAATACTTCTTCTTGTTGTTTTGCCAAACTTACAAAATCTATTCCGCTAACACCCATTTCTTCAACAATTTGCATTACACTAGATAATTGACCCTTACCACCATCAATAATAATTAGATCCGGTTTCTCCCAGCCTTTTTCACCAAGTCGAGATAATCTTCTTGTCAAAACTTCTTTCATTGATAGAAAATCATCAGGTTTGCCTTCTGTAGATTTAACTTTAAATTTTCTATATTCAGACTTTTTACTTAAACCATTTATAAAAGTTACCATAGAAGCTACCGTATTTGTACCTTGAATATGCGAAATATCATAACATTCCATTCGATATGGGAAATTATTTAATTTTAATTTCTCTTTCAAATACGACCCAATATTATTAAAATCTTCTCTAATTTTGGACATTTTAGAAAGTTTTGCATTATCTAAAACAACTTTCGCATTTTTATCTGCCAACATCTGCAATTCTTTACCCTGAGCAGATTTACCATAACTTATTTTAACCTTTTTACCAGATATAATATTTAACCACTCTTCATATAAAGCCTTATCTCCAACTGCTTCTAATTCATTTGAAACAATCCTATCAGGAAATTCTAAAGACAAAGTATTATAATATTCTTTAAAAAATGTAGCAAAAAATTCTGTTTTATCTTCATCTTCAACTTCATAGGTAAAATCTTTTTTATCAATCAAACGACCTTCTCTAATCATCATAATGACGATAGCCAAAATTCCATCTTCGTGCTGAAGTGAAATTATATCTTCGTTTAATTTTGTATTTTCATAAACAACCTTTTGTTTTTCCAAAGTTTTTTGCAAATCAAAATAACTGTCCCGAAGTCTTGCAGCCTTTTCAAATTGTTCAGAATCTGAATACTTTTTAATCTGCTCCATCAACTGCTTCATCAATTCTGATTGCTTACCTGATAAAAACAATTCTGCCTGATGTACAACCGCTTTATATTCTTCACTTGTCACAAGATTTTGACAAGGGGCAAGACACTTTCCTATTTGATAATAAAGACAAGGTCTTGTTTTGAATTTTGGAGTTTTACATTGCTTTAGCGGAAATATTTTCTTCAAAAAATCCAAAGTCGAATGCATTGCTCGAATATCTGTATATGGTCCGTAATATTTACCCTTTTCCTGATTAAGATTTCTTTTTCTGACTATTAAAATTCTTGGAAAATCTTCATCTGTAACCAAAAAATACGGATATTTTTTATCGTCTTTCAATAAAATATTATATTTTGGCTTGTGCTTTTTTATTAAATGACTTTCTAAAATTAAAGCCTCAACTTCGGTATTTGTAATTATATATTCCAAATGGTCAATCTGAGAAACTAAAACATTAACCTTTACACTGTCATGATGTTTACGGTTAAAATAAGATTTTACCCTGCGTTTTAATATTTTAGCTTTACCTACATAAATAATTTCGTTATCAGAGTTGTAATATATATAACACCCCGGTAAAGATGGTAAAAGTTTCAAACTTTCTTTTAATCTCTCATTCATAAAATGATTATAACATATTACAATATAAAATGTTATTTTTACAAAATTGATATCCTTAAAGATTTTTGCTATTTTGTAATAAGCACAAGGGTACAATAAAAAATGAAAACAAATATTTATGCATTAACAGACTCCCACCAAGAAAGTCATAACCTAAGTCTTTTACTAAGTGGAATATATAATTTAGAAAAAGATAATTCTACTCCATTTTTAATATTAGATTGCGGAGATTTATTTAAAGGAATATATGATAAAGAATTATCAATAAATGCTTACCTAAAAATAAAAGAACTACTTCCACAAGCTCAAATTTTTATAACACTTGGAAATAATGATTTTGGATTTAAAAAATCCGATTTTGAATATTTAAAAACGACAATTAAAAGATTTCAAGATGCAGGAATAAATGTTATTTGTGCAAACTTAACTGATGAAAAAACAGAAAAACATCTTGATTTCGTTCCAGAATATAAAATAATAGATATAAATGGACAAAAAATTTTTATAACAGGATTTTGCCTAAACAATTCTTGTGCCAAAAAATTCCACTGCGAATTAACTCCACCAGAAACCTGTTTTCTAAATTTAATCCAAAATACAAAAGAAAAATATGACAAAATAATTATACTAAACCACCACTGGTATCCATATAGCAAAAGTCTATTTGATAAAGCAAAAGAAAATAATATAAATATTGATTTGATAATAGGAGGTCACGAACACTCACCAATTGCACCTAACTATGAAAACAATATATTTTATCCGTTATCTTTTGCCCGAACAATGTATAAAATGACAATCGATAATAAAATCAATGACATTGTAGAAATACCGATTGAAAAATGCAAATTTATCCCACAACTTGAAAAACCAATCATTGAATATGAAGAAAAAACAAACCTAAAAAAGCCTTTAGCAAAAAGAGTACTTGATTTAACAAAAAGGTACTCTGATCCTTGCCCATTAGGAACATTTATCTCAGATACAATGAGGAAACTTGGAAATACCGATATTGCATTTCACTCTACAGGATTTACAATGTATCCGCTAAGACTTGAAGATAGCGATGTTATAACCCAATATGATTTAAAACGGGTAATGTGTGAATCCTCATCCGTAATAGAAAAAATAGAAATAACAACTTCTGAATTAAAACAAGTTTTTGAAAACGCAGCAAAATATAGAATTTTCAAAAACAGAGGAAACTCAAGATTTGTACAATGTTCGCAAAACATAACAATTACAGGCAGAGTAAAAAAAGAATTCATAAATAATATTCCAAATCCAAATGATTTAAATATCAATCCTTACGAGATTTTACAAATAGCAATTAATAATAAAAACTTGTTAGACGAAAATCAAAATCCAATAGATGACACAAAAAAATTCACCTGCACAATAGATCACTATATAGGTACAGGTGAACAAGGATTTGAGGTATTAAAAGACATTCCAAAAACAAAAATTCTAAAAGATGGAAAAGAAATCCAAATAAATGAAATGTTCTATAACGCCGTATGCGAAGCGCAAACTGAATTTATCAACCCGCATTACCCCTCTTTCAAATGGATTGATTTGTAAACCTTATTTTATTGACATGACTTTGTACTTTAAGATATCATGCCAAAAGAATTAAGACTATTTTTATAATCATATATTGATTTAGAAGGGATTAAGAGATAGCTATGACAGAAAAAATTGTAAAAGAACATTTTAAAAATGTAGATTTTTTGAGATTTTTATTAATACTACTAATTGTAATGCTTCATGGTTCAAAAGCTTCAGTCTTACCATATTTATTATTTCCAACGTTTAAACATTGCAATGTATGTGTTGACTTTTTCTTCATTATTTCAGGATTTTTCTTGTTTTATAGTATAAAAAATATAGACACAATAACATTTGCTATAAAACGCTTTTTTAGATTAGCACCATTAGTTTGGTTTATTGTATTATTCACTATAATTGCAAGTATATTTATAAAAGAAGAAACATTTTCGTTAAGTAACACCCTACTAAGATGTTTATTATTAAGTAACATAGGTTTTGCACCATCTACTAGTGGAAATTTAAGATTAGGAGTAACTTGGTTTGTTCCTGTATTATTTTGGGTATCTATTTTTTATTTTTATATTTATAAAATTTTTGATAAGAAATATTTAAATTTGATTATATGGCTAATTATAATTTTTAGTTATGCCTTGTATTATTCAAACACCAACTTTGAAACTGGAGGACATACTAAAATAATTTATCATTTTGCAGACATTGGAGTATTGAGAGGATTAGCCGGTATAGGTATAGGATATTTTATTTCTGAATTATTTAAATCAAATTTTCTTAAACAATGCTCTAATAAATTGAAATTCGTACTTACTGGGGTTGAAATATTTTCAATATCCTTTTTGTCATATTACCTATTTTTTACAACAAAACTACCTGGGAAAAGTGGATTTGTTTATATTGTAGTTTTTTCAATACTATTTTATCTATTTTTATCAAAACAAGGATATATATCAAAATTATTAGAAAAAGACTATTGGCGAGAACTTGGCAACGCCTCTTATGCTATTTATATTATCCATTTCCCATTATTTAGAGTCTTACACTTTACCTTATATAAGCATTTTGCAAACTTTGTTAATTCGCATACTCTTTTAACATTCGTTCTGCAGACAACATTTGCACTTATTGTCGGAATACTAGTTCATCATTTATACGAAATTCCAATTAACAGACTAATTAAGAAAAAAATATTAAACAATTCACCAATAGTGCAAAAATAAAAGGTTTATGCTATAATTGCGCTATATATGTTTAATAAGGAGATTTAAAATGCACACAGAAGAAAGAACTTTTATTGCAGTAAAACCTGATGGGGTTCAAAGAGGATTAATCGGAGAAGTTATTAAAAGATTTGAAACAAAAGGGTATAAAGTAATAGGTTTAAAAATGCTTAATGTTACAGATGAACAAGCTAAAGCTCATTATGCTGAACACGAAGGCAAACCATTCTACCCAAAACTTATCCAATATATTCAAAGCGGTCCTATCGTTGCTATGGTAATTCAAGGATATAATGCTGTTGCAGGGGCAAGACATCTTATGGGTTCAACTGATCCTAATGCTGCAGAAGTTGGCACAATTAGAGCTGATTTTGCTCAAGTTAAAGAATACAATATCGTACATGGTTCTGATAGTGTTGAAAGTGCTGAAAGAGAAATTAAAATTTATTTCAATGAAAATGAATTATTCCCTGATGGCAAATGTATGTCAGAACTTGTAATTGAAAGCTTAGATGCTGAATAATAAATGTTAAAAATATATAACAAAAATGCCGCATCAAAAGATGCGGCATTTTTATGTTAGAATAAACTTACTATGAATGAAAAAGATTATTTTAACTACGAACTAATACACGAAGACGCGCAAACCGGCGCAAGAGCAGGAATTTTAACAACGCCACACGGCAAAATTGAAACACCAATATTTATGCCTGTTGGAACAAATTCTGCCGTAAAATCACTAACCTGTGATCAAATAAAAGATACAGGAGCTCAAATTATACTAGCAAACTCTTACCACTTATATCTAAGAGCCGGTACAAAAAGAATAAGAGAATTTGGCGGAATACACGGCTGGATGAATTGGGACAAACCTGTTTTAACAGATTCTGGCGGATTTCAAGTATTTTCATTAGCCCATTTAAGAAAAATAACAGAAGATGGTGTTGAATTTAGAGATCCCAAAGACGGTACAAAACATTTCATCTCACCTGAAGTCTCAATGGAAATTCAACAAGATATAGGCGCTGATATAATGATGGCATTTGATGAATGTGCTCCATATCCTTGTGATTACGAAACAGCAAAAGCTGCAATGGAAAGAACCCATAGATGGCTTGAAAGATGTTTTAAAGCCAAAACAAATCCTAAACAAGCCCTATTTCCAATCGTACAAGGTGCATTTTTTGATGACTTAAGAAAAGAAAGTGCCAGAGTAATTTCAACATTTGATGCAGTAGGATACGCAATAGGCGGAGTTAGTGTTGGAGAACCTACAGATGTTAAAAATCATTTCACAGAATTAACAGCACCACTTCTTCCAAAATATAAGCCAAGATATCTTATGGGTGTTGGAACACCAGAAGATTTATTAAACGGAATAAAATACGGCGTTGATATGTTTGATTGTGTTCTACCTACAAGAAACGCTCGTCACGGGTCATTCTTCACTTGGAACGGCAAATCAAACATCAAAAATAAAAAATATGCAGATGATCATCTTCCACTTGTTGAAGGTTGTGATTGCTATGCTTGTAAAAACCACTCAAGAGCATATATTCGCCACCTATGGAGATGTCAAGAACAAACAGCATCAACTCTTTTATCTATCCATAATATTAAATTCCTGATAGATTTTGCAAAACAATGCCGACAAGCAATTCTAGAAGACAGATACGGTGATTTTTATAACGAACACTATAACAATTTAATCAAATAAATCAAATAAAAAAGATGGTTTTAAAAACCATCTTTTTTATAATATATGCAACTTTATATTAAACATCTCTATGACCAACTTTTAATTTATGATCAATAACTGCAGTTTTTTGATTAGCTTGAAGTTTACCGGCTACAAGTTGATAAGCTAAAACAGCAGCAGATGCAATACCTGAAATTATCTTACCTGATTTTGGCATATTCTTTAATGGATGGCGTACAACCTCCCATAATTTTGGACCGCCTTTAGAAAAGGCCTTAGGCATAGTAGCAAATAACCAAGAGCCGCTCAAGAAGGCAACTCCTGTCACTGCGCCATATAATATACCTTTCAATGCGGAATTTGCCATTTGATTAGTTACTGAAAAGAATTTCCAAACATTAGCAATTCCTTCATTAATACCTCTACCTTTTTTCTTCTCAGAAGCATTATTATTATTTTGTCCATCTATTTGAATACTATCTTGAGCTAACGATTGAACTTGATTACCAGCTTCAGGCGCCAAATTTTGTAAATCTACCATTCCTTTATGAACAGTCTTATTCTCTGTTGACCTAAAACTTACAGGATTTAATACTACCTTCATCATAACGCACACTCCTTGTGGTTTTAGTAAAACACCAAAATTAATATTTTTGCTTAATTATACACAAATCTTTACATTCCAAATAACGACAACTGTGGAACTTCATCTACATTATTTACGATTTTCTTTCGAGATGCAAGGTTATTTGAAAAATCTTTTTGCATTTTTAACATTAAATCTTCAGAACGTTTAATAACAGACTTTGGAAGTCCTGCCATTTTAGCTACCTGAATACCATAACTTTTACTTGTACCACCTTGTACAATTTTTCTTAAAAATTCAATCTCACCGTTTTGTTCTGAAACAGTAATTCTATAATTTTTAATTTGCGGATACGTGTTTGTCATAACATTCAATTCGTGATAGTGAGTTGCAAAAATACATCTTGCCTTAATTTTTGTTGCAATATATTCAGCAACCGCCCAAGCAATCGCAACCCCATCATAAGTACTTGTACCACGGCCAATTTCATCCAAAAGAATAAAACTTTTATCAGTCGCAGAATTTAGAATAAATGAAGTTTCAATCATCTCAACCATAAATGTAGATTGACCCAAAGTCAAATCATCACTGGCTCCGACTCTTGTAAATACTTTATCTACAACCCCAATTTTAGCAGCATCCGCAGGAACCCAAGAACCGATTTGAGCTAATATTGCAATTAAAGCATTTTGCCTCATATAAGTTGATTTACCAGCCATATTCGGACCTGTCAAAATCATAAATTGTGTTGTATCAACAGAATTTGACTTCAATTCCAAATCATTTGCAACATATTCACCCAATGGAAGAATTTTTTCCAAAACAGCATGCCTGCCGTTTTTAACGACAAAATCATCAGAATCATCAACCACAGGTTTGCAATAATTATTTTCAACAGCAATTTCTGCTAACGAATTCAAAACATCAGCAACTGCAATACAATCAGCAATTTCTCTCAATTTTGATACAAATTCTTTAGAATACTCTCTAAAATCAGTAAACAATTTATATTCCAATTCAGTAGACTTGAATTTTGCGGATAAAACATCATCTTCATGTTTTTTCAATTCATCCGTAATAAATCTTTCAGCCCCTGTCAAAGTTTGTTTTCTAACATAACTTTGCGGAACCATATTCAAATAAGAATTTGTAACTTCTATAAAATATCCAAAAACTTTATTATAACCGATTTTTAAATTTTTAATTCCTGTTCTTTCTTTTTCGGCTTCTTCAAAATCACTAAGCCACTGCTCACCACCAGTTAACAAATCTCTGAAATAATCTAATTCCCCGCTAACTCTTTCTTTTATAATTCCGCCTTCTTTTAATAAAACAGGAGGATTATCAACAAGAGTATTATCAATCATTGTTGCGTAATCTGCAATTTCTTCTCTATACTCTCTGACAGATTTGAACATATCATTTTCAAGATCCTGAGTAACATCCAAAATTGCAGGTAACATCATCAATGATAATTTTAAACTTACAAAATCTTTAGGACTGGCAGATCCATTACTCATACGTGTTGCAAGTCTTTGGATATCATATATTTTTTCCAAATTTTCTGATAAAGAATACCTGATATTTTCCCTTTCAACCAATTCAGAAACAGCATTTTGTCTTTTCAAAATATCATCAACATTTTTTAATGGCTGACAAATCCAATTTTTTAAAAGTCTTGCACCCATATTCGTTTTAGTTTTATCAACCGCCCAGAGTAAAGAACCATACTTATTTTTTTCACGAAGAGTCTCAACAAGTTCAAGATTTTTTCTTGTTGAAGCATCCAAAATCATATATTCAGATAACTCATAAGGAACAATACTGTCAAATTTCGGCATATTACCCTTTAAAGTTTCCCAAACATAAGCAAGTAAAGCTCCAGCGGCTCTAAATCCTAATTTATATTTTGAATACCCAAAACTTTCCAAACTTTGAGTCTTAAAAACTGTTTTCAAATTATTTTCGGCAAAAGAAACTTCAAAAACTGATGCAGGTATCTTTGAACAGTTATACCTTTTAGTAATTTCTTCAGGCAAATTTATAACTTCATCAGGTACAATCTGAAAAGGTTTGATATCTTGTTTTAAACTAGGTGCAACAATTTCAGAAGGATTTAACCTTGCAAGTTCTGCCATAATCATATTTAAAGGAGCTTGAGTTGTTTTAAATTCTCCGGTTGAAATATCCGTATAAGCAAATCCAAACAAATCAGATTTTTCATCTTTATAAATTGCACAAATATAATTGTTAGAATTTTGTTTTAAAAGATTGCTCTCCGTCAAAGTTCCTGCCGTAATAACTCTTGTAACTCCTCGTTTTACAAGACCTTTTGCAAACTTTGGATCTTCTAATTGATCACAAATAGCAACTTTATAATTCTTTTGAACAAGTTTTTCTAAATACCCCTCAGCAGCCTTAGCAGGAATACCGGCTAATGGTACTCTACCCAATTTTGGTCCTGCATCTCGACCAGTCAAGGTTAATTCTAATTCTTTTGACATAATCAAGGCATCTTCAAAAAAAGTTTCGTAAAAATCACCTAAACGATACCACAATAGTATTTCCGGATTTTCCTGTTTAATCTTTAAATACTGTTGCATAACAGGAGTTGTATCTTCTAATTTAACTTCCCAACTGTTTATGTGATTGATTTCAGCCTTGCTCATATTATAATATTTTTATACCAAAAAAGAGAGGATTTCAACATGGGTTGTTTAAAAAACGTAACAAGAGCAATTTTCCTAACTGTCGTCGTTGTAGGGTTTATGGCTCTTGGAGGACAAGATTGGGTTAAATACCAATTCAAGAATTTTATAAACCCAAGTCATGACGTAATTTTAGAAAGAGCTCAAAAAGTCGGTGACTTTTCGAAAATGAATAAAGAATTTGAAATTGAAAAAGCCGCAGGAATTTTAGGTTATAACGCTGTTTTAGCTGAGCACAAAGCTTCAGGGCAAAAAATGCTTGTTGTTGATTCAAAAGACAAAAAACCTATTTTAACCGAAGAAGATATTAAATCATCTAATGCGGAAGATAAAATTAAAGCTGCGATTAGCAAATTCAAATACCAAGCAGCTACAATTGAAGAGTTCAGAGTAACGGAAAGAGGAACGATGAAATCTTACGGGCAAGAAATTCCTTACGTAAAATTTACGGCAAGAGTAAAAAAACTTCCGATTGGCGAAATTTCAGGTATAATTTCCGTTGTTAAAGACGAAAAAGGAAATGATAAAATTTTAGTTTCCGCAAATGAAAAAGATAAATATTCTCAATTAATTGCTAATGAATTTTTCAAAGATATAAAATAAAAAATATAAAAATAAATAAAATTCATATACAACCAAAAATCAATCCTTTATAAAAGTCAAAAATCTTATAAAAAGGGTTGATTTTTCTAAAATATCAATTAAAAGATTGATGTAATTATCCTATTAATAATTTATTGTAGGTATGGGGAATATTAACTGTATTTCCGGGGATAAATCAAGGGATAGTTGTTATGTTAGATGAAAAAGTACAAAATTCAATATCTACAGACCAGTTATACAAAGAATATGACTGGTATCAACACACGTTCCCTCCTATTGTGCAAGAATCCTGTGATGAATTTTTTGACAATAATTTTAAGCTTGAACTTATCGGAATAAGCAAAAACATAAATTGTCTTATGGATAATGAATCTTGGTTTGTAACTAAAATTCGCATTAACCACGAATATGATATGTACTTTAGGCTAAATGATAAAGCACTTGATATTATCCTTAATAAAGTTTTAGGGCAGTCAAAAAACAAATTTAACATAAACAAAATATCCGAACTTGAAGCAAAAGTCATAACATCTTTTAATGACTTTATGTTTGAACATTTAAAAACAGTTCTATCAGAACCTGACCCTACCCAATTACAAAGAAATAATTTTGACTTAATACATCTAACATTTATCATCAAAGAAGTAGAAGAATACAACAAAAAAGCCGGCAAAGTAATAATCACAATGCCACTGGGATTATTAAAACCGGAACTTATAACATCTGAAGGTCCGAAATTTTCAGATGACAGCTTCCCGACAAGTGAAACATTAGTCAAAGTTCTAATCGGGAAAACAAAATTTTCTTTATATGATTTAAAAAATCTTGAACAAGATGATGTAGTTGTATTTGAAAACAGTAATTTAGAAAACATAACACTATTCATAAGCGGAGAAGAAATCCCCGTAAACCTAAATCCGAATATGGATATACTAATCACAGAAACAGAAAACGGAGGAGACGATATGGGCGATACTCATAAGAATATATGGGACAGTATCGAAGTTGAAATGAGTGCAGAATTTGATGCCGTAAAAATAAGCCTTGGAGAATTAAAAGATATAGAAGAAGGCTTAGTAGTAGACTTAACCTCATTATATGATAACAACGTAACCCTAAAAGTTGAAGGTAAATCAATTGCAAGCGGATCACTGGTTATAGTAAATGACAGATACGGTGTAAAAATAAATAACGTTATTGCAGATGGAGGTAATTCACTTCCTGCCAAAGGTCAAAATGCAGCACAACCTGCAGCTGAATCTAATGAAAACGAAGAGGAAGGAAATGACTTTACAGATAATAACGAACTTCCACCAGAGGGAGAAGGATCAGAAAATAATGACAATTCCGAAGAAGAATTCGATTACAGTGATTTTGACCTGGAAGATGAAAACATCTAATACATAAAAATATCTAAAAGAAAAATTTAAAACAGACAAACGGGAGAGCAAAACAGACTTATGGGCGGATATATAGCAAATTTCACAGTATACACATTAGCAATGACAGGGCTAATATGCTTTGCTGTTTTCATCTATAAAAAAGTTATGGATGGAACAATGAGAAGCAGCAATACGAAATTTTTAAGCGTTGAAGAATCAATGAGCCTATCTCCAAGAAAAACTCTTCACGTTGTAAGAGCAGGAAATGAAAAATTTCTGATAGCTTCAGATATAGATAGAACAACCCTAATTTCAAAATTAGGAACAAAAAATCAACAACCTATATCACAACAAATAATTGACAGATACGAAAGTTTGGATGAGACAGAAGATATGCCACAAGCATTCAATAATTACTATCCGTCTCAACAAACAAAACCGCAACAAGTTCAACAAAAAACTCAACAAACTGTCCACCTGGAGCCAATAAGAACACCAAAACAAAAGACTCAAATGGACAGAAGAATTCAAAATAATATTCAACAAAATCAAAATCCCAAAACAGTAACACTAGATTTTGCTAATCAAAACAGCCACAAATTTTCAACTATGAAAGAAATGGCAAAAAAAATTAACGAACTATAACAATAAGGACAAATAAAATGGATCAACTACAAAACCTTAATCCGGTAATACAACTTTTGATAGTAATGTCATTATTTTCATTACTACCATTTGTATTTTGTTCTATGACAAGCTTTTTAAGATTTGTTGTTGTATTTTCTATGCTAAAAACAGCAATGGGTACACAACAAGTTCCACCGGCAATTGTAATTATCGGATTATCCATAATATTAACATTTTTCACAATGGGACCAACATTTCAAAAAATGTATGACATGGGTTCTGTTCCATATCAGAAAAATCACGATATGATAGCAGCAATTCAAGAAGGGTCAAAACCATTAAAAGAATTTATGCTAAAACAGACAAGAGAAAGTGATTTAACATTTTTTGTCGAAATGGCGCATAAAACAAAACCCAAATCCCCAGATGACATATCAATCTGGGAAGTTGCTCCTGCTTATATCATAAGTGAATTAAAAACATCTTTTGAAATAAGCTTTATCATCTTTGTTCCATTTATTATTTTGGACTTAGTTGTCGCAAACGTACTATTGGCATTAGGTATGTTTATGTTATCGCCAACAATTATTTCTATGCCGTTTAAATTACTGATATTTATTGCTGTTGACGGGTGGGCATTAATAGTTCAAGGACTTGTCTCAAGTTACAATTAGAATTCTAAAACATAAGGAAAAAACAGTGGAAATTTTATTAGAATATTTAGCCAAAGGATTTTTGATAATGTTAGCAATATCTATGCCATGCGTACTTGTGGCAGCAGGTATTGGTCTTGTCGTAGGTATATTACAAGCTGTAACCCAAGTTCAAGAACAGACAATTGCCGCTGCTCCAAAAATTCTTGGAGTATTCTTAGTAATCATTATTGGTGGCGTTGGATTTATAAGACTTTTGACAAATCTTTTCCAAGAAGGTATGGTTCTCGCATTCAATACAGTTCCACATACCGAAAGTTTTGTTCTGGATGCTGATTATCATAAATACACAACTCCTTTTGAAGGTGAAATGAAAGATAAATTTAAAAACGTTGATTCTATGGATGAAATTATGAAACATCCTGGAAAAGTTCCATATATTGACAACTACAAACGTGAAAAATATTTACCGGCAGCAAAAACACCAATGCCAAAACCTGACTTGGTAGAAACTAAAAAAATTCTTGGAAGATAATAAAAAATGGATAATATAGTAACAGAATTAATGAAAATGTTCCCAACCATAAACACCTACATAATGGCAGGTGCTTTAGTTTTTGCTAGAATGGTAGGATTTTTCAGATTTGCTCCTATATTTAACAGAAAAGATTTTCCAACACTGGTAAAAATCCCGTTTGCACTAATTGTAACAGTTTTTATGGTTCCTTTTTTATCTCCTGAAAAAACACTTACACACTGTGATTCATTTGCTCTTTCACTGCTTTTAAATGTCGTAGTAGGAGCTATGATTGGTTATATGGCACAACTTATAACAATCGCAATTGATTGTGGTGCTGAAATGATAAATATGCAAATGGGTCTATCATCTGCTACTACACTTGATCCTACAACTCAAGCGCAAGTATCTATTCTAACAAAAATGTTCTCTCTTATGGGAATTCTTATTTTTATCAACCTTGGTGGAATATATTGGTTATTCAAAGCTTTAATGAGAAGTTTTGAAATTTTCCCGATGTACGCATCTCATATTCCTTTAGAGCAACTAATTAAAATGGATTTACTTATTAAAATGAGTTCAAATACATTATATATGGGACTCCAAATAGCTTCCCCTGTACTTCTTGCAACTTTAGCACAAGATATTATCCTAGGGGTAATATCTAGAACAGCACCTCAAGTAAACGTATTCCAATTAAGCTTTCTATTTAAACCGGTTCTAGGCGCAGCAATACTAGTATGGATTTTACCTATGCTAATGAACATAATCGAAGACTACTTCCTAAGTTTTGCAAATATTATATAATTTTACAGAAAAAACAAATCTATTCTCAATAGCTTATTTCAAAACTTCAATAACATCATACCCTGTTAAATAAGGTAAATGATCTTCTGTAATAAGTTCCCCAGGCAATAATATAGAAATACCTGGAGGACATTCTGCAACAACTTCTCCTGATAATCTTCCAACAGCTTCTTTTGTTGGAACAATTTCTTTTTCTGAAAAATATGCATCCCTCAAATTCTTTTTAATTATCGGCATAAGCATTGGCATATGTTTTTTATTTTCCAAATAATAAATATCTTTATAATTATGAGTATCAATTTTTTTCAAACAATCAACCAAATACTCAAAATCTGAACGCTTATTACCAATATTACAAAGAATTAAAATACCAACATCAGAGGCACTTTCAACTTCAATACCAAAATCAATTTCCAAAATTGATTCCAATCTCTTACCTGATAAACCGTCAGCCTTAATAAAGACTTTAGTTACATCAGTTTTATAACCAAAATCAGATTTCAACTGATGAATATTTTGCATTTTATCAATTTCTGAGCGCAAATATTTTGCATTAGCGATAGCTCTGGATAATTGTTTTTGACCTCTTGGGCTTTGTAAATTTGCACGAGCAGCATCTAAACTGCCTAAAAGCATTAAAGATGGACTTGTTGTATGTAACAACATCAAAGCTCTTTCAACATCCTCAGCATTAACCAAAGAATTTTCTGCAATATGAAGCATAGAAGATTGACTCATACTGCCACCAGTCTTATGCAAAGAATGAACAACAATATCAGCACCTAATTTTAATGATGTTGTTGGTAATTTGTCATTAAAATTCCACAAACACCCGTGAGCCTCATCAACAATTAGAGGAACATTGTGTTTTTTACAAATTTTTGCAATAGAAGCGACATCAGAAACTACCCCTTCATAAGTCGGGTTAGTAATCCAAACAGCAGAAACATCATCATTTTCTTCAAGTAATTTTTCAACATCAGATGCTTCGACATTTCCCCACAAACCCCAATCAGTCAATTTTTCAGGAACAATCCATAATGGATCAGCCCCAGAAATAATTAAACCGGTTAAAATAGATCTGTGGCAATTTCTATTAACAATAACTTTTTGACCTTTTTTAGTTAACCCCATTGCAATAGCTAGATTACCAATAGTAGATCCGTTAAGCAGGAAGAAAGTTCTTTTTGCGCCAAAGGCTTTTGCTGCTAATTCTTCAGCTTCCTTTATAGGACCTGTTGCAGGAGTTAAAGTACCCAAATTATCAAATTCATCTGTTGTATCAACAAGCAAAGCTTTTTTCCCGACAAGATTTCTAAAGTCAGGTAACGTTCCCAACCCTTTGGTATGTCCAGGAATATGAAACTGAAAAGTCGGATTGTCATAAGCTTTTTTAAGGGCTTCTACAATCGGGGCGTGAATTTTTACTTGTTTATCATTTTTTATTTTATTGGGCATAGTAAAAATATACTACAAAAAACTTTAAAATCTACATGTATTATGATACAATCTTTACACATATGAAAAAAATATTAAAATTCATACTTGTATCAACATTAATATTTATCCCGTCATTAGATGCAAAGGCTGCGGAAGACATAGCTGACGAACTACTGGAAACAAAATTTGCAGACGAAATTGTTCTTAACACAAATCCGCATGAATTAACAACAGACAAAAATAATAATAATAAATTTAATAAAAGAATAGCAATCGAACAAAGTGAAAATGATAATTTAGAAACACCAAATCCACAAACAGAAACACCAAAAGAACAATTTAAAGAACTTTTCAGATTGAACTCAAATATTGATAGACCTGATGACGAAGATTCAATTTTGGATAACAACGAGTTGGATTTTGAAATATTTAGAAGATTTGATAAAGATAATGATAATCAAATTGATAAAGACACTTTACTTGGGAAAATTTATCATACCAAAATAACAAGAACAGATATTCAATCATTTTTACTACAAAATGAATTAACTCACGAATTTGAAAAAGGCCCGCTGCATAAAGTACAAATGTATGCAGGATATCGTGGTGGAATTAATGCAA
This sequence comes from uncultured bacterium, assembly GCA_949292185.1. GTDB lineage: Bacteria > Cyanobacteriota > Vampirovibrionia > Gastranaerophilales > Gastranaerophilaceae > Zag111. Next base: position 57,898 of record CASEYP010000007.1, read on the forward strand.
TATTTGACCCTCATTCATATTCAACAGAATATGACAATGCAACAACAGAAATTGGTGCATACGGTTCATTCAAAAATCCAAACTACAAATTCAAATTTAATTTAAACCCTGTTCCATCATCCGGAAGGAACTATTTAGATTCCATCTGGGGTGATGCATATATTATGAATACCTCAATTCCAAATCATCAAATTGTTGTGGGTTATTCAAGAGTTCAAACAGGTATAGAAGGTGGCTCATCTTCATTTGTACTACCATTTGTTGCAAGATCTCAAATTGCAAGAAACTTTGGAAATTCAAGATCATTATCTGTAAAAATTATGGGTAATTATAAATATGCCGACTATACACTTGCCGCAGGCTCATCTGGAAGATCACTCATTGCAGGTTTTCCTGGAACAGAATTTACAGGCTGGTTAAACGTAAAACCATTTGGTTCACTTGACCATAAACTTGGTAAATTAACCATAGGTGGAGGCTTTAGTGGCGGACATAATCAAATAAATTATAGTGTCGGCAGTCTTTATATAGGTTATAGACACAAAAAACTTTGGACAAATTTTGAAGCTTCTATTGCTGATGGATATAACGGATCTCAAGGTGTAAGTGAAAATAAAGCTTGTGGTTATGCTTATACAATCGGCTGGAAATTTACACCACAATTTCAACTTATAGGAAGAGTTGACCAGTTTGATCCGAACAGAGATATTTCAGGCGATTTGAGAAGAGAATATACTGTTGGTATAAACTGGTTTATAAAAGGTCAAGCCTTAAAAGTAATTTTAAACTATGTATTTTGTGATTGGCAAAACCGTGAAGACAGTCACAGACTCATTCTTGCCACCCAAATATTATTGTAGACTAGACTTTATATAAAAAATACGATATAATTATAACATACAGATGGAAGTTATTAAGGATTGGTTTTAGAGTGAAAATTTTTGGTAAAAAATCTGCATTTACACTGTCTGAAATTCTTATAACATTAGGAGTTATCGGGACAATTAGTGCAATGACAATTCCAACATTAGCATATAATTACAGATCAAAAGTACTTGAAGAACAATACAGAACAACATATAGTGATATCAGAGAAATTGGTTCTCGATTAAATTATGACAAAGGCGATGTTGGTACATACGCAAACAAAACCGATTTTGGTGTTTGGCAAAGAGATTTTATGGCAATGTTAAATGGAGGTAATAATTTATTTGAAACTCCAACCCCAGGAAACATAAAACAAAAGCTAAAAGATTTTTATAAAGATGGTGGCGGTAGCCCTGGGCCATATTATTTTCATATGGGCACCAGAGGTAGAGAAGAAGCCGGTGGTGCTGGCGGAACAAACTACCTATGTGATAACGGAAGTATTTGGACTGATTCCAGAGGCAGAGTTTGGACATTTAACGATGAAAATAGAATTATATGTGTTGATATAAACGGTTCAGCTAACCCAAACACTTATAATATTGACATCTTCTCATTTGTTCCAATGGATGCCGAAATGGTTGCAACTTGGGTATATAATGACCCTGATAACCCTGAAAATTACAGCGGCGCAATTATCCCGTGTGACATTGAACAACAGCACAGACACGATCTAGGAAACACAAAACCTACAAAAACAGATGGCAAATATGAAAAAGGGACAGGCTCAGCATTAGATTATTGTCCATTCTTTGAACCTATCGAAAATATTGCCCCTATGAACAGTTACAAACCTGGGAAATCCTCCAGAAACAAAACAGTAACTGCAAATGATAACTATTGGAAAGCGTATATTGATTATAAATAAAAAAAATAAAAAAAATCCTGTTTTTATTTAAAACAGGATTTTTTCTTGCAATTTATCTGTCTCAACTAAAATTTCAATAAAACTTTTAAAGTATCTTTTTGTTTATTTTTTTCAAACCCTTCAATCGCATCATCAATAGAATAAGTTGCAGAAATTAAAGGTGAAAAATCAATTCTACCGGATTTTAAAAGTCTTAATGCAGCAGGGAACTGTCCACATCTTGAACCTAACACTGTAATCTCATCAATTACAATTGGTGCAAGATTAAATTCTTTAGATGCTGCAACTGTACTTTTCAAAACTAAAGTTCCACGTGGTTTTGTCAAAGCTAAAGCAGTTTCAAACCCTGAAATAGATCCTGTTGCTTCTACAACTACATCATATTTTTTCTCTATTGCAAAATCATTTAATAAAGAAGTTTCAACTCCTTGAGCTTTTGCAATATCCAATTTATTTTGATGTTTACCAACCAAAATAACATCAATGTTTTGCGCATTTAGAGCTAATGCTGTAATCAAACCTAATTTACCATCACCTAAAACAACAACTTTTTCAAACGGTTTTATATGATGTTGTTCTGTAATTTCTAAAGCTGCTGCTAAAGGTTCTACAAAAACAGCTTGATTATCAGGAACGTTTTCAGGCACTTCAAACAAAACTTCTGTCGGCATTGTAAAATATTGTGCAAAAACTCCATCTTTATGGAAAATTCCCAAGGTATGACGATTAGGGCAATGACGATATAATTTTTCTGCACACCAAGGACAATCAGGTTCTTTGCATCCATAGCTAATTTCAGGAACTACTCTTTTACCAACTAAAGATTTATCTTCACCATTCACTTCTTCCACAATTCCAACTGCTTCATGTCCTAATATTCCGACATAACCCATATAGCCTTTTGTAATTTCATAATCCGTATTACAAATTCCGGCTAAAGTAACCCTTACCAAAGCTTCGCCTTTTTTAGGAACAGGTTTTTCATAGTCATTTACCAATTTTAATTCATTATCTTTTGTAAAAACTACAGCTTTCATTATTTTCTCCTTATTCTTCTATAGATTTCCAATCTTTTGCAGCCTTGTCCAAAATATTTTTGGTTGAAGACTTGTCTAATAATATCTCTTGAGTTGAGGAATTTATTATATTATTTATATCTTTTTGACCTTTTTGAGTTCTGTAAACAGGTTGAATTTTATCTAACTGCTTTGCACTAATAACTCTTGCCTTTGCCATTAAATCATTTTTATCATATTTTGTATAAAATTCATTTTGAAGTGTGTTATCATTTACAGCAAGAATATTAGTTAATTTTGCAAGTTCAAGTTGATTTTTGTCATTTGTCAAATAAAGAGCAAACTTCAGGGCTTCATCTTTATGTTTAGCCCTTAATGGTATAACAAAATTCATTAATGAAAAATCATTTTGCCCTAACTCCCCTGTAATTTGAGGTGCTACATCAGTTTTAGCATAGGTTGCCGGAGCGTTTTCTTTTATCATATTTAAAAAATTAGCCCCTGCCGTTATTAACATAATATTTCCTGACATATACTTTTCTAAGGCTTCTTGAAGTGTCATTGTAACTGATTCTTTCGGAATTAAATCCTTTGAATATAAATACTTAAACAAATCAAAAACTTCTATAGCTTTTTCAGAATTTATTAACGAAGAAGATGCAACTCCGTATTTATTCAAGATCTTCAACATAGTATCATTTTCGGTAATACTTGGAAGCATAATATAAGCTCCTGAACAAGCTTTTACAATCGGTGCAAATTTTGAAATTTGATCATAACTATTTGGAACAGGTATTCCAGACTTTTCAAGTAATGCCTTATTATATATTGTAATGGCACTTGTTGCATACCAAGGTATAGAATAAATTTTTTCTTTATATCTTAAAGAATTCAAAATTTCTTTATTAAATTGAGTCATTTGATTTTCAGGAATTTCATACAAAGCACCTTTATGAGCTAATGTAGCTGAAAAATCAGGATTTAAATTAACCAAATCTGGAGGATTATCGCTCAAAACAGCGGCAAGCGTTCTTTTTTCACCTTCAGAAAACGGAACATCAATCCACTTAATTTTTATATCAGGATTCTCTTTTTCAAAATCCGATATAACATTTTTAATATACGGAGCAAAATCACTCATCTGAAGAGTCCAAAAGACAACTTCGTCATTTTGAGGTTTTCTATGGAAAATAAAAAACATGCTCGTAACTAAAATAAATGTAGTAACAATTACAATCCAAAAACTTTTAGACAAAATATTTGCTCCCTATGACCGATATGATATAATAATTATACTATGAATAATTTATTTACGGAACTTGAAAACCAGAATAAACAAATCCCATTAGCAGAAATTTTAAGACCTAAGACACTGGAAGAATTTTTAGGTCAAAGTAATGTTATATCTCCCAAAAGTCCATTATTAAATTTATTGCAAACAAACAGGTTATTTTCACTAATACTATGGGGAACCCCAGGTTGCGGTAAAACAACACTGGCAAGACTTATTGCGACAAAAACAAAAGCAAACTTTATTGAAATTTCTGCAGTAACTTCAGGAGTAAAAGACATAAAAGATGCCGTAGATAAAGCAAAAGAATCTTTACGAGCTGGGGTAAAAACAATACTGTTTATTGATGAAATTCATAGATACTCAAAAACTCAACAAGATGCACTACTTCCTCATCTTGAAAACGGAACATTATTTTTGATAGGATCAACAACAGAAAATCCATCTTTCCAAGTTGTACCTGCACTTTTATCAAGAGTACAAGTCATAAGATTAAATTCAATAGATGATGAGAGCATGGCAAAAATAATTAAACGAGGTTTTTCATATCTTGCAAATAACTATACACCTTTAGAATGTGAAAGCGGAGTTTTAGATTTCATAATTAACCTTGCAAGAGGGGATGCAAGATATGCACTAAACATTACCGAAAACGCTTATTTTGCAAGTGATTTAAAAGATAATAAAAAAATACTAACAGTAAAAACCATAGAAGAAATTTGCCAACAGAGAAACACAAGATATTCAAGACAAGAACATTACGACTGCGCTTCAGCATTTCAGAAAAGTTTAAGAGGTAGTGATCCTGATGCTGCGATATATTATTTAGCAAAAATGATTGTATCAGGAGAAGATCCAAGATTTATAGCAAGAAGACTTATAACATGTGCAGCAGAAGATGTTGGAAACGCTGATCCTAATGCACTTAATGTTGCAATTAATGCATATAAAGCAGTAGAACTTTTAGGTTTACCGGAAGGAAGAATACCACTTGCACAAGCTGTAATATATGTTGCAAGAGCACCAAAATCAAATGAAACCGTCTGCGCAATCGATGAAGCAATTTCAGATATCACAAGCGGTAAAGATTTTCCACCACCAATGCACCTAAGAGATGCGCATTATAAAGATGCTTCAAAATATGGATTTGGAGAAGGTTATATTTACACCCACAGTGCACCTAATATAAAACAGCAATTCATGCCGGATGAATTGCTGAATAGAAAATATACAAAGGAATAAATATTTAAATTTGTTCTAACTAGAGAACATTGTAAATGTTTTTTCAATACTTTTTGAAATTAAACTCTTAACAGTATCATATTCAGTTGTTAGAGATGAAATTTCAGCATCTAAGTTTTTAGTTTTCAAATCGATTGAATCTTCTTTATAAGTCAACTCAGCTTTTTTAGAAGTATATTCAGCTTCAGCTCTTGCTATTGCATCAGTATCTGAAACTTCTACAATATAACCTGTATCATTATATCTTGTTTGATAATAATAACCATCATTATTTAGAGAAGACATAGAATATCTGCCATCTTTGATTGCACTTTCCAAATATTCGCTATCGTCTATCGCTGCATCTTCTCTCCAACCGTGCTCTAAGATATTGTTATATAATTCATCATAAAAATCTGCAGACTTGTTAACTGTTGAAGTCACTGCATCTTCATCGTCTTGAACAATATAATAATAACCTGTATTATCTGTTACATAAACTGAAGTTTCAGGAGATTTACCAACAACATAAGAAGATGATGAACCTGACAATGCATTTTCATAATATGTCAAGAATGATGATAACATATTAGAAAGACTTACTGCATAATATTCGCCATCATCCAATGATCCAATTCTGTTATAATTGTGAGCATTTTGATATGCACTGTTTTCTGTCATAGACTTGTCGCTGTCTCGGCTACCAATATCTTGAACATCTTTTGTACTTAAATATGTTTTTAAAATCATATTATAAGCAAATTCTAAAGCTTCACTTGATGCATCGTCAACATTCAAACCTTGACCAGTTAAATCTTCTGTTGTTGAATAACCAAAAGCTTTTACAATTGAATCAAACAATTGAACAATTCTATCCTTAAAATCATTTAGAGATGAATCAGTTGATCTATTAGATACAACCACAATATCAGTAGCTAAAATATCACCAATAGTCATTTGGTTAATTTCATCTTTATAGTGATTGATAACACCATTTTGAACTATAGAATATGTTGCCTTACCAGGTTTAAGTGAATTACCCTCAGCATTAATAGCTTGACCACCATTATCAGCATCACCCGGAACTACAGTTGAAGCACTCTTTGCTTCATACGCATCGTAATCAGCCTGAATTTGAGCTTTTACTGCAGTATAGATGTCTTGAACTTTAACTGTTGTTTCTGCTCCGTTATCATCTAATAATACACCATTTTTATAATCACCTGACATAATTTTCTTTGCATTTTCTATCAATGTTTCTAAAGATGCAATTTCATTAGTCTTATCAGCGTATTCTGGAGAAGTCGGATCCATATCTGATTTTTCAGATTTTTTATTCTTCAAATCTCTTGTTAATTGATCCAAAACATCATTACTAATTTCATTTCCATTAGCTGTTTTTAATATTTTACTAAGTCTTGTTTTTTCTTCATTATATTCAACACTTGAGATTTCATTCTCACCAATAATAAGTTGAGCCCAATCTATCTGTTTTTGACCTATGCTCTCACTTAAAATTATATCAGATAAAGTCATTGCACTTACATTTGATTTATTTAAAGGAGTATCACCCATACCAGCACCAGGATTCCAATCAACCCCGTTTGTACCTGATACAGATTGTGTAGCATCAAATGATATACTGTTATCAGCATTTTTAACAGCAACAAAATCTTCTTTGGTAATTGCATTTGCAGTTTCTTGAGTAACCATTCCCCCAGGAACCAACGCTTGAATAAACTTATCTCTTTGAGATTGAGATCCGATACCACCAGCTTTTGAAATTCCGGCAGCCTTTGCTGCTGCTGCATATTCAGAATTCAAAACAATAGCACCTGAAGATGTTGTTATCATATATGGGTTATAATCATTTGCTGCTGATGGCATCATTAAAAGACTGTAGCTTACGCCAAAATCACCTTCAACAGCATCATTTGACCATACTAATTTAGTAGCATTCATAGCATTAGAATACTCGGTAGAAATATCTGATAACTGATTTGTTATCTCAAGCTTTTGCTGAGCCAATTCAGTTGACTTGTATTCACAATCAGCTTTTCTTGCCGTTATACATAAAAATCTCGCTTGTGAAGCTGCCAATCCCATACTTTTCGTAATCCTTTCGACGTACAGTCATTCCTTTGTTATTCATGATTACGGCATATTTACTTTAAACTTTAGGATTTTCAGCCTTATTTGTAATATTTCTTTACATTTTTATTTAGCAATATCTATTACTGCATAAGCATTTATATCCATTGAACCATATATAATTTTTATTTTATCATCATTTTCAGGCAGCCATTTTGCAAATAAGATTGCATCCTCTCCAAAATCATCCGTTGTTTCTGTTGCAGGAACTTGTGCCATTACATACTGAGCTTGATAAAATTTGATAACAGGATTTCCGTTTTCCTTTTCTGCCTTAACCTGATAATGTCCAACCGGTAATATATCTTCTCCGATTTTTAATTCAACAGGTAAAGATACTACAGGTAAAGAATCTTTATCTGCCTGTGCATTTATTACTTCTGTTTCATTACTTTGTCTAAATTCTTCACCTTTTGGGATATTTTTATTTTTCTTTTTTAAGCCGAACCAATTTCTATTCTGTTTATCTTTTACCTGCTCAATAGCCTTATCAAAATCTTCATCCGTTACAGGTTTATCCTGTCCGTAATAATCTTGGCTTGCGCCCCAATTGTCCCACAAATCACCTGACGCCGACATATCAACATCATCCGCAAATGTTGGGACAACAATAGAAAACATAAATAATACACAAATTAAAAATCTTTTCATATAAATATCATAATAATTTTACACAAAAAGTAAACCAAACATTTATATGAGAATTATTCAGCTTCTGATTCTTCAGTCTTTGGATTTTCTTCTTTTACAATTAACAACTTAGTAATTCTTGCACCATCAACTTCTTTAACTGTAAATGTAAAACCGTTATATTTTACAACATCATCTAATTGTGCAATATGTCCAAGTTCTTTAACAACTAAACCTGCGATAGTATCAACATCTTCATCTTCCAATGTCTTTTCAGGAAGATCAAAATAATTTGCCAATTCATCAAGACGCATCATTCCGTTTGCCAAATACAAATTAGGACGAATTTCTTTGATATCAAATTCAGCTTCTTCGTCAAATTCATCCTGAACATCACCAAAGATTTCTTCTAAGACATCTTCCAATGTAATAATTCCTGATGTTCCACCGAATTCATCAACAACAACAGCCATTTGGCTCTTATTTTTCTTAAATTCCATAACTAAGTTATCCATAGTAATTGTTTCAGGAACAAGCATAACTTTTCTTTGAATTTTTTCGATAGAATATTCTTCATCCTTGATTGACAATGAATATAAATCCTTAACATGAATTAAACCTGTAATATGATCAATATCACCATCATAAACAGGGTATCTTGTATATTGATTTTCCGTAGCAACCTTATTTAATTCTTCAAAAGTAATATCCTTTGGAACACAAACCATATCAGTTCTCGGAATCATAACTTCTCTAGCTGTTAAATCTGAAAATTTGAATACGTTATGAATCATATCTTTTTCGGTTTCATTCAAAACACCTTCATCATAACTTGTATCAACCAACAAATCCAAATCTTCAATAGTATGAACAACTCTTGCAGAATTTACAGGAATTCTGAAAATTTTTAAAATACCGTTGCAAGCAAAATTCAAAACCCAAACAAATGGTTTTGATACAGTCATAAATACATGCATTGGTCTTGCAACATACAAAGCAATTTTTTCAGGATATTGAAGTGCGATACATTTTGGAACCTGCTCACCGATAACAACATGTAAAAATGTGATTACCAAAAATGCAACAACCGCAGTAATTGGTGCCAAATATGCATGAGCTTGAGGGAAATCATCCAATAATGGTTTCATCATCATTTCAATAGTTGGAGATCCAAACCAACCTATACCGATACTTGCAATGGTTACACCGACCTGAACAGCTGCAATAAAGAAATTCATATCTTCTAAAGCCTTCAATGCCAATTTAGCATCAACATTTCCATCTTTAGTTAGCTGTTCAATTTTGGCTCTTCTAGCCCTTACTATCGCAAATTCGGCAGATACAAAAAAACCGTTTACAAGTAACAGTATAAATACTATTAGCCAATTGGAAAAAATTATTCCCAGACTCGAGTCACTCATCCTTTTTATTTTATCCTCATTTTATAGGTTAATTATAGTATCTTAACAAAAAAAATGCAAGGGGAAGTAAACTTCCGCCTTGCTAAAATCACTAAGTATGTTTATTTTAAAATAAGACAGTCATATATTTTATCAATTTTATCTTTCATATCAAGAACCTGACTTTTTAAATCTTCAAATCTGTTATTTGTCGTAAAACGACTTTCTATATCTTTTATAATTTCCCTATGTTTTTTCTCTAATTGTTCAGGAGTTACAACAATACGTTCTTGCACCAAAAACACCAAAACAACAATTACAATCGGGGCATAATATATAAATTGTTCCATTATATTTCTCCTTTGAAATAACCTACAAAACTATCGGCCAATAAAAATCGACAAGATAAGATGCTGCATCAAAAGGATGAGATAAAAATTTCAATTCTTTATTCTGTTTTATTTGGCTATAGGAAGGAACATCGATTCTTGATGAGCCCTCCATATAGCGAAGATTGTATATATTATATAAAAGCTTTTCACATTTTGGCGAAATATACAAATTCGCTTCCCCATTTGCATTTCTAACCTTTGCATTAAATGCAGCAACCCTATTTTTTATTGGCGGGTTAAAAGCTTTTATTTTAATATCAACATCATACCCGTAAGATTCCAATTTCTTTTTTATAATAACGTAATTTGTATATTCACTTGTACAGCTTCTATTATCACCTGAAGCATCACCATTTATAATAACTTTACCTTTATGGTTTGGGTATCTGTTATAAAATTCTTCACAAGTTTTGGCAGTTGTTGTATTTTCCAAAACCAATTCATCGAAATAAAAAACTTTATCATCAGTTTTATGAGCCAAAACCCACGCCATAGGATCTACGTTAAAATCACAACTGATATGAACATCAAGATCAGGTTGATACTGAATTTCTCTTACATTTTCATCCGTAAAATCTTTTACTACCAAATTACTGTTATAATTGCCGGTTTTGCCCAAAACAAAAATATCATAATAATTTTTATCATAAAGTTTTTTCAATTCATCACAAAATCCGACAGGCAAATGAGTATTTTGAGTTGTTGGAGCACAAATAAGCCTATAATTTGGCGGAGGATTATCTATAAAAGTTTTATAAATCCAACCTTTTTGAATTTCAGGATTTGTATGACCAAAAATTCTATAAGTAAAATGTTTCCAACAAGCTTTTTTATGCTGACGCATACGAGCAAGCAACATTTTAAAAGTTTCATAAGGCACATCTGACATTTCCTCAATTTCTACAAAGCCCAAATTCAAAGATTTAAGCTTATTAGGTTCATCAAAATGTCTAAAAAGAATTTCAGAACCATTTTTGAAAACAATTTTCTGTTCTGTACTACACCACCTATAATCAACTTTTTCAACAAAACCTATATTATCAAAATGCTCAAAATATGTTTTTAAAGTAGTATCCCTAACAAGAGTATAAGTTTGAGCTCCCACAAGCCCAACAATTCCTGGGAATTTTAGAGAAAGCAAAATTCCTAATAAAGCTCCGGCAAAAGTTTTGCCGGAGCCATATCCACCTTGATACACGGCAACATCTAGGGAATAACCGTGAGGAATTTCCAAAAATCTTCTTTGAGCATCTAATAGTTCATATTGCACTTTTGATACCTCCAAAGATTTTTACTACACCACTTGTTGAGAACCACTTGACACATTTAAAGCTTGTGTTTGTACTTGTTTTTGATTTGCTAAAGAATTATTATTGCCTGTTGAACCATTTTCAGGCAAACTCTTTTCTGTCAAAAAATTATTAGCATTTTCAACACCATATTGCTCCATAGCAAATTTAAAACATTCTAACCAATCAATTCGTTGTGATACAACACTAATTTTTGCGAATGATTGAATTACTTCAAACAATTCTTTTATACGAGCTTTTCTTTCAAATGTAGCTTTTCTATCCCCATAGCGATACACATAATTAGAATTTCTAATTTTATCATCTATTTCAACTAAAAATATTCGGCCTCTATCATTTGCTAATATTGATTCTCTCCCGAGTTTAAAATTAGAAATAATCTCAGCAGTTTTTTCAACCATAGGAACAATAACTTTTCGATTTACGGCTTCTAAAATCATATTCAAACGAGCTTCCTGACCATTCACAGAATAATTAATTTCAGTTGCTGTTTTGTCAGAAGTTTGTAAATTCCCTGCCATATTTTTAAATATTCCGGTTGCACTTTCTATTGTTGATTTAAAATAATTTAAGAAATCCCAACCCTGCATTGCTTTATCAAAAGATAAAGGTGTTGGAACAGATGTCATCAAAGATGCATCATATTCAATAATTTTGCCGGGTCTTACTTCCTGCTGACCTTTAAAACAGCCTTTTGGGGCTAAATATGGAGGATTCATCATTAAAGCAAGTGCATCCAGTTGCTTATTTAAAATCGTAGATGAAATATTATTTAAAATTAATGCCACTCTCAATGGTGAAATTCCCCTGCCTGTTCGCGGACATTCAATAATATTTGCATGGATAAACGGATTTATAATATAAGGATTATCTTCAAATCTGATAAGCACAGATCGACCTGCGATTACTGCTAATTTATTTTTTAAAATTTCGCCTGATGGTAACTCAATATCTCCCCAATATTCTAAAACCTCCATTTTGCTGTCAAAAGTTGACTTCTTCAAATTCCTATTCTTTTTGCCTGCCACCACTCCTTTCAATACTTCCAGTTTTTCTGCATCTAACATATTATTTGATTTGTTAGATTTAACTTCATCAAACGTTTGATATGTCCTATAAATTTTTGCACAGCTATCCCAGTTATCAACTTCATTTTTATCAAATACAAAGTCTTCAGAATTTACGAATTTAACTTTTGCATTGTCATAGATAACTTTATCTTCTACAACAAAATTTTCTTTTATATTCTTTGCAATCTGTTCTTCTAAAGAAATTGCACGTCTTGTTTTTCTAAACCTTGTGTCCCATCCGACAAATAAAGTAACTTCGCCAGTTTCTACAACAGAATCAATAATTTTTTCCATTTCATTTTCAATTTTCATTGATTCAAACGTATTAACAAGCATTGCTTTTTGCATATTTGCATATTTTTGAGTCTCAAAATCCGTACCTTCAACATCAAACATTCCATCAGGATGAGAATATAAATTTTGTACAAGATGAGATTTTAGAGTTTGCGCAAGTTCATAAATGTCAGGCAATTGTATCTTACAATCCCAAGCATTAATTTTTGGGATATCAGAATCATATATTGCATATTTTATCAATCTGTTATCCGACAATTGCGTCGATCTGTCATTTTCGTAATAATCATATTTATCAATTATATCGCTCACTAAAAATTGCTCATCAATATAATTTATTTTATTTTTATCTGCATTTAAATTTTCCATATTTACCTCGATTTATAATAGTAATCACGATAAAGTCCGTAAACTTCTATATCCTGCATTTTCCCAAATCTTAAAGTTTCATTGGGTATTGTAGCCTCATATTCAAACCCGCAAGCACGGAGCAAATGCTTTACCCTAAAATTATCCGGATAAATTTTTGCCGTAATTTTTGTAAGCCCGATTTCATCAAAACATTTTTTCAGAAAAATCTTAGATACAAACCTCGTATAACTTCCCCATGCCCAACGAGCAAAACACGTTGAAATTTCAGCGCTGTATAATTTATTTTTATTACCTGTGAAATTATCTAAAAATCCGAACCCCATAAATTTATCATTCATATCCAATACCACCCAAAAATATGGAGAAACATTTTCAATAAACGAATAAATATCAGAAGTATAACACGTAGAAAAATCATCTAATAAAAACTTAAAATATTTATTAAAACACTGTGCAACAAGTGGAATATACTCAAGATTACAATATTTTCCGCAGGATTTGTTTATAATAATATTTTTAAATTTACACATATCCTAAATTTTAATTTTTTCAAATTTTACATAACTGTTTTCACTAACAAAAGCATCAGATGCCCCTGATAAAAGATTTTCCCTTGCACTATTTTGTGCACCAAGATAACCTTCTGCCTGCACTCCGTTTATATAAGATTTAGTTTTACTGTTTTTGTTTATTACAGAAAACACTGCATCCTTTGAAAAAAGCCTATCTTTAGGAACTTTTTTTATATCAGTAATAACTTTTTTCCCAGATTTATTTTTAGTTTTCTTTAATTCCTGAGTAAATTCTTGCTCTAACTTCGACTTCATAATCGCCTCGTAAGAAGCATTATTTAATAACATTTTTTCTATATCTTTATTTCCTTTCATAAAATAACCTTTCATAATATTAAATTTTTTCATCATCAAGATTCGAAATTGTAATAATTTTAGCCTCGTGATACTGTTCTTCATCCGGAGGATTAGAAAAGCCTAAATACTTACAAAGGCTTTCCAAAGCCTTTAAACCCGCCGAAGAATCTCTTAATTTCATTTTTCCGGTAGGATTTCCCTCCTTATCCAAAATATCTTCCTGTTCAAGAGAAAATTCCGCAATTTGCAATAATTTTTGAATTACATACCCTTTTTGCACATTTAAAGAATCAATTTGATGTTTTAAATGAGTTTTTATGGCATGGATAATTTGATCTTTTTCCAACAATTCCATAGAAAAAGCTTTTAAATCTTTGCATTTATAACCGGCTTTTTTTGCAGCCAACTCGCCGTCAAGTGTCCTTATATACTCAATTACGAACCTTTTTTGTTGTTGTGTTAATTGTTTCATCTCTTTACATTTCTTATTATAATTTGTTTTTTTACCGAATAATTTGTATAATAAACATGCTATTTATATTTCGGCTAGTGTAAATCTTAACAGGGGGGAATGAAAACGACTTCCTGTTTTTTTTGCCTACTTTCTAAATAGATTTACTACAGGATAGCTGGTTGCAGATACTGATGTTTTAGATTTTAGATTTAACATCGCTTCTTTGTACATGCTTATCCAATATGAAAATTTGAAATATTGTGGATTTGCTTTTAGCCTTAAACATGTTCCATATACCAACAATTGTTCTGCAAATGGCATTGGTATAAGCGAAGTATCCGTTTCATTTTCAAAGTCTGTTTTTTCCTTACCTTCAGAATCCAATACACAATTTTTAGTGTAATAAATAACTTCCAATGTTTTATCCTCTTTAAATTTTGGAAATAACAATTTATCCGAAAAGCTTGAATATGTTCCGAGTTTTGCATTCCCCGTCAAAAATGGTTCAATATCTTCGCAAAAATTATATTTTTTACCATCTATAAATAAATATAAAATTCTTCCATTTACAGTATTATCAATTTCTGTATTTTCAGCAGGTAAATGCAATTTATCTCTACGTAATAAGAAATTCCAACCTTCGACATTGCAAATTTCCTTATTTATAATATTCAAAATCGCAACAATTCTTTTGTGATCATTTTTCACCAACTCAGACATTGAATTAACCTGCTTGTAATTCAATTCCAATAAGCATTTATTTATTAGTTCTAAAAAATTCATTACATCTCCTTTTTTAAAAGCCCGAACAAGAATAATAAAACTCCTGTTCGGACTTTATTATTGAATTATGCCAAAAATTATTTAATTAACCCTTGTCGCAATTGCTCCATAATCAACTTTTCATTTTTGGTAAATTCTTCACCACTCATATTGCCGATGTCTTCACGAGTAAAAATCCTATTACCATTACTGTCTGATTGAGCATTTTGAGCATAAGCGGTCAATTTACTCTTCGCAGCTGAGTTCTCGTCATTCAATGATTTCTCGTATGCAGACTTTTTCAAATATTTATCAACTGCAGAATTTTCTAATTTTTCTATAAGTTGAGATATTCGAACGATTTCATCTTTGTCCATATCATAACCTTTGAGATATGCAAGAACTTCAGATCTTCCATCTGAGTCAAAAAATCCCGGATGTTCTTGATTAAACATCGCAATAGAATTTTGCATTTGAGAAACAGATGGTTGTTGAACATTTTGCATTGGGACAGATGCTTGATTAGATGCTATTGAACTCTTATAGTTGTTAATTTGTTGAGCTTTCCTAGCCAATTGAGCCATTAAATATTGTCCTTGTTGTTGAGTAATTACACCTTTTGATATAAGAGCTCTTAATCTTTGAACATCCGCACCTATTGCCTGCTCAAGTTGATAAAAAATATCTTGATATCCCTGTTTTTGATTAGACATAGGACTCACGGCAGATGATGAAATACTATTATTAATTTGTTGCGGAACTTGTCCGACTGTTTGATTTTGCATATATTTTATTCTCCTTCTGTTTTTGGCAAAGACTTCATATACTGAACTGCAATTTCAATCACATCATCGATAAAACTTGATAATAATACCGAGATTACGTATTTAACCCAGTTTGGAAATGGTAAATTTTTTATTACATAATCTATTGCCATTTTCTTTTTTTCTTGGCCGTTTCCACTTCCGAGAGTTTCTTCAGCAACAAAAACTGCATTCTTTGCCAATTCTTTTATTTGATTTTTTAAATTCGAAAACATATAACTTCTCCATTATTAAAAAATGTACTCTCAAACACTATCTATCAGAATGAGAGTACATTTGAGCACTATTCATCCGGGGTTAATGTTTCAGATGTCGTTGTAACAACATCTTCTTCCATTGTTGGTTCTGCTGAAGCTGAAACAATTAATTTTGCCAGACATTTAGGCTGTACGGTTTTTGCACCGTATAAATATAAACCTCTAACTAAATCAGAGAATGAATCTTTATCTCTTAAGCTTTCAATTTTAGCAAGTTGAGATGCAAATGTAATAGCTTCATTTGTTCCTGCTAAGACATAATACTTATCATCTACTTCTGTTAGATTTGTACTTACCAAAACGTCCATGCCTGCAATTCTGCCAATAGAACCTTCTCTTAAAGTTTCATCTGCAACTTTATAAGCACTGATAAATTCAGGACTTTGCAATAAATACGCTTCGATATTAGGATTAATTACAACCCAAGGTCTTGCACCTGAATATACAGCATCAGAATTTTTCAAAGCTAATGCTAACTTAACAAATTGTTCATAAATTGTAGATTTATCTAACTCAACAGGAGCAGATTCATCACCAACTGTATTTTCTTCAGGAACATCTGTATGTAAGCCTAAAAGATATGAATCTTGAACAACTTCAATAGCTTTTTTGGCATTTGCTAAATGAGCTTCCATAATATCAGCATTAGCCTGAACTTGAGCAACATCATCTATCTTAAATGCAAAAAATTTCTTTTGATCAATTACCAAATCTTGAGAAGTTGGAGTTAAACTTGCATATTCAATATTATCAGATGTTAATGTTGAAACAGTAACATCTGCCGGTGTAATAATTTTTACTGTATCACCTTGATTTTTAATTTCACCTTCCCAATTTTTGTTGACGCATTGAAGCATTACACAATTTTTTTCTAACATTTGGTTTAACTTTTTACTCCAAATTTGAGGAATAAAAGCTGAATAAGTTGAACTGAATTCTGACATTTGATTTTTCCTTTCGCTTTCTAACTATAAATAACTTTTTTATGAGTGGTGATTGGTATTATTTTTTTTGTTTAATCGTCGTTATATATCTCTCTAAATTGAAGACCTATAATTGCACAATTATCAGACAATTCAGAACCTTCAACACAGAGTTGAATAGAATAATTACTACCGCAGATTTCGGCTTTTTCCATAACTTCCGAGCTTATTGACCATATAGGAATATCATTTTCATCCGTACTCCAACAATATTCTATACTATCTGGGGTATCATCCCCGCTCCACATAAAATGACTATAATGCTTTGAATAGATTACTTCAGAATCATCACTAACTCCGCTATCATAATCTTTATATATTGAAAAATTAAATTTATTATCATTTAAATCATCCAAAATAAAATAAAATTCATCAATAATTTTTCGACGTAAAACCTTACCTAACGAAATAAACGGAGATTTCCACAAAAACTTAATCGGCTGACCATCAAACGATGTTCCATAATCTTCTCGATAGATTTTGCCATTTGTATCCGAAGTTATAATGTAATTTTTAAATAAAATGGCATTATTAATATTTTGAGGCAAAACTCTTTTATACCAAGATTTATTTACATAATCATTAATCCAAATTGTATGATAATAATTATCATCCAGATATGGGAATAAAACCCATATCTGGCTTTTATCCGGATAATGAATAATTTTTGTACTATCTAATCTTGTTACATCAAAGTTATTAAATTCATCTTTAATATTTACAGAAATTTCAGAGCCCAATCTGATTTGATTTAACTCCCCAACTTGCTCAAGCGCAAAAATACCATTGCTTAAGAAATACTGTTTATTATCTACGTTAACAATAGAATCTTTAGAAATAGTACCCTTTTCGGCAAACGGAGTTATTGCAAAATCAGAAGGGTTTGAACCTGTTAATAAATAAACTCTTTCTCTTTTATAAATTGCCAAATATTCTTTATAAGGATTCATTGTAATAATATCAGCGGTATCCGTGTGAAAATCACTAATATATCCAGCATCTTCCTCCGTTTCAAAATCGTCATAAGTTCCAAGAGCAGAGTAATAAATTGTAGAATCTTTTGCACACCAAACCCTACCTTTATAGACTGTTACACACTCAGGATAGAGAACTTCTCCGCTTTTATCTTTTAAATTACAATCAACAATATCAAAATTCTCATTATCTTTAATATAAAACATAGGATCAGATTCTGTAGCAACTATAATTCCTCTCAAAAATTTTTGAAATCTAACACTAATACCTGTAATTGTTTTATCTAAAAGCTTAAGTTCACTATTCACATCAGAATACACATAAATTTTTCCCGAAACTGTTGTTATCACAAGTTTATACTGACTATCAGATTCCATTTCGCCCATACCTGTAATTTCTTCAGGTTCATGTAATTCTATAAACAAAGTATTTCCTTTTTGTCTGATAATTCCCTTGTTATTATAAATTTCAACATTTTCAGCATCCGTCCAATAAATAACTTTTGGATTTGCACCTAATTCTGTTTTGGTAGAAGCCTGATTAATTCCACCTGATAAATCAAAATAATTAACTTCCATAAAACTTAACCCCTTATAATCTTTCTTTATACCAACGCACTTTTGACCTGATAAAACTTCCGACTTCATTTTGTGCAACCCAAGGATATGGTGGAAGCCATATTATATCGATTTTTCCTGCACTTGTAGTTTTTGGATTAGCTTTACCGAATTCATAATGGGTCAAAACAGTATTAGGACTTGGTTGGATATTATATTTTGCACAAAGTTCAGCACAAAATTTCATACAAGCTTCAAACTGAACTTTTGTAATCGGGAACTTGCCAGGACTAGAAGATGATTTAAACCCATACATTCCACACATACAAACCCCAATAGAACCTGTATTTCCTCCACCTGTATGTGCTGCATACTTTCCGTCATAACAATTATCGTTATCTTCAGGCGTGTAAAATCCGCTATAAACTTTTCCATCTGCATCAACTAAATAATGATAATAATTCTTTTCAAATTCACTCGGATAATACCTTCCGGCACTCCAATGAATAATAATTCTTTTAACCATAACACTTTCCTCACAAGACTTTCCACTTAGGGTCTAAATGCATATACATAACAACAGCATTAACTCGATTTCTGGCATTCAAACCTGTTATTATAGAATATATGTGTGTTTGAACCGTTCTTTTTGACATTTTTAACTTCACAGCTATCTCTTTGTCAGTAAATCCACGCGCTACCAAGGTTAATATTTCTAATTTCTTTGGTGATAATTTCATCACTGCTCTCTTTCCTCTGGTTAAATTAACTTTATCTTATATGAAATTCCCTTCATATTTTTTAATAATATTTCCATATTTACTAAAAAAATGCAGAGGGGAGAAAGGGTAGATAAGCTATAACAACCCCTCTGCGAAGAATTAGAGTAAATGATTGAAGGATTTGGTCCTTAAAATTTAAAACTTTTAAGATAAACCAAGTTTCAAATTAGATAAGTTGGAGTAACACAAATTAAATCTTTACTGTACACATAACCCGTTTGAAGCAATATTGTTTATTTAATTAGATTCAAACACCTATTCTATATTTTAAATTTCCTTATTATAAATCTCCTTTGTTTCTATTCTTAAACATATCCCGTACATACAAATTTCCTCTCCTTTATTTTTCGGCACCAGACAAGCTATTTAACTATTTTCACTTGCCTTAACCGCTTACATTCTAAGTATATACGATTTTATTTTTTATAATAGTCCGCACTAATTCCTAAGTATAAATACGGACTTGACAACTGGCAAAAATCACACAATATATAAATCTTAAGCTTATAATTTTCGCAAAATTAAAATTTTGTACTAAAAATTTTATCTTGAACATGACAAACATTTTTTGATTATTTTTGACAAAATTTTAATAACTTGCAAAAAATTTTACTCAATCTACAATAATGTTATGGGGAATATATTATTAGTTTCACAAAATAATGAAATTATCGAAAATTATAGAAATTTGTTTGGTAAAAAACCTTATAAATTTCAATATTGTTCTGATGAAACATCAATTTTTGATTATATTGAAATAAATGCCCCTGATATTTTTATTATTGATGAATTATCGCAATTAGCAGACATCAAGCAAACAATTAAAAAAATCAAATCAAAACTTGATAATGCTCAAATACTTTTACTAACAAACGGGGAAAATGTTGATGATGAGATTTCAAAATTAGTCAGCGGATTTATTGTAGACAAATTTTCAAACAATCTTATAATTTCAACAATAAACACTCACCTTAAAACAAAAAGTAACCTTGACAAATTATCCGAAAAAAATAAAGACTTAGCAGACAGCTTATACAGATTGAATGTTCTTTATAATACAAGTTCACAATTTGCAGGAACACTTGATACTAAAGAACTTATAAACTATATGATAGAAGGACTTGATAAATCGTTAAGCTTTGATTTAACCTCAACAATATTTTTCGGACTAAAAAATGAACCTGTACTTATTATAAATTCTTTATATGATATATCAGAAGAATTAATGAGTGCACTAAAATTAAGAGCTATTTTAAATTACAAATCTCTGTTTGAAAATCGTACTATTCCATTTGAAATTAATGAAAACACTCTACGTGTTGTAAAATTCATCAAAAATCCAACAAACAAATTCACATTTTCAATATTTCAATATGATAATATGTTTGCCCCAATAGATTTGGGCGACAACTTCTTTGGGTGCATTGAAATATTTAAACAAAACCCATTTACAACAGATGATGCAACATATTTTCAAACAATTGTTCAGCAAGTTTCACTACCGCTAAAAAGCGCAGGTTTATACCAAGAAATTATCGAAAAAAACCAAGAACTTGAAAAACTTGAACGCGTAAAATCTGAATTTATATCAATAGTTTCACACGAATTAAGAACACCACTTACACCTATAAAAAATGCACTTTCAATACTTTCCAGCGGAAGATGCGGAATATTAGGTGAAAATGCCGTTAAATTCATCGATATGGCAAAAAGAAATGTTGAAAACTTAACCAATATAATCAATGATATTCTTGATATCAATAAAATTGAAGCAGGAAAAATGGATTTCAATTACAAGATAATGAACATCCATTCTGTAATTGAAAATGTTAAAAACAACTTTGATTGTGTAGCAAAAGAACACGAAATAATATTCAAAACACTTGAACAAGAAAATCTTCCAGATATTTATGCCGATTCACAAAGACTTGATCAGGTTTTGACAAACCTTGTTTCAAACGCAATAAAATTCACCCCAACAGGCAAAAGTATTACAATAACCTCAGAACTAAAAAATGCTTCAGATATCAAAACCAATCCATATTTTGAAAATGAAATTAAAGACCTTAAAGGTAATTACATTGTCGTAAGCGTTGTTGATGAAGGTATAGGAATTAAAAAAGAGAATTTACTAAAAGCATTTGATAAATTTACACAAATAGAAAATTCACTTTCAAGAAAAGTTGGCGGAACAGGATTAGGCTTACCGATTGCAAAACAACTTATTAAAGCCCACAAAGGTACAATCTGGTGTGATAGCGAAGAAAATAAAGGTTCAAGTTTTCATTTTGCACTACCTGTCATAACAGAATCGATAGAAGGAAAAACAATACAAAAAGAACTTTTGTAATATAATTAAATTATGGAAAAGAGAAGAATAAGTATACTTGGTTCAACCGGTTCAATCGGAACCCAAGCATTAGAAGTAATAGAAAAGCTACAGGATAAATTTGAAATAATAGCACTAGCTGGCGGAAACAATACAGAGCTATTAACAGAACAAGCAAAAAAATTTAAACCAAAATATATTTGTATAGGAAACCCTGATAAAAAAGTAAATCTTGACGGAATAAAAACGCTTTATGGCACAGAAGGACTTGAAGAAATTTGTTCAAACAAAGAAAATGATATAATCCTTGTTGCCGTATCAGGTAAAATAGGTTTAAAGCCAACATTAAAAGCTATAGAAAATAAAATTCAAATAGCCTTAGCCAATAAAGAAACTCTTGTTATGGCAGGAGATATCGTAATGAAAAAGGCTAAAGAAAATAATGTTAAAATTTTACCTGTAGATAGTGAACACAGTGCAATTCACCAATGCATAAAAGATATTACTCAAGTTGATAAACTAATAATCACAGCAAGCGGCGGGCCATTTTTACACAAAACAGTTGAAGATATGAAAAAAGCTACAGTAAAAGAAGCTCTAGCTCACCCTCGCTGGCATATGGGTAAAAAAATTACAGTCGATAGTGCAACTCTTATGAATAAAGGCTTAGAAATTATTGAAGCACACCATTTATTCAATATGCCATATGAAAAAATAGACGTAGTTGTACATCCTCAAAGTATAGTTCACTCCGCTATTGAATACGCAGATGGTAGTGTAATAGCTCAATTAGGCCTACCTAGTATGCATATACCTATTCAATATGCAATAACATACCCAAATAGAATTCCTGGAATTAAATCAAAAAGTTTTAGCTTTTCAGAAATTGCAAGATTAGATTTTGAAAAACCTGACTTTGAGAAATTTCCAAGCGTAAAACTCGCATACCACGCAGGACAAACAGGCGGAAGCGCAACAGTTTGTTTGAATGCAGCAAATGAAGAAGCTGTTATGGCATTTTTAGATAATAAAATAAGCTTATATGATATCTATGAAATTACTCACAAAATGATGGAAAAGCATACCCTAATCAAATCACCATCAATAGATGAAATTTTTGAAATAGATAAAGAAGTTAGAATAAAAACCAGAGAATTAATTGGATGAAATCTTTTAACTACGAAACTCTAGTAAAAGCATGCCTGATAAATGAAGATTGCATTGCAACCCAACCATTTAAACAAGACCAATATCAAGAGATTTATGTTATGCGACATAAAAGTAATAAAAAATGGTATGCTCTTATTTTTACACTAGATAATACACTATATGTAAATCTAAAATGCCCACCAGATCTTATTGCAATTCTAAAAGAACAATACAAATCAATAACACCAGCTTGGCATATGAATAAAAAGCACTGGTGCAGTGTAGATGTTAATAATACGCCTCATAGTACACTTAAAGAACTTATAAAAATAAGTTTTGAAATAACAGCACCCAAAAGAAAGAAACAAACTAAGAAAGACAATTAACATAATTTAATAAAGCTGTAGTCAATAGAAATATATGTTATACTGTAATTAACGATATTATTGCAATTTAGGGGAGAATATGAAAAAAATTCTTATAGTAGATGATGAACAAGATATTGTTGAAAGTCTAAAATTCGTCTTAGAATCATGTGATTACACATGCTACTGCGCATATAATGGAGAAGACGGGCTTAAACTTGCAAGAGAAATTATTCCTGATTTAATAATTTTAGATGTAATGATGCCCCGCATAAACGGCTACAAAATTAGTCGTCTATTAAAATTTGATGCAAAATATAAAAACATCCCAATTTTAATGATTACCGCAAGATCACAAGAAGAAGACAAACTAATTGGAGAAGAAACAGGAGCAGATGAATATATAACAAAACCATTTGATCTTGATGAAGTAGTAAAAATAGTTCAAAAATACCTGAATACAGAAGAAAAATAAGATGAATATTATTACAAACAAAACACTTGAAACTTTAAAATATGATTTGGTAAGAGAAGGACTTGTTCAATATGAAGTAGTTGAACAAGCAGAAGAAATTGCAAATGCTCAAAATATTAACATTGGTCAAGCCCTAATCAATTCAGGATTTTTGACAGAAGAGCAATTAATAAAATTCTTAGAATCAAAACTTCATACCCCATACGTTAATCTTGATGATTACGATCTGGATGTTAAATGTCTAAAATATATAAATTATTCAGATGCAAGAAGATATAAAATTATTCCATTATTTAAAATCGAAAATACACTAACTGTAGCAATGGCAGATCCAAGAGATTTGTTTGCGATAGACAAGATAATGGAAACCGCAGAATGTGAAATAGATCCTGTACTATCTTCAGAAGAAAGTATTTTAAAAAAGATTGATGAATATTATAAAATCGATGTAACTGTTGGAAATATCTCAACAGATTCAAATACTGGTTATGATTGGCAAGATGAATTACACAAAGAAGATCTTAGTGATAATCATATCCAAAAAATCATAAGAGCAATTCTAAAACAAGCAATCCTTGAAGATACTCACGAAGTAACCTTCCAAGGAGAAGAAGACGGGCTTGGTGTAAACTTTAAGAAAAATGGTGAACTTTCAAATAAAGGCGTAATTCCAACAACATTAGTTTCATCATTTACCGCAAAACTAAAAACTCTATCTGAACTTGATCCCTCAGTTTCAGAAGTTCCACAACTAGGCAAATTATGTTTCAAAGTAGATAACATAATAGTTTTAGCTACAGTATCAACCTTCCCGACAATAATGGGAGAAAGAATATTTCTTAAAATATATAAACCGCCAAAACCATTAGAAAGGATTATCACATCAAAATCAGGTCTTTCAGAAATAAAACAAGCCCTTGATAAACCTGGAATAATTCTTGTTTGCGGTTCAGCATTAAGCGGTAAAACACATATTATCTACTCACTTTTACTTGAAGCTGCAAAGAAAAAATCTAAAAACATTATGACTCTTGAAAGTATTGCAAAATACGAACTTGAAGGAGTTAATCAATGCGAATTTAATGAAAATGTAGGATTCAATATGGATAAAGCTGCCCGTTTTATTGAATTCCAAAATCCTGATATCATATACCTTGAAGGTATAAAATCTAAAGAATCTTTTGACTATTTTTCAAGTCTTGTCTATAGCGATAAAACAATCATTATGGAATTTCTTGCAAATAATATGGAAGATTTGAGAAATAAAATGGCATTTTCCGATTTTGATACCTTAAAAACAATAATTTCTTGTATGGTATTCATCCACTCTAAAAATAGTGTGGAAGTATTTAATAAAGAAACTTTGCAAAAATATTTGGGATAATAATTCTCAAAAAAAAGCCCCGCTGATGCGGGGTAAAATTGTTCTAGGAATTAGGAATAGGAATTAAAATGTCTCTTTTTATTTAAACGGTAATTAAATTTACTCTTTCTTAATATCTCTCGTGTTTATTTAACGTTTACATATATATAAAGTATATATAAATTATATAATTTCACAACTTGATTATTTTGTTACATAACTTAACAATAAAAAAGAGGAACCTAAATTCCTCTTTTCTAACTATTTCAATTTTTGCAAAACTTATTTCAAAGCAAAAGTCATATCTGCTTCAACACAAAGTTTTCCATCAACTTTACCAACGCCATGAGCCTTGCAAATAGGTCCTTTAACTTTGGTTAATTCAACTTCAATTTCAAATCTATCACCAGGTCTTACGATATTTTTAAACCTTACATTATCTACACCAGCATATAAAGTCAATTTTCCTGCAAATTCAGGCATTGTCATAAGAATTGGTGCTGAACACTGAGCCATAGATTCTAGTTGTAAAACTCCAGGCATAATTGGGTTTCCAGGGAAGTGACCTTGGAAAAAGGCTTCATTCATTGTCAAATTTTTATACCCTTTTGCGTATTTTCCAGGAACACATTCAGTAATTCTATCAACCAACAAAAATGGGTATCTGTGAGGAATCATATCCATAATTTGTAATGTGTCAAAGCTCAATACTTCTTGATTTGTTTCTTCTGACATTTCAATCTCCTTTATATTTCAATTAACTTATCTCTTAAAATCTTAGCAGTTTTTATATGAACAGCATGTCCGGCTTCTTTTGCAAGAATTTGGCATCGCATATTTAGCGGATTTATACCAGTTAAATATAAATCCCCGATCAAATCTAACATCTTATGCTTAACAGGTTCACAGTCAGAACGGAGTTCTGTTGTATAACCACCATCATCCATCAATCCCAATGTATTTTCAGCAGTTACACCTTGTGCAAAACCAAGCATTTGGAATTTCTTTAAATCTCTATAAAAACCAAAAGTCCTAGCCTCAATAATTTCATATTTATTTTTAGGATTAAAATTAACAAATCGTCTTGTTAAATCCGGATGATCATAATTTACCGCATATGAAATAAATAAATTATCACTTGGTAGAATTACAAGACTTGTTTTGCCGTTTAAATAATATACAGGTTCAGAAACCGTATAAAATTGTTCTTTTGCAAAAAACGGCTTATCCGTTCCGGCCTCTTTAATAGCTTCAACCCAACCTTTAGAACTTCCGTCTAAAATAGGAACTTCATCTTCTGACATACAAATATCAACTGAATCAACATGGCAAAAAGCCAAAGCTGCAGTCAAGTGTTCAGTTAACATAGCATTAGCTTTTTTAGAACCCAAAACTACACAATGATCAGTTGAAATAACATGATCAACATCAGCAGTAAAAGAATCTTTATCTTTTACAAAATATCTAATTTTACCGGAATTTGACGGGAACAAAGTAACTTCACAAGGTTTATTTTTCATTAACCCGTGACCGGATATTTTAATTTCCTTTTTTATAGTCGTCATTTAAATTAATCCTCTTGATGAGCTTCTTCAAAAGATTTCAACATAGGTTCAAATTTTCTGAACTTAGCAAAAATTTCTTGAGCATCCTTCATAGTTTTCAATTGTTTAATAAAATCTTTTCTTGGAACAGCTGGAATACCAACGATAATTGATTTTGCAGGGAAAGATTTTGTAACACCTGCTTTTGCTGTAATAATTGTATCAGAACCGATTTCAATATGATCAGCAAGACCTGCTTGACCTGCTATAACAACTCTATCACCGATTACACAACTTCCGGCAATACCTACTTGAGATACAATCAAACAACCTTTACCAATTCTACAATTATGACCAATCATAACTAAATCATCAATTTTGGTATTATCACCAACCATTGTATTTTCAATTGTACCTCTATCGATTGTACTATTAGCGCCAATCTCAACATTATTACCGATTACTACAGAACCGATTGAAGGAATTTTAAAGATAACTTGTTCAACATCATTATCTTTAATTTCACCATCTTTTCTTGCATTTTCAATGTTATTTGGATTTTCAGTAACAAAACTAAATCCATCAGCACCTAAAGAAACACCGTGATGTAAAATTACATCATTACCGATTTGCACTCTATCACCGATATTTACTCCAGGGTGGAAGAAACAATTTTTACCAATTTTAGCACCGCTACCGATATATGAATTTGCTAAAATTTTTGTGTTATCACCAATTACAGCATCAGGAGAAACAACTACATTTGGTCCGATACAAACATTTTGACCAAGTTTTGCAGATGGATCTACAACTGCAGTAGGGTGAACATCTTTATTAACAAAAGGAGGTACATAAAATAAATTCAATAACTTCATCATTGCAAGTCTAGGTCTTTCGACTTCAATAGTAGTGAAACCTTCAATCTGAACTCCCAATGGAACTAATGCTGCTTTTGCTTTTGATTTTGCAAGATTAGCAATTTCTTCTTCGCCTAAAGCCAAAGCCAAAGTATTTTCATCACACAGCAGTGGAGGTGCAATGTGCGTAATACTAGGACTAGCAACCTTTGTTAGCATTCCGCCGACGATTTGTGTAATTTCATCTACTGTAAATGATTTCATTTTAATACTCCTTATTTACTATTCTTCATTTTTTCTATTGTATTAGTTGTTGATTTGCCTTGTACAAAATCTATAAATTCTACACGAGTATGATTTTTTTTCATAATATCCGCTTCAGGCAAAGTCTCCATAGTGTAATCTGCGCCTTTTGTATAAACATCAGGCTTGATTTCATCTAAAAGATCTCGAGGGCTATCTTCGTCAAACAATACAACGTAATCAACGCAAGACAAAGCACATAAAATCTCAGCTCTATCATTTTCGTTATTAATTGGTCTTTCTGGACCCTTAATAGAACGTACAGATTTATCAGAATTTAATAAAACAATACTGTAATCTGCGAAAGATTTTGTTTTTTGTAAGTACCTAACATGTCCGACATGCAAAATATCAAAACAGCCATTAGTTGCGACAACTGTTTTTCCACTTTTATGCAATTTGTCTACAAATGCAGCTACATTTTCCCTTCTTAGAAGTTGTCCCATAAATATACCCTCTAATTACATAATTATACATAAAAAGAGCCAAAAAATCTTATAGTATTAACAAAAAGTAATAAAAAATAATGTAAAATTAAACATCAATAGTAAATTTACGTTCTGTAGAAACTTTACTTTGTGGGTTAACAAATCCTTTTAAAGACTTCGGAATTTTTCTAAAAATTCTTGCCGTTGAACGATCATCGGATCTTAGACTTAATCTTTCTTTTACTAATGTAGCTGCAGCCTTTTCTGTAGGTTCGACAAAATGCTGAGCAACACCTTTACTAAACCAAGGGGTAATAGTTAATTTACTAACTTTCATTTTTATATCCTTCCATATTCAATCTATAAAACATCTACCCTTAACTTAATAGCTAAGGAGTCGCACCTCAGATTTAAAAATCTGAGGTGCGACTATATATTTACGACTTTAATACAATTCCATTTCAATAACTTTTTTGCAAAGTCTTACAGTATTTAATGCTGCGCCAATTCTTAAATTATCCGCAACACACCACAATGAAATTCCATTATCAAAAGCCAAATTTTTTCTGATTCTACCTACAAAAACAGGATCCACACCGGAAGCATCACGTGTTGTAGGATATTCAAATTCTGCAGGGTTATCAATAACTTTCAAACCAAATGAATTTTTCAAAATTTCACGAACTTCATCCGGCGTAACAGGTTTTTCAAACTCAAT
This sequence comes from uncultured bacterium, assembly GCA_949292185.1. GTDB lineage: Bacteria > Cyanobacteriota > Vampirovibrionia > Gastranaerophilales > Gastranaerophilaceae > Zag111. The sequence continues at coordinate 86,834 of CASEYP010000007.1, forward strand.
ATCTACAGCTTCAGAATGTCCGTTATACACAGGAACTCTTGCTGCTGTACAAGAAATTGGTAAATCTGCAGGAAGATGCAAAATCTTTTTAGTTTCATTTGCAACTTTCATTTCTTCTTTTGTGTATCCATTATCACAAAATACATCAATTTGCGGGATTACGTTAAATGAAATCGGTTTTTTAAATGCACTTGGAGTGAAATCTTCGCCAGCCAAAGTTGCTTTTGTATTTTCTGTTAATTCATTAATTGCTTTTAACCCGGCACCTGAAACTGCTTGATATGTTGAAACTAACAATCTTTTGATAGTAAATTTTTCGTGTAATGGTTTTAAAACAAGCATCAATTGAGAAGTTGAGCAATTAGGGTTTGCAATAATACCTTTATGTTTTCTTAAATCTTCATCATTAACATAAGCAATAACCAACGGAACATCTTTATCCATTCTAAATGCTGATGAATTATCTATCAAAACTCCACCGCGTTTTACAATTTCCGGTGCAAATTTTTGAGATGTAGAACCACCTGCTGATGCTAATACAATATTTACACCATCAAAGCTTTCAGGTTTAGCTTCTTCTACAGTGTATTCTTTTCCTTGAAATTCTAACTTTGTACCGGCACTTTTTGCACTTGATAAAAATTTAATTGAATTAAATTCAACATTTAATTCTGTAATAATCTTTGTAATTTCTCTACCTACAACACCTGTTGCGCCTAAAATTGCAATATTTGGTTTTTGTTTTGACATAAATTATACTTCCCTTTCTCCTATACAAAAGATATCATACTACAAGAATAATATCGGTGCAGTAATTAGTGTTTAATATTAAAATATCTTAATTATTTTAAATGTGTCATCGCAATTTCATATAATTTTGAAGAAATTTCATCAAGTGAATATGTTTCTTGCAAACCACAAAATGTTGGATCTACTATTTGAAAAGTTTTTGTTACCGGATTATAAGATTTCAATTGCATTGCATGTCCCAAACCACTTCCTGGATCTAATAATAGACCAATATTGCAAATCACATTTTGAGCTGTATTATTATTCTCAAAGAAATTGTTAACAACATCTGAACTAACTTTATTCCTAGCAATATAAGTATTAATTTTCCTTCTAGGATTATACTTTTGAATATTATTATTAAATAATAATACTTCCTCCATTACATCACTTACATCTCCTGCCCTATTTCTATTGACAAGGTAAAATAAATCATCTGTTGTTAAAGGATCCTGTCCTGTAGGAACATTCTTAAGACTTCTAAGAGCTGTTCTTGCATAAGCCTGCTCAACCATCTGTATATGTTTTGCACCATCTGCATTCAGGCTGGTTATATTAATTTTACCATCAGGAAATTTGATTGTTCCTTTAAAATCTTTATATGCAGGAATTGTTACATATATATCATTTCCTTTTTGTTCAAACATTTTATAATAACTACCACGACTTTTCGGATTTTTATATAATGAATCCATTGCACTTATTAAATAACAATCGTCTGACCCTTGTTTAGTTGTAAACCTGTCAACTAACGGAAATAAATCATTGAACTTCTCTTCTGTCATATTCCAGCGTTCAAGTTTTCCATCATTATTTATGTAGAGTTTACCCCTTACAGATACTACATCTCCAGCTTTTGTTTTTGTTAATATCTTGTCAAAATTGTCAAATTTTTTGATTATACTTTTGCCACTTTGCAACATTTTTAAATCTTCATAAACTTCTGGTACAAAGTCTTTATTTCCATGCAAACCCAAAACAATTCTAGGATCAATTTTTTTATCCTTTATAAATTTTAAGACTCCTAAATCTTCTAATTTTTTATATTGCTCAGGTTTTGCTGCTCTAATTTCTGCTAATGAAGATGCAATATAATCTTTATAAAATGGGGTAGATGAATTACTTAGAACTTTTTTAAACGGCAAATAAGTTTCTTTATATATATCATCTGCTATTGCCCAATTCTTAGGATCTTTAAATATTTCTGAAGTTCCCATTATTTGTAATTTTGTAATAAATTCTTCATCTAATTTCCCAAGTTTAATACTTTCTTTTAAATATCCAATGTTATTAGGAGTTATTGAATATATTGTATTTATTAAATTTCTATCTTGCTTTTCTTCAGCTAATTTTAGCACTGATTTTAGTAAGTTTTCATCTTTATTTGTTGCTTGTAAAAATTTATTTACTCCTCCAATCTTGTATGCTTCAAATACGTTTGGATTTTTTTGTTGATATTTAATTATATAATCTAACATTTCCTCAGAAATTTGATTTTCCTTACCCTTTAACAGATTTAATATATATTCGGCATCACTAGGATACACATTTTTCATATCAAAAATTTTGTTTACTAACTTTGGATTTTCTTCTGATAGATTTATAACACTTCTTATCTGTGAAACACTTGATGGTGTCATACAATCTTCAAATTCTTTTAAAATTTTATTTGTCACTTCAACATTTTTTGTTGCTTCAAGATCTTTTAATAATTTGTCTAAAAACATAGAATCTTTACTTATATTTTCATCAAAATTCTTAATATATTTTTGTGCTAATGATGCATCAAGATTTTTTATGTTTTTAAGTCTAAGATTAGTTTTTTGCTCAAGATTATCAAATAAATCATAGAAAAACTTATCATCAACTTTTGAATCCGGAGTAATATCTTTCAAATATACTAAATCTAATTTCTTATCTATAATATCTTTATATCCTTTTGATTTTATAAAAGCTTTATAATTTTCAGGATTATAAACCCTCATCATTGCTAAATTTTGTCTTATCTTTTCAGGAATTTTCCCTTTAAGTTTAGGAACAAAATTTTTATTCAATTTGGTTTTTGCTAATGCATATTTATTAAAATCTTCAGTATTATTCACTAATTTACTGATATATTCATAATTAGGGTTAACTTCTACTAAATTCTTTAGAAAAGATAGTTCTCCAGACTTGTCATTATCCATAAAGTTTTGACAAACATTGCGGAGTTTGTCTTGAACTTTCCCAGGATAAGAATGCAATAATGCATTTTTACTAAAATTTACAGGGATTTTATTTCTTGAAGCTTTTTCAACAAAGTTTATAACGTTACCACTTTTAGATAATCCCGGTTTTAATGGAATTGTCACTTCAGTAACGTGTCTTAAAACATTAGATACGTTTAATATTCTTGAAATATTAACCATTTTATTCCTAATAATCCCCTTATATCTATAAACAAATTTTACTATGTAAAATTTACAAACAAATGCGGATTATTAAGAATTATCAAAATTTAACTAAACAAGGTTAAACATCATCCATAATATTATCTAAACCATATACAAATTTTGGATTAGCTTTGATATATTTTATAGCCATTAAAACTCCAGGCATATAACATTTTCTGTCTGATGAATCATGCCTGATAGAAAGAGTTTGTCCTAATGAACCAAATAAAACTTCTTGAGATGCCATAAATCCAGGCATTCTAACAGAATGAATTTGAATATCAGAATAAGATTTTCCACCTCTTGCACCTGCAATAGTTTCAAACTCTTCACAATTTCCTGCCTTAAAAGATCCTTTTGCTTCAGCCATCATTTGAGCAGTTTTTATTGCTGTACCTGATGGAGCATCTTTCTTTTGGTTGTGGTGCATTTCGATAATTTCAGCATTGTCAAAATACTTAGCTGCCATTTTTGCAAATTTCATCATCAAAACAGCACCAGTTGAAAAATTAGGAGCAATAAAACATCCTACATGCATATCTGTTGCAATTTTCTTCAAAAATGCAATTTCTTCATCCTTCAAACCTGTTGTTCCGATAACCATACTTATGCCATTGCGAAGACAATATTTTGCATTTTCATAAATTGATTTTGGCTGAGTAAAGTCTACTAAAACATCTATTTCACAATATCTTTGAGCTTCTTCTATTGTTCTATAAGAATCTCCAACAATATCAATTTTGGCAGAAAGTGTCATTGCACTATCATTTTCTACAGCTTGGCATACTTCCTTACCCATTTTTCCATTTGCGCCACAAACTGCTACTTTTATCATTTTATATACTCCTTATCAAAAGCAACGCTTTTTATTAAAATTAATAATCTCCAACAGATGAATCATCCTCATCTTTTAGTGATGATAAATCATCTTTATACGTTGTATCAAATTCAGCCGGCATCATATCATCATCTGGCCAAACAGTATCGTTATCATATCTTGCAGAACTTAAATTCTCTGCTGCTGATAAATCAGAACTTGTTAAAACGGTTTCTGATAAAACAGTTCCTGCCATATCACAATCTGTAAAATTGCAATAAGTCATTTCCGCATAACTGCAATCTGCACCTGTTAATATACTTTCAGAAAAATCACATTCTGTAACTACAGCCCTTGTAAAATCAACAGCTGTTAAATCTGCTCCGTAAAAATTCACAAGAGATAAATTACAATCTGAAAAAGAACTTGAATTTAAGTCTACATCTGAAAAGTCAACTTCTTTAATAACCATATTAGAAAAATCAACTTCACTTAAATCAACGTCTTCTCTATCCTTTTTCCACTCGTTAAATTTTTCCGGGGTAGATTCTATCAAGGATAATAATTCTTCTTTTGTATAATCTAACATTCTTATCTTATCTCCTTAAAATATATTTATTTTTCTACTAAATTCATCTGCATGGCAACTAATACTGCCTGGGTTCTGTTTGTAACATTTAACTTTTTAAAAATACTGTTCAAATGACTTTTAACAGTAACTTGACTGAGCACGAGTTTATCAGCAATAGACTTATTGCTCTCACCCTTTGTAACTAATAATAAAACATCTTTTTCTCTACTAGTCAAGGAATTAACAGAATTAATTTGATTTATTGTAACATTATTTTCAAAAGGTTTTGCACAATACAATTTAGACCGCCTCAAAACCGCTTCCATCCTTGCTAACAGATTCGGTAAAATAAAAGGTTTAACGATATAATCATCAGCCCCAATTTTCAAACCGGAAACCATTTTCTTATCATCGTTAACAGCTGTAACCATAATAACCGGAATATTTTTTGATACAGGATTATTGCGAATAGATTTTAAAGTTTCCCACCCGTCCATTTTTGGCATCATAACATCTAACAAGACTAAATCTATTCCATTATCTTTCGAAAATAAAATATCTAACGCCTGTTGACCATTACGAGCACAAACAACTTCATAACCATAAAATGGTAAAACATCTTCTAAATATTTTGGATTATCATCAACCAATAAGATTTTAGTTAAATCCGCCATAATATACCCTTTTTGTTATACAATTTTATATTTTAAAGCCTTTAATGCTGCTTGTAATCTGTCGTCAACTTCTAATTTTTGCAAAATATTTGCAACATGAGCCTTAGTTGTATTAACACTAATAACAAGATGTTGAGCAATCTCCATATTGCTATAACCTTCTGTCATTAATTTTAAAATTTGAGCTTCTCTAGCAGTTAAATCATAATTTTTATAAGTTGTTTCTGGCTCACCTACTTTTGAATTTGCAGTAGCTTGCAATACAATATGTGCAATACTTGGATCAAACCAAGCAGCTCCATCAGCTACAGATTGAACAACTTCTACTAATCTTTGTAAATTAATTTCTTTTGAACAATAAGCATTAGCTCCGGCTTTCAAACTGTTTAATACTTCTTTTTCATCATTATGAGAAGTTAATATAATAATTTTTGCATCTTTATTTATTGAATGTATAGCCTGAGTTGCATCAATACCGTTCATATTTGGTAACCCAAGATCCATAATTACAAGATCAATATTATTGTTTTTAAATATTTCAAGCGCTTCTTCTGCAGATGAAGCTTCGTATATTGTGTCAATAAAATCAACATCTTCAAATGTCGTTTTTAAACCAAATCTTGTCAATTCATGATCTTCTACAATCAATAAATTCTTCTTCATATTTTCAATTCCTCTTTTGCCAAACTATAATCCGGATTTAAATTTAAACTCTTTTCAAAATTTTTATTTGCTTCTGCTACCAATCCTTTATTTTTTAGCACAAGTCCTAAATAATAATAATATCTAAAATCATTTTCATCTATATATTTTGCAATTCCAAGATAAGCCAAAGCCTGATCATAAGATTCTTTTCCAATTTCAAGACGCGCTAAATCAATCCAGCCATCTTTGAAATTAGGATTTATTGCAATAGCTTTTTTCAAATAAGTTTCTTCTCTATCTTTTTCCAAAAGTGCCATTTGATAGTAAACTTCATAACACTTTGAATTATCTTTCAAAATCTTTGAATATAAATCTTTAGCCTTTTTAACCTTATCAAGTTTTTGATAAACTTCTGCCAATTTAATTGAAGCTACATAAGTTTCATCTTTTGAAGTTGCTTTTTTAAAATATTCTTCAGCCTTTTGATAATCCTTATCACGCATTGCAAGATTTCCGAGAATAATCAAAGCATCTGATTTAGATGAATCAATATCAACAGCTTTCAGCGCATAATCTTGAGCCTTTTCGTATTCTTTCAAATCATAATAAACTTTTGCGGTTAAAGCATAAACTTCCTTGTTAATATTTTTCTTTCCGCTAATCGCAGTTTGCAAAACGCGCAAAGCTTTATTTAATTCATTTTCATTATAATAATAATAAGCTAAATGATATTTCTTCCAATAATCATTTTTTGCAGCCTTATAAAGAATATATTGTTGTGATGCACATAGTTCTTTATCAAAAATTATTGTATTTATTGATTTTTCTTTTAAGTCATCTAAATATTTAACCCCATCTTGCGGTTTATCTGATTGAGAATAAATTTCAGCCTTCAACCTACGATAATTAATATTTTCAGGATTTTTAGAAATTGCAACAGAAATAGATTTTTCAGCCTGATCAATATCACCATTTTTCATACTGCCAAAAGCTACCAAATAATTTGCATAATCAGAATCCGTCAAAAGACTTGTCTGCTTCATCAACTCATCTGTTGCTTCGCGGCTTTGATCATTATACATAATATTTGAATAAATTTCTGCCAAATACATTTGGTCTTTATAAGTTAATCTATAATTCGGGAAATAATATAATTTAACATCATCTTCTAACAAACCTGAAATTTGTTCGTCCTGAATTTTAGACATAGACAATTCTGCCAAACTAAAAAATCCTATAGCAGCCATTTCTTGAGTTAAGCGCATATATATGTAATCATTCGGAACAATATTTTCAATCAAAACCTTAAAATCTTGATAAGAAGATCTCACATTACTTTGCATAAATTTATCCATTGCAATAGTATACTGGTTTTTGATTGCGTTTTTGGTCAACGTACCTTTTTTTAATTCTAAAGACGGCAGTTCTATAACCCCTTGATAAGTTTCAGGGTTATTATCAAGAGGATTTACAGGTTTTATTCCACTCATATCAAGTGCGAATACAGTATTAACAGGTAAAGTAGCTGACAATAAAATTGTTAAAACTATTTTCTTTAACTTCATTTATTATTCTCCTCCTTTATCTCAGTTTGCCCTGTATAATACTTGTTAAACATATCTAATATTTTCTTATTATTTTCGGATAAATTTTCAGATGTAGCAAATCCGTGTATTGCCAACAAATCGTACTGACTTAAGATTTTCTCATCTTCTGGTTCTATTTTACCATGAGATTCTGATAAAAACACTCTGACAATTTTATTAACCGGAATAGCTAAGAATGTATCAACTAAACTTTTATCAAAATGTGAACCTGCACCTTTTATCAAAATATCAATTACATTCCCGATAGGCATTTTATCACGGTAGTGTCTTTTTGAAGTTATAGCATCAAAAACATCTGCAACTGCTAAAATTCTACCGCCTAATGTAATTTCTTCACCTTTTAAGTGTCTGTAATAACCCGTGCCATCGTATTTTTCGTGATGTGAACAAGCCATTTCGGTAATAATCCTAAAATCAGCAGACATATAAATTCTACTCAAAATATCGTGAGTAATTCTAACGTGTTCTTGAATATGCTTGTATTCTTCAGGTGTAAGTTTCCCGTCTTTTTGCAAAACAGAATCTCTGATACCTATTTTACCAATATCGTGTAATATTGCAGCTTTTTCCAAAAGACTGATATCTTTTGGATCCATACCGATTTCTTGCGCCAAAAGAGTAGAATACATGCGGACTCTTGTTGAATGACCTGCCGTAATCTTATCTCTTGCATCAATAGACATTGCTAATGTATCGATGAAACTTTCAAACATCAACTTTTGTTCATGATACATTTGAAGTTGCTTATCAAATAGTTGAGCATTTTCCAAAGCTACACTTGCACTTCCACCTATTGCAACAAGCAAATCTTCATCATTTTTAGTAAAGACACCATCAATTTTATTAATTACCTGAAAAGCACCGATTATTTCACGATTGTTATTCATAATCGGCATACATAGAATTGTCTTTGTTCTATAACCTGTTTTTGAGTCAACTTCAGGGTTAAATCTTGGGTCACTATAAGCATCTGCAATATTTAAAGATTCACCTGTTTTAACAACATATCCGGCTAAACCTTTATCTGCCGGAAATCTTATTTCTTGACTTGAATCCAAACCTAATGCAACCTTTGACCATAATTCATCAGTATCTTTATCCCATAAAAATACCGTACAACGATCGGCTTGAATTGCATTTTTAGTTTCTTCAGCAATAACTTGCAACAATTCATCAATATCTGTTAATGCTGTAATTGAACGGCTTATCTTTACTAAAGACACCAATGGATCACTTTTTGTCGGAAGTGAATAATCCATTCCGTTTTGAAGCTGACGAATTCTTGTATTTATTGTATCAGATAGGGAATATTTATCCTCCTCAACTGCAAGTTTTAAAGCATTGTTATAATGAATCAAAGCAACATCTTTATTTTGTTCAGCAAAATTTATATTGCCTAATATTAATTCATTTACTAACCACGCCGTGTCACTAGATGAGCGTTTTGCCATATATGTTGCATCATTCAATAACGACATAGAGGCTTCATAAGAATTGTTATCAACAGAATAATTTAAAAATGCAATCAAACTCATACATATTGAAATTCCCTCTATAGAATTTTCAGACTTATAAATATCATACGCCTTATCAATATCAACTTTGGCGTGTGAATAGTCCTTTTCATCTATTAGAGAAAAACAATGCCTTATAAGACTCTCTGCATTCTCAATTTTACTCAATCTTTTAGTCATACTTCTACCTTTTAGTACATTGTACAATATTTTTCAAAATATTACAAAGATTTTTTTATCAAATATAAAATAATTTACCTGTATGATGAAAAATATATAAATAATGTTACAGTAGAAGTGATGTAACATAAGGAAAGGTAAAGAAATGGCTGATACACTAAAGACAATAAAATGTCCGGCTTGTGGCAAAGATATGGAAAAAGTTTTTATTCCACCTGCAGGAATTAACCTCGATATATGCACACAAGGTTGCGGAGGCATATATTTTGACAATAGAGAATTCAACGATTTTGATGAAAAAGACGAAGACATCTCTAAAATTATTGAAAAAATTAATAACAAAGAGTTCATAAAAGTTGACACCAGTGCTGAAAGAATTTGCCCTAATTGTGGAGCTAAAATGGTCAAAAACAGCTCAAGTATAGATAATAAAATTGAAGTTGACGAATGCTACAGCTGCGGTGGAAAATTTCTAGATAGAGATGAACTTGTAAAAATCAGAGCAGAATACGATACCGAAGAACAACGCTCTGAAGATGTTTTACGCTACATGTACAAAACAGTAGGTCAAGAACTCGGTGAACTTGATAGACAATACGCGAAAAATGTTGCCGGCAGAAGTATGATTCAAAAACTTTTCTATAAAATTGTAGGTGACTAAACAATTTCAAAAACTTTTGATAATTTATTATAATAACCATTATTCAAAAGTTCATAAAATCTTTGATACGTATGAGGGGCTAATATTTTGGTAGTTTCAGAATCCAGATATAGCCCCTCTACAAATCTGGCAAATAATTCTGTCGGTTTATTATAATATTTATTTAAACGATTAATCTTAGCTGAAATTCGAGATTGCTTTTTCTGGCAAGATTTTAATCGTATATATGCAGCAAATTCTATCGGCATATCTGGAAAATCATTTTCAATATTATCTATTGAAAAAATTTCAGTTTTTCTAAAAAACATTCCGGATAGCAACTTTATCCTATCGTACTTTAACAAATATTTTGCTTTTGATTTTTTTATAAATTTATCAAATTCTTTGAACTTTTTTGAGCGCATAAATTTTGGATATCTGTTTTTTATAATATTTTCATATTCCAAAATTTTACTTTTAATAACGTTTTTATGTTGTAATAACTTCTCACATTTTGAATGTTTATCAACAAAATTTGTAACCTTCAAAAGTTCATTAGCATAACAACAAGCATCCGGAGTATCAAAAAGAACTTCTAATGAACCGCCTGTTTTAACCATAAATGGTTCCATCTGAGCGTGTACATAGTGAGCAAACTCATGAAGCAAAGTTGGAATAATTCTATCATTTGATATATTTTTAGATATGTCAATTCTATTTTGCATATAAAAGCCTTGATGTCCCCGAGCTTTTGTGGATGTATGAACATCAATTCCAAGACTCTTAAAATACTTAATTAACTCTTTTTCCTTCAATACCATAAATAAATTATATTTCAAAAAACTGGAAGGCACCCTCTACTTAATTAAACTTAAAAAATTATGCACAAAAAAAAGCTAGTGCTAAAATAAATACAAAGTCTATAACATAAAATGAGGATTTATTATATGAGAAAGCTTATATTTTCAATAATACTTATTGTATTAATTGTTATCGGTCTAACACTTTTGACAGGTTATATACAAGAAAAAAATAAACCAAAGAAATCAGTATATACAAAAATTGAAACCTTAGAAAAATTACCTATCAAATTAGAAAATATGGGAGATGTAGAATGTAAAGCCTACAAAATTCCAGAAAGTACAGAAAAATATTTAAAAGAAAAAAGTGAATTTAGTTCTATTTATAAACATAAAAAATTTGTTGTTTATATAAAAGATGATAAATTATCATTTGCAAAAGATTATGCAAGCACTCTTGAAAAAATTTCAAACGACAAAAAATACCAAAAGCACTATAATTTTGCTACACGTAAAGCAAAAATAAAAATAACAACAATGAGTGCTTGGAATAGAAGAATGATGAAAAAAGCTAAACAAAAAATTCCTGCCGATGTAATGACAATTGCCGACGGAAAAACTAAACTTGACTTCATTCAAACCTGTGGCAATTTCTGTATTGTAAATCCAGCTAAAAATCAAATAATTTCACTAAAAGGAGACCCTAAAAAAGAATCCGAAAAATTTGAATATGTATTAGATAAATATAAAAGATGGTAGGAGAAAGATATGCAATATTTTGTAGTAGTTTTAATTCTTATATTTGCAATAGGCCTAGGCGTATCATCTTGTAATGATAAGAAAGCTCAAGAAAACGCCAAACCTGAAATTCAGACAAGCAAAGTATCAACTATGAATACCCTCCCTGAATTAACTGGGATGGATGGGATAAATTACTTTGTAAAAAATCTTCCTGATGACATAGTTATATACTTACAAACAAAAAGCCAATATAAAAATCTATACTCTCCGGATAAAAAGTTAGTTATCTACTATGTTGGTGCAGATTGTCCATACGCAAAAGCATTTACAGATGCAATTGATCCATTAACTTCAAACTCAAAGTACACTATCAAATACAATTTCTACCCACAAAACGCAAGCGGAATAGAAAAATATGACACAATAGAAGAAGCTCAAACAGCTACAAATTTTTCTAACACATGCCAAGAATTTTGTATTGTTAACCCAAGTAAAAATCAAATTTTTGCAATAAATGGAATTGGAGATCAAGAAGCCGCAAAAATTCCTGAAATATTAGACCAATTATTAGATTGGTAAAATAATATAAAATATATCTAACTAAAAAAGGAAGACTTAAAATTTTTAAGTCTTCCTTTTCTCATTTTATTTTTATTTGTTTATGCTTCTTTTTCAAATTGATCTTTACCTACTGAGCATAAAGGGCAAACCCAATCTTCCGGTAAATCTTCAAATTTAACACCATCGTGTTCACTTGGATCATAAACATAACCACATACTGTACAAACCCATTTTTCCATAATTAATTCATTTCCTTTCTATTTTTGCAATCATTACATATACCATGAAATACTATATCATGACTTTTTATTTCAAAACCCGTAGCCAACTGGACATTTTTTATTAAGTCCGGAGCTATATCAGATGGTATATCATAAACTCTCTTACATTTTTCACATATAAAATGATAATGTTCAAAAGTATTATGATCGAAATGAGCAGAAGGCTCTAAACCATCAATTTTCTTTATCATTCCGGCCTGAGATAATTGATTCAGATTTCTATACAAAGTAGTAATACCAATATTTGAATTTTCACCCTGCAAAAACCCTAACAACTCTTCAGCCGTCGGATGAATTGCATTGCGCGTTAAAACATCAAGTATTTTTTCTCTTTGTTTTGAATAATTCATGCTTACCTCAAAATGATAACTATTGTCATTTTATCCGATAATCTCTTATTTGTCAACTATTGATGATTATTAGCCGCTTCTGCAGCAAGTTTGCTTTCTATATCTTTTTTGACTTGATATTCAGGACTAAAGTGTCTTGCTATAAGCATAATTGCAGGAACAGCAACACCTAAAGCTCCAATACAAGCTCCAATATTTTTCAATACTGCTCCTCTTTTTAATTTTCTAACAGCTTTAAAGAAATCATCAACACTTTCGCCGGAAGTTTCATATTGACCAAGTAATTTTTCAACTTTATTATAAACACCTCTTAGTGAATCCAAATCAATAAATCTTCTTGTATCAACTTTTTCTTTACCGCCAACCTTTATACACTCAATAACATCAGATTCTTTTGCCATATTAACAATCAAGTTAACATTAGATTTTTCTTCATTTGCAGAATTAATATTATTCACTACAAATTTATAAATATCGACATCAGATTTATCTGCATTTTTAAATGCGGCAAGATGATTTTTGATAGATCCATCTGCAAAAGCCTTCTTGAATGTTTCATTTTCAATAACTCTAGCATCCAAATCAATAGACTTGTTATGTTTTTTCTCTGCACTTTTTTCAAAACTCTTAGCAATCATTGGACCTGCAAAGTACATAAATAACCAAAAACCACCTTCTTTTAAAACATAACCAAAGAAGTCTTGAGGATTTCTAGCATGAGAAAGTCTTTCTGTTGTAATCGCACCGTCAACCAACATAAGATTTCTTACAGGATCAAAAATAAAATCTTGAAATCCGCCTGTAAATGAAGGATTTTTATCTTTACCATCAGATTTTCCATTTTTATGGACATCTGAGAATGCTGCAGAAAATGGAACTGCAGAAGATTCAAATTTGTTATTTAATTTTTGATTAAGTTTTTGTTTTGCAAAATAATCTTTTTTAATTTGCTCTTCTGTATATTTATGTCTAAATTTTGTTAAACCTAAATAACTTAATGTAGTAGCAACAGAAGCAGCTGCAAATCTTGCTATAGTTAAAGCCTTAAACTGTTTTTGATGAGAAGCTACATTTGTCAAACTGTTTTTAATAGCTTCAGTTGGAGCCATTTCTAAAGCAGTTTTTAAAATATTTTGGTCTTTTAAAATTCTAGCGTCAATTTTTGAATCTAATTTAGCAGGTTTAAATAAAAGTATACTAAATATTTTATTAAAAAATGGCAACCCGCCTAACCAAATAATTTGAGTTCCAAACTCATCTATAAATCTGTCTTTTCCCTCTACTTTATCCCCAGCTATATAAGAAGCAGTTGTCAAACCGCAACTATTTGCAACATCTTTTATTGCTAATGGGACATAAGAACTATTATTACCTAATACTGAATATACTGAACTTGCTGTAATTGTTGGTATCATTTTCCTTTTTTCATCCTATAACAGAGCAAAAAACTCTGCCTCAACTTGTGTACTACAAGCCCCAAATTAAATTCATTAATCTCACGATTGGGGCATTCGCTTTTTTAGTTGAGTATCGTCGATTATTTCTAATTACCATAATAATATTAACCTTCACTTTTCTTTTAAGTACCATAAAAATAATAATTGCCATTTATACAATTTATATTTACATTTGTTAAAAAACAAGACCCTAATAAACTTAAGGTCTTGTCTAAAACTTTTTATTCAACACAACAAATGTTTACCCGTTTTTAAAACAAGCCTTTTATAAAACATCTGCTACGTCGAATTTGTATATACATGAAATTATTACCTCATTATCTACAAGAAGAAATTATCATAAAACAAATTAAAATGCAACAATACACCAAGTGTATTATTATAATGTTACAAAAATGCAATCTACAAAAGAATATATTATAATTTTAAATTGTAATCATGCCAATAACAAAAGGATAACACCATGACTGATATAAATAATTACGATGATAATCAACAAAATGATGAAACCTCAATTGAGGATTTTTTAAACACCGAAGATCAAATAAAATCAGACAAAATTGAAATTACGAAAAAAAAGCAAGAACGCAGAATTCATATAGAAAAATATGACAACAACTCAGGAATGGGAGATGTTGCACCATATAGCATAACCCGATATTTTAATTGGGGCGCATTTTTATTTAATTGGATTTGGGGTCTAAAATATAAAAAATTTACATTGCTATTAATTCCACTTATATGCATAATCCCATATGGATTTATAATAGCAATAATATTGGCATTTATCGCAGGAACCAAAGGTAATCAATGGGCATGGGAAGAAATTCAATATCAAAATGAAGAAGATTTTCATAATGCTCAAAAAGCTTGGGTAAAAGCATGGTTTATATTAGCAGCTATAGCACTTGTTATTACAGTACCAATTTTGCTTTTAAACAACCCAAATCATAAAGATACAGCCGATAGCAATCAAAAAAATGAAAAAGAAACACCAACATACTACAATTTTATAAGCACGTCAGAACTAAAAATACCACAAGAAATATATGATGAAACAGATGTTCAAGATGCGAATTATGAGTTACTACTTAGCAACAAATATATCATATATTGGCTAAGACCAAAAAATGAAAAAACCCTAGAAAACAAAAAATATATAGAAGATGAATTTAATAAAAACGCTGCCCAATTAAAAGATAAATTTATATTATATCCTGATATAAAAGAATTAAAAACAGGCACAGACACAATCTCAGATATAGATATTGAAGCAAATTGTATAAATAAAAATTGTATAAATAAATGGCTATATAAAACTTGTGAAAGTGGCTATTGTATAATAAATCCACGAGGTAAAGTATATTATAAAACAAGAGATAAAGCTAAGGTAATACCAAAAGCAATAAATTTATTAATTAAATGGACTGAAGAAGAACAACAACAACAATAAAAAAGAGGCGAATGCCTCTTTTTTTTATTATACAAACTATAAATTAAAGCACTAAAAAAGGAGGCTTATTGCCTCCTGATTTTAAAATGGTACCCCCAAGCGAATTCGAATCGCTGTCTACACCGTGAAAGGGTGTTGTCCTAGGCCTCTAGACGATGGGGGCTTAGCTATTTAGCCTACGAAACTTATTCTATCCCAGACAAAATTAAATGTCAACCAATCAATATAAAAATTTTTAAATTATGTTACTTTGAATATCATCAAGCTTGATTTCTCTTATTATATCTGAGATTTCAGCAGATATATCAGACGTGGTTTTAATATTTTTTTTAACCATCTGAGCAAATTCAACCTTTTTAAATTCGTGCATGCCTCGTGTTTTAAAAACTTCTTCCAATATTTTTACTCGGGGCATATCCTCTTCTAACATTTTGCTTTCCAACAAGGAAATATTTTTCAATTCATAATAAAGAGTTCTTTTAACCAATTCCATTGGCAATAAATCCTCAAATTCTCCGCATCTTAACAAATGGATTTTATCAATAGGGCGAAGTTTTGGCTTTATTTCTTCCAAATTTTCTTTAGCATCCTTATCTAACAATACGAAAATTGGAATTTTTAAAATATCTACAAGCTTATAATACAATTTAACAACCTGATTTTTACCACCGGCAGAAAACATATAAATACCTTCTCTATCAAAATCATAACCGCACATTTTTGCAAATTCAGGTAATAAAATTTCTTCTGTTGCACCTTCTGCAATTACAACTTTTTTTATTGGATATTTTAGTGAATATTTAAATCTATCTTCTTTTTCATCTATTGTTGTTGCCAAATTCTTTAGCCAACGAAGATTTATTACAGAATCATCATTTATTAAATCTATAATAGCTTTATAATGAATTTTGTTTTTTAAAAGTTTTTCCGCATTTTTACTTATAGAAAACACTGAAACCTCATAATCATAAAGTCTTTGGTTTATAACATAATCATCACAAGAACCATATCCCAATTCGTTTATAGAGTAATTAAATACATATTGAGCCAAATCTGTAAGCTGAGTGTAATCCATTTTTTCTAAATCAGTCTTTTTATATTTAGGAGATATCAAATTATTTGTCAAAACATCAAAAAAGACTCTCAAATATTTAACTTCCGGATGTTTAAACCTTGTTAATCTATCAAATGAAATTAACAACTGCTCTTTAGTTAAAGGTTTGACTTTCAAATTATTCAATGATTTCCTCTTTAATATTTATTTACAATAAATTTACACATCTAGCAATTTTTTTAACTTTCGTTTTTTATTATAAATGTGGTGTTAATATGGTAGAAAAAATTAATTCTCGTATCCAGCAATATAATTATAACACAATAAGCAGTGTAAGGAATTTAACGAACCAAAATACAACTGCAGCAACATCTTTGCCTGCGTTTACAGCCACATATCCAATACAACAAAACCAACAACAAAACACTGTACCCGTTCAAATAAGAACAACTCTAAATTCTAAAGAAGAAAAAGCTAAATATACAACACTTCTTTCAAACCTCGATAAAAATGGAAGAAAAATACTTGAGAATTTATTAAAAAGCGGGATTCTATTAAATTCTGATTCAAATGATCATAGTACAGTTTTAGACAACTTATACAAAATCATCAATGAACCAAGAGCACAAGGGCTAGATGGCAAAACAATGTTGAAAGATACTATTGCTACAATAGCTTATCCATACGTAATAACACAACAATTTGGAGATATTCCTCCTGAATATCAAGAACGAGCAATTAAAGCAAACAACGAAGGAGTAACAAATTTAATAGATTTATACGAAGGCAAAAATGATATAAACGTTACACATTCAGGAACCTGTGTTGCAGCAAGTACAGAATTTAAACTTGCAAAACAACAACCTGCAGAATTTGCCAGATTTGCGCAGGAATTAAGTTCCCAAAAATTATCAGTAAACAAAAAAATTGGATTAAATAATCTTGCAGATAATACCATCAATGCAGTTTGGCTATTAAATGCATTTGAAATTCCATATAAAATGGATAACTTTGATCAAGCAGATTTAACATTTGCACCGGATAAAAACGCAATAATAAGAGCTCAAATTCAAACAACAAACAAAGACCCATACGAAAGAACCCCATTAGATGTTTTAATGCAATCAACATTTATGCAAATCGGTTCTCAGCAATCATATAATTCATTAACGGACAAACGAGCAGGCAAATTCAACCAAAACGACAAAGGCTTAATTGAATTTGAAAAAACATTCACAGAATCCGTAGTTTTTGATAAAAATATTTTATCAGTAACCTACCAAACAGTAGATGAAAATGCCAGACTTGTCGGTTATGAAACAGATTTAGGAACAATGAAAAAACATTTATTAGACGCTCTTAATGAAGGCGAAAATATCATAATCGGATATACTCAAACAGACTCAAACAATATAATCGTAAACGGTCATGAAATAACCATTGTCGGCTACAAAACAGATAAAAACGGTAAAATAACATTCATCTGTAATGATACAGACGATAATATACCAAGAGCTATAGAATACTCTGAAGATTATTTACTTCCAAAAATTCACCATGCCGCATTACCAAAACATATTGTAGAAAAAGATTTAAATATCGTTCCAAACTATGTTGAAGGTATAGATATGTATAAAAATATGAAAAATGCCGCATAAGAAACAAAAAATAATATTATTACATTTTGTTAATAATGAATACCAAAAAGGCAAAAATAATTTTTAGGAGTTTTTATCAAAGTAAAACATAAGTAGGTAGATAATGATAAACGTACCAAACATTAATCAAATTCCGATGAACAATACCTCAGGCACCGTTTTATCTCAAAACCCGGACAACATGCCTGATAAATCTAAATTAATAAATAATACACAACCCCAATACACAACAAACATTTATCCAACAGAGACAATTCCTGTTTACACAAAAACTCAAACAACCCCTTCTGAATCCACAAAGCCGAAACTTACCCATACAAGTTGGTTTTATATAAATGATGTTCACGGGAAAATGACAAACATGGAAAGAATTTATAACATTTCCAGAGAATTTGATAATGTTTCCCCAAGTGAAATAAATAAAACATTCTACACAAACTCAACAGATAATGTTTCAAAATTCAAAGTTGCATCAGGAGATATTATTCTAGGTGCAAACTTTACAAACAATCAAGTAGCAAACCAATTTTTAAACTGGAGTGGATTTATAGCATCAGCCCTAGGGAACCACGAATTAGATATTGTAGACCCTACAAATTTAGCAAAACTCATAGATAATGCTAAATATAAAACTCTGGCAATAAACGTAGATGTTGATAAAAATTCGCCATTATATGGCAAAATCGAAAAATCAATGATAGTTGAAAAAGACGGTGAAAAATACGGACTTATCGGAATAGCTCCACCAGATTTAAAAGAAAGGGTAAAAATGAACAATACCCTTAAAGATTTCACCGTAAAAAATCCGGATGAAACGATTAAAATGGTACAAGACGAAGTCAAAAAACTTCAAGCACAAGGTATCAACAAAATAATCGTATTATCCCATGCCGGAATTAAAAACGACAAACGCTTAGCACAAGAAACTGAAGGTATTGATATAATCTTTGGAGCACACACTCACGATTTGATTGAAGGTATCAAAGAAGGTGTAAACTTATTCTATTCAAAAACAGGTGAACCAACAATCATAACTCAAGCCGGCAAAGACGGAGAAAATGTCGGAATTTTGAATGTAGATTTTGACGAAAACGGAGTTATCAAAAAGGCACAAAATAACGTTATTAAAACACGTGATTACAACAGACCTCTATTTGTAAAACACTCTGTAGAAACAATTATTGGCAAACCTGAAGTTATAGGACGAGTAAAATCAGCTGTTCCACCTCCAGAAAAAAGACTTATTGAAAACAACCCACACGGAAACTTAATTGCAGATGCTATGCGCTCCGAACTTGGAACAGATATTGCAATTTTGAATGCAGGAAATATCAGAGGAAACTTCTCACAAGGACCTATTGATACAAGATTAATCTCAGATATTACCCCATTTGAAGATAAAATGCTAATATTAGAATTAACAGAAAAACAAATTGTTGATTCAATTAAAGTAGGATGTAAATCTATTACAAGAAGCACAAATAAACCTGGTTTACTACTTGTATCCGGACTAAGATATAAAGCAAACAAACAAGGTGAACTTGTTGACCTTGAATTTATTGATAAGAATAATCAAGTTCATAAAATTGATATAAATAATCCAAATCCTAACAAAAAATATACTGTTGCCGCAGATGACTTTTACGCAACAGGAGGAGACGGTTATTTAGAAAGCAATAAAAATCCTGATTTTATCGTACAAAAATTTGATATGGATAAAAACAAATTAGCCTGTGACTATATCAAAAAGCTTGATCAACCAATTGAAATAAAAGACGATAAAAGAATACAAATCGTATAAAAGCAAATTAGGTAAATAAAATACTAATACCCATATTGTTCATGAGCATTTAAATATTCTCTTACCGTATTTAAAGACGACTGAACAATACGAGTAACTCTTGATGGTGATAAGCCAATTTGTTTTGCAATATCTTTAACTTGCATATTACGATAAAATCTATACTCTACAACTGTTCTTTCTTTAGGCGGAAGTTTAGAAATTGCAGTTCTAATCATTTTACCCATTTCAGAAATTTCAGCATTTTCATCTGGCATAGCATGCGGATCTTTGACAAAATCGAATGGAGAATCATTATCACTTGCCGCAGCAGCAAGCCCATCAATAGATAGGATAGTTTCGTAAATTGCTTCACGGACCTTAGCCTGTTTCATATCCATACCGTCAACTGCTTCATCTTCATCATACTCATCTTCAGCTTTATGCTTCATTGAGTACCACTTATATCTTATTCTCAATTCGTTACGTATTGCCCAACGTACGGCAGTTGCGATATATGCAGAATTATATTTTGCAAGTTGCTCCGGAGTTTTATTTTTAATCATAACTTGAA
The DNA here is from genome assembly GCA_949292185.1 of uncultured bacterium. GTDB lineage: Bacteria > Cyanobacteriota > Vampirovibrionia > Gastranaerophilales > Gastranaerophilaceae > Zag111. The sequence goes on from CASEYP010000007.1 coordinate 107,412, forward strand.
TTGCAATAATACCAATTGAAAGCAATTCTTCATACTCAACCATATGCGAAGGTATACGCCTATGCTCAACCCTTGCAACTTTTTGAACAATATCAATATAATGTTGTAAATTTGTTTTGTCTTCTTTATTAGCCATAATTTTACACATCAATAATACTACAAGAAATTAATTTCGCGGTCGTTTATTTGATGGATTTTTCATTTTATAAACGAACATTAAAATTTCAGCAACAGCTTTATACAATTCAGGCGGAATATGCTGGTTTATATCGACCATTCTAAACAAAGCTCTTGCAACAGGAGGATTTTCTATAACAGGAACATTATGTTCTTTTGCTATATTAATAATTTTCTTTGCAATAAGCTCAGTACCTTTTGCAATAAGCATTGGGGAATCCATTTCTTCTGCAACATACTTTAAAGCACAAGCAACGTGGGTCGGATTTGTTACAACAAAGTCAGCAGTTGGAACAGCATCCATTGCACCTTGTTGAAGCATCTGCATACGTCTTTGTCTTAATGCAGCTTTAACATTCGGGTCACCTTCTGAGTTTTTATATTCATCTTTAATTTCTTTAAATGACATCTTTTGATCTTTTAAAAACTTCCACTTCGTAACACCATAATCTGCAGCGGCAATAATTAAGAATGCAATACAAGCTTTGAAAATAAATTCTGTAATAATTTTTCCAAATTCTACCATTATTGCAAAATTATTATCAACTGATGCCAACATCAAAATTGATTCAATATGGTCTTTATAAACCATCCAACCAATATAACCTAAAATGATAACCTTTACGATATTTTTAAACAATTCAAAAAGTGTTTTTATAGATATAATATTTTTAAAATACTTTGTCGGATTTAACTTATCTAACTTTGGGATTAAAGGTGCAATAGCAACCAATGGGCCTACTTGAACAAAATCTGCCAAAATCGCAACTAACCATGCTATCAATAATATTGGGCCCAATATTAAAAAAGTAGCCTTCATTGCAACAGTCAAAATATACATATAACCGATTTTTTCGACATGCGCATTCGGTATCTGCTCATACAAAAGAGTAAAAACCTGAACAATTTGATCCCAAATAAATGGCGCTAAACCAAAAATTACAGAAAATAAAATAAGCAAAGACACAGCTGTTGAAAAGTCTTTAGACTTTACAACCTGACCTTCTTTTCTTGCCTGTTCCAACTTTCTGGGGGTGGCATCAAACTGCTTATCTTCATCACCCATAGTGTTTTAACCCTTCTGATTAACAACATTATATCATGAAGTATAAGAATTTTTATACCATTTACAAGCAGCCAAAATCCAATTTTGTAATCAACTATTGAACTATTTTTACACCTGAACTTGTACCAAGTCTAACAGCACCTGCTTTTATCATACTAATTGCAGCTTCCTTATCTCGAATTCCGCCTGATGCCTTAACCTGTAATCCGAAATCTTTTACTGTCTTATACATAAGTTCAACATCTTCAACTTTTGCGCCAACCCCGTTTTTTACAAAACCTGTTGAGGTTTTCACAAAATTTGCACCGCCTTTTATACAGCATTCACAAGCATATTTTATCTCATCTTTTGTCAACAAATCAGTTTCCAATATAACCTTCAAATTATGATCCTGACAAGCTCCCTTTATTTTTGAGATTTCGTCTACAATAAAATCAGTTTCTCTATCTTTTACCTTTGTGACATTAATCACCATATCAATTTCATCAGCGCCATCTCTAACAGCATTTATAGTTTCAAAAATTTTAGTTTCTGTAGTATTAGCCCCCAAAGGAAAACCTATTACAGTAATGACCTTTATATCTGTATCTTTCAAATATTCTTTTGCGAATTTTACATAACAAGGATTTATGCAAACGCCTAAAAAATTATATTCTTTTGCTTCATCAAACAATTTTATAAAATCTGCTTTTGTAGCATCCTGTTTTAACAATGTATGTTCAATATACTTATTTAAATTTTCCATAATAGCCTCTCCTACATAATATTTTCTATAATTTTTGAAGTTAAATCAGAATGATTAAGCGTGAAAAAATGTAACCCATTCACCCCAAAATCAACCAATTCTCTACACTGATTACTTACATAATCAACACCAAAACTTTTTATATCTTCAGGTTCATTTACTATAATATCCTCAATCGCCTTTGGAATAGAAATTTTTGCCATCGAAGTCATATGATGAATTTGTTTTGCACTTCTAATTGGCATAATTCCAGGAATAATCGGTAAATTTATACCTGCTTTTCTAACCAATTCAACATACCTGAAAAACTTTTCATTATCAAAAAATAATTGGGTAAAAATAGCACTTGCACCGGCATCAACTTTTCTTTTCAAATTCTCAATATCCTGAGCCAAACTTTTACTTTCTATATGACCTTCAGGATATCCTGCAACACCTATTGATAATGTTGAACGGTTTGTAATATATTCAACAAGTTCATTTGCATATTTAAAATCGAAATTACAAACTTCAACATCTTCAGGAATATCTCCCCTTAGCGCCAAAATGTTTTCTATCCCCATATTTTCAATCTGATTAATATAATGCTCAACAACTTCTTTAGAAGAACAAACACAAGTGAAATGTGGCATAGCGTTCATCTCTAAATCTAAAATTGTTCTTAAAAGTTCAATAGAAAAAGTCCTTGAACCACCATTAGCACCATAAGTTAAAGAAACTAATACCGGATTATATTTTTTTAACACACGCAATTCATCGAACAACTCAGAAATATCACCGTCTTTTGGCGGAAAAATTTCAAATGAAAATTTCACTTTTGAATTATGTACATCATTATTTCGATAAATTTCTGACAATTCCATAGACAAATTATACCATAATTCAATGAAGATAGCATATTTTTAAGAGCAAAAGCCAATTATTTTAAAAAAGCTAACTTTCCTCTAACATAATAATTTGAATCATTTTTAAGTTCATCAACAGCCTTAATAAGTTCACTATCATTAAAACCGCGAGATAAAATTTTAGCAGCTTTTTCCCTTATCGTGTATTCTTGAATATTTTTTGCACGTAGAATAATACTTTTCAACTTTTCAAAATCTATCCTATCCCAAAATTCATACACAGTTTCCAAACACCAATACAATTTGAAAACCTCTTTATTAACTTTATATTTACCTTCTTGAAAATTAAATTGCTCAACCTTATCCAACAAATCACAAGTTAAATCAACCAATCTTGAACAAAAATATTCACAAAATTTATCATCATCTTTTAAATTAGAAATCGCACTAATAACATTTCGGCAAATATTTGCGTTAATATCAATAACAGCATCTAAAAATATATTGTAATGAGAAGAATTTTTAAAATAATCTAAATATCTGCTATCAGACATAAATTCCTTTAACCTTAAAGATACAGCTTCACGAATTTTTCCATCTTGTCCTGTTAAATTTGATAACAAAATATCAGCATCTTCTTTTGAATTTATAGAATCTAATCTTAAAGCAGCAATCTGTTTTTGAACAATATTCCCATTTTGCAACAAATCAATCAACTGAGAATGAGAATAATCGTTCTCATAAAGTTTCAAAGCTTGTGCAAAATTTTCATCCAAAGTTTCATAATAACTGCTATTCAAATTTTATTCCTCTCTAAGTCTGTATAAACAATATAACATAAAGTACAATGATTTTTTAGGGTCAAATCGTTTAAATGTATGATATATAGGAAATTTATTAAGCTATAATAAGAAAAATAGGAGAAAAAATATGGGTAATATATTATCAATATTACAAGAAATTTTTATGATGAAAGAAAACAACAGCGTAAAAGTAGGACTCACAGAATTTAAAGAAACTAAAACTCCTGTTGAAAAGCCAAGAAAAACAGTTCACGCACCAAAAGAATTAAAACTTTCAGATTTAATGAGAAAAGGAAGTTACTAAACAGTCTTGTTCTTTTTATAACTTTGATAAACTTTTGCCAAAATAACTAAAGCATTAGCTTGAACAATAGTATTATTGTCTTCACAAGCTTCAGTTAAAGGTATAATACATTTTTCTAAATCTATATTCCCCGAATCTGCAAGAGTTGAAATACAAGTAAGTGCAGAGTTTCTAACAACCCAATTTGAAGATTTTAAACTATCTAAAATACGACCCTGAAGAATATTACCATATCTGCAAATTCCTGATATTGCATTTTTTCGGATTACATCGTTATCTTCCCCGATTTTGTCAAATAAAATATCAAAAGTAACTTCATTTGGAAATTCTGAAAGAGCAATAATTGCTGCAGCCACAACACTCGAATTAGAAGATTCAATCTTATTTTGAATAACCGATAAAACCAATGAATCATAATCTTTAGATATTTTGCTAATAGAAGGTTTAAGAGTCTTGGTTCCCTTTTTCCCATCAGGTAGAATATAAGAAAAACCAGCTCTTGTAATAGCATCTTTAGCTTCTTCCAATGTCTTATAAACCAAAGCATCATCACCCAAAGGATGTGGAATTTTTTGAACTATAGATTTGTTCTTATTTTTCAGCGAAATTGCATTAACTACATAACAAACTTCACCATTTTTTTCATCTTCTTTAATTGCGATATATTGCATTGGTTTATATTCCCTCATAAAAAATACTTTTATCCAGCTGGGCAAAAAATTCTTGATAAACCTCAGGATCATAAATTCTTATAACTCTTGTTGGGGCAGATTTAACAAAAGAATAGCCATCAGCATTTTGTAAAACTTTTTGGACTAAAACAAAACGGACCTTAGTTTTATTTTTCCCAAATTTTTCAACATCGACATTTGAATCCACAACAACTGTCTTATCCTTGAATTCATTACCAAGCCTTATTGCAGGATCAGCGACATTATAAGCTGTTGTACCATACGTAAATACAGCCAAAGTAGCGTAAGCCGCAACCAAAAGTGAATACCCAACAGCACGACCTTTACTTACATATCGTTTTTTGAAATACTTTCTTGCTCTTAAATACCCTAATTCAGGTTCGATTTCTTGAATTACAAAACCGCTATCTTGCAAAGTATTAATAGCTGCCTTCATAACCCTATTAGTATCAGCTGTATCATAAAAACGAGTTTCAATTTCCCTACGTTCTAATTGAGATAAGGATTTTACTTTTTTCGCTAATGCACAATTAGAAGTACAGAAAATTATTATTAAAAATATGGATACTAATTTTTTTATCATATTTTTTGTTTCTGTAAAAATATTGCCTTATCTACCTTAGAGAAAAAATCTTGATAATATTTTTCATCATTAATATCATCTATAAATTGAGCATTACCATATACATTCAAAAGTTTTCTCTTAAAATTGACACGAACCTTCATACTTTTTCCATATTCGGTAACATTAGCAGTAGTTTCAACCGTTGCGACCTTAACTCCGCTCCAATTTAATCTTGCTTTTGATAAACCAAATTCTTTTGATATATCAATATTTGGATCTGCAGTATCAAAGTCCTTTACCCCATATATAAAACCTAACAATGGATTTGCATTATAAACAATAAAACCTTCATCCTGCAAAACATTTAACATAGCTTTCATAACAAGAGGCTTATCGATAGTTTGATAAGTTCTGGTCTGAAATTGACGTTTTTCTAATTGCGTCATAGGTGTAATAATAGTTTCTTGCTGACGTTTTTTAGCACAAACCGGCAGTGCCATAAATATTACAAGAAAAATTAATAATATTCGCTTAATCATACTTAAATTCCGTATTCATCAAATAATAACTACTATATAAATTTCTAGAATGTACTCATGTGGTAAGAAAATGATGCAACATTGTGTTTATCATCAAATTTCAAAACAACAGTCAAAGTTTTTTGAACAGATTGAACAGTACCACCATTTTTGTTGTACCCAACAGAGCCTAATCCTCCGCCAAAACCGCCAGAGCCAAAACCTCCGCCAAGTCCGCCTATACCAATTCCAAAACCTGAATTTCCATAAGATGTAATAGATGAAACCTTATCATAAATCCAAGTTTCGCGACCATCAGCATCTTGAGTAACAATATTTGGAGCACCAAGTGCAGCTGCAACATCAGCTTGAGATGTGCCAATTTTAATTTCTTTTTGCACTGTACCAAGTGTCATTTGTTGTTCCTGAACAGGTGTTGTCATCGGAACTTGACATTTTTCAGGATGTTTTCTGCATTTTCTGCTCATTTTTACGTCATTTATTGCAAAAGACGGTAGTGCAACTCCTAACAACAATAGAGAAACCAATAATTTTTTCATAATACATTCCTTCCTAGCTACATAAATAATGATAACTTGTGTTAATAAAAATTTCAACATTTCTAAACAGAGTATTAATAAATATTGACATATTATTAAATTTTATTATAAAACACAAATATGAAAAAAGTTATTTTGATAATATTTTTTATGCTTACAATCCTGCCGCTTAGAGCAGAAATTATAACAGGTGGCGTTGAATATAACACAAATTCAGCAAGAATAGACTTACTTCAAACAGAAAAACAAACTATTCCAAAAGTTTTGTTAAATGCAAATTTAATAGACCAAAATAACGCCCAAAATCTTTCTATGATGTTAAAGGGTGTAACAGAATTGAAAGACAGAACCCTTGCATATTTTTCTGACGGAAGCTACGGCATTATATATAAAAACAATCCTAAATACGTCTGGTATTATAATAATGACGGAAGTTTAACCCACTCAGAAGTCAAAACATCTAGTGAATATCCCTATAAAACTTTCAAATACAACACAAATGGAGAGTTGGTTAATATGACACTCAGAGTTTCCAAAGATGAAACTTTCATCTTTAAACCAAACGGCAAACTAATAGCTCATTGGCTTGGACAATATTGCTATGATGAAGACAATAACATCATTATGAGTAGAAAAGTTTTAGAATAAACAAGAACCAAAATTACTTAATTTTTAAAATATCTTTCAAATCTGATTCAACTAAATCAAAAACACTTTTCCAATCCCCAGCCGAAGGTTGTCTATATATTTTGACACTATCATACCAATCACAATAAGACAAATCCATATGCCAACGCCAATTATAAATATAAGGCAAAAGCACAAAACAAGGCTTTTTCATAGCACCTGCCAAGTGAACTAAAGATGAATCGTTAGAAATTATCAAGTCCATATTGGCTAAAGCCCCAGCCGTATCTGAAAAATTTGAAAATGTTGAACCTAAATCAATCACATCATATTTACCTTTAATCTTGTTAAATTCTTCAGACCCTTCAAGTGTTTGACAAGAATAAAACTGAGTATTTGGAAGTTCAAACAATCTGAAAAAATCTTCCACCTTCAAAATTCTTTCTTTATCATAAAAAGCATTACCCTGCCATTTTATACCGATTTTAAACTTATCATTATCGCAAAATTTTTTCTTATAATATTCTATCTTAGCAGGATTAGCCTTCAAATACCCGTCATCGTGGTGAATAAAAAGTTTACTATCAAAAGCCTTTAATACATAAGGAACACTCAAAAACGGAATATGATAATCAAAATTTATTTCTTTTTCAAAATCAAAAATTTCTAAAACTTCAGCCCCGTAAGAATTTTCTCTAAATAAAGGCGCAAGTTCTTTTTGAGGTTTTATAATAACTTTTTTGCACATTGAAGTTAATATTGGCATAAACCTATATAACATCAACATATCACCATATCCGGCCTCATAATAAGTAAATAAAACTTTATCCGTCAAATCTTCACCTTTCCACTCAGGACGAAGCTTCATTAAATTAGGATAAATTTTTTCTTGAGATACAATAGCACTTTTTTTACAAAGTCTTGCTTCAAAATTAGCTAAACCGTCTTTGTAATCCTTTATCTGCATCTGAGCTAAAGCAAGATAATAAGTTGATTCCCAATCATCAGGGTGTAATTGAACAACTTTTTTGTAATATTCAACAGCCTTATAAGGGTCATTTTCATTCATAGCAAGATATGCCAAATTGAAATATGCCTCATAACCATTTGGATTAATTTCTAAAGCCTTGTTATAAGCATCCTTAGAATTTTCAATATCACCAATTTCTTTATAAGACATTGCAAGATGAAACCAGTTTTCATAAGTACTTGAATATTCCAAAATATCCTTATACAAAGAAATTGCTTGTTCAAAATCACCTTTTGAATAATATAGGCTGGCTAAATTCTCAAGATAATACATTCTTGGCTCAATAGAAATTGCTTTTTTAATACAATTTTCAGCATCATCATACTTTTGTGCTTGGCAATATAACACCCCAAGCAAATCCCAAACTTCAGCATTTTGAGGTTCGTTTGCCAAAATTTCTTTATACAAATCTCTTGCCTGAGTTAATTGTCCACTGTTGTGATATTCAAAAGCCTTTTGAAATATTTCTGATTTTTGCACCATGCATAACCTTTATAATTTATAATTGGATACCAAATATTTTAAACAAATTATTTATATGAAATAAATTATATTGAAAAATTAACCCTACGATTGAACTTACAACAATCAATATAGAAAGAATAATTGCAGTATCTTTTTTATCGTTATTTTTGTTAAATAAAACAAGTAAACCTAAGCCACCTGATGTTGACAAACCTGCAATTAAAGAACCAAAACTGATAGTATGCTTCAAGAATAAAATAGTCAACATAACAGATATTGCACAATTAGGAATTAACCCAACAAAAGATACCAAAATCGGTTGAAGTGGAGAATTCATCAAACAATATTTTGCCAAATTTTCTTCAGTTCCAACTTTATCTATTACAAAACCAAGAATTACAGAAACAATAAGGATAAAGATAAAAATATTTAAGGTATGTTTCAAAGGATGCAACCAAAAATCCTTTGTCTTAGTAGCATCAACAAGTTTATGATGACAACAACCTTCTTCTTCATCAATTTCTTGATCAACAGGAATTTTTAATTCTTCCACTGTTGGATCATTAGCCTTATATGTGACAAGAAGGTCAACTAAATACCCAACCGATATTGCTAAAATTACTTTAACCAAAATTATAGGCAAAATTAAATAAATTTTAGAAGGATCAGCCAATAAAACAGGAATAGCTTCATCCGAAGTTGCAATATAAACAGCCAACAAAGTTCCGCGGCTCAAAATTCTTCTAACATACAACGTACTTGCAATAACCGAAAACCCGCACTGCGGAATTGATGCAAAAAGACTACCAAAAGCCGGTCCGACTTTTTTCATAAAAAACACTAACAAATGCTTTTTCTTTGTAAAATATTGTTCTATAACCTCAATTAATAAAAATACTATAAATAGAAAAGGAACAAGATTTAAACTATCAATCAAAGCATCTTTAAAAAATTCAGGCAAAAAACTGATAGGTTCAATTAAATGTTCAGGAAGTGAAAATATATATTGAAAACCTACTAATAGCGAATGTAATAAACCTTGCATAACTCTCCTCTATTTAAAAAATTCCTGAATCATTTCAACTAATTGCATATTATAATACACAAACAAGCCTGTCAAAATACCTGTAATTAAAAGAATAATCATGATTAATACATTATCAACATTATCCTTGCTACGTTTCAATAAAGCAGCCAAGCCTAAACCTGTAACCGTAGTTAACCCGGCAATCAAAGATGGGAAGCTTATAATACCTTTCACATAAGCTAAAGCTATAAATACAGAAGTAACACAGTTAGGAATAATACCTAATGCAGCCACAACAATAACCTGAATAGGAGAATCAATCATTATATAAGAAGCTAAATTCTCAACCCCGCCAAAACCTAATATTACACAATTTAAAAATGCTAAACTTAAAAATGTAAACATAAACATATTAAAAGTATGTGTCAATGGGTGCATCCACCAATAAGGAACAACTTCCATTGTACAAAGTCTATGGTGGCAACATGCCGGATCATTTAAATCTACATTTATAGCATTAATATCCTCTGTAATTCTACGTTTGAAAAAGAACATTATATCAACTGCATAAGCAACAATAATACCAACAATAATTTTAATAACAACTATTGGTATAATAACAAAAGCCTTACTAAAATCCATAAATAACAATGGCAAAGCATCATCAGAACAAGAAATGAAAAAGGCTAATAATGTACCTCTTGAAAACATTCTTCTTGAATAAAAAGTACTTGCCATAACTTGATATCCACATTCAGGAACAACTGATATTACAGTACCAAATATAGGCCCCAATCTTTTTATCAACTTGATAAACAATTGAATATGAGTTAAGAAAAATCTTTCCAATAACTCTATCCCATAATATAAAATATATAACCAAGGTATAAAATTAATACTAGAAATAAGAGCTTCTTTTATATATCCTGGTAAAAAATTACACTGGTTTATAAAATACGCAGGTACACCTAATGCTGCTTGTATATCATGTAAAATCTGTTCCATAAATCCATAAATCCTTTTATTTTCAATCAATTATATTAACATAACGTAAATAAACTTTTATCAAATACTTGAATGATATTACTCTTAAAATTTCAAAAAATAAATTGAAGAAAAAAAAATTTTGTCCTATACTAAAACCTGCTATGAAAAATACAAGACAAACAAATATAAATATCCACAGAGATTCTTGGGTAGAAATTAACATTTCAAATTTAGAACACAACATAAAAGAAATTAAAAAGAGCGTTCCAAAAGGGATAAAACTTTTAGGAGTTGTAAAAGCAGATGCCTACGGGCATGGTGCGGTAATGCTTGCACCAACAATACTTGCAAGCGGAATTGATATGCTTGGTGTAGCTTCAATAGATGAAGGTGCCGATTTAAGACAAGCAAGAATAAATTGCGAAATATTAGTGCTTGGTGCAGTTCCTGTATGGGCTGTAGAAAGTGCCGTTAAAAATGACTTAAGTATCGCAATTTTTTCAAAAGAACACATAAAAGCCTGTGAACAAGCTTACCAAAGAACAGGGATAAAACCAAAAGTTCATATAAAACTCGATACTGGCATGAATAGAATTGGTGTTAGAGTTGAAGATGCTGTAGATTTTATAAAAGAAGTTCAAAAACTTGATTACATCAATTTACAAGGAATATTTACACATTTAGCCGCAGCAGAAGAATTGGATAAAACCCAAGAACAAATTGCTAAATGGAATTCTGTTATCGACAATGTTAATACAGATGGATTGCTACTACATATTCTAAATACGGCAGGAACAATCTGTTACGATGTACCAAATTCTAATATGAGAAGAGTTGGAATTGCATTATACGGATTATATCCAGATTTTCCACCGAATGTAGAATTCAAAAAACCAAATCTTAAACAACTAATCTCACTAAAAGGCAGAATAGTTAATATTCACACAGCAAAAGACGGAGAAGGAATAAGTTATTGTCACACATACATAGCAAAAGGTGATAGAACAATCGCAACAGTTCCTATAGGTTATGCAGATGGAGTTCCAAGACTTTTGTCAAACAAAATTCACGGAACAATAAACGGTCAAAAAGTTCCACAAGTTGGCAATATCACAATGGATCAAATGATGTTTGATATAACAGGTACAAATGCAAAAGTCGGTGATATTATAACTTTACTTGATGAAAACAATTCAATAGATGAATGGGCAAAAATCCTTCATACAATTAATTATGAATTAACTTGCCGCTTAAAAGTTCGTCTACCAAGAGTTTACACAAGAGGAGAATAAACCTTATGCAAGAATATGATTTGGGAGTAATAGGAGCAGGCCCTGGAGGCTATACAGCAGCGTTATTTGCCGCAGCTCAAGGACAAAAGGTTGTACTTTTTGAAAAAAATCTAATTGGTGGAGTATGTTTAAATAAAGGCTGTATTCCAACAAAAAGTATTTTATATTCATCTGAAATCTATAAAAAAATCCAAAACTGTTCAGAATTTGGAATTTCAACAGGTGAAGTAACTCTTGATTATTCAAAAGTCATTGAAAGAAAAAATAAAACAATAGAAAAATTAAGAAAAGGAATTGAACTTGCACTAAAAAATGCGAAAGTTCAAACCGTAAATTCTGAAGCAAAAATAAAATCTTCAACAGAAATTTTGGCAAATAACGAAACCTATAAAGTTAAACAAATAATTTGTGCAACAGGTTCAACTCCCAAAGAAATAAAAGGTCTTGAATTTGATCATAAATTTATTTTATCTTCAGATGATATTCTAAATTTAGAAAAATTACCAAAAAGTATTTTAATAATCGGTTCAGGTGCAATAGGAACAGAATGGGCAAGAATCTTTGCAAACTTTGGAACAGATACAACTGTCGTTGAAGCTGCACCGCATATTTTACCATCAGCCGATATAGAAGTTTCAAAAAGAGTTGAGCGCATATTTAAAACTCAAAAAATAAAATTCTATACCCAAACTTCAGTTGAAAAAATTGAAAACAAAACCGTTACATTATCAAACGGAGAAACTTTAGAACCGGAAATTATACTTGCGGCAATAGGAAGAACCCCTAATAAAGTTGAAAAAATTGAAGGTGTTGAATATATCGGAGATGTTGCAGGAGAAATTCAACTTGCACACTACGCGATGAAACAAGCCATTCAAAAAACAACAAATATTCCAATGAGAAAAGATCTTATTCCAAGCGTTGTATATGGCACACCTGAAATTGCCTGGATTGGAAAAAGAGAACAAGATTTAGAACCTAACACTTACCAAAAATCACTAACTCTTATATCATCTTTAGGCAAAGCACATTGTGATAGTGAAACAGAAGGTTTTATAAAACTTCTATCTCAAAATGGCGAAATTATAGGAGCACATATTGTATCAGCCGAAGCATCTGCACTCATTACACAAATTCTTATTGCTATACAAAATAATATACCTATCGAAAAATTAAAAGAAATTTGTTTTGCGCACCCAACGTACTCAGAAGGTATATTTGACAGTTTATTTAAATTCAAATAATAAAAAAAGAACCTTTTAAAATAAAAGGTTCTTTTTTTACAAATATCTTTGTTCAAATTAAAAGAATGATTTAGTACCTTTACCGCCGGCATTCCAATAAGAGTTACCTTGGCTTCTTTGTTTTGTTTGAACTCTAACTCTTGGATCTCTTTTTTCCGGAACTGGTTTACCTTCAGCAGCAGCGTTTTGAGGAACCATATTTTCATCCATTTGATTTCTTGTAGTAAATTTTGCATCATAAATTCCATTCTGATCCGGGAATGAAATTTGAGGTCCGTTTGCACTATTTCCGGTAGTTTGTTGAGCATTAGTAGTTTGCTGAACAGCAGGTTGAGTTCCAACACCAGGTGTTGTAGACAATACTGTAGGGCTCAATGGTTCTAAAATCAAAGGTTCAGCAGAAAATGCCGCAGGAACAAACATTGAAATCATTGTTAAAACTAATATCGCTTTTTTCATCTCGAAGACTCCTATATAATACTTTGTAATAATAATATTTATATAACGTTTTATAATAAAAATCAAACATGAAAAAATTTGTTATATAATTATAAGCATGCAAAACAGATTACCACAATATTTAAAAAGACCGATAATAGATACGGATAAAACACGAAATGTCAGAAAAATCTTAAAAGCAAACTGTCTAAACACAGTATGCGAAAACGCAAGATGCCCAAACAAAAATGAATGCTATACAAAAAATACTGCAACATTTTTAATAATGGGAAACAACTGCACAAGAAATTGCAGATACTGTAATATAACTTGCGAAAAGCCTTTACCGCTAGATAAAGACGAGCCATTACATATAGCAAAAGCCGTAAAAGAATTAGGTCTAAAATATGCCGTAATAACATCTGTAACAAGAGATGATCTTCCGGATGGCGGCGCCGAACACTTTGCAAATTGTATCTATGAAATTAGAAAAATTTCACCTGACACAAAAATAGAAATTCTAACACCTGATTTTAAAAATCAAAAATCATCACTTGATACAATAATAAAAGCGCATCCTGATGTTTTTAATCACAATATAGAAACGGTCAAAGAACTTTTTAAAACAGCAAGACCACAAGGAAATTATGACAATTCACTTGAAGTTTTGAATTACATAAAACAAAACAGTGATATTACAACAAAATCAGGACTAATGATTGGACTTGGAGAAACCTGGGAACAAATTGAGCAAACCCTGAAAGATTTATACAAAGTAAAATGCGATATTTTAACAATAGGACAATATATTCAACCTTCCAAAAATCATTTGCCTGTTGCAAAATATTATACACTTGAAGAATACGAAAAATTAAAAGAACTTGCTGCATCAATCGGCATAACCCATTACCAAATCGGGCCGCTTGTCAGAAGTTCATATAATGCAGCAAGTCTTGTTTAAACAAATAACTTAAATGTTATTTTATTTGTTTTACTATATTATCAGTAATATCATCCCCGCCTGATAGCACAATTCCTGTCGGTAAAACAAGATTATAATTCGATTTTTTGGCTTCTTTTGATATTAACACTTTTATATTATCGTTAATTTTTGCCAATTTTGAATTATACTCTTTATCCATCGTTTGTTTTTTTGCTTCAATTTGTTTTCGATACTCAGATTCTTTTTGAAGAAGTTTATTTCTGTCGTGTTCATTTAAAAGTTCATTTTGAGCCTTTGAAATAAGAGTATTTAACTCTTCCATTTCCTTATCTTGGGAACGTTTAAGAGCTTGAATTTCGCTGGATTGTGATAGAACTTCAGGAACATCAATTACAGCAACTTTATATCTTGGAAAAGAAACCGCAACATCGTTCATATTGTAACCGACAAAGAATACTAAAACGCACGCAATAATAAACCAAATATTATTTTTCATATTATCCTGTCCTTTCTGATTCATAAACATACTAAAATCATCAAAAGTTTAAATAAATCAGACAACAGGATAAAATTTATAATAAAAAAAAAACTTCCAAACCTGGAAGCTATATATTGATAGTAATTGTAAACATAAGGGATATTAAAATTTTATTGAGAAATCTTTATTTTTATTATGCAAAAATACTTTTCAAAGAATCTGAACTTGATGTTTCTTCTTTTCCTGATTTACCGCCCATTAAAAGTTCTCCGTGATAAAAAGGATTTGAACCATCTTTATCTTTTGCGGTTGAAGCTGCAAAAATTGAAATGAATTGAGAAGTTCCAGTTGTTTCTGAAGCTTTTTGAGTTTCTGTAACTACTTCATTAACAGTTGGCATATATTTACCATCATTTCTCTTTGCTATTGCTGCTTGTGAATTTAAATATTGTATAGAATTTAAAGTTGCTTGACTAAATTGGAATTGGAAAGAATTGTTCATCGCAATTTGTTTTTGAACATTAACATCAATTTTGCCTTGGTATAAGTCAATACCTAATTCTACAGGTTTTGCAAAAGATACAGTGTGTGTATTTGCAACAGAATTAGTATATTGGGTATTTTTTTGAGCTGCACGGCGTAAAATTTCTTGTGATACATCTTTTAATATAGAGGTATCAATGCCATGTTTATATAATGAATTGTAATTAACATTTAAACCCATTAGACTTATCCCTTTGTTTCCTTACAAATATATTTACGGCATTTTGATATCTAAACTTTAGAAAACAAACAGATATTGTTAACATTCTGTTACAAAGATTTCTACATAACGCCCAAGCTCAATCCACAACAACATTTACAAAAATTAAATTGCACATAAAACTTTAGGCTACTGCCGATAATTACATTTCCCCCCGAATTTGAAACCTTTTCCAATACTTTAGGCTTCCACCGATAACTACATTTACCCCCCGAATTTGAAACCATTTCCCAAAGTTTAAATTATAACCGATAACTACATTTACCCCCCGAATTTGAAATCATTTTCCAAACTTTAGGCTTCCACCGATAACTACATTTACCCCCAAAAAAAAGACCTCGATTAGAGGTCAAGGTTGGTTATTTTTGGTTATGTTATAGTATTATGTCAGTTTAAAACTGTTTTTTAGGTTATTTATTTTTTATTTAATTCGGTTATTATTTACATCTTGATAAATTACCCTCAAGATTTACATTTGCGTATTTTATACTAAAGATTTACAATTCTTAACAAAATATAAAAAGAATTATACTAATATAATAATATGTGGGAAAAAATCAGAAAATTTATACTGGCAAAAATATTAAAAAAGCACTATTACAGAACCGGGAAATGTAAAGGCTGTGGTCAATGTTGTACGCATATATATGTAAAACATTTCAAACACGTACTAAAAGATGAAAAAGAATTTGACAAACTGCAATACTTACACAAATTTTATGCAGATTTAAAAATTATAGGCAAAGATGAACTGGGATTAATATTTGAATGCAAAAATCTTGATCCGGAAACAAAAAAATGCAAAATACACTTTTGGCGTCCTGGAATTTGTAGAAGATATCCGCAGGAGGAATTATTTTCAATGGGAGGAACTCTATCGCAAGATTGCGGTTACAAAATGGAGCCAATCATACCATTTAAAGATGTATTAAAAGATGTAGAAAAGAAGCAAAAACGTAAAATTATACGCAAATGGTTCTAGAAAAGATTAGACTTTTCTCCAATGTAACATTTTAACATATCCCATATATTAAACATGTCTACATATAAAGGAGAAAACAAAATGCTAAAACGAATTATAATATCACTTATGCTAATATCGGTAGGTTCAATAAGTTTAGCCGCTTGTCCAATAGGAATATCAGGAAGTTGCAAAGCAGATTTAGGATCAGGCATAAACGACAATTTAAACGATAAAATTATCCCTAACAACCTAAACCAAATTTCCAAACCGAACAATTCATTTGATAACAGAACTCAACTGGGACAACCGAATATCCCAGATAACATCAATATGGAACCAAGCCAAGAAGAAAGCACGCAACCCTATGACGCAAATTGCCAATTTGGAAACTGTATGAACAGAACCAATGCAGGAAGCCAAGGTAACAAAAGATAAAAAAAGAAGGCTATATAAATAGCCTTCTTTTTAAAACACAAATTAAAAAATCTATCTTGCACAAATAGTTCTTGCAACATAAACACCAGATGCTGAAGCTTGTAACAAACCTCTTGTAACACCAGCCCCATCACCTATTGTAAATAGATTTTTAACACCTTCTGTTTCAAGTTCGTTAGTCAACTTAACTCTAGCAGAATAGAACTTAACTTCAATACCATACAACAAAGTATATCTAGAAGCTGTTCCAGGAGCTATCTTATCCAAAGCTTGAAGCATTTCAATAATACTTGTCATTTGTCTGTAAGGAATAACCAAACTCAAATCACCAGGAGTAGCACAAGTTAAAGTTGGAGTAATAACGCTTGATTTAATTCTTTCAGGAGTAGAACGTCTGCCATCAAGCAAATCTCCAAATCTTTGAACTAAAATTCCGCCACCCAACATATTTGCAAGTCTTGCAATATGTTGACCGTATTGAATAGGTTCCTTAAACGGTTCAGTAAATTTTTCACTAACAAGTAATGCAAAGTTAGTATTCGGAGTTTTATAATTTGCATAACTATGTCCGTTTACAGTTGCAATACCGTTATAATTTTCTTGAACAACTTCACCGTTTGGATTCATACAAAAAGTTCTAACCTCATCCCCGAAAGTTGGAGAATTATATATCAACTTAGATTCATATAATTTAGAAGTTAACGGTTCAAATACAGGAGCCGGAAGTTCAACCCTAACCCCAACATCAACTGCATTATTAACCATACCGATTTTATGTTGTGCAAATTCTTGAGTTAACCAATCAGCACCTTCTCTACCGGGAGCGATAATAGTATACTCAGCTGAAATAACTTCACCATTATCAAGCTTAATACCCTTAATTTGTTCGCATTCAACAATTAAAGACTGAGCTGAAACATTATTTAAAATAGTAATTCTTTCATCCAAATAATCCTGCATATTTTTTAATACATCTAAACTTCTCTCAGTTCCTAAATGTCTAACAGGAGAATGAACGAGTTTTAATTCAGCCAAAACAGCCTGATGTTCAATTTCTTCAAAAACTTTCATATCAGTACCGAAGACTTCTTCAGTTGCACCGTATTTTAAATATAATTTATCAGCATAATCGATTAAATCTTCAGCCTGTTTTCTTGACATATAATCAACTAAATGACCGCCGACATCGGGAGTAAGTGTAAGTTTTCCATCAGAAAAAGCACCAGCTCCGCCCCATCCGCATAACAAACCGCAGCGACGACAATTTACGCATTTTGGAGAACCTTCACGAATAGGACATTTTCTTTTTTCAATACGTTGCCCTTTTTCAATAAGAACAACTTTCCATTCCGGTTTAAGTTTCATTATTTCTAAAGCCGCAAAAATTCCGGCAGGTCCAGCACCAATTATTGCTACGTTGTACATTCTTATCTTCTCCATTTCTTGTCAACCGTTTAAGTATAACGTGAACAAATTTTATTTTAAAGACTTTGTAAAGATATTTGTAAATACATGCCAAAAAACGCGAAATTCTTAATAATTTGATATATATTATGAAGTGATATAATATAATAGTTTACTGATAGGGAGAGAATCTTTATGTCCAGTTCTTATGAAAGATACAAAAGACAAAGAGCCGCAAAAGATATTGCACGAGAAAATATATCAAGAAGAAAACCAAATCAATTTTTTCACAATGTGAAAATGTTTATTCTCATATCCACTGCATTATGCCTTGCTGGTTTTGTTGCACTAAATTTATATTTGTCATCACTACCGCCAATTCCGGATTTAGAGGAATTTAAACCAAATATTGTTACTAAATTCTATTCCGCAGATGGTGAAGTAATAAAAACATTTACAGCATACACCTACGATAAAGTTGAGTTAAAAGATGTTCCAGATGAATTAAAAGAAGCACTTATCGCAACAGAAGATAAAAACTTCTACCACCATAAAGGTTACGATATTTTTGGTATCGCAAGATCATCTATTCAAAACATTATTGCAGGACGTGCAGTCCAAGGGGCAAGTACATTAACTCAACAATTAGCAAGAATTTTGTTCTTGTCTAATGAAAGAACAATCACAAGAAAAATAAAAGAACTGGAAGTTGCAGCAAGAATAGAAAAAACAATATCAAAAGATCAAATTCTTGAAATGTATTTAAATAATGTATATTTAGGAGCCGGAGCTTACGGTGTTTCAGCAGCTTCAAAAATATACTTTAACAAAAAATTAAATCAACTAACATTACCGGAACTTGCGCTAATTGCAGGTTTACCACAAGCACCTTCTGTTTATAATCCATATAATAATAAAGACTTAGCAATCAAAAGACGAAACCAAGTTTTAAAAAGAATGCTAACAATGAAATATATAACAGAAGATGAATATAATAAAGCAATAAAAGCCGAAGTAAGATTAAGTTCTGTTCCACAAATTTATACAACAAACAAAGCTCCATACTTTAGCGATTATGTAATTAAAGAAATGGAAAAACTTGGATTTGAAGAAACAGACATAATCCATGGCGGCTACAAAGTAATAACAACAATAGATTCAAAAGCTCAAGAAGCTGCGAACGAAGCAATTTTAAGAGATTTAAGAAATTACGGACTTAGAAATAAATCACAACAAGCAGCCGTATTCACATTCAGTCCAATCGACGGAAGAATTATAGTATATGCAGGCGGTAAAAATTACGGCGAAAGCCAATATGATAGAGTCCAATCAATCAGACCGCCAGGATCAGCATTCAAACCTATTGTATACGCAGCTGCAATGGAAAAAGGTATATCACCAAACGATATAATAGATGATAGCCCTATTACAATAGGCAATTGGTCACCACACAATTACAACCACAGATATAGAGGCAAAATTCCTATATACAAAGCCTTGATGGTGTCCTCAAATGTATGCGCAGCAAGAGTAATCCAAGAAGTTGGTATACGTTCTGTAATTCAAATAGCAAGAGTTTTAGGACTAACAACTCCACTTGAATACGATTATACAATTTCACTTGGCTCAAACGGCGTCAAATTATTTGAATTTGTAAGAGCATACGGCGCATTTGCAAATGGAGGATATGTTGTTCAACCTTATGCAATAGAAAGAATAGAAGATTCAAGAGGAAGAGTAATCTATAGAGCAGGCAAAACAAAATCTTCACACCAAATAAGCCTAAAAACAGCAGCAGAAATAACAGCAATGTTAAAAACTGTAATTCTTTCAGGAACAGGTGCTTCTGCTAATATCGGCAAACCTGCAGCAGGTAAAACAGGAACAACAGATGATTCAAGAGATGCATACTTTGTAGGTTACACACCTGATCTTGTAACAGGAGTCTGGGTTGGTGACGATAATAACAAAAAAGTTCCAGGCCTATATGGCGGTACAGTACCGGCAAGAATTTGGAAAGACGTTATGACAGTTGCAACAAAAGATTTAGGCGCAAATGATTTTGAATATCCGGTAATTGAATTAGAAAATTACCACGCATCATTTAGCAAAGCAAAAGTCATAGGAGATGATGAAATTCCATCCAATGAAACAAGAGAAGTTGCAAAACCTGTAGTTACAGAAACAGAAACTCAAAATACAGAAAACAATTCAACTCAACCTGTTTCAAATTCATCAAATTCAACAGCAGCACCAGCCGCTGAACAAAAAGCTCCAAAAGCTGCGCCAATTCCAAAAGCTCAAGAAAAAGCAAGCTCACATATTCCAATGGCAGTGCCTGATAGCTTAAGATAAAAATAAATAAAACAATAAAAGAAGGCGGGAAGTTTCACTTCCCGCCTTCTTTATATAATGTAAAACTTTTGAAATTAATATTTTAAACACTCTAAAAATGTGCTAAGCTAATAATATGTTTACAGGAATTATAGAAGAAACAGGAACAGTAAAATCATTTTCTAAGAAAACAAACGGAGCAGAAATTGAAATACAATGTTCAACTGTTTTAGAAGACACAAAAATCGGGGATAGTATTGCAATAAACGGAGTTTGTCAGACAGTAACAAAACTTACAGATAACTCATTTAGCGCAATGGTAAGCGACGAAACCCTTAATATAACGACCTTCAACAAAACAAAAACAGGCGACACAGTTAACTTAGAAAGAGCTTTGACCCTAAATTCAAGACTTGGAGGGCATATTGTTTCAGGGCACATAGACTGCTTAGGAGAATTTATCTCCTCTGAAAAACTAACTGATTTTTATAACCTAACATTTAAAATTCCTAAAGAAGAAGAAAGATATGTTATTTATAAAGGTTCAATAACAATTAACGGAATAAGTCTAACAGTTGCAAACATTCAAGGCGACATAATTAAAACAGCAATTATTCCACACACATTCAACAATACAAACCTCAAAAATCTAAAAACAGGAGATTATGTAAATATAGAAACAGATATTTTAGGTAAATATGTTGAAAAAATTTTATCTACGAAAGATAATAGTAAGAGTATAAGTATGAAATTTTTAGAAGAAAATGGATTTGTATAATGGAAAAGAAATTTAGATTTGACACAATAGAAGAAGCAATAGAAGATTTTAAGGCAGGAAAACCTATAATAGTTGCAGATGACGAAGATAGAGAAAATGAAGGAGATGTAATAATTTCAGCAGAAAAAGTTACACCTGAAAAGATAAATTTTCTAGCATCTGAAGTTAAAGGTTTAATTTGCCTTGCAATATCCCCAGAAATTGCTCAGCAATTGGATTTACCACAGATGGTAGAACAAAATAGCGAAGGCATGAAAACAGCTTTTACTGTAAGTATAGACGCCGCTGAAAAATACGGAGTAACAACAGGTATCTCAGCATACGACAGAGCAAAAACCGTAGAAGTTGCAACAGCAAGAGATGCTCAACCATCAGATCTTAGACGTCCGGGACATTTATTCCCATGCGTTGCAAGAAAAGGCGGTGTTTTAGAAAGAACAGGTCATACTGAAGCAGTTGTTGATTTAGCAAAATTATGCGGCCAAAGACCTGCAGGTGTTATGTGCGAAGTTATGGCAGAAGACGGGCACATGGCAAGAAGAGATTATCTTAGAGAATTTGCAGATAAGCACGGTATGAAGTTTATTTCAGTAGCCGAACTTATCGCCTACAGATTAAAATCAGAAAAACTTGTTACAAGAGAAGCTGAAACAACACTTCCAACACCATACGGTGAATTCACACTATACGCATATAAAAATCAAGTTAACGGAACCGAACACGTTGCACTAGTAAAAGATGACGGATCAGACAAAGTTCCTGCAGTAAGAGTTCACAGTATGTGCCTAACAGGAGATGTTTTCCATAGCTTGAAATGCGATTGTAATTCTCAACTTCATAATGCACTTAAATATATCAATGATTATGGCAAAGGTGCAGTTGTATATTTAACAGACCACGAAGGCCGTGGAATAGGACTTTGCAATAAAATAAAAGCATATAAACTTCAAGAACAAGGTCAAGATACTATCGAAGCTAATATTTCATTAGGATTTAAGTCAGATTTAAGAGATTATGGAACAGGTGCCCAGATTTTAGTAGATCTAGGCTATACAACTTTTAATCTTATTACCAATAATCCTAAAAAAATTATTGGTCTTGAAGGTTACGGGCTTAATATTAATGATATAATAAAAGTCCCATCAGAAATTACACCATACAACAAGAGATATATAAATACTAAAAAAGAAAAAATGCACCACTATTTATAAAGGAGTACATTTAAATGTATAATACAAAAGTTTTATCGGCAAACGAATTTGGAAAATTTGAAAATTTATATGAAGATTTTCGTAAAAAAGCGGCAACAGAATACAATTTTGAACTTGAGCCACTTGATTATGACGGATTTTTAGATGCAATAGATAAAGATTTGATAAAATGCATTGTATTATATAAAGATGATGAACCTGAAGCTTTTTTGGTATATACAACAGCTATTTCAGAAGCTATTGAGTTAAATATAATACATAGTCTTACAAAAGAAGACTTTACAGAACAAGCGCACGAATTATTAGTAAAATTTCTTGATGTAACAAAACCGCTAAGAAAAGAAAAAATCGTATGCTACCCAATGTTAGGTTCTCAAAAAAGCCTGATTGGAACCATTGCAAAATTAGGTTTTAAATTTGTTGGAATAGAAGTTTTAAGATTTAAATTTGACTCAAAAGAATCAAAAGAAATTTTTGAACACGCAAGAACAGTAAAATTACCTGAAGATTACAAAGTAGTATCTTGGAATAATAAGTATTTTGAAGATGCAGTAAATGTAATCCAAGAATCTTTTAATGACAGTTCAGACGCACTATTTGACCCAAGATTTAAAACTACAGACGGCACAAGAGATATTATCCATAAAATTGTAAACGATATATATGCAGAATTTATGCCAAATTCAACAAGCGTACTTTTATATCAAGGCGAAGCTGTCGGATTTGCATTTATGAACCTCACAGGCGGTTCAATAGTAAATATTCCACTTGTAGGAATAAAACAAGAGCATCAGGGAAAAGGTTTATCAACATTAATGCTTAAACACTCAATGGACTTTTTACTACAAGCAATTCAACAATATAACACTCAATTAACAGAAATCAATACAACAACCGAAACTGATAACTTACAAGCACTAAGATTATACAAAAATCTTGGATTTATGGAAGATTACAGTTATCCGCAATCTTACCTGCCTTTAGAAAACTAGACTTTTATAAAAAAATCAGTTAAATTAATTGTATGTCAGGCATAGATATAAGAAGATTTTTGAATAACTTCGGAAGCAACTATCAACAACAAACACTATCAGCTAAAAATAGTGTAAATAATGTTGCCCAAAATCAAACCAATCAATCCTCTCAAAATATTGCCTCTCAAACACAAAATATATCTGCAAATCAACCAACCCAAACAACAAACACCCAACTTGCACAAAATCTTCAATTAAACGCACTACAAAATATGGATAGAGCAGTTTATGCAAAAGAAGTTCTTCAACTTCCAAAAAATGTAAATGAATTTATCTATATGCTTCAACGAGGTTTAACCCAAAGCCAATTTAACCAACTATTTGCAAACCAACTTGCAGCCCAACGAAATTCACTCTCCCAACTTCAAGCCCAAATTCTTGCTCAACTTCAAGGACTAAACACGACACTAAACGACGAAATAATTAATATTCAACTGGTAAATCAATTACAAACATCCCTAAAAAAACTTGAAATTTTATCAGGCGGAATGATTAACCTGTCTGATATTTCCATTTTGCTTCAAAAGAATGGGAAGGAAGCTTTAACCAAACTAATTATGTCAATGACAGAAGCTTCAAAATCAGGTATAACAGATCTTTCACAAATGAAAGAAATGGCAAAACTAATAAATGCAAGTATCTCAATAGCTGCTGAAAACACCCCGCAGAAAACCTTAAAATTACTATTATTACTTTATTTACCTTGGCTTCCGCTTGAAGAAGGCACAGATTTTGATATTGAAATTCAACAACAAAATAAAGGAAACGAAGAAAGTGATAGTATCCTTGTAATAACAATTACAACAAAGAATTACGGAACAATAAAAGCAACCCTAATTCTTGAAAGTTCTAATTCTGTGCAAGTTCAAATTGAATGTTCCGAAGAATTTCCAAAAGATGAACTAAAATTACGAATTGATAAAGAACAAAAATATTATGCAATGGATTCTGTTATATCATTTGAACAAAACAACAATTCAACAAAACCTACCCAAAAATCTGAACAATCTGCAAACATAAATATGTCCCAAACAACCGAAATTAATCCATATTTACTTTTAATGGCACACGCTCTTATTAAACACACAATAGACATAGATAACAATAAAACCTTAGGTATAACCTCACATACGGATAAATTTTAATTATTGTAAAAACTTTTAATAAAAGGTAGCAAAATTTTAGATTTTTACGTTTTAAAACACAAATAAAATGTAAAGAAATATTGTTAAACATATCTTTACAAAACCTCAAACAACTGCTATAATCGTAGTTGTGAAAAAGAGTTAGTGTTAAACGGATTAAGGGGTTAATCCAGAAAAATTGAATACAAAAAAGGAGTGTTAGTATGGCAATTACACCTATTAACGGCATTAGTGTTAAGCAAAATTATAGAAACAACAATATAAATTTTGCCGGCAAAAGAAGAATGGTTGATAATGATGAAGAACCGCAAGAAAGTAACTTACCAAGACGATCAAGCAAAATGGCAACAGTTCCGGTAATTGTTTTAATGGCAATGACACCTGGAATGATGGAGGGTAAACAACCAGTAACAGTATTACCGGCAAATGCAATTAATATTGAAGCTCCTGCGAACTTAAACAAAGCAGAAAAAGCTGGTGCAACATATTATATGGCAGGAGTAAACCAAAGTGAAGATTCTGAAGTACCTGAGGTATTAAGTGATGATAAAATACAACATAAAGAAACATTTGTTGCAAATGGTAAAAAATATACAATGTATTACACAGATCTTCTAAAAGGATTTAAAGGAAGATACAAAGATGTAAGTGATATATATATCGTTCCGCAAGATTTCAAACTAATAAAAGATGACATAGGTTATGAAGCAAATACACCACCAAAAATGATTCAATTCAGATACCACAAGATAAGTGACGATATTAATAATAATTTTGTAGGAGCCGTATTACACCAAAAAATATGTGATGAAAACGGTAATAATACAAAATTCAAAACTTGGGAAATTCGTTTACCTGATGAAATAGCAAATAAAATTTTATATTTAATATTAGGTGAAACCGAACTAACCCCAACAAAAGGACTTGTTAAACAATATGTACACGTAACAACTCCAAACCTTATGCCAACCAAAATAGAAGATCCGATTCAACAAAATGATTAACAATTGTAACAGATTTTTAATCAACTGAAAAAATGCCAAAAACCATGTTTTCATGAATTTATAGGCAAAAAAATAGAGAATAAAGATGGCTTTAGATAATAAATTCGATATAAACAACCAAAACAAAATTCAAAGTACCCCGATAAACACAGGGAGTACTTCGAGTACAACTGGCACCGAATCTACATCTAAAGTCATTTCTTTTGAGAATACAACAAAACAAGATCCCGTTGTTGAAACAATTAAAACTGAAGAATTTCAACAACTTACACCTGAACAACAACTCGCGGAATTAAAGAAAAAATTCCCTGATATTGATGAAAAGGTATTACAAGAAACAATAAACACAGTAAAATCAACAATAGAGCAAAAAGAAAATTCACTCCAAACAACAGATACCCCTTCAACAAATGAAAATGTAAGTGAAGAAGAACAATTATTAAACCAATATGCTAAAGAAATCAATAAAAACAATATTGATGATGTAATTGCACACATAAAATTAAAAAATCCAAAAGAATTAACACCGGAAGAACAAAAAATATTACAAAATTATGAATCGCCAAAAACTAATACAAAACTAATAATCCGCACAGAAACATTAGAAAAATATATAAATAAATATGGCGATGAAATCGACAACATAATTCCAAAAAACAAATTAAACACTGAAGAATGGAAAAATAAAACGCCAAAAGAAAAACTGGACGAAAGAGCAGATGCCGTAATAAGTCGATTAAATCCTGATTATGATAAAATAACTGACCCAACTGTAAGAGAAAAAGTTAAGGCAGAATTTTATGATAAAATCGGTGAAATTATCAATCCTGATTGGGATACATTTACGCCTGAAGACAAATCTAAACGAATTCAAATGCTAGCAGTAATGATGGATGCCTTAGAAACAAGCGGCAAGCCAATTTCTACGATATTAACTGCTAATGAACAAACACGCAAAGATATAATGAAACAATATGGCGGCAGACTCATAAATGTAATCCTTGCCGACAAAAATATTGATGTAACTGATCCAGAATGGGCCCAAAAGAATGAAAAAGAACAAATAAACGCTTTTGCAGACTCAGTGCTGGAAACAATAAATCCTGCTTTCAAAACTTTTAACGAAGAAAAAAAGCAAGAATACAGGGACAACTTTATAAATAAAATTGGCCAAGAATATATACCAAATTGGGACAAACTAAGTAATGAAGACAAAGCAAAATATGAAAAAATATTTGCACGTCAAATAAGTGCAATAAAATATTCTGTTGACACTGACGGCAGAATAAAAACATTTGAAGATTTTAAAGATTGTACACCAAAACAACAAATAGAATTAATAGAAAAATATGAACAAGCTCAACATTTACCGATATCAGAAACTGATAAAATAATAAGAGAAGCAATTAAGTCCAAGAATACATACAAAATATCTAACAAAGACGTTATAAAAACAATCGATAAAAAATTAAAAGATAAAGACTTATCCCCTGAAACAAGAGCAGAACTTGAAAAACTTCGTGAAGAAAAAGTTTTAGCTTCAAAAATCAGCGATAACCCTGATGAGGAAACATTAGCGACCTTAAATTCAACAGAATCAGATATCAAACACAAATTTAAAAATAATGCAAAGGTATATTTACAAGACATTGCAAAGACTTACAATTTAGAAAATATCGAAGATATCAAAAACAATAAAGAAGCAATGGAATATATCTTTGCTAACTGTAATGACGACAAGACAAGAAGACGTTTATGCAGTCTATTGGGTGTAAATCCAATAGACGTACCACAAAGCAAAGCTCAAGCAACAGATGCAATGGCTCAAAACTTAATTAGCGCAGATATAAAAGGTATCCAAACTTCTACAGATGTATTACATAAAATAGGCGCTAAAAAAGTAGTCAAAAATGCATTATATGAAACCCCAAAATATGTTAAAGAGCATAATGGCAGATTAGCAATTGGCGGACACGCCGTAAACGTAGATAAAGACTACTCTAACGCAGTAGCAAAGAGCTGGAACAATCTTGAATATGTAACAACAGAAGAAGCAAAAGCCTTAGGTCGAGATTTTAACACTTCAGAAAACGTTTCTAATGCCGCAAAATCACTATTCACAAAGACATTTGTCGAAACAGCAGCAAATGATCAAATAAGAGTAGAATACGGTCAAGAATTATCTAAAATTGATAACTCTTCTGTAACAGAAGGCTTAGCAGCCGCATCAAATTCTGTTGGAAACGAATACAGAAATCAATATAATTCATACGTAGAAACTGCAGCACAAAATTATCCACCTGAACAACAGGCAAACATTCGTTCTGCAATGAAAACAGGTGAAATTTCACAAGAAACACTATCTCAAACAACACCACCTTCAAACGAAAATTATTCAAATAAAACATCTGAAGGTAACCTAGGAAAAGATAGTACAAATACAGCAACAAATAAATCTGCAACATCTGAAGCAGCAAACACACAAAATGCAAACGCAGGAATCCAAAATGATGCACCACAACCTCAAGTATCAGGTAGAACATCTGTATCAGATACAACAAACATATACAATACAGCTGCTCAAACTCAGAATTTCACAGCACAATTAAAACAACAAAATGTAACAGAACCAACATATTCTACAGCTACATCAGCAACTGAAAATTCAACAACTTCAGCCAAAAATACATCTGCTAAAGCTCAAAATTCAGCAATTGATGACAATTTTACAACTGAAGCCTTACAAAATAAAAAGGAAGCTGTTGCAAACAATATAGAAAATTACCAAACAAGAGTTGAAACAACAAACAAAGAACAACAAGCAAAAGAACTTTCAACAGAAAATCTTGAATTTATAGATAACCTTCTTCAAGAAAATACCGAACCTACAAATTCTGAAAGAGAAAAAATAAGACAAATCTTTAAGAACGCAGGTACAAATATCAATGCAATATATACAATTATAATAGACAAATACGGATCACAAGCCCAAGATAAATTCTTGGAAATTCTTGCATCAAACGGGTCTTCTGACAGTATAAGATCTTTTGTTAATGGTATGAAAAGTGATTCCAGTATAATTAAAAAATTGTACACTCATTGTTCAAATCAAAAACTAAAATCAGAATTGCTAAATATGCTGCCAATCAATGACATCATTTCAATGATAACAGCCGGACAAATTAAGATTTCTGATTTAGGAACAACTAATTACAAAAGAGTAATTGCTGAATTAAAACAATCTGACCCTGAAAAATTAAACGAATTATTTGGCGAATTTGAAAACAACATAAGAGATAAAATATCTTCAGGATACACTCTTAATAATGCAGACCGTTTAGCACTTCAAAACTATCTTACAAATAATATTGAAGGAATGAGTAACACAAAATTTTCAAGATACCTTCAATACTTACCAATAGATACAAGAGAAGAACTTGTTGCGCTAAAAAATAATCCAAAAAATAAAACTGAAGAAACAGAAAATTCTCAACCACAAGAGAGCAAAGATTCAGTAGATCAAGCCAATAACGCAGCAAAAACAAACGACCTACAAACAGCCAAATCTCAAGACGAAGAAAATATAGAAAAAGAAAATAAAACACAAAGTCTTGCCCAAGAAAAAGAAAACAAAATCTTCAAAGACTTTGAAACTCAAACCGTACTAAATGACGGAACAAAAGTAAAACGTAAAGAAACATTTGGTGGCATAAGTGATAATACAGATATGTACGATGATTATGAAGAAATTTCACAAGTAAATGAAACACCTTCAATGAAAGATCCTGTATTAACACCAGGCTCATACGAATGGCAAGTCAAATACAATAAACAAATGGATTACCAACCAAAAACTCCACCGACAAACTTGCCGGAAGAAGATGACGGAATTTTGTTAGGCTCAAACAAAGTAAGCCAAAGACTTAAAATTGATAAAATGAAAAAAAGAGGACCATTTTATTTTAACGCCTAAAATTTGAGCTGCTTGCTTTTCATAAATTTTTATGCTGTAATTATATTACAGCAAGAAATTCTTGCGAGTTCAATTGAAAGAAGACAATTAAAAATTGCCGAAAGAAATTAGACTAGCGAAATTTGCAGGTTTTTGTTACGGAGTAAAAAGAGCCGTTGAAACTGTAAAGAAATTAAAATCAGAAAACCCTGAACGAAACATTTGTGTCCTAGGGGAGCTAATTCATAACACTCAAGTTATTGATGAATTAGAAAGTTTAGGGATAAAATCATTAAAAGAATTACCGCAACACGGTGATGGAATTTGTGTTGTCAGAAGTCACGGCGAAAGTCCTGAAGTTTTTGAACAAATAAAAAAAGCAGGATTTGAAGTTTTTGACCTGACTTGTCCTGACGTAAAAAAAGTTCAAAAAAAAGCAATAGAACTTGCCAAAGAAGGTTATTATCTTGTTATTGTCGGCAAATCTCAACATCCTGAAGTTGTTGCAATTAATGCAAATGCTCGTCAATATAGCGACAACGTCATTGTTGCAGATTCACCGGAGCAAATAAAACCTTATGAAAAAGAATTAAAAGCCCATAAAAAAATTGGAGTAGTAGTTCAAACAACCCAAATGTTATCAACTCTAAATGAAATAATCACAACTCTAACTCCACTAAGCAAAGAATTACATATAGCAAACACCATTTGCCAAAGTACATCTATGCGTCAATCTGAAGCAATAGATCTTGCAAAAGATAGTGACTTAATGATTGTTGTAGGTTCTAAAAAAAGTGCAAATACAACCCACTTAGCAGAAATCCTAAAACCAATAACAAAAACAATTCACATAGAAACAGAAAACGAATTATCAAATTATGAAGAGTTAATAAAATCTTCAAACAAAATTTCAATAACAGCAGGAGCATCAACTCCAAACAGCGTTATAGAAAGCGTAATAAAACACATAGAAAAAGAAAATTAGTTCAAAAATGAACTTCAAAAATATAAAAGAAAAGGAGAAATAAAAACATGACACAAGCAACATTAGACGATTTTGAAAAATTATTAGAAGAAAGTTTTTCAAACGGACATTCAGTAGCTGATATCGTAGAAGGTACAGTATTGAAAAAAGAACAAGACGGTTATTTAATCAGCGTAAGAGGAGCAAAAACAGAAGCTTTCTTACCTAACAAAGAAATCTCATCAGCAGAAGATGCAGCACCATTAGAAATTGGTGATGAAAAAGAATTCTACGTATTAAAAGAAGAACAAGATGAAGAAGGAATGGTATTATCATTAAAAAGACTTGCATTTGCACAAGCTTGGGCACAACTTAATGATGCAAAAGTTCAAGGTGATACAATTCTTGCAAAAGTTGTTTCAGTTGTTAAAGGCGGTGTATTAGTTGATGTAGCTGATCTAAAAGGATTTATTCCATCTTCTCAATTAAGAACAGGAACTCCATTTGACGGTCTATTAGATCAAAAAATTGAAGTTAAAGTTCTAGAAGCTGATCCAAAGAAAAACAAACTAATCCTTTCACAAAGACAAGCAGTAGCTGAACAACGTGATCAAGTAGTAGACAATATCTTAGCTGAATTAAAAGAAGATCAAGTTGTAAAAGGTGAAGTTGTAAGAATTGCAGATTTCGGTGCATTCGTAGACATCAACGGAATTGATGGTTTACTACCAATCTCTGAAATTTCATGGCAAAGAATTAAACACCCTTCAGATGTAATTTCTCTAGGCGAAACAATCGAAGTTAAAATCATTAAAATCGACCACGAATTAAAGAGAATTTCATTATCATTAAAGAGAATGGGCGAAGATCCATGGCAACAAATCGAAGGTCAATTCTCAGAAGGTCAAATCATCACTGGAACAGTTAATAAAGTAACAGGTTTCGGTGCATTCATCAACATCTTCCCAGGAGTTGAAGCATTATTACCGGTTTCTGAAATGGCTGAAGAAAATGTTAATCCATTCAACAAATACAAAGTTGGTGATAGCGTAGAAGTGTTAATTAAAAAATTCACACCACAAGAACACAGAATTGCACTAAGCGTAAAAGATATTAACAAAAATTCAGAAGAAGCTGCTGAATAATAAATTAAATAAATAATATTTAAGAAAGTGCCAAAATTTAGATTAAATTTTGGCACTTTTTTCATAATTTCACATAGATAATTTTTATAACAAGAAGAATTTATTTTTATTGAGATAAAAAATTTTTCATGCTAGCATAAAGAACATAAAGTAATAAAAATATGAAAAATTTATGAGGTAAAAATATGCAAGCGCGCAGAGCAGCAAGAGAATTAGCATTTATATTATTTTCACAATTTGATAAAAAAATCACATCTTATTCAAAAGAAAATTTAGATGATATTATTTTAAAATCAGTAAGAATATTGTCAAGCAGTGCAAACGATGACTTGAAAGTATCACTAGGCGCACTTCTTGATATGAAAAACAAAATTGATGACTACGAAGCAGAACACGAAATCAACTTAAATCGTCCGCTTGATGCTGCAAATATTTCAGTACCACTACCAATGACAGCAGATTTAAAAGCCAGAATTGATGAGATGATTGAAGTTGCAGAAAAAGCTTTACTAGCATTAGAAATTGCAGAATTCACAACACTTGAATCTCAAAACGAAGTTCAAAATTATGCAATTACAATCGCTCAAAATTACCAAGCTCACCACGAAGAAATTGATGATATGATTAAAAAATATTCAACAGGTTGGGACTTTGACAGATTAGTAAAAATGGACAAAGATATTCTAAGAATTGCAATAACAGAACTTCTTTACATCAAAGAAACTCCTATGAAAGTCGTTGTTGATGAAGCCCTGGAACTAGCTAAAAAATACTCAACAGATGATAGTGCAACCTTCATAAACGGAGTACTTGCAAAAGTTATCGTTGATAATGGTATTCAATAATAAACAAAAAATTTAATTCAAAAAATGAAAACAAGGTGAAAGCCTTGTTTTTATTTTTTCTTTTCACGAATAACAAGCTCATACCCAAGAAAATCTAAAATTTCCTGCACAGTTTGAAACTTGATACGCTTTTTGCTAAAAGAATCAGATAGACCACCTGCCACCGGAACATTATAACCTACATCTTTCATTTTTAAAGCTAGTTTACGCATAGATAAGCCCTTACGTAGCAATAATATTCTAACTTCTTCATAAATATCCATCATATATAACAGTTTATTTACATTCTTTAAAATTGACAAAATTATAAATCGTTGTTATATTATACATGACAATATTTTAAATAATAAGACAATAGTTAAGAATGAACGACACAATTTATTTTGATGAAGACGAAGACATAATTCTCCCAAACTCAATTTTTGGCGAAATTGTATATCTAAAATTTATTATAACAGATATGATAATGCATCCAAAAGGGTTTAAAAAGAAATATAAATTGTTAAAAAGACAGATAAGATTTTTCAGATTATGGATGAAAAATAAATAAATTCATGTTATTATTCAGCTATGTTCGGATTTTTTAAAGACAAGTTAAATGATATCAAAAAAGCCGTATCAAATACTGCACAATCCCTAGTTGGAAATGTTGTAGCAGCCGTTGATACAGAAGAAGAAGTTTATTCTGAATTTGCACTTGAAGACATAGAAGATACTCTAATCGGAGCTGATTTAGGCGTAAACTATGCAGCAGAATTAGTTGATAATTTGAGGGCAAAGAAAGACGCAAAACCTTCCGAATTAAAAAATTATTTAAAAACAGAATTTAAAAAGACACTAGAAGAAGCAGGCTCAACAGAGTTAAATTATAAAGAAAACGAACTTAACATATATTTTATAGCAGGGGTAAACGGAGCAGGAAAAACCACACTTATTGCCAAAATGGCATATAGATTTAAACAAGAAGGCAAAAAAGTTTTAATTGCGGCAGGGGATACCTTTAGAGCTGCAGCAGAAGAACAGTTGAATATATGGTCAGATAGAGCCGGAGCTGACATTGTAAGAAAAGATAAAGCTGATCCAGCATCTGTAGTTTATGAAGCCATACAAAAGGCCAAAAACGAACATTATGATGTTATATTAGTTGATACAGCAGGACGTTTGCAAAACAAATTTAATTTAATGGAAGAATTAAAGAAAATAAAAACCGTTATAGATAAGCAAGCACCTGACGCTTTGAGAGAAAGCATATTGGTAATAGATGCAAACACAGGACAAAACGGATTACAACAAGCAAAAGTATTCACACAAGCAGTAAATTTAACCTCAGTAGCATTAACCAAATTAGACGGAAGTGCAAAGGGTGCTATAATTATAGCCATTGCAAAAGAAATGAAATTACCTGTAAAACTTGTCGGAATTGGTGAAAAAATGGAAGATTTAAAATCATTTGACCCAGAGGCATTTATTGAAGCTTTATTTGAATAATTAACAAAAAAAAGAGAGGGAAAATAAATTGG
Organism: uncultured bacterium; assembly: GCA_949292185.1. Classification (GTDB taxonomy): domain Bacteria; phylum Cyanobacteriota; class Vampirovibrionia; order Gastranaerophilales; family Gastranaerophilaceae; genus Zag111. The sequence goes on from CASEYP010000007.1 coordinate 141,716, forward strand.
TAGATGTTTTAAATTTAGCGACAACTAAATTAGGAAACAAGATATATTTACTTGGGAACCAAAATCACAATAAAACCCTAATAATAGGTGTAGTACACGGTGATGAACCTCAGGGAGAATATCTAATCGCAAAATATTTAAAAAACAATCCAAATTCTCCACATTTATTTATACCTTGCCTAAATCCTGACGGGAAACAATTAAAAACTAGAACTAATGCATCAAAGGTTGATATAAACAGAAATTTTCCAACCAAAAACTGGGTACTTGGTGAAAAAGACAGTTATTTTGGAGGAAATGAACCTGCAAGTGAGATAGAAACACAGTTTCTAATAGATACCATAGAAAAATATAAGCCAACCCTTGTAATAACACTACATACGCCATATAAAGTTGTAAATTATGACGGGCCTGCAAAAGAAATTGCACAAAAGATTTCAGATATAATAAACTACCCTGTAGAAGAAAGTATCGGCTACCCAACTCCGGGAAGTTTTGGTACTTATTGCGGGGTTGAAAGAAACATTCCGACAATTACACTGGAAATGGACGAGACATGTCCTATAGAAGAACTTATCCCGCCCATATTTAAAATATTTGATTCTATTTAGTCAAATAGTTCACCAAAGAAACCTTTGTAAGGATTGAATGCTTCCGGTTTAACAACAAACTTATCACCTTTATTCGCTTCAGCAGAATCCCAATCATTTTTACGAACCATCTGGTCTAAATTAAACATTTTGCCTGGTTTATATTTTTTAGTAATTTGCGGATTCATATCTTTCAAATGACCAGCCGGAAGTTTAAAATCACTTCTTATATCGCCCAATTCTTTAGCTTCTTTTAAGGTTATAACGATATTACCTGTTTTTGCATCAACATTAAAATTATAATCTTCATTATACTTTAACTCATTTGCTTCCTTAATTTTATTTTGTGCAAGAGTTATTCTTTGTTTCAATTTTTGAGCCTGTTTACTTTTCTCACTTGCCTCAAATTCTTTAAGTTCTTTAGCTTCGTACGCTTCTTTTGCATTTATATATAATTTCCAACTTTTATCTGATACATAAGGCATTTTCAATGTTTGCCCTTCTTTAATTTTATCAGGGTCTAACTTTGGATTTGCTGCTAACACATCATTTATTGATACATGATATTTTGTAGCAATATCAAATAAATTATCACCCATTTCAACTCTTACATTCTTAATACCTTCTGGTTTTGGTCTGGTTGGAGCCTTTGAAGAATTATTTTCAGCTTTCGATGACTTATGTTGACCTACAGGTACATAAGTTTTTTTTGAATTAGCTTTTTTAGGAGCATTTACTTCTTTGTTTGTTGTTGAAGCAGTATACTCACTTGATGTGGATTGTGTAATTTTTAAATTTGACATAGTTACTCCTCGTTTTCTTAAGCACTTTCTCGATATATACTTATTAAGTATTTTTTATATACAAAGTTGCTTACAATTTTATTTATTTTTACAAACGTTAATATAAAACTCATGTTTGTTGTAAAATTACATATATATATGAGGGAATTTTATGAAATTATTTAACTCTTACAGCAATCAACTTGAAGAATTTAAACCAATAGAAGAAAATAAAGTAAAAATGTATGTATGTGGACCTACCGTATATGATTATGCACATTTAGGACACGCAAGATGTTATATCACTTGGGACGTATTATATAGATACTTAAAATTCAAAGGTTATGATGTAACTTATTGTCGTAATGTTACTGATGTTGATGACAAAATCCTAAAAAAAGCTGAAAAAGAGGGCAAAACTCCAACAGAAGTTTCTCAATATTGGTACAAACAATTTGAAAACTCAATGAAAGCACTTAATACGCTAAAACCTGATATTGAACCTTTTGCAACAAAAACATTAGGCGAAATGATTTCAATCGTAAAAGATTTAATCGCAAAAGGTTATGCATACGAAGCAAATGGAGATGTATATTTCAGAGTTAAAAAATTCCCAAAATACGGATACCTTTCAAAACAACCTATTGATCAACTAGAAAGCGGAGCCAGAATTGAAGTAGGTGAACAAAAAGAAGATCCGCTTGATTTTGCACTATGGAAAAAAGATGAAAAATTTGGTTATAAATCACCATGGGGAGTCGGCAGACCAGGTTGGCATATTGAATGTTCAGCAATGAGCAGAAAATATTTAGGCAAAACTATTGATATTCACGCAGGTGGTGCTGATTTAATCTTCCCTCACCATGAAAATGAAATTGCTCAATCTGAATGCGCTAACGGCTGCAAATTCGTAAATTATTGGCTTCACAATGGATTTGTTACTATTAACAAAGAAAAGATGTCAAAATCTTTAGGAAACTTCCTAACAATAGATGATATGCTAAAAAATTACGATGCCAATACTCTAAGATTATTTATTTTAACAAACCACTACAGAATGCCTGTAGAATTTTCTGATGAAGCTCTAACTTCAGCTCAAGCAGGTGCAAAAAGATTGTTAAATACAAAACAAACACCTATCAATGAAAATTTAGATATCACAACAACAGATGAATATAAAGCTTTTGTTGAAGCTATGGATGATGATTTAAATACTTCAAAAGCTCTTGCTGTACTATTTGAATTAGCGACAAAAGCCAACAAAGGCGAAAAAGATGCTTACACAATTTTATATAAACTTGGTACAACTTTAGGTTTCACATTTGAAAAAGCATCATTATCAGAAGATGATCTTAAAAATGCAATAGAACAAACGTCAAAAGCCTTAGGTAAAACTTTTAGTTCTATGGATGAAATCATAGAATTAAGAAAACAAGCCCGAGCTGAAAAGAATTGGGATATTGCAGATAAAATAAGAATTGCACTTGATAATGCCGGTGTGATTTTAAAAGATACTAAAGAAGGTACTATCTTAGAAGCAAAATAATTCTGTTAACTAACAAGTTGACTTAAAAATTCTTTTAATAATCTAATCTTTTCAGATCCGATAATATTAAAAGATACTTCTTCTGTGCGCAATTTTAAATAGAATTTTGCGTGATAAAAAGCAATCATCTTGTTATTTATAAAAAATACAATTTGCGGCTTTGACTCTTCAACCCTAAACGCCTGAATATCCGCAAAATCAATACCCAAACCATTTATCATAATAAAATTTTCTATTATCTTAACATCATCTTTTTTGACAATTTTTTTAATTATCAAAAACCTTGGCAAATAAATCAGTGTAAAAACAATAGTACTAATTACGGCACATAACATACTAATTCTATGTAAAAACATCAAATACCAAATAAATCCGGCAACTAATACATATAAAATTACAACTCCCATAATAATCATAGAAGGTGTCTCATCAATATTAGATTTTAAAAACTCTTTCATACCTCACCCAAGAATTTATTTTGTATCCATAGCCTGTCTTACATCATATTTATCCATAAGATTATTTTTCTTATAAGAAGAAATAACAGCTCCTAATCCAAATCCCGCAATAACACCAGCAGGAATACCAACAATTGCCCAAGCTAAAGACTTTTTCCTAATAGCCGCAAGCCATCCTATTACAGCAAAAACAGCCACAGACAAAAATGTTAAATCTAAAAGTTTTCTTTCCTGAGCATTGTATTTTTTAACAAACTCATCAGCTCTAGATTTATCAATCTCATAACTTTGGATATTATCAGGCCTATCCGGACTCCTTTTAAAGTCCAACCTTACTTTATTATTTCCGATATATGGACCTATCTCTAATCTCATAAGCTGATATTAACTTTTCTTTTCGTATTTTTAAATTATCTTACTTACGCAAAAATTTTGCCGCTAATCTATTAAACAACTCGCCTGCATAATCCATTTTAAATAGTAAATTTAATGGAATATAAACACCCAGACAGATAATTGCTATAAGACTTATTTTTATAATCTCAAACGGAATTTTTGGCAACTGTAAAAACTTATCAATTTCAACAGCACACAACCAGCAAACCCCAAGTGCTATAATACCTGAAATTACCATTTTTAACAAGTTTGTAAACAATGATTTATAATCCATTTTCATTTTTTTAGTAATCAATGCCCCTAACACGCAAGCATTAAACAAAGTAACTAATGAGGTTGATAAAGTTATACCACCAATACCAAAATGCATTCTGGTAATTAAGACATAGTTTAAAACTAATTTCAAAACGATAGAAGAAAATGCCACAACAAAAGGTGTAGCAGAATCATTAAATGAATAATAAACCCTTGTAATAGAATCTCTAAACACATAAGGAATAATAGAAACAGACAAGAACCATAAAGCTTCAGTTACCATAAAAGTAGCATTCTCATCAAAAACACCATGCTCAAATACTAATCTTACAGCATCCATTCCCACAACCAAAATCCCAATAATTATAGGAATTGCACCGAAAAATAAAACCCCGACACCTTTATTAAAATAATTCTTTATACCATCATAATCCTTATCTGCAACAAGCCTTGCAAAAATTGGAAACAACGGTACCAAAAATGCCGTAACTAATATCCCAACCGGAAATTGAAATACTCTATTTGCATATCCAATAGCAGTCCAAGCACCTTCTGAAATAGAAGATGTGAAAAACATATCCACATAAATATGAATTTGCCCAACAGTAGAACTCAAAACTGCAGGGAATAACAATTCACAAATTTCTTTAAAATTTTGATTATTTGTAAATGCAAAAACAGGTTTCAAACGGTAACCCAAATTTCTAATATTCGGATACTGAATAATCAACTGTAAAATAGCACCGATAGTTGTAGCCCAAGCAAGAGCATAACCTTTTTGATCATTCGGCACACCCATTACAACACCAATTATCGCAAGACTCATAATAATCGGTGATAAATTAGGCAACATAAATTGTCTATATATAATTAAAATCCCATAATAAATACCAACAATTCCACCGATAACCAAAAGAGGTGTCATAATCTTTAAATGAGCAGCCGCAAGATTAATCATCTCAGCAGACCCGCCAGATATAATTAACCCCATTATCTGTTTTGGAAATATAAATATAATTGCTGACAATATAAGGAAAAATATAATCGTCGCATTCATAAAAGTAGAATACAACCGATTAACTTCTTCAGAAGGTTTTTCTTTTAAATCAGGTATCAATTTTGAAAAAATAGCAACAGTGGCACTATGAAAAGGTCCTCCAACTCCGCCTAACAAAATTAAAGACAGCGAAGGAATTTGATAAGCATAATAATATGCATCAGAAACAAGTGAAGCTCCATAATAATTTGCTATAATAATATCCCTTACAAATCCAATAAGTTTACTTACAATAGTAACAACTGCAATTAACCACGCAGCTTTAAGCACGCTCGGAGCATTATTTTCACTAGCTGTTTCCGTCATCTTCTCCTACCACTTCTATATAAAACCTAATCCCTTTATTTTTTCCGTGTACTAACGGATATGAAAATATTAACGTATTCAAACCATTTTGTAAATACGTGGATAAATCAATTCTATTATATCTTTGAGAGGTATCCAATTCTATTTTTTCATCCACATTATTAACACAAACATCGATATAATCCATATTATATTTGTTATCAACAACTAAAAATGCTTTACCATCATTTGCCCAAAAAGTTTTAGTAACCTTATTTTGTTCAGGTACAGCAGATAATACAGCAGGAACAGTAGCAAGCGTAATTCCACTATAATAATGTTTTAAAATTTGGTCAAACGTCATATTTAACTCATTGCCCATATACCCTGCGCCATATTGACTTAAACCTACGCCATGACCAAAACCGCCACCATAAGCCTTAACATATATTAAATCACCATTTTCATTATATTCCTGTTCAAATACGACATTCGCACTTGGCAGAGCCTTTCCATGATTTGTAAATAGTCTTCTTATTACAAGCTCTTTTTCTACAATATAATTTCCATTATCAGTTTGAATTTCAAGCTTTATAATTTTTCCGGAATCACCACGTTTTAAGACTTTCAAATTTTTAATAATACCAATAACTTCACCCTTTGCAACAGCCGGCTTAACAAACCCTGTAGCACTCTGAGCAGCTATATTTGCTTGAACAGCATCTTGAAGTTCCTGTCCATTCCACTCTCTTTCCCAACGATAATATGATGACTGCTCATCAAATGAATGAGGTTTTGACTTGTAAAATTCAGCTGCGGCTTCCTCATTATTTAAAGGTTTGAAATCAGGATAATCAGGCTTTGCCATAAGATATGGCTTATGCTCAGGAGGAAAAGCTTTTGTTAAAGGATCTGAAAATGCATTATGATAACTTTCAGTATAACCGCCTGCCGTAGACGAATACTGTGCAAGGATTAAATCCCACCCATATAAAGCAACAATACCTGTTGTTTCAGTAACCGCTCTATTTGACAAATCTTTTTCGGTATTAGCACCAAAATAAACCTGACTTGCTACAGAATCTACAACATCATAATTCGGATTACTTTTTGTTCTTGGAGATAAAACATAATTTCTTGCCGCAACACTTTGCGCCTTCAAAGCTTCTAAACCAAATCTAACAGGCATTTCATTTGGAACAACACCTTTTAGATAATCTTCTACAGGCAAAGTATTAACAGTATAAAACTTTCCAGGCTTTGCCAAAGATGCAACCAGTTCTATCTGCCCTCTATAAATCGCATCTTTTCCTGCTCTTTTTAAATCTTTTATACCCAAAAATCCAAAATCTGTTTTGAAAATAATTGGACCAGAAACTTTTGCAATAACATTTCCATCAGAATCCGTTAAGACAAAAATTTTACCAACCATAGAGATATTTATAATATTGTTACTATCAAATGTATTAATATAAGTTTTGTTATTATAAACCTCAAATTCACCTGTACCGTATATAGCAGATTTATCCCATTCATAAGTCTTAAAATTGTTAGTACCGATACCAACACGCACAATTTTAGATGTCGGGGAACTTGAATACGCATCTAACGCCGCAGTTTTAGCTATCATCAATGTTGTTTGCGGAATATCTCGAAACATTGCAGCAGCATTTACGCTAGGGGCTGTTGTAGATAATAATAAAAAATTAATTAATAAAGCAATTCCCAACTTTTTCATAATTATATTATATGATAAACATCATAAACAATAACCCTATTTATAAAAATAATACAAAAAAAGGGACTGTTGAAAATTTCAACAGTCCCTTTTTAAATCCGTTTACATTATTAGTCAAAAACGTAACTGATAATAGCTGCTTCTCTAGCTTTTTTAATAGCTTTAGCTACCATTCTTTGGTGAGCTGCGCAGTTTCCTGTAATTCTTCTTGGAATAATTTTTCCAGCTTCAGTTAAATATCTTTTTAACTTAGCAGCATCTTTGTAATCGATTGATGTAACTTTATCAGCACATAGACTACAATTTTTACGTTTTTTCTTATCGTCTTGTCTTGCCATTTTTTAATTTGCCTTTCTAGCCTTATATTTTCTATTACTTATTTTCACTATAAATTATGTTTAAAATGGAACTTCTTCATCATCCATCAAAACATCTGTATTAGAGTCTGCAGAAGATTCCATTTCACCAAATGTTAAAATATCACCTTCTTCTTCGTGAGAAGAATTTGCAGATGCTCCGCCCATTAACTCAATAGTTGCAGCTTCAATTTCAAAAACTTTCTTTTCAGTTCCATCGTCCATTTTGCTAATTCCATTTTGCAATCTTCCTTCAACAAGAACCTTTTGATTTTTTGTTAAACTTGACACAACTTCTTCCAAAGCTTGTCTTTTTGATATAACTCTAACCAAAGTTTCTTCCTGAGTTCCGATATTCAACACAAAAGATGAAACCGCAACATTATTTGATGTGAAACCTGTTTTTGGTGTTTTGTAAACTATTCCTGTAACTACTGCTTTTGCTAATGTCATTTTCTTTTCCTTAAAACTACCTGATTATACAGAAGCTTTTGCTGCAACTTCCATAAACATTGTTCTTAAGATGTTATCGCTTAATCTTAATTGTCTTTTGAATTCAGCAACTTTGTCAGCCGGTAAAGCTAAAACCATTGTTGTGAAGAATCCATCTCTAAAGTTTTGGATATCGTAAGCTAATTTTTTTCTTCCTGTTTTATCAGTAGAAACAACATTTCCACCAAATTCAGAAACTGTTGAGCTGATTTTTTCTACAGCTTTATCGATTTCTTCTGCATCTAAATTTGGTTTGAATATTGCTAATAATTCATAATTTTTCATTTATATTTCTCCTTTTACTATTTCTCCAGTGTATGTTTTAATCTTACCATGAAAATAGAAATTATTACAACATGTAATCCGCAGTAAAACTGTATTGAGCAGGGCCGATTAGATAAATATATTCATTCGAATTTTCACGAGTTCCGCGCCACTCAACGTTTACAGCCCCACCTAACAAATTCACTTTCACATTTTGTTCTGTTAAGTTATTTAAAACACCAGCAACAACACTTGCGCAAGCTCCCGTTCCGCAAGCTAATGTTATCCCGCAACCACGTTCATAAACTCGCATTTCTATTTCATTTTTTGAAAGCACTTTTACAAACTCTGTATTAGTTTTTTCAGGGAAATATGGATGAACTTCCATATCTGGGCCATATTTTTTTGCCAATTCCATTGGATCTTCTTGAGTAAAAATTACACAATGCGGATTCCCCATAGAAACCGGAGTTATATCAAATTCTTCTCCTTTAACATGAACTTTCCCTTCACCTTCAAACGGAATTTTTTCAGCTTGCAAAATTGGTTTTCCCATATTTACTTTAACATTCCCGTTATCCAAAATTTCAGGTCGAATTACCCCGGCTAAAGTTTTAACACTAAATTGCTTTTTATTAACAAGTTTTTTATCATAAGCATATTTTGCAAAACATCTCATACCATTTCCGCACATTTGAGCTGTTGAGCCATCTGAATTGTAAAAATACCAAGCGATATCAGTTTCACCATTTGGTTTAACATCAGGGATAATCATTCCATCTGCACCAACACCAAAATGTCTGTCGCAAAGTTTTTTAGCCAATTCATCCATTGAAAGTCCTGATTTTTCGTATTCGGAATAATCCAATACGACAAAATCATTTCCACAACCTTGCATTTTAGTTATTTTAATTGTTGTCATAATTCACCGCCTTTTTTGGGTGTATTATAGCGCAATTAAAATAATCGAGCAAGAATAATTAAGCTTTCAAATTCATTGGGCTGTAGACTTTTTGATCTTTAATATCAGCTCCTTTTTCTTCTTTTTGAGCTTTATCAAAAGGTTTATCCCAATATTGAGCAACTACTTTACCAATTTCATTTCCTAAAGAAGATGCTGAAATTGAGCCGATTACAAATGTGATACCTCGAACTACAGGCAACCATTTTTTACTAATAGGAAGTTTAGAAAGAATTCCGTCAAGATGATTTTTCATCCAACCTTCACCAATAAACATGCCAGCCAAAGATCCGCCCTCTGCAATTAAGGTTTTCTTTCTATCCTCTTTATCAGCCATAGCAACCTTAACACCACTTGATGCAACAATTAAAGGGTTAACATTATCAGAAGCAAATTTTACAACCTTTGAAAGTCCTTTAAAAACTTTATCCGTTTTAGCAATATCATCAAAAGTATCCAATACAACTTTAGCGTGTTTTGAAATAGGATTATTATATTGAGATGCAGCTTTAATTACAGCAGCGCCCTGACCAATAGTAACAGGCAATCTGCCAATATCACCACTTGTAGTTTTATCGCAGTTTCTTATTGCAAATATTCCTGATGCAACGCCACTATACATAAAAAAGTATACCTTTCACACTATAACCTACATTTATATAAAGTATTTCATTTGTGTGAAATTGCATAAGTATTAAATTTGTTTACATTTTTTAAAATTAGTTTTCACATACAGCAGAAGCAATTTGAGATGCTGTAATCTTCAAACATTTCAACTCTTTGCAAGAAGTTTGGCGTCTTGCCCAAAGACAAGGTTTTAATTCACAATTATCATTTGCCTTAATCGCAAAGACCTTCCCGTTTTTAGGGATTAAAACATTATCATCCGTAGGCCCAAATATTACATAAGTCTTAACACCCAAAGCAACTGCAACATGTAACGGTGCAGAATCTGAACATAAAAATTTATCAGCAGATGCTATTAATTTTGCCAAATCTTTTAAACTTTTTGTTGTCCCATATAAATTCTCAAAATTTTGAGTACGAACTTTTTGCAAAATCTCTTCTATACATTCCTTATCATCAGGTCCACCAACAAGCATAACCTTTTTACCTTCTGCAACAAGAAGATCTATTGTTTTTGCCCAAGTCTCAGCTGGTATTGTTTTAATACAATTTTTTTGTACACTTAATTTACTTACCCCAGGGTGTATCAACACAGAATTTGCAATTTTTTCACCAGAAGTTAGGTTTATTTCAGGAAGTTCTGTGTTATAGCTTGTAATATCTCTTATCAAATCATGATACATTTTACAAGCATACTGATTTTTATTCAAAGGCATTGCATGTGTAAGCAAAATTTCGCTTAATTTTCCCGTATTATACCCGCAACGCTCTTTTATACCTGTTAAAAATAAAAGAATACTTATCAACTTATTTCCGCCAGATGAAACAACCAAATCATAATGTCCCTGACGAGCTTTTAAAATTAAATTAAACAATTCAAAATACTTATTTTTACCCTTAACATCAATAAGCATCAAATCATCTATAATATCAGTTAAATCTTTAATACCTTTACTTCTTGGCTCAAGTGCAAGTGTAATCTCACTTTCCGGAAATTCTTTTTTCAAAGATATCAAAGTTGGAAGGAAAAATATTTCATCTCCAATCCCGCCAAAATTTATTGCAAGTATTCTCTTTTTCTTATCCATAAGTCTATTATACTAAAAAAAAGCAATATTACACAATGCCAAAATTTTCATCCATTCTATACTGAAGTGCCTGAGTTAAATGTATAGCTGATATATCTTTACTACCATCTAAATCTGCAATAGTTCTGGCTATTTTTAAAACTCTATCATACCGTCTTCCGGATAATTGATATTTCACAATCGCAGCCTTCATTATAGTTTTAGATTTTTCATCTAACTTACAATATTTTTTAACCAAATCTGAAGTTAATTCTGAATTAGTTAAAATTGATTCACTCTTATATCTTTCGACTTGAATATTTCTAGCCTTAACAACACGTTCTCTAATTTTTGCTGAAGATTCCTCTTCATCATTTGATAATAAGAGTTCTTCCGGAGTCAATCTTGGAACATTTATCTGCAAATCAATTCTATCAAGTAACGGCCCTGATAATTTTGCACGATATCTGCTAATTTGAAAATCCGAACACGTGCAAGGCTTTTCTCTATCTCCTAAAAATCCGCAAGGACAAGGATTCATAGCACCAAGCAACATAAATTTGGCAGGATATTTTATTGAATGTTTTGCCCTTGAAATAACAATTTCGCCATCTTCTAACGGTTGTCTTAAAACCTCCAAAACCTGACGCGGAAATTCCACCATTTCATCAAGAAACAAAACTCCTCTATCAGCAAGAGTTATTTCACCAGGCTTTGGAGTACTTCCGCCACCAATAATTCCATTTGCAGATGCTGTATGATGAACAGCTCTAAATGGTCTTTTTACAACAAGAGGTTCTTCAGATGATAAAAGTCCGCATATACTGTAAATTTTCGTCAACTCCAACGCTTCTGATAACTCTAACGGCGGTAATATCGAAGGAAAACATTTTGCCATAAGAGTTTTGCCTGACCCTGGAGAACCTGACATCAATAAATTATGTCCCCCTGCTGCTGCAATTTCAAGGGCTTTTTTAGCCTTATGCTGACCTTTTACATCTTTAAAATCATACGCATAATTAACTTCAACTTTTTCTGATAAATACTTATTGACATCGATATACGTTTTTTCGATTTTACAATCCGTAAAATGATTTACAACTTGAGTTAAATGCTCTGCTCCATATACAATAACTTCACCATTTAAAGCTGCCTCTTTAGCATTTGCCTTTGGAACAATAACATTTTTAACCCCAGCATCTTTTAAACCTAAAACTAATGGTAATACCCCATTAACAGCTCTTATTGTTCCATCTAAGGATAACTCGCCAATAAACGCATAATCTTTTAATTTTTCAGAATCCAATACCTCTTCTTCTGTTAAAATTCCTATAGCAATAGGTAAATCAAAACTTGTACCAACTTTTTTCAAATCAGCAGGAGCTAAATTTATAACAACTTTTTTCGACGGAAAAGTATATCCGGAATTTTTAATTGCAGATTTAACCCTATCCCTTGCTTCATTAACTGACGCATCAGGCAAACCCACAATAGAAATTGATGGAAGCGAATTAACAACATCAGTTTCCACAAAAACTTCGTATGCGTTTAACCCTATTACTGTTGCTGTCTTTACCGTATTAACCATATGGGCAGTATAACACAATATCAATAATTTGTCTTTTATATTAAACCGTGATACTATTGATTCATACAGGGAGAGATTTAAAATATGATCAAGGAAATCGCAAAATTACAAAACAATATCGAATATTTATACAGAAAAAATGAAAATACACCACGTATGGCTATATGCCTAAACTTTTCAATTAATAAGCCTGAAGTTAAACCAGGTGTATATTCACTTATGGCAAGACTTTTATTCCAAGGTACAAAAAATTACAATTCAGAAGAATTGGCAAATGAATTTGAAAAATACGCTATAGACTTTTCAAGTGAATACCTTTCAAATTGCCTAAAATTAAAAGTTGTATGCCTTAATGAAGACTTTTCAAAAGCTCTTGATCTTTTATATGAAGTAATACAAAATTCTACATTCCAAGAATTTGAAAAAGAAAGATTAAAATTAAAATGCGAAATTCCTGCAGAATTAGATTCTCCAAGAACAACAGTCCTTGATAAGTATTCTCAAACAATCTTTGAAAATCACTACTATGGAAACACTTTATCTTTAATCTTGCAAAATATTGATACCATAACAAAAGAAGATGTTATCGAAGCTTACAAATATATATTAGCCAACAGTAAAAAATGTATGGCAGTAGTCGGAGCTTTAGACAAAGAAGAATTTTTACCACAATTAGAAAATACAATAGGACAAATTCCACCATCAGTTGATAGCGAATTTTTAATAACAAAACCTGAATTAACAGAAAGTAAACGCGTAGAAATTGAACGACCTGATCTTAACCAAGCTCATATAGTAAAAGGTTGGTTAGTTCCATCTTTTGAAGAAGAAGAACATCTACCACTTATTTTACTAAATATTATACTTGGAGCTTGTGGTCTATCTTCAAGATTATTCCTAGAACTTCGTGATAAAAAAGGTTTAGCTTACGTTGTTAGAAGTTCGTATGAATCTGTGAAATTGGTTGGAAGTTTTATTATATATATTGCAACAGAACCTAATAACATAGAAGTATCTTTAAAAGGTTTTGATGAAGAAATCGAAAAAATAAAAACAGTTCCTGTATCAGAAAAAGAATTGGAAGATGCAAAAAATAATCTTATCGGCAAATACGCATTTCTGGAAGAAACAAATATCCAACAAGCTTGCACATACGCAAAATCAGCAACTTTAGGACTAGGATTTGATTTTGTTGATAAAATTAAAGAACAAATCAAAGATGTAACTCCTGAACAAATATTAAAATGTGCACAAAAATGTTTTAATGATAAGTATGTCATTGCAATAATAAAACCTTAACTTATCAGCTAATAGTTTTTTCTCTCAACTTTGAAAAAAATTTCAGTTGAGAGGATTGTTGCGTGAGAAATAAAATTAGAAGAATTAAATATTTTATTTACTTTATAATCCTCTCATGGTCTATAATTCCAACATTTGCCACAGAAAACTCTCAAAATTCACCTCAAATTACAGGTCAATTAACTCAAAATAAATATAATCAAAGTTCAAATATAGAAGACCTGTTCTCAAAAAACTTAAATCTTGGGAATTGCATTATATATACAAAAGTTCCAAGGGGTTTGGTTGTTAGCATTTGCAGTACAGTTTTTTTTGATGAAGGACAAGACATTTTACTTGAAAGTTCCAAAACAATATTATCGACAATAGCCCAAATTCTTAAAACAATGAACAAATCTTGTAGTATCGAAAGTAATACAGCTTACAATTCTTATGAAAAATCAAAATATAAATCAAATTGGGAACTTTCAACAGTTCGAGCAGGCAAAATTGTAGATTACCTCATTAAAGTCGAAAAAGTAAATCCGCAAAAAATTCATGCAATAGGCTTTGGTGAATTTATGCCATTTAAAAGTAACGTAGATTACAAAAACTCAATGGATAAAAGAATTGATTTCGTAATCCTAAATTATGAAAAAGAAAACCCACTAAATTAAACAATAGCTTGTTGAAGTCTGGATGCACGATTTTCGTTCAAAATATTTTTCAATTTCATAATAGCTTGAGCATGCAACTGACAAACTCTAGATTCTGACATTCCTAAAGTTTCTCCGATTTCTTTCATTGTCATATTCTCTTGATAATACAAAACCATCAAAACTCTTTCACGTTCAGGAAGTCTTTGCAATGCTTTTTGAAGATCTGATCTTGCATTTTGTTCTTCCATACGTTCTTGCGGATTAAGTTTGTGAGAATCTTCAATAGTATCAATAATTTCCATACTATCTTCAGAGCTGCCGCGTTTGTCATAAATTGAAGTTACAGTAACATCTTCTGACAAAATTTGAGTAACCTTTTCAGGATCCATATCTGTATAAGCTGCAATTTCTGCTGTAGTTGGCATTCTGCCAAGTTCTTGCTTCAAATATTCTGTAGCTTGTTTTATATCTTTAATTTTCTTTCTTACACTACGTGGTAAAAAGTCTTGTGATCTTATTCTATCTAATATTGAACCACGAATTCTTATAAGTGCATAAGTTTCAAATCTTGTATTCTTTTGAGGTGAAAAACGCTCAATAGCATTAATTAAACCTTCAACCCCATAACCTGCAATATCTTCAATAGAAATTGTAGCCGGCAATGAAACCTTAACACGTCCTACAACATATCTTACAAGATAAATATATTGAACAATCAATAAATCTCTAGAATGCTTATCAGTTTTATCAGCCAGATATTTCCCCCACAATTCAGTGAGTTCATCTTCAGATAACCTTTTTATATTATTGTAAGAGGAAAAATCAAAACCTTGTTCCATTAACCTACCCAATTCTCTTTTGTTTACATATCTATTCTATAATATCTGGTTTTTTAAACATCATTTAAAAAGATGAAAACCCCTTACTCTTATTAAAGTTTTTCTAATACATGTAATTGAATACAAATAAAGCCATGCAAAAAAGCACAACTTAAGCATGTATATTTAATCAATAAAAGCTATAGGATAAACTGATTTTAAAGCTTTCACAAGCTCCAAATCTATTTCCGCATATAACGCTGCAGATTTTTTAGCATGACAACTTGAGAGAACTTCCGCAGTAGGTGAAATAATCATAGAAGACCCAATAGCACTAATTTTATCACTTATTCGGCCTATTTGATTTGAACAAACACAATAAACCATATTATCAAAAGCCCTTGTTCTATTTAAAGCCACCCACATATCTTTTGCATATTTTAGTGCACGTATATCATCGTAAATGTCACTTGGAACAACCCACGCTGTTGGTAACACAATTATTTCTGCCCCCATTTGTACCAGTTTTTTATAATGCATAGGATAGCGAATATCATAACAAATTCCAATTCCGACTTTCCCAAAATCAAAATCCACCACAACAGGCTCTTTTCCTGCAGTAATTCTATCCCCTTCTGTTCCACCTAAATAATTATATAAGTGGATTTTTCGATATTTTGCCAATATATTTCCACTACGTCCAATTGCAAAAGATGTATTATATAATTTCCCGCCAGCAGACTCTATTATTGTACCCGCTATAATATTAACATTATATTTGACAGCCCACTTTTGAACTTCTTTTATAACATTTCCACCTTTATCATCTTCGGGACTATTAACAAATACCTCATGATTTATACCGGTAGAAAAAAATTCAGGTAAAACAACCAAATCTAAAGATTTTTCAGAATTTTTAGATATAAAATCTTCTACTATTTCTAAGTTTCTTTTTTTGTTTCCTATTACAGGTTCAAATTGAATATCTAAAATCCCTACCATCATTTCCTCCAGCTATTAGATTATTATACCATATATATTTTTTAAAATTGACATGTATATATGTCTGAACTAATATCTTATATAATAAAAAGAAGAAGGATAGGGATATGAATAGCACATTAAAAAAAACTTATACAAAAGAAGAGTTACTAAAATTATATAATTTACCACTTGAAGAGCTTTTAAAAGAATCTTCAAAATACATGTCAAACAATGTTGAATTTTGTTCATTGATAAATGCAAGAAACGGTAAATGCTCTCAAAATTGCAAATACTGTGCACAAAGTTCTCACTATAGAACAGATATAGAAACATTCCCATTAGTTGATAAAGAAGAAGTTAAAAAAGCTGCATTAGAAGCTATTGAACACAAAGCTTCTCGTTTTGCAATAGTAACAAGCGGAAAAACTCCTGATGAAGGTAGAGATTTTCAACTTGAACT
The DNA here is from genome assembly GCA_949292185.1 of uncultured bacterium. Classification (GTDB taxonomy): domain Bacteria; phylum Cyanobacteriota; class Vampirovibrionia; order Gastranaerophilales; family Gastranaerophilaceae; genus Zag111. Next base: position 158,377 of record CASEYP010000007.1, read on the forward strand.
TGATATGATTAAAGAAATCAATAGCTTAGGAAAGTTAAAACCATGTGCATCTATCGGAATTCTAAATGAAGAACAAGCAAAACAATTAGCACAAAGCGGATTAAAAAGATTTCACCATAACATAAACACATGCAGATCATATTATCCTGAAGTTTGCACAACTCACACTTTTGAAGACAGAATTAATACCTGCAAACTTGTTAAAAAATACGGAATGGAATTATGCTGCGGCGTGATTTTAGGAATGGGAGAAAGCGTAGAACAAAGAGTTGAAATGGCAATGGAACTTGCTGAAATTGAACCTAATTCAATTCCAATAAATATCTTAATGCCTATACCTGAAACACCATTTGAAAATTACCATGACAAAATAGATGAAGAAAATGTTTTAAGAACAATGGCAATCTTCAAAATTGCAAACCCACAAGCTGTTGTACGTTTTTGCGGTGGCAGAATGAGATTATCTCAAGAAAATCAAGAACTTGCTCTAAAAACTTGTGTCGAAGGTATTTTGATAGGTAACTACTTAACAACAGTAGGTAGAGAACCGGCAGAAGACTTAGAAACAGTTAAAAAATTAGGTAAAAATTTAATATAAAATTATAAATTTTCTAATGCCGCAATTTTCATATCTTTAAAGTCAGGAACTCTTCCTGTCCAGATTTTTTCGGCTGCTGCAGCTTGATAAATAAACATATCAACACCATTTATAGTTCTATAACCATTTTTCTGAGCCAATTTTAATAATAAAGTTTTTTTAGGGTTATAAATAACATCATAAACAATAGCCCCGCTTGGTAATGTTCTAAGTTCATTTTCTTCAACAGGCGTCATATCAGCAGCTCTTCCCTGCATACCGATTGGAGTTGTATTAACTAATATCTGAACATCAGACAAATCTCTTATCCGCTCAATTTGAAAAGCATGAAATTCAACTTTTTGAAATTTATTTCTCAAAAAGTTCAACAATTCCAAACTGTTAGGAATATTTCTTGTAAAGATTTTAATCTGTTTTACCTGATTTTGAGCCAAAGCAGTAATTGCAGCTCTTGCAGCCCCGCCTGTTCCTAAAACTCCGGCCGTTTTACCTGCCAAAATTATATCTGACGGAATTGCATCTCTAAACCCTATAACATCTGTATTATATCCAACCATTGTTTTATCAGGATTAATAACAACAGTATTAACTGCACCCACAATATCTGCAGATGGATCAATTTTATCTAAAAATAACGTAATCGGTAACTTTAACGGTATAGTTACATTAAATCCTGCAAATCCGTTATTCTTTAAATATTTAACTCTATCAACCAATGTATCAGGTGGAGTTTCTAAAATATCATAAGTAGCATCTATTCCTAAACTCTTAAATCCTGCATTATGAATATACGTTGATAAAGAATGTCCTAAAGGATAACCGATAACACAATATTTATTAAGATTTCTAGTTTCTGAAACTGCAGTCTGTATCTTTTCTTCTGAAAGATTACCTGTATATTTATGAGTTTGAGAAGAAGACTGAGTTCCACTTATTGTTTGAGACTGAATTGTTGTATTTGAACTCATAGATCCTGAATAACTGTCAAATGAATTACTTGATAAATAATTGTTATTATTTTCTAATCCTGAACTTTGAGTTGAAAAATTTGAATTAAAACTATTTGAATAATTTTTATAAACTTCAGAATTTGTATCAACTGAAGGTTTGGAATAAGTTGTTGTCCAAGAAGAATTTGATGATACTTCAGTCGGTTTTGTTTGGTCGTTTTGTATAGAATTTTGTGAACCAAAAACACTTGATGAAGTATTATTTAAAACATGTTGATTTGAATTTGAACTTATATTTGCATCTTGATTTGTATAAGATACATTATGTGATTCATAATTATTCTGAGGTTGTGAAGGTTGATTATAAGTGTTTGATATATTTGTTTGATTTGGCGAATTATATGAAGTTGCTTGATTATTTTGAGCACTATAATTGTGCGAGAACACAGGAGTATTTTGAGTTTCAGGCTGAGAATTTTCAGTCGCCACATTATTAACTTGAGGAACAGAATTTGTCTGTTGAGCCTCACTTTCCATCTGCTGCTTTAACTCAGAAAGACTAATACTTACACCTTGCGCTTTTAATTGTTTATAGCGTTCATATAATTCTTTACTTACAGCCATAATGTCAATCCTTATATTTAATTATTTTAACCTTCTTGCTGTTGTGGAGTTTCAGTTTCTTCCATAGTTTTTTTGTAACCGCATTTCAAATTAGAACAAGAAATTACCGTTCCTTTTTTAAGAACTTTTTTAACTAAAAGACTTCCACAATTCGGACAAGTTTCACCTGTCGGCTCATTCCACAATACAAAATCACAATCAGGATATTTATCACATCCGAAAAATACTGTACCACGTTTTGATTTTCTTTCAACTATTGTACCTTTTCCACATTTTGGACAAGTTACACCTGTTGATTTTCTAAAAGGTTTACGATGTTTGCACTCAGGATTTGTGCATTCCATATACTTTCCATAAGGTCCAACTTTGAAAATCATATCAGAACCGCATTTTTCACATTTTTCTTCACAAACTTCCTGAGGTTTTTCGGAGGAATTTTCTTCACTTTCTTCCATTTCCTGCATAACATTTAAAGACATTGCCGTCTTGCATTCAGGATACCCTGAACACCCTAAAAATTGTGAACCTGTTTTACTTGTTCTTAAAACCATTGGTTTGCCGCAATTTGGACAGGTATATTTAGTTTCAATCGTAACTTTTTGAGCTGTTTTCATTACAGAATTTACTTCTTCCATAAACGGAGTATAAAAATCTTGTAAAACCTTTACCCAAACAGCTTCTTTATCTGCAATTTTATCAAGTTTTTCTTCCATGCCCGCAGTAAATTTATAATCCATAATATCTGCAAACTGTGAAACTAACTGTTTTGAAACAGTACGACCCAAAAGTGTAGGTCTAAGTGCTTTATCTTTCTTTTCAACATATTTTCTTGTCTGAATAACAGTAATAATAGTAGCATAAGTAGAAGGTCTACCAATACCGTATTCTTCCAAGGCTTTTACCAAAGATGCTTCATTATATCTTGGAGGTGGTTGTGTGAAGTGTTGTTTTGGATCAATTTTCTTGCATACAACCTTATCACCTTTTTCTAAATCTGGAATTTTAGCATCCGATGATTTTTCCTCATCCTCTTCAGAATCGTTATATAAAGTTAAAAATCCGTCAAATGTAATCTTGCTTGTACCTGCTCTTAGTGTATAATCACCTGAAGTTATTTCTATTGATTTATTTGCAATTTCAGCAGGTGCCATTTGAGAAGACATAAATTTTTCCCAAATTAATTTATACAATTTGTACTGATCATTATCCAAATATTTTTTTATACTTTCAGGGGTTCTTTCAGGATATGATGGACGAATAGCTTCGTGAGCATCTTGAACATTTTGTTTTCCTTTTGCATAAACATTTGCTTTTTCAGGATAATATTTTTCTCCGTAATGCTCTAAAATAAAATCATGTGCCATATTTTGAGCATCTTCAGAAACTCTGACACTATCGGTTCTCATATAAGTAATTAAACCGACCGGAGTACCGTCTATTTCAATACCTTCATATAACTTTTGCGCAACTTGCATTGTCTTTGATACGCCAAACCCTAATTTTGAACTCGCTGCTCGTTGCATTGTTGAAGTTATAAATGGTGCTGTAGGTTTTCTCTTTGTTGATTTTTTTGTAACTTTTGATACTTCGTATTGTGTTTGCGGATTTGTTAAATAATCTACAATCTTTTGAGATTCGTCTTTATTTTTTATAGTTTTTTCAATAGATTTATTTTTTATTTTTGCAAGTTCAGCCTCAAAAGTCTTGCCATCTTTATCTAATAGCGCATGAATTGACCAATACTCTTGAGGTACAAATGCTTCAATTTCATCTTCTCTTTCGCAAATCATTCTAAGCGCTACAGATTGAACTCTTCCTGCTGATAAATTTCTATTTCCAATTTGTTTCCACAAAACAGGACTCAATTTAAAACCTACTAATTTATCCAAAATTTGTCTTGTCTGTTGAGCCTGAACCATATCCATATCAATATTTCTAGGGTGCTCTACAGAATATTTAACAGCCTTTGGAGTAATTTCGTTAAATACAATTCTGCAAATTTTATCATCCGGAACTTTTAATACCTGTCTTACATGCCAGGCAATAGCTTCTCCCTCACGATCGGGGTCGGATGCAAGATAAATTTTATCTACTTTTTTTGCTAAATCATTTAACTTTTTAACAACTTGTTGTTTCCCGGGGATAATTTCAAACTTAGGTTCAAAGTTATTGTTAACATCAAACCCTAAATTTTGTGTTGCAGAATCTTTTGTCGGCAAATTTCTAATATGCCCGTAACTTGCCTCTATCTGATAATCTCCACCTAAAATCTTTTTAATAGTTTTTGATTTTGCCGGTGATTCGACTATTACTAACGATTTTTCTTTTGATTTACTCTTCGCTTCTGCCATTTATCCTTAAACCTTTTTGTATCTATCCCCGCCGCACTGTTTTATTATGCCTTTAAGCTCCATTGTTGTCAAGTTCATTAGCAAATCATCCAGTTGTAAATTGGTTAGCGCTAACAACTCATCAACTCCTTTTTCTTCAATCTCTAAATTTTTATATATCAATTCCTCTTCATTTGTCAACATAGGAAGTGTAAGCTGTTCGGAGATATTATCAGTTTTAACTTCCCAATTTAGAGCATTTAAAATATCCTCGCTTTCTGTAACTATAGTCGCTCCGTTTTTCAAAAGTTTATAAATTCCTTGAGTATTAGGATTAGAAATTAATCCCGGAATACACATCAATTCTCGACCTTGTTCCAATGTTAAATTTGCAGTAATTAAAGCTCCGCTTTTTAAAGAAGCTTCAGCAACCAAAGTTCCGTAAGATAATCCTGAAACAATCCTATTTCTCTGAGGAAATCTAAATTTCATAGGCTCAAATGTTGGATAATATTCTGTAACCACTGCCCCATATCCATTTTCGATATTTTGATACAAGGTTTTGTTACTGGCAGGATAAACATGATCCAATCCGCTTGCGATAACACCTATAGTTTTTAAATTATTTTCAATAGCAGAAGTATGAGCAACAGTATCAATTCCTGACGCTAACCCAGAAACTATACAAATGTCAGTTCCGCAAAGCCCTGATAAAATCTTTTTTAAATCTTCTCTTCCGTGTAAACTTGCCTTTCTTGACCCTACAACAGCTAAAGTTTTATCTAAATTACAATCAAATAACTTGCCTTTGTAATATAAAACTGCAGGTGGATTATCTATATTTTTAAGCATTTGGGGATAATTTTCATCTTCCAAAGTTAAGAAATTTATTCCACGGGTTTCTACATCTGCATAAGCTCTATCAATATCAACTTTATCTCTGTATTTTAAAAAATTTTCAGCTTTCTTTACACTCAAACCTTCTATATTTTTTAAATCAGATAACGAACTGTTAAAAGCTTTTTCAATATCGTGAAAATACTCATACAAATTTTGAATAAATTTGCTGTCAATTTGCTCTATAGAAGAAAATGCAATCCAGTATTTGTCCTTCATAAAAAGTCAACAACCTCTTATTTTTCCATCTTCTTCTTAATATTTTCAATTAATTTATTAGCAGAATCTTTTTCTTCTTGCGGAATATCAAAATTTAAATAATCTTCCAAATACTCTATAGCATCCTCATAATCGCCCCTTGCCATAAACAAAATAGCAACTTTTTTATATGGTAACGGGAATTTATTATTAGTAGCAATAGCTTTCAAAAAGTTTGAAATAGCCTTATCAATCTCATCATTAGCCTGATAAGCTTCTGCCAAATAATAATAAATTAATTCATTATCCTGCTTGTATTCTAATACATTTTCAAAATTTTCAATCGCAGAATCATAATTTCCGAACTCAAAATAAACCTTAGCTAAATCATAATAAGCATCATAATTATCAGGCTGCTTTTCCAAAATATAAACTAATTCATCAATCGCCAAATCCAATTTAGCATCTTCCATATAAAAACGAGCTAAATAATGTCTGAAGATAATATCATCAGGCAACATATCAATAGCATAAGATAAAATATTTATACCTTCGCCCAATCTTTTTTGCTTGTAATATAAATCTGATAAATTGATATAGCATTGAGGAATTTTAGGATTTAATTCGATACTTTTCAAATAATTTTTCTCAGCTTTTTCCTCATCTCCTATGTTTGCATAGCATAAACCTAAATTGTTATATATTTCGGCATTATCTGTTTCGACTTCCAAAACAGATGAAAATAAATCTATAGCACCATTCCAATCCTGTTTTTTAAAACATTCTAAAGCTTTATCAATTTTCTCATTCATAATAAATTATAATCCTAATGTAACATTATCATCACTTCCAGAACCGATATTCTTAATTACAGTTCTAGTATTTCCTTGAGCATCAAAGCTCTTAGGCTGCATTGTCATCTTAATTTTATCAGCATAAATTGTTCTAACACCTTGAGTTATACTTGAACGACCGGTAAAATATGCTTCGTTAGGTTTTTTAGAACCTGCCCCCGGATACAATGTAACCTTAGGACCTGCAGCATAATAATCCTGATACCAAATTCTTACATTTCCACTTGCGTTAAATATAGATTTGTTTTGGTTATATTGTTGGTAACTTGATTTCAATACCAATTTTGAACCATCATCCATAACAGCATTTGATGTTGTATTGCCGTATGCCGTTAAATTACCAGTTCCTGCTTCGTAAACAAATTTATCTGCATAAGACTCATTATTTTCTTGTTTAACTTTTGCATTTCCTAACAATACCAATCTTTTTAAATCGCCGCCTTTATCAGTGGTTATTTGAGCTTTGTTAGAAAAAGTTTCAATACCTTTATACATCATTGTAACAGCACCAGTTGCTGTCATTACGCCTGTTTTTGTATCATATTCCTGAACATCAGAGTTTATAACTACAATCGGAGTTTTTCCTTCAAAAACTACAGACTGAGTATCACCCTCTGCTCTTATTATTTTGGTAATCAATGATACTTTTAAAATATTTGCTTTTACTTCTCTTTTTTTATTTTGCTTTACTTCAAAGGCATAAGGTTTATCATAAAAAGTAGCAGTGTCTAATTTCTGATCCTTTGTAATATTTACATCAGCATTTTCACCCACAACTTTTAAATCATCAACAGAAACTTTTACATTTCCGTTAAATTTAATCTTATTATCAGCTTCATTAAATGTCTGACTTTTTGATTCGATAACCAAATCAGAAGCCTTAACAGCTAAACCTGATAACAATAAAAGTGCTGTAATTACAGTTAAAAACTTTTTCATACTACTTTTTATCCTCATAAACTTTTGATACCGTATTTCCGCTTATTTGAAAGCTTGAATATGTTGGGCTGATAACAATTTTATCAGCGGTAGATAACAATTCTTTTCCCTTTTGAATTCTTATATGCCCCTCAGCAACAATAGGAGAATGAGAATTGTACCAGTGAAGTTTATCTGCCTTCAAGGTAATTCCGTCTTTTAAGGCAATAAATGTATCCTTATATAAAACTATATCACCTTTTTTAGAATCGTAAGTTCCTTTTGAAGATTCAAAACTCATTGAAACTTCATTATCTTTATAAAAATTACCGATAACTTTATTAAGTTGAGCAATACCTAATTTGCTATCCCATTTACCGGTTTCACCATATATTTCCCAGTATTTTTGGTCATCTTTTGTTTCGGTCAAAATAATACCTTGAACAATAGCTTCTTGTTCATCTCCATTTGATTGAAGTTGTTTACGATTAAAATCATGAGTAATAACACCTGCCGTAATAAAAGCCCAAGCCAATATTCCGCCAATTGCCATAAATACTAATACATATAATCTTTTCTTTTTCGATAAATCCTGCCAGTTCATACCATAAATTTTAGCACAAAAGATTTCAAAATAAAAAATTCAAAACCATAAATTAAATAACTTAATAAAAAAGACATTATTCTTAATAATTAAACAATATATTTACTTTTGTAATATAATTTTAATGTATAGATTAGGGAAACAGAGGGTATTTACATGGCTTTAAGATTTGATTGCGGAGAAGTAATTACTGCAATGGTCACTCCTATGGATAAATCCGGGAATATTGACTATGATAAAGTAGAAATTCTTGCAAAACATTTAATAACCTCTGGAAGTGATGCCATACTCGTGGCTGGAACCTCCGGAGAATCTCCTACATTAACAAACGAAGAAGAAATTGAATTAGTCAGCACAGTAAAAAGAGCTGTAGCAAACAAGGCAAAAATAATACTTGGTGCAGGTTCAAATTCAACTCAAACAGCTGTTGAATATACAAAATTTGCCCAAAAAGAAGAAGTTGATGCAATATTATCAGTAGTGCCTTATTACAACAAACCAAATCAAAAAGGAATAATTGAGCACTTCTCAACAATTGCACAATCTACAAATCTTCCGATAATTCTGTATAATATACCGTCAAGAACTGGTGTTAATATGCTTCCTGAAACAGTAGCATATTTGGCTGAAAAATATAATAATATCATTGGAGTTAAACAAAGTTGTCCTGATATGGATATGGTTTCAGAAATGAAACTGCTTTGTCCTGACGATTTTGTTATTTATTCAGGTGATGACAGCCTGACATTACCTATGATGGCATTAGGAGCTCATGGAGTTATTTCAGTAGCTTCACACCTATTTGGATCAGAAATTAAATCAATGATAAGGAATTTTAAATCAGGGGAATATATTGCAGCAAGAAATATGCACAAAACTCTATATCCAGTATTTAAAAAATTATTTATGGCTCCAAATCCGATACCAGTCAAAGCCGCTTTGGAATATAAGGGAATTATTGAATCTTATTTGAGGAAACCTCTTGTCACATTAAATGATGAAGAAAAAATAGAATTATTCAAGGTAATTGACAGAGTAAAATCAGAATTAAGCGAAGAAGGCTAGTTCCTTTTAGTTTAAAATAAATTATTATAAAATAAAACAGTTTATAGTTATACATAAGAGGGTAGAAAATTGAAAAACAAAATTATTATGTTTTGGATCATTGTAGGGATAGCAATTGCTTGTATCTTTACAATCTACAAAAAACCAACCAAGTTAGGTCTTGACCTTGTAGGTGGTTCAAGAATTATGCTTGAAGCCCGTACTACTGAATCCGTCAAGAAAATTACTCCTGAAGTTATGAGCAGATTGCAATATGCAATTGAAAGCAGGGTAAACAAACTAGGGGTATCAGAAACAACAGTTGCTCAGGTAGGCGATAAAAGATTGCTAGTTGAGATTCCACAAATTACAGACTTAAAAGAAGCTGAAGCATTCTTGGGCAAAACAGCTCAATTAGAATTTAAACAACCTGTATTTGATGCAAACAAACAGCACAAAAGAGATGATAAAGGACAATTGATGTGGGAATCTACAGGTTTAACAGGCGAAGATTTAAAATCTGCATCAATAGGTTCCGATCAATCAGGTCAATGGACTGTATCATTAGAATTCAATGCTAAAGGTGGAACAAAATTCGCAGAACTTACAGAAAAATTAGTAGGCCAACAAATGGCTATATTCTTTGACGGCGAAGAAATATCCGCTCCTGTAATCAGAGAAACTATATACGGCGGCAGAGCTGAAATTTCCGGAGGAAACAGTGGATTTGAATATGAAGAAGCTGATAGAATGGTTAATTTATTAAATGCCGGAGCTTTGCCTGTACCATCTGAAATAATACAGGAAAATACAGTAGGTCCTACTTTAGGTGCAGATAGTATTGAAAAATCAAAATTTGCCGGGTTATTGGGTATTGGACTTGTAATGTTATTTATGGTCTTATATTACAGATTACCGGGACTTATTGCCGACGTTGCATTAGTTATATATGCATTAATATTATTTGCATTATTCAAAATTATTCCGGTTACATTAACACTTGCAGGTATCGCAGGATTTATCCTATCAGTCGGTATGGCTGTCGATGCCAATATATTGATATTTGAAAGAACAAAAGAAGAATTAAGAGCTGGCAGAAACTTGTTCACAGCAATTAATTCTGGATTTGACAGAGCATTTACAAGTATCTTCGATTCTAATATGACAACAGTCCTTGCATGTGTCATTTTATACTTCTTAGGTACAAGTGTTGTTAAAGGTTTTGCTCTAACTTTGGCATTAGGTGTAATCGTTTCTATGTTTACGGCAATTACTGTTACTAAAAACTTTATGCACTTAATCTTCGGAACCGGAGAATTAAAATATCCGGCTTTATTTGGTCTGTCTAAAGATGAAATAGGCCATGATTATGAAGTTACAGAAACTAAACGTGAAAAAGCACGTTTTGGTATATTAGACTAAGAAAGTATGAGGGTAAAATAAAATGTTTAATATGAAAAAAACAGTACACGTTGTAAAATATAGAATTTTGTGGATATGTTTATCAGCTTGTCTGTTAACTCCAGGGATTATCGCAATGATATATTCTATGATTACATATCCGACTCATTCACCTGTAAAAGTAGGTATTGACTACACAGGCGGTACTATTTTACAATACGGAGTCAAAGAAGAAGTTAAAAACAATGATGTTGCAAAAACAAGAGACGATCTTGATGCTGTTGGAATAGAAAATCCTTATATCCAAATATTAGATGTAACTCCAACAGAAGAAAACAATAATATTAATTCAATAATTTCTATTAAAACTAAATTTATAGATGAAGGCTCTAATACAACAGATGAAATAACTAAAGCTGTACAAAAAGAATACAAAGATGCCGAATTAATTCAAGTAAGTTCTGTTGGTCCAACACTGGGAAAAGAATTGTTCAAAATGTCTGTTTTAGCTCTTACCCTTGCTATGCTGGGTATGATTATTTATATCTCGCTAAGATTTAAATTTGATTACGCACTTGCAGCCATATTAGGACTGGTACATGACGTATTATTTGTAGTTGGGGCATTTTCAATTCTTGGAATATTCTTTGATGTCCAAATTGATGGTTTATTCTTAACCGCAATATTAACTCTTATAGGGTTCTCAATAAACGATACTATCGTTACGTTTGATAGAGTCAGAGAAAATTTAAGATATTATGGTAAGAAAATGTCATATGGCGAAATTATTGATGTATCAGTAAGCCAAACTCTTGCAAGAAGCATTAATACATCTTTAACAGTATTATTAACATTACTTGCTTTATACTTCTTCGGAGGAGTAACTACAAAAGATTTCGTTCTGGCTATGATACTTGGTGTTGTTGTCGGAGTATATTCAAGTATTTTCTTCTGCTGTATGTTAGTTGATTTCTGGGAAGAAAGAAAGAATAAAAAGAAAGCAGCTGCAGCATAAGAAAATTTGTCAAAACAAACACAAAAAAGACCTCTTTATAAAAGAGGTCTTTTTTTTATTTATAAATAATATTTTTAATCCGAAATATAAATATTATCAGATAAGAAATTCTTATATTCGATATAGTCAATCATTTTATTATTATCTAAATCATATTTATCAAACTCATCTGACAATTCTTGAATCTGCTTCATAATAGAATCCGGACCTTTTTTTTCTAGCCCTTCCATATCTTCAGCTAACAACTTTATAAAATTTACCATCCATTCATTTTTTGAGATAAAATAACTTTTATCACTATCAATCTTAATAAAATCTTTTGCAATTTCTTCATCTGTTAAGTTTCTATACCCAGCAGGAATAGTATTTTTTTCTTGAGTAATAATGTAGTGCATAATACTTTTATTCTCCTATATTGCCATAATAACACTTTTTATATTTTCATTTGAAACAGCTTGATACGCAGTTTCCTTATCATTTTCAGATAATGCGCCTAATGATTTTAAAACTTCAACAGCTCTCAAAACCAAAGTTTGATTAGATGAAGATAACAATTCTCTAACCAAATCCGCATCATGCGTATAATCTAAAGCTGTATAAACAAATAAACTATCATCTCGCAATTCATCATCTGAAAACTTTAACAATTCATCTTTATTTAATGAGAATAACAATTTTTTAATATCTAAAACTTCCTGTTTAGTTTCTTTAGATTCATCAAACAAATACTCATCATTTTCAGTCAAAACATCAAATTTATTTATAGCATTTAATAAAACCACAGCACTTTCAGATGTAATTTTATTATTCATAAGCATTCCAAAAACATCATAAAGCTGAAAATCAAGAACACAAGATAATCCAAGAATTTCACCTAATCCGTTTATTATCAAATTTAAAATATAAAGACAGTCAATTTTATTTATTTTATATAAAGAAATCAAATCACATAAATACGGAATTTCGCCTGCAATATTTTCAGCAAATGAAGAATTTTTAACAGCCACAATTATATAAGGTAAAGCATCTTTATTGCCATAAGCCACCAAAAATCTAACACCATCTAAAACTTTAAAACCATCATCACTTTTTAACAAATCTAAAGCCTGTTCATAAGATGATTTTTCGCCAAATGCGGCCAAAGTCGCAGCACAATTTCCGCTCAAATAACCATTTTCGCTATACATATTTTGTTTTAATAAATCAATAGCTAAAGGGTCTTGAATATATGAAAAGAATTTTGCGCAATAAGTTTTTTCATCCTCAGAGCCATTTTCAAAAATTTCAAGCATTCTATCTGTCAAATCATCATCTGCGTAATTTGCCAAATTAGAAACAATAAATTCTTCATACGAAGGCGAATAAAACTTTAAAAAGTTCAACAAATTCAAATAATTTGACTCATTACAAACTTTTGCAAGTCTATTTGCCACATTTTGCTTAACAAAATCGAACAAAAACTCATCTTGAGAAACCAACTCGGAAAACAAATCACAATCCGAATTATTTATGACACTATATGCAACAGGTTCAAAATCTTTCGGATTTTTACCGGTTAATTTCTTTAATTTATCACTCATAAAGAAGAGACCTTAATTAATCTAGATAAAAGACAGTTATAACTTTATGACCTTCTTCAGCGTATTGAACAGCGTTATGTAAAGTTTTACTAGTATGAGATAAGAAACAAATTAATTGATTACATTCATCAATAATTTCACGGTTACAAACGCGAGAAGCATCCACCAAAGTCATCATAGCACGGTCAGCGTGTTCAATGATATTAGGAACACCAATCAACTGATCTTGAACATCAGAAGGTTGTTGACCAATAGTTTGCGGTAAAATTACACACAACTTTTCAGGATTAGCCTTCATAGCGCCACGAATAGCAGCAGCGTTAGTTCCTGAAGAACCACCTGACGTAATGATTGTATTACCCTGCATAACTAAAGCTGTAGCAAGGGTTTCAATCATTTGTTGATGAGTGATAGGAAGATTTCTACTACCAATAATCGCAATTTTCTTAGCGGATTGTTTAATTGTAGCAAGCTCCATAGCCAATTCATCTACAGTATTAGGAGCGTCGGATTTTACAGTGTCCATATCGTCATCAATAGGTACAACTATTGATTTTTGAGCATCATCATTTGTATCATCCGAACTTAAAATTATATCCTTATCACTTTCTGTCATTTTTCATTTACCTTCTAATTGCATTAATAACATTTTTCAACTATGCTTGATTATAGCATATTTTTTTTTATTTGGGAAGAGGTCATGGAAAAACTATTAGAAAATCTTAATAAGGAACAACAAGAAGCAGTACAAACAACGCAAGGTCCACTGTTAATTTTGGCAGGTGCCGGATCTGGAAAAACAAAGGTTCTTACAACAAGAATAGCCTATATGATTCAACATGGGGTAAGACCAAGAAACATTTTAGCAGTAACATTCACGAATAAAGCTGCCAAAGAAATGAAAGAACGTATCGGCAAGATTATTGGTGAAGATACCGTAAAATATATGTGGGTTGGAACATTCCACGGAATTTGCGGAAGAATTTTGAGAGAGAATATTGATAAATACAATACCTCAACAGGCAAACATCTAGATAAGAACTTCACAATCTATGATGATTCTGATACAAATCAAATAATTACAAGGGCAATCAAAAAACTTAATTTAGATGATAAGGTATATCAAACAAAACTTGTAAAATCTGTTATATCAAACGCAAAAAATAAAATGCAAGATGCACATACATTTGCGACATTTGCAAGAGATTTCAAATCGCAAAAGATTGCATCAATCTATGAAGAATACGAAAAATCATTAAATAACAATAATGCAATAGATTTCGATGATATGTTAATGCTTACAGTAAAATTACTTGAGCAAAACGAAGAAGTAAGACAGCAATACTATGATAGATTTCAACACATAATGGTTGATGAATACCAAGATACAAACTTAGCACAATACAAATTAGTTAATATGCTATACACAAATCTATCAAAAGACGTTCCGCAAGAGCGTTCATTATGCGTAGTAGGAGATGTTGACCAATCAATATATTCTTGGCGTGGTGCAGATTTTACAATCATAATGAACTTCCAAAAAGATTATCCAAAAACAAAACTTATAAAACTTGAACAAAATTACCGTTCAACAGCACACATATTAAATGCCGCAAACGCAGTTATCGAAAACAATAACGAGCGTGTTGATAAAGTTTTATATTCAAATAAAGGAGAAGGTGAAAAATTAAGTTATTATATAGCAGATGATGAAGCTGATGAAGCAAATTATATAGTAAGCAATATAAAAAGAACAGCTCACGGAAATTACAATCAATTTGCAATATTATATAGAACAAATAACCAATCCCGTGCCCTAGAAGAAGCTTGTATGGCAACAGGAGTTCCATATAGAATATATGGCGGCACAAAATTCTACGATAGAGCAGAAGTTAAAACCGTAATATGCTATCTAAAACTTATAAATAACACTGATGACTCTCAAAGTTTGCGCAGAGTAATAAATATTCCAAAAAGAGGAATAGGTGAAACTACATTAAAAAATCTGTCAGACTTTGCAAATTCAAGAGATATAAGCCTTTTTGAAGCAATAAAAATTTGTGAAGAATCTGATATCAATTCAAAAACTCAATCAAAATTAAAAGACTTTGCAAACTTAATCTACAAATTCCAACAAGCAAAAGATTCTTATACCCTAAAAGAATTTGTAACACTTGTTATAGAAAAATCAGGATACTTAGCAGAACTTCAAGCAAAAGCCGTAAGTGATCCGGAAGTACAAGATGATATAAACAACTTGCAAGAACTTGTAAACGTTGCAGAAGAATTTATTCCGGAAGAAGAAGACAATATCTTAGGTGAATTTTTGCAACAAGTAGCCTTAGTATCAGACCTTGATTCAATGGTAGATGAAGCAAACAACGTAACAATGATGACACTTCATGCTGCAAAAGGTCTTGAATTTCCAATAGTATTTATAGCCGGAATGGACGAAGGAATTTTCCCAAGTCAAAGAACTCTGCAAGTTCCATCAGAAGTTGAAGAAGAGCGCAGACTTATGTACGTTGGTATAACAAGAGCAGAAGAAAAGCTATATCTCGTTTCAGCCAAACGTCGTCAAACTTGGGGTGAATACAGATACTACAACCCGTCAAGATTTATTGAAGAAATTCCGCATAACCTGATAGAATCAACTGAATCAGAAAGCAGAATGAGCAATTCTTCAACATTTAGAAATGCAGTATCAAAAGCAAGAGAATCATACGCAAAAACTGATTCAGACGGATACGTAAGACCATCATCAGGATTTGGTACAAACTTTGTAGCTCCACAAAGAAGAGGTTTAGCAAGTTCCAATAAACCAAGTTCTAATTATACAAATTCAAGCTACAATAAACCAACAAGCAACAGAACACCACAACGCACGATTATCGTAAAATCTGCAATAAATAAAAAACGAGAAGAAGAAAAAATTGCAGCATTTTTCAAAGATAATGCAATAAAGCGTATGGCAGATGAACGCCGTCAACGCCTTGAAGCAGAACGCCAAAAAGAACAGGAAAGAAAACAAGAACGCGATAATGCCAAAATTATTGATGATATATATGATGTAGGACAAAGAGTATTCCACGAACAACTTGGAATAGGCCATGTAACTGATGTAATGACAGTAGGCGAAAGCGTAATGTACACAATTGATTTTGGCAAACTTGGCAAAAAAGCAATGGATGCGACATACGCAAAATTAAAAAAATTCTAAAAATTTATACTAATAAAAAAGCTTTATGCTAGAATAAAAAACGAGAAGATAAATAAGGAGAGAGAAATGGCAGATTCAAAAATTTTAGCAACAATCGAAAGATCAGACACTGAACAATTACAAATTTCAATTAGCGAATATAAAGGAAGAAGTTACTTAAATATGAGAATATTTTATACAACAGATGATGGTGCAACTTGGTTACCAACTAAAAAAGGTGTAACTTTCACTCCTGATCAATTAGACATTTTAACAGAAGCAATAGAAGAAGCTAAACAAGAACTTATGTCAGCAGAAGCTGAATAATTAATAAATTACCAATAAAAAATTAAAACAAAAAGGATTATCAATAATGGAAGACGGTATTCAAAATAAATTGTTTGAAATTCCACAAACTCGAAAATTAACATTAAAAAAGCGAGAGCCTTCCAACAATGTTGATAATCCTTCTGTTATAAAACATAAATACGCAGTCTGCCTTGTTAATATAAAAGCGCTGGGCGTAAAAACATTTAGCTACCTTATTCCTGATGAAATGCAAGATAAAATTCAAATAGGTCAAGCACTACTTGTTCCATTTGGAAGACAAGGATTAATAAACGGATTTTGCGTAGGATTTTCAGATTATCTTCCGCCAGAAATCAGAGCCAAAAGAATAAGTAAAATTCTTGATGAAACCCCACTATTTTCTGTTGAATACCTAAAATTATTAGAATGGGTGGCAAATTATTATTGTTCAGATTTAATAACCGTATTAAACACTGCAATTCCATTAAAATTAATCGAAAAATCTTTAAAAACAGAACAATCTATTGAATTTGTAAAAACAGAAGGTGCAACCAAAAGACAGCTGGAAATTTTAAATACACTACAAGAAAAAGGCAAAATGCCACTAATAGAATTTGAAAAACTAGCTAAAACAACAAGAGCAACAATCAAAAAGCTTGAAACACTTGGCTGTATCAAATTAACAGAAGAACAAATTTATAGAAACCCACTAGATATTTTAAATATTGATAAAAAAGAAAATTTATATGAACTTTCACCAACACAACAAAAAGTATATGAAGGAATTTCAAAACAAATAAAAGAAGAAAAATCTCCGCAAATTTTACTTCACGGAATAACCGCAAGCGGAAAAACTGAAGTATATTTTAAACTAATCGATGACACTATAAAAAGCGGTAAAAATGTTCTATTTTTAGCCCCGGAAATAGCCTTAGCATCCCAACTAACAAAACGCTTAGCCAAGAAATTCGGGACAAAAGATGTTGCAATCTGGCACAGTAGTATTTCAGAAGGTGAAAGATATGATGTATGGCAAAAATTATACAAAGATGAAATAAAAATACTTGCAGGGGCAAGATCAGCAGTATTTGCCCCGTTAAAAAACATCGGGTTAATTATAATAGATGAAGAACACGAAGGCGCCTACAAACAAACATCACCGGCACCAAGATATGATGCAAGACTTGTTGCCAAAAAACTTGCAGAATTTAATAAATGTCCACTTATACTTGGTTCTGCGACCCCTGATATTTCAAGTTATTATAGGGCAATAAACACAAATCACTTATATGAAATGCTAACCCGTTATAACAACGCTAAAGTTGCACCGGTAACAGTTATAAATATGCAAGAATATGGACGTGCTGCCTATAAAAGTTTAATATCAAAACCTCTACAAACCGCAATAAAAGAAACTCTTGATAATAAACAACAAGTAATTTTACTAATAAACCGCAGAGGATTTTCAACCTACACCCAATGCCAAGGCTGTGGACACGTTATAGAATGCCCAAATTGTGCGATTCCAATGATATGGCATGCAAAAGACAATATGCTAAAATGCCACTACTGTAACCACGTTGAATATTTTCCTGATGTTTGCCCAAATTGCGGATTTGAAGGATTAAAAAATTCAGGTACAGGAACTCAAAAAATAGAACAATACATAAAAGATTTATATCCTGATTATAACGTTGAACGTATTGATAGCGATGTTTTGGTTAGAAAAGGTGAACATATAAGATTACTAGAAAAATTCCAAAAAGGTGAAATTGATATCCTTGTCGGAACTCAAATGATAGCAAAAGGTCTTGATAATCCAAATGTTACACTTGTTGGCGTAATTTCCGCTGATGCAAGTTTTAACCTGCCTGATTTTAGAGCATCAGAAAGAGGTTTTCAACTCCTAACCCAAGTTGCAGGACGTGCAGGACGTGGAGAATTTAGAGGTCGTGTATTATTTCAAACATATAATCCTGAATATTATGCCTTGGAAAGTGCTAAATCTCAAAATTATTTTGAATTTTATCAAAAAGAAATAGCTTCCCGTGAAGAATTTGATTACCCGCCATTTAGTCAAATTATAAGACTTATTCTAAGTTCGCAAAATAATTTCCGAGCAGAAAAAGCAGCCCAAGAAATTGCCCTGCGATTATGCACAATGATTGAAAAATTCGGTTTTGGCGAAAGACTTGATGTTCTTGGTCCAACACCTTGTGTTATTGAAAAAATAAATGGCTATTACAGATTTCAAATTCTAATCAAAAATAAACTTGAAGATAAAGGTCATCAATTTGTTTCAAGCTTTTTAAATAAAATTACTGCTCCAAAAGATATCAAATTAACAATAGATGTCGATCCACTGGATATTTTATAAATCATAGCAATAAAAAAGATGAAGCATTTATTACTTCATCTTTTTTACTATATAAACCGAATATTTTTATTCTTCTGAAGGGTTATCCAACAAACTTGTTTGTTGAATATCTTCTGATTTTGCTTCAGGTTCATTTGAAGAAGAAGATTTAATTGTTACATCATCTTCATCAGGGTTAAGAATTTTATTAACTGAACATACAGTATCATTATCTGATAAGTTTTGAGCTCTAACACCTGTTGCAGGACGGCCTTGTTGAGAAATTGAACCTGCATTCAATCTTGTTACAACGCCATTTGATGTTACTAACATGATATCATCAGATTCTTTAACGATAGTTAATGCAACAAGTCTTGATGTACTTGATTTAAATTTAGTTGCAATCAAACCAATACCGCCTCTGTTTTGAGTTCTAAATTCAGATAATTTAGTACGTTTACCAAAACCGTCAGAAGTTACAACAAGCAAATCTGCATCATAATCTTGAGGAACAATATCGCATCCTACAATTTCATCACCAGTACGTAATTTCATAGAAATTACACCTCTTGCACTTCTGCCTAAAGGTCTTAAATCTTGGATTGGGAATCTTATTGCCATACCGCAAGATGTACCGATAATAATTTCATCCTTAGCAGTTGCAAGTTTAACCCAGCATAAGCTATCGCCTTCATCCAATCCAATAGCAATAATACCGTTTCTTCTGATATTAGTGAAGTTATCCAATTCAATTCTCTTGATATAACCTTTTTTAGTAAGCATAATCAAGTTCAAATCTTTAGAGAATGTACTTACAGGAACAACCGCTGTAATACGTTCATCCTGATCAATAGGTAAAACATTTACAATAGGAAGACCTTTTGATTGACGACCGCCTTCAGGGAAGTCATAAACATTCAAGCTGTAAACAGTACCTTTTGATGAGAAGAACAATACTTTATCATGCATCATAGCTGTGAAGAAGTGTTGAATATCATCATCATCCTTTGTTTTAATACCTGATTTACCTCTTGTAGCACGGTTTTGACGTTCAAATGTATCTAAAGATATACGTTTCAAATATCCTTGGTGAGTAATAAATACTGCCATTGGAGTATTTGGAGTTAAATCTTCAATAGTTACTTCACCTTGTTCTGGTAAAATTTGAGTTTTTCTGTCATCGCCGTATTTTTCTTTATCTTCTAAAAGTTCAGCTTTAATAATATCTAAGATTTTTTGACGACTTGCCAAAATGCTTTCATACTCTTCAATCTTTTTCAACAATTCGTCATATTCAGCTTTAACTTTGTCTTGTTCCAAACCTGTCAAACGTCTTAATTGCATTTCCAAAATTGCATTAGCTTGGTCAACGTCTAACCCGAAACGACTCATTAAACCTTCACGAGCATCATCTGTGGTTTTAGATTTTTTGATAAGTTCAATAACTTCATCAATAGAACCTAAAGCAATTATTAAACCGGCTAAAATATGAGCTCTAACCTTAGCTTTTTTCAAGAAGAAAATAGTTCTTCTTGTTACAATTTCAATTCTGTGTTCAACAAATTCATTTAATACTTCGTACAAATTCATCAAGCGAGGTTGCTTACCACAAAGAGCAACCATATTAACACCAAATGTTGTAGCTAATTGAGTATATTTAAACAAATTATTTTTAACAACATCAGGTTTAGCATCACGTTTCAATTCGATAACAATTCTCATACCTTCACGGTCAGATTCATCACGAATATCAGAGATACCAGTAATTCTTTGATCTTTAACAAGTTCAGCAATCTTTTCAATCAACTGAGCTTTATTAACTTGATAAGGAATTTCAGTAACAACAATAGCAGTTCTAGCCTGACGACCACCGCCGCCTGCAATTTCTTCAAATCCTGCAACAGCAGACATTTTGATAGAGCCTCTACCTGTTTCATAAGCTTGTTTAATATCATTTAAACCAATAATTGTTGCAGCTGTAGGGAAATCTGGACCTTTGATATATTCCATCAATTCAGGAACTGTAATTTTTGGATTATCAATTAAAGCAATAGTACCGTCAACAACTTCGCACAAGTTATGTGGAGGAATATTTGTTGCCATACCAACTGCAATACCTGAAACTCCGTTTAATAATAACATTGGAAGTCTAACCGGAAGAACAGAAGGTTCTTGCAGGGAACCATCAAAGTTTGGCTCAAACTCAACAGTTTCGCAATCAATATCAGCAAGCATTGATTGAGTAATTTTATGCATACGAGCTTCTGTATAACGCATTGCAGCAGCTCCGTCACCATCAACAGAACCGAAGTTTCCATGCCCGTCAACCATTAGATATCTCGTAGAAAAGTCTTGAGCCATACGAACTAAAGCTTCATATACAGAACTGTCGCCGTGCGGGTGATATTTACCTAAAACTTCACCAACGATACGAGCACATTTCTTAAATGGTTTATCAGGATACATTCCAAGTTCATTCATTGCGTATAAAATACGTCTGTGAACCGGTTTTAAACCATCTCTAACATCAGGTAATGCACGTCCTACAATTACACTCATCGCATAATCGATATATGAACGTTTCATTTCTTCTCTTATATTTACAGGAACAATATTCCCGTGATTAAACATATTCTGCTGAGTCAATACTCTTCCCTCCAGTCTGTCATTCCCTGATACTAGTATAGCACAAACATATTCTACAGGGCTAAATCTTTACAAGGGGTAAAGTTTTTTAACAACAATTAAAGTAAATTAATTGTTCTTTTTCATATAACCTGCAAAATCTTCTCTTCTCCACTCAATATCAGAACGGATTTTCTTAGCCGGAACGCCTGCAATCAAGATATTTTCTTCATCAAACTTTTTATTAACCAAAGCACCTGCCCCGACTACACTTCCATTAGGTATAACAGAACCCTTAAATATCAAAACTCTCATTCCAAGCCAAACATTATTACCAATAACAATATCTTCCGGCGGATTTAAAAGTTCCCCTGTTTTTCTATCTAAAATTATATGCCCGTCATTATTTCTAATCATAATTTCACGAGCAAACATACATTCATCCCCAATAGAAATATTTTTACCGTTTTTAGCAACAATATGAACATCTCTATATGCTGAAAGTCCTGAACCTACAGAAATTTTAGAACCACCTTCCATTCCAAAAGTTGTATGTCTGATTGTTCTATGTCTAGTAGGTTTCAAATAAAATTCATTATTATTACCATCCATAACTATTGCAACATTTATAAAATTTGACGGCAATTCTATTGTAACTTTGTTATTATCCCCTGTAATTGTTATACTCAAGCCCTTAATTTCTGAACCATCTACAACTTGGTTATCTTTTATAAAAACAATTTCATTATTAATACCATTTAGCTTAAATTTAGGATTTAATTGCATAATAAAAACCTCATATAAACTTTATGTTAACATATATAACTAATTATTACAAATAAAAGCAAATATTTTATTTGTTTATCCTTACACAATATGTAAAGGTAATAAATGAAGGTTTAATAGATGTCGTTTAAAGTAGAAATTACACCAATACCTAATAGTAATAAAAACAGAGTTTCATCATACAATGAAACTAATACTGACTCCAAAAATCCTAAACGTACATTGAACAGAACTTATATAGTACCTAAAGAAAATACCGATGAATTTGTAAGCAAAATAAAAAAATCAGAAAAAAATAAATTGATAACAGTTGGACTTAGTGCTCTGGCAGGAGCAAGTATTACGCTTGGTGCAGGTTTAAAATATATGAAAAATATAGATGGCAATTTCCTTGGATTAATTACTGTTGTTGCAGGAGTAATTACAGGACTTATACCTTATGCCATAGAAAATAACAAAGAACAAAAATTATTACAAAAACTAAACGTTGAAGAAATCAAATCATAAAATTTTATTTATCAGCCCTATGAAGAGCTTGTTCTGTTAAATGAATCCACTTTGCGTGATTATAATTTTCATAACTTTTTGCAAACTTTATAAGTGCATCAACTAAAACTCTTCCGCTATCAGATTTCCCAACGATTAAATAATCACCATTTTCATTTTCGCAATACAAAATTTCTTTATGAACAATTTTATCAATATTATTTTTAGGATTTTTATTGATAACGGCTCTTAACCATTCGTGTAAAAGTTTTAACGGGGTAGTTTTTCTGGTTAAAAGTTCATCATTATGTTGTTGTAAATATTTTGCAAACTCTGAAATTATCATAAAATTACGTCCATGGTGTTGTTGTCGCAAAACAAGTTATATCACAAATACCGACTTTATTAAACTCTTTTATCATTTCTTCAAAAGTCGAACCTGTTGTACAGATATCATCTATAATCAAAATTTTCTTATCAGGAATTAGATTTTCTTTATGAACTTCAAACGCCTTATCTAAATTTAGCATTCTTTGACTTTTATTCAATTTGTATTGAGGTCTTGTATCTTTAATTCTTTTTATCAATTCAAAATTAACCTCATATCCTGAGAGTTTTGAAAATTCAACAGCAACCAATTCCATATGATTATATTTTCTTTGTTTTTTACGTTTTGGAAATATCGGCACAGGCACAATCTGAAAATCACCATCAATACCTAATCTTGTCCAGTATTCCCACATAAATTTTGCCTGATAATATGCCAAATCTTTTTGTCGATGATATTTCAATCCTCTTATCATTTTTTGAAGATTTTTTGAATAAACACCTGCACAATAAATATCTACTCCATTAAATTTTCTATTAACCTGAACAGGCAAAAATTCTAAATCATCAAAACATTTTGAACACATCTTGACAGATTCTTTAGACTTTCCGCAAAAATAGCATTTCTTTTTATATATCCAATCTAATAAACCGATAAAAAAATCTTTCATAACGACCACATTAACATATAATTAAACTATTGTAAAAAAATATACAGCAAAATCCCTTGTGATAAAATATCAATATTATGAAAAAGATTTTATTTACACTGCTATGTCTTGGATTACTACAAGTTCCAACGATAGCGCAAACAACAAACCTTACATTTTTATATATTAACGGTTCAAATAACAACGATACAAAAATGAAAGACTGGTATATTAATGGAGTAAAAAAACTTCATCCAATCCTGAAAGAAAAATTTGAACAAAACCCACAAATTCAAAATTGGGCGAAAAAGAATAACCTAATTATAGAAGATGAACCTCAAATATTTTTCTGGGGTTACGATAGCAAAACAGACTTAGATTTTGTAAAAGAAAGATTAAATCTTTCAAAAGCAATAAGTTCACTTTTAGCATACGAAATACGAAGTTTATTAACCCAATTTATGCATGATGCTATATGGGTTCAAAAAACTCATAATATGCTGACAATACTTGATGGGTTAAACGATAGAGTAAAAGAACAAGCAGAACACGGGCAAAACGTTATCTTATACGGATATTCAGCAGGCAGTTTTGTTACATATCAATATATGTTATACAAACTTCCATACATAAAATTTGATAAATTATTTCAAGCACTAAACGCTGATGAAGATATTATCAAACTTGCACAAGAGCACCCGCAAAAAGATACCTGTCTTTCAGCATTATCCTATGAAAAAGGAAATATTGGCGTTATCACAAATGAAGGTCATCTTGTTCTAAACCAAAACAAAGAACAATTAAAAGAAAATTATCTAAAAATGGATGAAATGACTGACAAATATTGTGCTCCAAAAGGTTATGTAAAAGGTGCTGTAAATTTCGCAAGTCCAATTCCATTATTCTATTCAGATATGGCAGACCCGAATTATGAAATGACTTTTTATAACAAATATATGTATAAATACATTATCGAAAACGGAATATATTTTCTTACAGTAAACTTTAAAGAAGATCCGCTAGGTTTTCCAACAAGTAAAAACTTAACGCTAAAACAAGTAGAAGAATTAACCGATATGAAATTTGAAAATCCGACAGGGGTTGTCTATGATAATTCCGGAATTTGGTCAAGACGATCAGCGCTATTTGCACACACTTCATATTGGTCAGCCCGAAAAGTATTTGCAAAAGGTGTTGTAGAAGGTTTTGTAGAAGGTACAAAATTTTACTATGATAAAAACGATTAACAAATTATAAAATAAACGAGGTATAAACAATGACACAAACGCAACAAACTTTTTTATTTGACCCAGGATTTGCACAACACACAACAATTTTATCAATAAATGTTGAATACATATATGCGGCAATAAACCAATTTAAAAACTTTGGTCAAAAAAAAATGAAATTCAAAATGCTATATCCGCAAATAATTAATATGGTTAATAACAATGTAGGATTTTGTCTTGGATGCTTACTTTGGGCAGTATATATAAAATCTCACGATAACGCTATTATAGAAGGTAATCCTTGCCTTGGAGATACATACAACGAAGAAGAATCTGTTGAAGAAGTTGATTACTCAATTCAATATTTTACCCAACTTCAAAAAGATGCAAAATATTACCTTGGAACAACTTACGAAATAAATCCTAAATATATTGAAGTTCTTGAAATCTATAAAGATTTTCTAACATTAAACAAGAATTTTGTAGAAACAAAAATTTCAAATGATATTATTCTGCCGAACAATATCAAAATTCCAGAGCAAAATGATTTAGAAAAAATTTATACAAAAATCCACGACGTAATAAAAACAGGTAAATTAATAGACTTAATAGAAGAATTTGATTTAATAAAAAAAGGATAAAATGGCAACACTAAAAGAAAAATTATACCAAATGTTCATACTAGGAACAGAAGGTGAAGGATATAAACAAGCACTAAAACAAGGTCTTGGAGGTATAATATTTTTCACAAAAGATATACAAACCAAAGACCAATTCAAAAACCTGATAAATGAAATAAAATCAGAAAGCCTTATTCCTCCATTTTTATCAATAGACCAAGAAGGCGGAAGAGTAGAACGTACAGAAAATATACATAACGGTAAAAAATATTTATCAGCAAAATACGCTTACCAAGAAGGTCCTGAATTTCTTGCAAAACAAACCGAAGAAATTTCAAAAGAACTAAAAGATTATGGTATAAATCTAAATTTTGCACCATGTATTGACACAAACACAAATCCTAATAATCCAATAATCGGAGAAAGAGCATTCTCCTCAAACCCTGATGATGTAATTCAAGGAGAAAAAATCGTATCAAAAATCTATTCTCAAAACGGTATAATTCCTTGTGTAAAACATTTCCCTGGACACGGTGATGCAAATAAAGACAGCCATTTAACTTTGCCTGAAATAAATTTATCCTTAGAAGAAATGGAAAAAACACATATCAAACCATTCAAATCCGCAATTCAAAACGGTATAGATATGGTAATGATTGCACACCTGCATTGTACATGTTTTGAAAAAGATGAAATTCCAACTTCTCTAAGCCATAATGCCATAAATTATCTAAGAAAAACTCTAAACTACAATGGCATTATAATTTCAGATGACATGATAATGAAAGGTGTTGCAAAATTTGGCGAACCTCAGGCTGCACTAATGGCAATCAACGCAGGAGTTAATATACTAATTTATAGAAATTCAGACAACAATATAATTGATATAATTGAAAAAATTTATCAAAAAGCTATAATTGATAATAATCTACAAGATAAAATAAATACTTCATTTAAAAAGATAGAGAATTTAAAATTAAAATATCTAATATAAAAATAAGGAGAAAAATCTAATGAAACTAGATAAATCTGAAAAAATAATACTTATAATATTGGTATTCCTTATAATTGGAGCATTTATATCAATAAAAAATAAAACATTCCTACCAACACCAAAAATAGAATCCAATGCATTTTTTGTAAATAGCCAAAATGAATATAAACTTCCACTATACACAAAAGCAATATCCGAAAAATATAATGTATTTAAAGACATCTACACATCAAATGAAAAAATACTTGTATATGGAATTCATCCTGACTCAAATGACCCAATGGATAATACAACATTTCAAAAACAAATGGAAGAAGCTTTAAAAAAAGCAAATTTAAAATATAAACCTATAGCCTATGCAGATTGGGAAGATGAAATTTTAGCAATACTAGTCCGCAACAGAAATACAATCAATCAAGAATCCTGTAAAATACAAAATAGTGATGGCGAAAAAATAGAAAATATTATCGATATAAGTGAAAAATGTTTTAATCGCAGCTGCATAATAGATAATCAACACAATAAATATATCGTAATAAGCCGAGATATTAATTTTATAATAAATGTATTAAACGAACACGAAAAAAGAATTAACAAGCAATAGTTAACAAACTTGCGAAAATCCAATTAGAAAGTATAATGGATTTAAAAAAGGGAGAGTGTATGAATCTGGAACATTTGAAAAAAACTGATCCGCTAATTGCAGAACAAATAGAATTAGAATTACAAAGACAACAGGAAACAATAGAATTAATAGCAAGTGAAAACTGCACATCACAAGCAGTAATGGAAGCTTGCGGAAGCGTTTTAACAAATAAATATGCAGAAGGAAAACCCCACAAACGTTACTACAACGGTTGTGAACATATTGACGTAATTGAAGAGACTGCACAAAAAAGAGCATGCTCTCTTTTCCACATGGATCATGCCAATGTACAACCTCATAGTGGCGCTCAAGCAAATATGGCAGTATTTATGGCAACAATGAAACCTGGTGATAGAGTTTTGAGCATGGATTTATCAAATGGCGGACACTTATCACACGGTTCTCCTGTAAACTTTTCAGGCTTATATTATGATGTAAAAAGTTACGGAATAAACGATAACGGCGAAATTGATTACGAGAATGTAAGACAAATGGCGCTTGAACATAAACCAAAATTAATTATTTGTGGAGCTAGTAATTATTCTAAAATAATTGATTTCAAAAAATTTAAAGAAATAGCAGATGAATCAGGAGCCTTACTTTTAGCAGATATAGCACATATAGCAGGTCTTGTTGCTGCAGGAATTCACCCATCACCTGCACCATATTGTGATTTTGTAACAACAACAACACATAAATCACTAAGAGGTCCAAGAGGCGGAATTATTATGTGCAAAGAACAATATGCAAAAGATATTGATAAAGCCGTATTCCCGGGACTTCAAGGCGGACCTTTGGAACATATTATTGCAGGTAAAGCTGTTGCTTTATTAGAAGCTTCAAAACCTGAATTTGTTGAATATGCAAAACAAATTGTTAAAAACGCAAAAGCTCTTGCTCAAGGCCTTATGGATGAAGGTATGGACATTGTAGGTGGCATGACTGAAAACCACTTGATGACATTAGACTTAAGAAAAACAGGAAAAACAGGAAAAGATATGGCTAATGTCTTAGAAACAGTTGGTATTACAGCTAATAAAAACACTGTACCAAACGATCCACAAAGTCCATTTGTAACAAGCGGAATAAGATTAGGTACTCCGGCAGTTACAACAAGAGGGTTCAAAGAAGACGATATGACTGAAGTTGCAAAAATTATTGCATCTGCAGTATTTTCGTCAGATAATACAGTTGCACTGCAAAATTTGAAAGAACGTTCTTTGAAATTATGCAGAAAATATCCTTTATACACTGACTAATAACAAGGAGAAGAATTATAATTATTAAATTGGCACATGCACACATAATCGGAACAATAATAGCCTATATTTTTGGGGTATTTATAGTTCCTATGGTTATAAGTTTTTCAAAAAAAGAAGGACTTGTGGATGTTCCAAATGAAAGAAAAATTCATACCAAACCAATCTCCAGACTTGGAGGTATCGCGGTATGGGCAAGTACCATGCTTACATTTTTATGCTTGGTAATGCTAAGCTATTATCCATACGGAAAATTAATGTCAGGTATACTATTAGGAAGCTCTTTAATGTTTCTTTTAGGACTTATAGATGATGTATATGGGTTAAGTGCGAAATTTAAATTACTTATTCAAGTCTCTATAGCAACAATAGTTTACCTGTTAGGCGTACAAATAAACAGTGTACCATTTTTCGGAGGATTTGATTTAGGCTGGTTGTCTTATCCTATTACATTGCTTTGGATTGTCGGGATTTCTAATGCCGTTAACTTTATTGATGGTGTAGACGGACTTGCCGGATCAGTTGTTACAGTAAACTCAATTACCTTGGCAATTCTTGCAATCACATTGAGCCCACCAAACCCAATAAGCGCATTAATTGGATTTATTTTAGCAGGTTCTATGCTTGCATTTTTAACATTCAATTTTAACCCTGCAAAAATCTTTATGGGTGATAGCGGTTCATTATTTTCAGGATTCACACTTGCTACAATTTCAATAACAGGCGTTATGAAAGTTGCAACATTAGCAATTTTGTTACCTTTTGTAGTTTTAGCAGTTCCAATAATCGATATAACCTATGCAAGTTTAAGAAGAATTGCAAAAGGTCAATCTCCATTTGTTGCTGATGCTGAACATATTCACCACAAATTATTACATGCCGGATTTTCACAAAAGAAAACCGTTGTAATTATAACTTCAGTAGCAATCTTATCAGGCGGTTTAGCTTGTTTATTTGCAAGCCACAACGCTATAAAATACTATTTCTTTTTAATAATAGCAGTCGTAGCTATTATGCTTTTATTAAATTTAATAAGAGTATTGACAAAAAAATAAGTTTCTATTATAATGTAGGGCATATAAATTTAGAATATGATTACTCAGTTTTATGAAGAGTTTTTTGTCTGAATAAAATATTTAAGTGCAGATTCTAACATAGAGTTAAGTAAATAAGCCAAAAGCTTACGTAAACATCGTATTGTAACCAGATAAGGAAAAGTTATGAGAACAGAAGCAATACAATCACATAACCAGAGGAAAACTGTATTAGGACCAGTAGGTGCAGGTGCAGCAATAGGTGCTGTAGGCGGTTATGTATTAAAATATACATACCCAGTTACAGCTGATGAAAAAATGACAGATGAATACATCAAGGTATCAAAAAAGATACAAGATCAAAAAACTGAGTATAATTTCAGAACTGAAAAATATATTAATTCTCTAAATGCTAAACCTGAAAGATCATTAGCAGAAGATGAATTTATAAAAATGTTTGATGGCTTAAAAGATGGAGACCATGTTGGAAAAGGTCGTATTCGTACCGCCATTACAAATATTCAACAAAAGAACCCATCAGAAGTACTTGAATTCAAAAGAATTTGCAAAAAATCTTCTGAAGTAGCTGATAAAACAGCAAAACAATGCATGGATGCATACAACCTTTTAACAAAACACATAAGACCGACAGCGTTCTTCCTAATAACCGGAGCTGTTGTTGGTGCAATCATTGCATTGATAAATGATATTCTAAAAACTGATGTAAAAAAATAACTGTATTTATATTAATTGAGTCTAATATAAATTAAGGCAGGTTAATCCTGTCCTTTTTTTTGGCAAAATTTATCTCAGATATTATTCTGCATTAGAAAACAATTTCATACGAATTTCAGCCATATTTTCCTGAGCTTGACGCTCATATTCATCAATTTTGCGTTCATATTCTCTATCGTGTTTTGGGAAAAACACACTGAATAGTTGTTTTAAATCGAATAAGCAAAAACTAATTTCTGGCATACTCAAGTCTCCTCATATACTTCACAAATATATAAAAAATTTCCAGCACACCAAATTGCATAAAATGAATGAAATATAAAGATATGTAAATATTATATATTATTGAAATACTATAGGGCTTAAGATTTTGCTTTTGCTTTATACAACGAATAACAAATACCAATAAAGCCAATTACAAAAAGTGAAACCGAAATAATTTCCGCAATAGGAACACCATCAATATTTAAAGCGCTATCTATACGGATTTTTTCTATAAAGTACCTTATAAGAGCATAAAGTGTCAGATACGCAAAAAACGGCAGACCACTATACTTTTTACCAAAGCGAAAGAATATAAAAGTAAGGAACCCAAACCCAAATAAATCCAAAACACTTTCATATAAAAAAGTCGGATGGAACAATGAATAATTTAGATACTGAGCAACTCTTCTTGATTCAGGAATAAAAAGACCCCATTTTTGACCCAAAACAGGCAACCCATAAGCTTCTGAATTAAAATAATTTCCCCATCTGCCGATAGCTTGACCTAAAATTGTAGCACACCCCATAGGATCAAGAATTTTCATAACAGGAACATTATTTTTCTTAGCCGAAATTATCAAAGTTAAAATTCCTAAAATCAATGCTCCGTGGATAGATAAACCGCCTTGACGAATATCTAAAATTTCAATCGGATGATAAAAGTAATATGAAGGGTTTAAGGAACAAAAATAAAGTCTTGCGCCTACAATACCCAAAATTATAACCCAAGGGGCACAACTAATAATAACATCTTTTTTCAAATCACGATTTAAAACATTAAAAAATTTATTAGCGACAAGAATAGCTACAAAAATTGCACAAGCAAGAATAATACCATACCAATAAATTGGAAAACCAAATAACGATAAAGCGACAGATGGAGGAGCAGGTATAATCATCACTATTCTTCAGTAAAAGCTCCTTTTTGAATTTCGCCGCCATTTTTATGGTCTTTAATTTTTTTAATTTGATCTTCAACAGCAACCTTATCATCAGCGTTTGGAGATAATTCTAAATATTTTTCATAATTTGCAACCGCAGCATCATACAATTCGGAAACATATTGTTTTTCATTTTCAGACATTTTATATTCCCCGCTAGATGCCAACTCTTCAGCAGAAGGATTATATAATGAACCTTCAGATGTCATTCTAACAGTACCTTGCTCAAGATCAACCGCAAGATTATTTTCCGCAGTAGCTAAAGAATAATATGAATCAGCCTGATCAGGTTTCATTTCAATAACTTTTTTAAATTCATCAACTGCATGAATATAATCTTCCGCCTTTGTATAAACGACAGCTAAATTATAATGAGTTTCAAACACAGAAGGGTCAAGATCAATACTTGATTTAAGTCTTTCAATAGCTTGAGTATAATCACCTTTATCAGCATAAGCTTTAGCTTTATTATTCAAATCTTGGACTGCTAAATTGTTGATACAAGCCGTAGAAACAACCGCTACGAACAAAATACTCGCAATTAAAAGTACCTTTTTCATCTCTAACCCCTTATTAAACATGTTAAGCTGATGTTAAACTAATTATAATTTAATAATAAAAATATAGCAAATTTCATTAATTTAAGTTACAATAAGGGAGAAAAAAGGAGAATTTATATGTCAGATGACAAAGTAGTCAGCTTAGGAGCAAAGAAAAAATCTATTGCTGACGAAAAACAACACGAAGAAAACGGTGGCAAAAATTCTGAATTAGTATATTGCAGTTTTTGTGGACGACCAAACACTCAAGTTATAAAAATGGTAAAAGGTCCGGGGGTTAATATTTGTTCCGAATGTGCAATGATCGCAGTGCAATACTTGATATTACAAGACAGAATGCCATCAGCTGAAGCTCAACATATCCTAGACGCCTTTTGGGGAAAGGCAAGATAAGCAAATGACAGGTCCTAAATTTAAACAGTTAAATCCTTTTGAATTAAAATCTGCCATTACAAATTTATTGAACAAAATAAATTCTGTAAATGACATAACAAATTGTCTTGCAGACTTTGAAATGTTAGACGCTCAAGAAGACAAAAAGGTTATTTCAAAAATACTGTTTAAAGAACTTGTTAATGCAAATCCTGATAAAATTTCAATAATATGCTTTATGCTTGAACATTATGTTCCAAAAGACGAACTGATAAATAAGCTATGGGAAACATTAAAAAACAAAGGACTTCACACAGACGTAAAAATTACGATATTAAATTTACTAAGAGAGCTTGATGCTGATTGGTCTTATGAATCTTGCGAGGATTACCTTGATGATGCACAATCTTTATTAGATGCAAATACAAAGCAACTTTTAAATACAGCAGTAATCAATCCTGAAGTTCAAATAGATTTTATGGACTTTTTAGCATCTCTAAGAGTGCAGGACAAAATTACTTTATTAAATTCATTTAATGAAGATTTTTCATCAGACGCATTAGCAAATATTCTAATTCCGGTTTTTGTCTCAGAACCTGATTCACCGGCTGGTCAAGAAGCTCTAAAACTTCTTGGAACAACCAAATCTCAACTTGCGCTACACGTTTTGGAACAAATGGAAAACTTAACCCAAGGCGAACTTAAACAAAATATCAAAAAAAGCTTATCTACATTAAAAATTTCAGGAATGCGAGAAGATAATACAAAAGAATTTTACAAAAAAATTCTATCAAACAGTAAACCTCATAAGTTTTACATAACTTATCCTGACGGACACGGAGACCAAGCTTTAATTTTCACAAGAATTACAGACGATAATAAAATCCGATTTGTATCCATAGTTATAAATGTTGAAACAGGTATTAAAGATTGCTTTGGATTTTTTGAAATCTCACAATTTGAATGCGATAAAATTTTAGAAAGATTTTTAAGAGACGAAAAAACCGTTAATATTCCACCTGAAGCATTTAATACAATTTTGTATAATGCAGAAATTACAACAGTTCAAAAAAATCATAACAATTGGAAATTACCTTACGAATATGTTTGCTGGAAAAATCTTTTAGTTGATATAGACTATGACAAAAATTCAATAGAAGAAATCTTAGAAGAACAAGTAATTCCACAAAAGGTTTCAGTTTCAGATATTGACAAACTTGAAAAATTAAAAATTTCAGCACATTGGTTTTTAGATTACCAATACAGTGATGAGTTTGAAGATGCACTGAAAGATTTAAAAACAGAACAAAACCTTGACGCTTGGGTAACTCAAAACCTTGATAAAGTATTTTACAAAGAAGAACGCCAAGAATGGACTAAGAAATTACTAATTTGTGCGTATATAAAATTTTCAATCGGCAAAGATTCAGAAGCTCAAATGCTATATGGTATGTCAAAAGATGAAACTATAAAAACAGAATTATTTAAAACTATTTTACAACGTAGTGTCTATGAATACTTGATGGTTATAAAATATAATAAAAATATTGATAATCATGATTTGACATCAGAAGATATTGATAACAAAATCAAATTCATAGAACAAAATTGGGTACACGAACATGTATAAAGTAATGGCACTTGATATCGGAACAAAACGCATAGGAATAGCATTAAGTGATTATTTGCTAATGACTGCAAACGGACATTCTTACATATCAAGAGAACCTGAAAATAAAGCACTTGAGATAGTTCAAAAAATTGCAAAAGAAAATAATGTTCAAAAAATTGTAGTAGGAATTCCACTAAATATGGATGATACAAAAGGATTTCAAGCAAAAAATTGTGAAGATTTTGCTTCAAAAATACAAGGTTTTGAGATAATATATGAAGATGAACGATTAACCTCAGAAACCGCAGAAGAAAATTTGCGACAAAGGAAAATAAACTTTAGAAAAGACAAAGGTCTTGTTGATATTGAAAGTGCTTGTATTATACTAGAACAATACCTGTCAAGAATAAAATAATAAATATAAGGAGAAAAATAACATGCCAGAAGAAAATGACAACTTAATTGAAATAATTGACGAAGATGGAACAACCATCAAATGTGAATTATATGAAATCATTGAATTTGAAGGTAAACAATATGCACTTCTAACAGAAGCAAATTCAGATGAAGAAGATCCTGAAATAGTATTGATGAGATACTTAGAAGAAGGTGAAGACAGCTACTTTGAAACAATTGACGATGATGAAGAATTTGAAAGAGTTTCTCAATACATCGAAAATTTAGAAGAAGAAGAAGCTGAAGAAGATCTAGATGATGATGTAGAATAATAAAAAAAAGATAAGGAAAAATATTTTGTTTGAAAAATTCACTGAAAAGGCAGTAAACGTAATCGTAGAAGCTCAAAACATAGCAATATATGACCATTCTGATAAAGTATTATCAGAACACTTGTTGCTTGCACTTGTAAAAGAGACAAAAGGTTTCTGTGCAAAAATTTTCAAAAGCTACAATATTACATACGAAAGACTTGCCGCAGAAATTTATATGTCTTTAAACATTGAAGAAGCAGATATGACATCTGAAATACCTTTCAGTGAAGATTTCAAACGAATATTAACAAGAACAATAGAACTTATTGAAAAATCAGGTAGTCCGACAGTTCACTATGAACACTTAGTTTTAGCGGCAATAACAGATACAAAATCACGAATTCCACAATACCTTGAAAATTTAGGTTTTGATATTGAAAAATCTAAACCGCTAATTGAAAAACTTGTTCAACGTAAAGTAAAAAAAGACTTTCACCCTGAACTTGCAGAAAATAAAGAGCCTGAAATAAATCTTACCAAAGAAACAGATTCACTTTTTGATAATGAAAAATCCGCAAAAGTATTTGAACGTGCAGTTGCAAAATTATCTACATCAAATTATGAAATTCTCGGAACAGAACAAATTATATCGTCAATCTTAGAAGATAAAGATTCTGATTTAGCAAAAATATTAGCACGATACGGATTAACAGAAGAAGCTTTTGAAGAAAAATTATCAAGTATTCAATCACGCCAAGATGAATATGGCGGCAGACAAGTTGTATTCACGCCAAACGCATTTACAGCAATGAGTTTAGCACTTCAAACGGCAAAAGAATTAGGTTCATCTGAAGTTTTACCCGAACACATGATTTTAGGATTGTTAAAAACAAAAAAAGGCGTTGCATACAAGATATTCAAAGAATTAAACATAAATGATGACGATTTAGCACACGGCATAATAAAACCAATCGAAAAACAAATGCCTGAAACATTAACCATATTAAGACTTGCAAAACAAGAAGCAAGAAATATCGGCAGAGGTGTAGTTGGTACAGAAATGTTCTTGCTAGGTATAATCAGCGAAGGTACAGGTATTGGTGCTATCGTATTAAAAGAATTGGAAATCAATATAAGAGATGCAAGAATAGTAGTTGAAAGAATTATTGGCGGCGAAAATGAATATTGCGACAATGAAGTAATATTCACAAAGCGAGCAAAAAGAGTCTTAGAAACAGCTTGGGAACACGCAAAAGAAGCTAACAAAACCAAAATTGAATCTTCTGATTTGTTATGGGCAATAACAACAGAACCTGACTCTTTAGCTATGCAAGCCCTAGAACAACTTGGCACAGATGTTGTTGAAATTCGAGAAGGTATAAAAAAACACCTTAGAAATCAATAATTTATTATGAATAAAATCCACCAAACAATTAAATCCTTTTTAGAAACATACGATTTAAACAAACCGGATTTAATATATCTTGTAGCATTTTCCGGCGGATTTGATTCAATGTGTTTGCTAAACGGATTAAAAAAAATCTCAAAAAATAAAATTATTGCACTTCACCTAAATCATAATTGGCGAGGAGCTGAAAGTGATGCCGAAGAAGAAAACTGCAAAGTCTTTTGCAAATCAATAGGTGTTGATTTATATTGCGAAAAATTATCAAAAGATATTCCACATACTGAAACAGCAGCAAGAGAAGCCAGATATGAATTTTTTGAAAAATGTAGCAAAAAGTTTTCAACTAACATAATCTTTACTGCCCACAACAAAAACGATAATGCGGAAACCTTAATTTACAGATTATGCATTGGAACAGGAACTTCTGGACTTCAAGGAATCTCGCCTCACAGAGATAAATTCTATCGACCATTATTAAATATCACAAGAGCAGATATCGAAACCTATTGTAAAGATTACCAACTCAATCCAAATTCAGACAGCTCAAATTCTGATATAAAATATAAAAGAAATTATATCCGCTCAAAAGTTCTCCCGATACTAAAAGAAGTTAACCCCAATGTCATAGATGCAATCAATTCACTTTCTAAAGTTGCAACGGAAGAAAATGAAATTATTACTGAATACACAAACAAAGTTTTAGAAAAAATTACAGAAGATAAAAAAATTAAAACTCAAAAATTTTTAAATCAAACAGAAGCACTCCAAAAAAGAATTATTTATAATCTATTTATCACAAATAAACTTGATTATGATAGAACAAAAATCTTAAACCTTCTGAATTTTATAAAAGAAAACTCAAATTCAAAATCCGGCAAAACCTGTTCGCTGACAACAGATTTATGGTTATACACAAGCGATAAATACATAGAAGTCATCAAAAAAGATACTCAAAATTTACCATATTTTCACATAACTAAAGAAGGTAAATATGAAAATTCCGGCTACATTTTTGAACTCGAAAGATTTGACAAAAATATAATCAAATATCCAAAAGATACAGATAATATAGCCTATATAAATTTATCCCAAATTCCAATAGATTTTGAAATAAGACCACGCCAAGATGGAGATATAATAAAACCTTTCGGACTTGACGGAACTCAAAAATTAAAAAAATATCTAAATTCAAAAAAAATTCCGAACCACCAAAAAGATAATCTGCTATTTTTAGCAAAAGATAATGAAATTTTCTGGGCCATAGGTTTAGGTATTAGTGATAAAATAAAAGTAATTTCAAAACCAACTCACAGAATGAAATTTTATAAAAAAGAAAATTAATCTTCCAAAGATTTTAAATTATAGTATATAAAAAAGAGGGCATAAAAATGGAAATAAAAATTGAAGACTTAAAGGTATTATTTAGCGAAGAACAGCTACAAACACGAATAAAAGAACTTGCAAAAGAATTAAATGAACTTTATAAAGGTGAAGAAGTTATTGCCGTATGCGTCTTAAAAGGTGCAGTTATGTTCGCAACAGATTTAGTAAAATATCTTGATATGCCTTTGAAAATGGAATTTATAAGATTATCAAGCTACGGTTCATCAACCTCAACTTCAGGAAAAGTAAATGCCGTTGAAATAAAACTTCCTGACTTAAACGGTAAAAATGTTCTTATTATAGAAGATATCGTCGATACAGGACTTACCGCAAAATTCTTAATTGATTTTATGCACGTAAACTTCAATGTAAAATCTTTGAAATTCTGCTCACTTCTAGATAAAAAAATGACCAGAAAAGTCGATATTGAACCTGATTTTTATGGATTTGAAGTAGATGATAAATTTGTTGTAGGTTATGGCTTAGACTATGACGGATATTATAGAAATTTAAGATACATCGGCTACAAAGAATTATAAAAAATCATTTGCAAAACTTGCAGGAGATAAAATATTGTATAAAAATGCAGTTGAAAAAATAAATAAATTTTATGATCTTGATTTAAGCAAAAACACCCACGCAGACGAAATGTTTGACGTATTAGAAGAGATAATCAAGTTTGATTCAGCTGCAATATTTTATCTCGCACCAAATTCTCTAAGCCTTGAATATGGAAAAAACTTTGAAATATTTGAAGATGTGAAAATTTCCACAGAAATTTCTCAAAATTTATACGATGAAAATGCTGAAATTCTATCAGATAAAATCAAACAAATTTTAAATATTCAAACAGAAGGTTTCCTATGTTCAAGATTAACAGTAAAAAATGCCGTTCTAGGAATACTAGTCATAACAAGAAAAGAAAATGAATTTTCATTTGATGAAAAGCTCATCTTCAAAACCTGTGCAAAAATTATCGCACATTTAATAAAGGATTTAGAATTATCAAAAGTTCTAAAAATGCAAGTTAAAGCAATGGAAGAAGGGATTGTAGAAACTCAACAATCTTATGAAACAATAAAAAAACAAAATAAAAAAATAAAATCAGATGAAAAATTGCAAAATCAATTTATAGCAAACATTTCACACGATTTACGCACTCCGCTAAATTCTATCATAGGCTTTTCAGAAGCACTGGCAGGAAAAATCTTTGGCGAACTCAACCACAAACAACAAGAATATGTAGAGGATATAAGAATTTCCGGCATAAGACTCCTTGGTATGATAAACGAAGTTCTTGATATTGCCAAAATCGAATCTCATACTCTAAAATTAAATTATTCTCCTGTTAATGTAAATATGCTGATTGATGAAGTCTGTAATACCCTAAAACCACTATTAGAAAAAAAGAACTTAAAACTTATAAAAGACGTAAATACTGAAATAATATTTAATGCCGACTATATAAAACTACAACAAGTTTTATTTAATATACTTGGCAATGCTATCAAATTTTCAAATGAAAATTCCGAAATAAAAATTGAAGCCTACAAAACAATCAAAGATATAGTCATAAAAATAATTGATTCAGGTATAGGAATAGATAAAAAATACCATAAAAAAATATTTAAAAAATTCTACCAAGTAGAAAACGACAAAACACAACAAGAAACCTCAACAGGACTAGGCTTAACTATAGCCAAAGAATTTATAAAACTGCATAAAGGTGATATAACAATCGAAAGTGAACCAAATAAAGGTTCAACTTTCACAATAACAATTCCTCATATTGCAGAAGGTTAAAATTCTTAAGCATAATACCAATAAAAATAAACAATTTAAACTATATGAGAATATCAATTTTTGTAGTATAATTTCTGCAGAAAAGGAGAGTTTATAAATGGATCAAGAAACATACATGAAGATAATGGGCTATGTACCAACAGTTATCGAAGCATCTTCAAGAGGTGAACGTTCTTTTGATATATTTTCAAGATTACTAAGAGAAAGAATAATCTTTCTAGGAACAGAAATCGATGATGATGTAGCAAATTCAATCGTAGCACAGTTATTACTACTTGATAGCGAAAATTCAGAAAAAGATATCATGTTATATATTAATAGTCCTGGTGGTGTAATTACAGCAGGAATGGCAATATATGATACAATGCAGCTCATAAAAGCGGATGTTTCAACAATCTGTTTAGGTGAAGCAGCATCAATGGGAGCATTCTTACTATCAGCAGGTACAAAAGGTAAAAGAATGGCACTTCCAAGCGCAAGAATAATGATTCACCAACCATTGGGTGGCGCTAAAGGTCAAGCAACAGATATCGAACTTGAAGCAAAAGAAATTCTAAGAATGAAAGATATGTTAATCGGTATTATGGCAGAAAATTCAGGTCAACCATTCGATAAAGTAAAAGAAGATTGTGAAAGAGATCACTACCTATCAGCCCAAGAAGCAAAAGACTACGGACTAATTGATAAAGTAATCGAACGCAGTCATTCATAAAATATTAAGAAATATTAACAAATAGGCTAAAAACATGCAATAACTTGATATTGCATGTTTTTATATATATGTAGGTAAAATAAAAGGTTAGTTATAAAGGTTAAAAAGGTAGGGTTAGAATTATGGGCATTCTGATTTTTACAGCTAGAGTGCACGATCTCATGTACCAGAAAAGTAATGTTGAGTATCGTCTATCTAAGCTAACAAAAAGATTAAGAGACGTACAACAGTACGCAGCCACCATTGCTAACGGAGGAATTTCAATAGGAGATTTACTTAATTCCCCTGGTTCAATGATGGGTAGAACATTAGGATACTTGGGCTTTGCACATAATATGGCATTAGCATATATGAACCAAAACGCCCCAATGATGCAACAAATGTGGATGCAACAAATGGGACCAAATCAAAATGCACAACAACAACAGATGATGCAACAGTACATTTTGAGACAGTTATATATGCAAGGTAGAGACCGTGCAATGCAAGTAGAAACAAGAAATTTAAAAATTGAAGAAGATAGGTTACAACAAGAAAAAGATAAACTTGAAGCCTTAGGAAAATCAATAGAAGAAGAATTGAAATCTGCTAAAGAAGCACGTGATCAAGGCATTAAAGATATGGCTCCAAAATATACATTCGCTTAAATTAGATTAACTTAACCCTATTTTAATAATAAAACTAACCCAAAAAGAGTATAAACCCATCAATGATGGGTTTATACTTTTATATATATAAAATTTTTTTGACAGGAACATCAAATTCTTCACAAGGTAATTTCTCAACAACTAAAGCCCTAGGTAAAAGACAAACCGTCAATTTATCCCTTGCATAATTTTTCAAAAATCTGTCATAAAATCCCCCGCCATACCCCAAACGATAACCACTCTTATCAACCATAAGAGCCGGAACAATAATTAAATCCAAAATTTCAGGATTAACAGCACCACAACTTGGTTCAAGAATTTTAAATTCAGATTTCACAAGCATATCCCCGCGATGATAAGGACAAACCTCTAAATCTTTTCCCTTAACTCTTGGCAAATAAAAATTCTTATCATCCTCAAGCAATGATAACAAATTTACCTCAAACTTTGTCGGATAAAATAACATAACATTTTTAGCATTTTTGTAATAAGACTGTTGTTTTAAAATTTCTGCAAGAGCTAAAGAAATCTTTTCCATATCAAGATTTCTACGAATTTGTTTAGCATTAACCCTTAAATCTATTTTCTTATCCATAAAATTAATATATAATAAAGGGGTAAATATTACCACCAGAGGTAAAAAATGACAAATAATGAACATAACTTGATAAATCCTAATTGGGCACAACACGGTTATATCCAAGTCTATACAGGAAACGGTAAGGGCAAAACCACTGCCTCTTTGGGACTTGCAATGAGAGCCTTAGGCAGATCCTGGAAGGTTCTTATCATTATGTTTACTAAAGGTGGGAATAATTATGGTGAATTAAATTCATTCAGAGAACTTTCGCCGGCAATTTCTGAAAATCTAACCATTGTTCAAGCCGGTCTTGACAGAATTATATATAAAGACAACCAATCAGAAGAAGATGTGAAAGAAATAAAAAAAGGTTGGGAACTTGCGAAAGATGTTATCAAAAATCATAAATGCCAACTTTTAATTCTTGATGAAATAAACATCGCAATAGATATGAAAATTCTGGATGTTGACGAAGTTGTAGAAGTATTGAAAAATAAACCTGATGAAATGGAAATTGTTTTAACAGGACGCAATGCCCATCCAAAAATAATTGAAATAGCCCATCTTGTATCAAAAATAGAACCTATAAAACACTACTGGGATACAGGAATAGCTGCACGTAAAGGAATTGAATATTAAATAAAAACGAGGTATGAAAATGGGTTCCTATGATGATTTAGCACTACAAATTGTAGATAGATACTTAAAATCAAAATATAATCTATCCGCTGAAGAATTGGATTTCTATATAAAAAATAACTTAGCATACACAAACAAAATTCACGAAACAATAATTGATGGAATTCCATTTAAATTTTCCGATTCAATTATTTCAAAAACAGTACAGCTTGTTACCAATGAAATAAATTATGGATATGAATACGATTTTAAGAATATAAAATTCAAAAAAGGAGATATTATCATTGATATAGGCGCAAATATAGGAATGGTATCAATATATTTGGCAAAGAAATTTCCGTTTTTGAAAATATATGCCTATGAACCAGTATTGCAAAATTATGAAAACTTTAAAATGAATATTGAACTCAATAACATTCCAAAAGATACAATAACCTTAGAGCATAAAGCAATAACAAAAGATAGCAGATTAGTGAACATGAGCATAAATGCCCTAAATACAGGAGGATCATCAATTTCAGACGTAATATCAACCGGCTCAATAACTCAAGAATGCAACTGTAATATCAAATCCACAACACTTGATAAAATTATAACAAAATACAAAATTAAAAATATTAAATTACTAAAAATCGACTGCGAAGGTTCCGAATATGAAATTTTGTATAATACAAAACCTAAAACATTAGAAAAAATACAAATGTTAAGAGGAGAATTCCACGAGAACAAACATTTAACCCAAGAATATGATATAGATAAACTATACCAATACATAGAACAATACATTAAAGATATTAAAGTCGTAAAAGCCCGAAACTGCTTTATTATGTAAAATAAAAAAGCCATAATAAAAATTATGGCAAAGGATAACGAAATAAACACGAGAAATTTAAATATTTAACAAATATAGCAAGAGAGCAAAGTTTCACCAGTCAATTTCATTTTTTTCAAAGCTCTCAATTCAGTTTGTCTTATGCATTCTTTTGTAACTCCATAAATATTTCCGATTTCTTCAAGTGTATATTTTTCATTATCATCTAATCCGTATCTCATTTTAACAACTTCTTGTTCTCTTTCTTTTAAAGTTGAAATAACATTATGAATATCATTTTTTAAAGCTTCATATTCGACATTTTCAGATACCAAGCTTTTGTCATCAGCCAAAATATCCGCAACATTTAATTCTTTACCATCATTTTTTTCAATACCGTTTTCAATAGAAATAGTTTTAGAATATGCAGATAAAAACTTTTCTATTTTATCAGGTGCAATATGCATTTTTTTAGCAACATCCTCAGTTTTGACAGAAGTGTTAAATTCTTGCTCCATTTGAGATTTAACTTTTGAATATTTTGATAATGTTTCTTGTATATAAACAGGAATTTTCATACAATAAGATTGCTCAGATATAGCCTTAAACATAGCTTGTTTAACCCACCATCCTGCATAAGTAGAAAATCTGTAGCCCAATCTGTAATTATATTTTTCTGCAGCAATCATTAACCCCATATTACCTTCTTGAATTAAATCAATCATAGGCAATGGAGACATATGAATAGCTTTTCTGGCAATAGTTACAACCAATTTCAAATTTGCTTGAACTAATTTGTTCTTAGCTTCTAAATCACCTTGCTCAATTTTTTGAGCCAAAACTTTTTCTTCTTCAAACGTTAATTGAGGATAATCTGCAATTTCTCTTAAATATGCCTTTAATACACTATCTCCTGATGCTTCTACAACTTCATCTTTTGCCGGATTGGAATTCTGTGGATCAACTTTCATTTTAATAAGCAACTCTTCTTTCATAAATCAAACTCCTTCTTATTTGCATGAGAATTTAGGCGGTACGCTAAACCACCTTTTGTTGGGTAAATGTAACACGAGGTTATATACTTTGTATATACCCAGATATATATTAAGCGTTACATGATGTTAAGAAGTGTGAATGTAAACTTTTTTTAAGATAGGGATAAATGCATTATTTATGCTATTCTCATAATATAATAAATTCATTATGAAAAGGAGAGTTTTAAGATGGGATTTAATTTAAAGGAAAAATTTCAAAATGTAAGCAAGAAAAATATTGCAATTGTCGTTTCCATATTATTCATCCTTGCAATGTGTATTATTGCCGGATTTGAATATTATCAATACAATACAACGAAAGAAAAAGTAACGGCTGCACAAGAAGATATATTAAGAAGTTTATCAACTTTAAATGAAGATGGACAACCTAAAAAACCATCTGATTATAAAATTGGTATAGATTATAATAAAGCAATAAAAGGTAAAAAACCAATCTTAGTATTATTCTATGCTGACTGGTGCCATTATTGTATAAAATTTATGCCTGTATACCAAGAATTATCTGAAAAATACAAAGATACATTTGAATTTTCAAAAGTTAATGTTGAAGATAAGAAATACGAAAGACTTGTTAGAGAAATTGGAATTA
This sequence comes from uncultured bacterium, assembly GCA_949292185.1. Taxonomy (GTDB): domain Bacteria; phylum Cyanobacteriota; class Vampirovibrionia; order Gastranaerophilales; family Gastranaerophilaceae; genus Zag111. The sequence continues at coordinate 202,731 of CASEYP010000007.1, forward strand.
CAGGATTTCCAACAGTATTCATCATAGACCCTAAATATGACAATCGTATATTATTATCTAACGCATACCTTTCAAAAACTGAATTAGTAAGTTCTGAATTAGATAGATTTTTAAGAATAAGAAAAATCCTAGATTCAAAAAAATAGTTAAAAAACTTTACAAGTTACTTTAAATTAAAATATGTGTTTTGTATAATAACAGTGTTTCAAGTTTTGAAACACTGTTATTTTTAACAGCGTATAGATAGGGAAGATTAGAAAAAGAATAGTATCTGCATTTATGAAAAGAGTTTCACAAAGCAACTTAACAATTTGTAATAATTGCCTCAGTTTTAGCAATTTTTATTATGTTTGGAATTCTATATATATAGAAGGTCATAGTAGGTGTAAAAATGAGTATCGAGAAGATTAACAGTAATTATGAAGGACTTTACAGTCCAAAGAGCTTAAACTTTGGAAATGCCAATCAAAACAGAATTTATCTAGGCATGCCAAAAGACAGTACAAGTTTTACGGGAGCAGGAACCGCAACGGCAGCGGCAAGCAAGAATTTAAAAGATTTTATTCTTGAAATTATGCCTAAAAAAATCAAAAACATGGTAAAAATCCATGAAGGAATGGGAGAGATTCAAAACCAGTTAATTAACGCAATAGGAACAGGTTTAGTTGCACCATTATTTATTAAATATAACCCGATATCAGACACAGATGAGGATACAAGAACATATACAGCATGGCGTCAGCCAATATCTGCAGTATTAGCAGTCGCAACACAATGTGCAATAGTTATACCATTTAACGCTGCAATCAAGAGAATGTCAGATATAGGATATGCACATTTACCAATTCAATACAACTCATCTTTATTCCCATCAGATTCATATATTAAAAAGCAAATCAAGAAAGATCATCCTAATGAAAAATACTCTAAGCAAGAATTAGAAGAACTTATCAAACAGTATAAAAAGAATAATGATAAAGTTTTAGAAAATATGATTAAAAACGATAAAATCATATTAACTTCAACAGATGTAAATTCAGCAACAAAAGTTGAATTACCAGCAGAAGATTTCAAAAAATTATTCTTAGAAACAATCAACAAAGTAATGGAAGAAGAAAAGACTGAAAAGTTAAATGCAATCAATCATAAACTTCCTCAAAAAATAGAACGTGGTATCTTCTATAATACTTATCCTGAAGAATCCGAAGCAGTTCTACAAAGATTATCTAATAAAATTTCACAAATATATGCACAATCTGATTTTGGAAACAGTTCAGATAAGATTGTTGATGCAAGCAAAGAATTTGGAAAAGAATGCAAACAAATAATCAAAGACTTGAAAGGTGAAATCAAAAAAGATCCAAGCAAGAGATATGTAAATAACGAACTTATCAAGATTGTAAAAGAAGTTAGCCAAAAGAATACAGGTTCAGATGCTAATACAATGCGCACAATTGAAGGCCATGTAAATAAAATGATGGAAAGCCTAAACAGAATGCGTTCTATGAAATCAACAAAAGAAATCATGGAATACGTAAATGAGGTAATCTACAAACGTACAGAAGCAATTGATAGTTCATTAGATCTATTTGCAAAAATTAAGACAAAACTTGAAACTTCAGGAATCACAGTTCAAGAAGCTCAAAGCTTAATCGATGAAAAAATAGTTACTGCAAGAAATGCAATCTTAACAAAATTAAGAGCTCAAGGATTGAGCGAAAAAGAAATCAATGAATCAATAGATCTTGCAGAAGGAGTAAGTTCAAGACTATCAGAAAAGACAGCATCAATAGCTAAAAATATTGGCGAACAATTGAAGAGCCACGTAAAAGCAAATATTGATGGTCTAAAACGTTGGACAGGATTAGGAGTTTCACTCGCAATACTTCCGGCAACTTGCTGGTTATTGAACAGAATTTATCCTTGGTTTATGGACTTAGCGTTCCCTAAATTGTCGCACAAAGCCGGAAAGGCAAATGCAACAAATGAAGATAAAAACAACAATAAGAAAGGGGAGGTGAAGTAACATGTCAAACAATATACCTCGAGTTCTTTCAACATTAGTATATAGACCGATATCATGGTTCGCAAACTCAAAAGTAGCACGTAAAGCAGGTAATGAAGTTTATGCAAACAACAGAAGATACATTGATGGTTTAGGCGTAGCTTCAATTATTGCAAAAGATGGTTTAGGATGTTACTTATACGTTACCCAAAGTTTAAATAACAAAGACATTCCGGATGATAAAAGAAAATTTGTTGCTTCATTAGACTTAACAAACGGTGTTTTAATGATCTTGTTGCAACTTGCAATGTTCTTTACAGTATCAAATAAAGTTTGTCAAACAAAAATGTTCGACAAATTCTTCGGTAAACTATTTGACAGACCTGTAAGAAAAGCATATTACAAATTAGTACAAAATCAACCTGGATTTGAAGACATTAACGGAATGAAATTCAACAAAGAATTCAAGAAAATACGTAGCAACGTAAAAGATGCATTTGGTGGATTAACATCATTAGCAGCTGCAACAATTGTTGGTAAACGTATGTTAGTTCCATTAATTGCAACACCTCTTGCAGATAAAGTTGAAAAGAAAATGACTGAAAGAGAAGCTAAGAAAAAAGGATTACCAGCTCCTCAAACAGCCAAAAACGATAAATCTAATCCTGCAATGAAAGGGAAAGAAAACACACAAGAAAGCCAACCAACTTCAGAACCGGCAAAAATTCAAAACCCTCAATTTGCAAATATGAATAATATGAATTCAAATTTATTAGCAAAATATAAAAAATAAAAATACATCTACTAAAGGGAGCGCCAATTCAACATAATATTGAATTGGCGCTTTCATTTCATTATATTATCGAATCAACAAGTTCTTGAATATGATATTTCACTGCAGGTGTAATAATCAAATCAGGTTCAGACATTGCAAATTCATCCAGAACAATAATCGCTTTTTTCTTATTACCTGAATATTCATATAATAACCCAAGCATAACCTTATCCAATGGATTAGAACCATCTTTAGCCTGATAAATTCTCAATTGAGTTGAAACTTGATTAAGTTGTTTATAACATTTGGCTAAATTTTGGTAATATTCAAAATTTAAGCTGTATTGAGTCAGAGCATTTTTAAAACAATCTAATGCCAAATTTGGATAACCAATTGTCATATATACTTTACCCAAATTATTAAAATATACAGCGGTAGCTTGAGTTTTTGGGTTCAAACTAATTGCCATTTTGAATTCTTGAATAGCAGCATAATAACATTTTTCTTCAACATATATAACACCCTTATTGTTATGATCATAAGCATTTTTCTCAGGATCAATAACATAAGTAACGCTGGTTCTTCCGGCTGCTAAAACCGCAGATGCAGAACAAAAAATTATAAATAATACTACTAAAAACTTTTTCATATCTAACCTATTTAATAATAAAATAAAATTTATCAATAAGAATTACATAATATCGAATTCCAAACCTTCATAGGCCATAAATATATTTTTACTATCAGAAGTATAATATTCTTTAATTCGGTTTAATCTTACATCATCATACCCTGGATCATAATGGAAGAAAGCTAAATGTTTAGCATTAGCTTGTTTCATAACTTCAATAGCCATATCATAAGTAGAATGTCCATAACCTTGTTTTGGAGAATACGGGCTCAAATAATCTTCTGTAGTATATTGAGCATCATGAATTAACAAATCACAGTTTTTAGCAAATCTGCTAAACTTTTTATCGCCACCAAAATAACATTCTTTATCTGTAGCATAAACCAAAGATTTATTTTTATATGTAATTTTATAAATCATAACACCGTCTTGCGGATGAACATAAGATTTATAAAAAGTTATTAAAACATCCTCATCACCAACATCTAAACCATCTAATAAAACCAATTCAGGTTTTTTACCGGGTCTCATAATAATAGCCTGACCTTCTTCGATATCGCGAATATCCAAACCGCAAGCGACATCCCCTAAATCAAGCGGAAAAGTTTTTCCAAAAACTAAAGCTGATAAATCTTTTGCCAAACCTTGTTCAACAGACCCTGCACCCCAAATCATAACCTTAGTAGAATTGATATGCAAAGGTTTAAAAAAAGTCAAACCCAACAAATGATCCTGATGAATATGAGAAACTAAAATTGTGGCTAAAATCGGTTTTCTATCTTTTGGTTCAACAGAAGATGCAATATATTTTTCCATCAACTCATCCCCAACACTAACAATACCAGTTCCGGCATCAAGAATTATTAAATGCCCGCCAACATTAACCTCAACACAAGACGTATTGCCTCCGAATTTCAAAAAATTCTTATTAGCAACAGGAAAACTTCCTCTAACACCTCTAAATTTTACTTTAAATTCGCTCATATTCTTCCTCAAAATTTATTTTTTTCTTTTAATTTGGAAAACTCCAGCCTGATCTTTCTTTTCTCCTGTATAAATTGAACCTGAGAACACTAAAATTTTTGCCATTTTTTGAATAGTAGTTTCTCTTGTTTCCTTCCACTCAAGTTCAAATACAGCTTTATCCTTATAATTTGTAACCTTGATAATTCTAAAAGCATTCGGATAAGAAACCAATGCCGGAGAATTTACATACAAAACGTTATCGTGCTGAGTAATTTTTGCAGCATGATAGTGTCCTTGAAATACCCCAATAGGATTATCATAACTTTCAATTAATTGTTTTAAAGCAGAAGCATTTCTCAATCGATGATTTGGACTAACAAAAGGCTCTACAACAGGCGCATGCATAAATATTAATACAGTATCTTTTTTAGAATTATCTAATTCTTTCTTTAACCACTTCAACTGAGTCTCATCAATATAACCATTTGAAGTAATTTCATCTGTAATAATATCATCCAAAACAATAACTTTATAATTTTTCTTCGGTTCAAATGAATAATAAGCTTTTTTAAATTTGAAATTAGGATTAGCATTTCTTACCATATCAAGATATACAAGTGTTGTTAAATAACCGCCAACACATCTGTCGTGATTTCCAAAAGTAAAATACCAAGGAGCATTTAATTTTTGCAAATGCGGTAATAATGCTCTTAATTCTTTTTCAAAAGACTTATCAATCAAATCACCTGTAAACATTACAAAATCAATATCATTATATTCATTAATTTGAGCGACAGCATCATCTAATAATCTTGGAGATTCCCCTGTCATTTTAAATGTAGTATTTGCTCCATTTTCCAAGAAATGTACATCACTAACTTGTGCAAATTTTAAGCTGTTTACACCCGCACCGCTATATGCCTGTAAGCCCCATAGCATACAAGCAGTCAAGCCAAGAGTTACAAAAGCATTTAATACTTTTGTGAAAAAGCCTTCTTTTTTCTCTTTTTTATTGTATTTCTTGTGGTGCTTCTGTCTGCCCATTTTCGTTACCGTTACTTTCTAATATTCCTTTTATTTCATTATATTTGTTTTGTAAATATTCATCATCATCAGATAAAATGATTGCTTTATCAATATCCATTAATGCATTCATGTAATCTTTCATTGCAAAATCACAATAGCATAAATATTCATAAATTTTTGAAGTTTGAATATCAGGTAAAAGTTCTGTAAAAATATTTTTTGCGCCCTGATAATCTCCTGACTTATATAATATTTTCGCTTTATCAAATTGATATTCAGGACAATTATTTATCTCAATAGCTTTATCATTATCAGCTTTTGACTGTTCCAACATTCCCAATTCAAATTCAGCACGAGATTTTACAGCATAAGCCAAATCATCATTAGGAACAAAAGTTAAATATTTATCAATAGGATTTATAACAGAATCGTATTTTCCAACATCATAAAGAGTAATTGCCGTAGATAAATAAGCTTGTGCAAAGTCAGGTCTTGCAGATAATGAATTATTAAAAGCATCTAACGCCTTCATATAATCGTTTTTATCTCTATAGAAATTTCCCAAATAATAATATGCTAAATATCCGTTATTTTCTTTAGTTGCCTCGTTCAAAACAGATAATTCCATCTGTTCATCACCAACTCTTTTATACTCCTGTGCTTCTTTAATTTTTGGATTAACACTTGTTACAAAAGTCTTTTTATCCTGTGCAATAACATGACTCAAACCTTTTTTCAAATCAACTACCTGAGTATTATTTGGATCCATATTTAAAATTTTATCCAAATAATCCATAGCAGCATTATAATCACCAATAACACAATAATTTGCGGCCATATCCAAATAATCTTCTTCAATTTCATTGGCAAATACCGGCAAATTATAACAGATAGTCATAGACAAAATAATTGATAACAATATTTTTTTCATAAAAAGATTATAGCATAAAAAGGGTAATGGGTAAAATTTAGAACTTGGACATTTAAATATATTTGGTAGATAATAATACAAAACACAAAAAGGATAAAAATATGGAAAATGATAAGAAAAAAATTGCAGCAGTAGCCCTAAGTGGCGGAATAGACAGTTCAGCAACTGCACTCATATTACAACAACAAGGATATGAAGTTATTGGAATTACAGGGAAAATGGTCAAAACTTCTGCTGCTGAAACAATTTGTGAGAATGCACAAAAAGTTGCAGATAAACTTAACATAAAACTCCATATACTAGATGTTAGCGACAAGTTTCAAAAAACAGTAATTGATTATTTTGAAAACTCTTACAAAAACGGTCAAACACCAAATCCTTGTATCGTATGTAATCAATTTATCAAATGGGGCGAAATTTTTAATTATGCAATAAATAATCTTGGAGCAGATATATTTGCAACAGGACACTATGCAAATATTAAATATGAAAATGGAATTTATAAGCTATATCCTGCAAAAGATGAACATAAAGATCAACTGTATTTTTTATACAGATTAGGGCAAAAAGAACTTTCAAAAACAGTTTTTCCACTAAGCAAATATGAAAAATCACAAGTTAGACAAATCGCACAAGATTATGATCTTCCGACAAAATCATCCAAAGAAAGCCAAGATATTTGTTTTATCCAAAAGCCAAATACTACAAAAAAATATTTAATAAATAAATTTGGCAACATGCCTGGAGATTTCATAGAAATTTCAACAGGCAAAAAACTGGGAACCCACTCAGGACATTATCAATACACAATAGGACAAAGAAAAGGTATTGGAATAGCAGCGCCATATCCTTTATATGTAATAGATATTGATGCAGAGAAAAATATTGTATATTTAGGGAAAAAAGAAGATGATTTACGTCATAATTTAGTAATAGAAGATTTGAATTTTTCATATCCGATTTCAGAAAAAGAATTTGATGCAATGGTAAAAATCAGATACAATATGCAAGCAAAAAAAGCACATATAAAAGTTATCGAAGATAAGGCAGAAATAAGTTTTTATGAAACTGCAAATTCTATCACACCAGGTCAAGCCGGCGTAATGTATGATATCAATGACGGACACTTAATCGGTGGCGGAAGAGTTATTTATTAATAGATTTATAAAACTTAATGAAGCAACAAATTTTGCGCAAATTATTTATTCAGCAACCTTATACCCTATATGATAAAACTTACACCACTAGGTAAAATCTATATAAAAGAAGCTTCAAGCGAAAACCCAAAAAAGTTATGTTCATTTGCAGTGAATAATGACATCCTTGGGAATTTAACCGTTGAAACAAATAAATACAAAGATGATACATATAAATTTATAACTGAGCTAAAAAATAGTCGAGGTAAAATATTCGGGAAAGAAGTATTCTCTATTGAAGACTTTAATAAAAAACTTCAAGGATTCTATATCGAGACAAATCCTGAATATAGAAAAAAACACTATAGATTTGGTGAACTTCTACGACTATCAAGCATTATTGAAATGTTTGAAAACGGATTATCAAAATTTGAAATATATTCAAAAGATACAGCCGTATATTTTCATTCTAAATATAAATTTATTCCGGATATTCAAAATTTCTTAGACAGAGATAAAGCACTTGAATCAATAATTGAAAATACACAACCCGGATTTGAAGAATTTACAAAAGAAGCTAAGAAAATTTTAGAAGCAATAAGAAATAACCCAAGTGGCCCAAAGCAAAGAGAACTCCGAGATTATACAAATATATTAACTACTAAATATATTCAAAAAGTTCTAGAAAATAAAGATGATTATAAATCTCATCCGTTTAAATTTGGAATGAATATGCTTCTAACAAAAGACAGAATATTAGAAAACAGAGAATTTTATAACGAATTATTTAAAAACCACGGAATAGATTATCAAATATAAAAATAAAAGCCCTTGTTAATAAACAAAGGCTTTTAAACTTTATAATATATGTTCAGGCGGATTGATTTTTTCAGCCTCAACACGTTCTTTTATCGCACCGATTGGCTCATAATACGGAGATACTGTCATAATTTGAGTCGCTACATCCGGATAATAATAAATAAATCTCAATTCACTTGATGTCAAAGGTTTTTGAGTATGAACGTTTGCATAACGAACAAGTTCAAGAATATTTCTTGCTTCATGCTCATCTTTAAATTCAAGTTCCAATTTGTTATACACATTACGGAACCCTTTAATTCCACCATATTCACCAGTTGTAATCATTCTACCTGTTTCAATAATTTCAGGTTCACCACGTCCTAATTCTTCAAAATCATACAACTCATAATTTCTTCTATCTTTCAAAGCACCATCTGCGTGAATACCTGATTCATGAGCAAAAGCATTATCACCAACTGCCGGCTGGTTCATAGGAATAGGAACTCCAAATGCGTATGATGCATATTTTGCTAAATGCCATGCTTTATCAAGTTTTATATTTTCATCAATTTTATATTTATTTTTAAACCCTGCAGATTTTAAACAAGCAAGCAAACAAGATACCAAATCAGCATTACCAGCTCTTTCACCCATTCCATTTATTGCAGTATTTATATAAGCATCAACACCTGCATCGATTGCCGCTCTTGCACCCATAACAGAACAAGCCGTTGCCATTCCTAAATCATTATGGAAATGCAATTCTATAGGCATTTGAGTAGCTTTCGCAATTTGGTATATTCTATCATAAGTTGTTTGAGGGTCCTCATAACCCAATGTATCACAGTATCTAAATCTATATGCACCTGATTTTTTAGCTTCTGTAGCATATTTTATGAGAAAATCTAAATCACTTCTTGATGCATCTTCTGCGTTAACTCCAATGATTTTTGCACCTTTATCCACAGCACATTCAACTGCTTCTTTTGTCATTTTTACAATATCATCAGCAGTTTTCTTACCCATATATTTGCCATGAATCATCTGCTCTGAAGTAGACTGTGATAAATTTACATATTTTAACTCGGGAACATTCTTAAATGACAGCTCAACATCTTCTACAATACCTCTCATCCAGCCTGAAAGTTTTGTTGTAGTAATAGCCTTTCTTTTAACTAATTCCAAATTCCCGTTCAAATAATTTATCTCGTGCTTTGTAGTTGGAAACCCAAATTCTGATTGAGTTATTCCCATCTCATCCAACATCAAATTTATTATTGTCTTTTCTAATTTAGCTAAACCTAAACGAGAAGTCTGAACACCATCCCTATTTGTAACATCTACAAAGTATATTCTATTATCTGTCATATGTATTCCCCCATATATGAAATTCATTATACACTAAATTCTATTAATTAACTTGCTTTTTTATATAAAATTAATTAAAATAGTTGTTAAAGAGCTATTTTATGAATATGAAAAACGATACTAAAATTTTAGATAAGAAAATAAATAAAGAAATCAAGACCGGAAATGTAAAATCAGCAATAGAATTATGTCAGATTGGACTTCAAAAAGACCCCACAAATGCTGATTTACACATTCGATTAGGAGATTTATACCTAGCTTGGCATCTTGATATATATTCATCTTGCCAATATATTGATGAAGCTATAACAGAATACCAAATTGCACTAGAATCATATATTGATTCTGCAGAAATCTATTACAAAATAGGTCTTGCACAATTTTACAAAGGTGACTTAGATAAAGCTATCAACTATTTTGATAACGCAATTTCTAAAAATCCAAAATATGCAAAAGCATACCATATGCTAGCTGAAACTTATACAAAAAAAGCCAGATTTTTAGATGCTGAAATGAATGCTAAAAAAGCAATAAAATATGCACCTTTTGCAAGTTCAAGATCACATTTCTTATTGCATAATTTATATAATATTGCATCTTTTAGAGTTTTTAAAAATAAAATTAAATCTTTTTATGAATATACAATGTCTGTAATTACACTTCCTTTTGATAAAGAAGCCCTAAAAAAAGTTAAAGAATCAATTTCATATACAAAATTTTTACCAATATTATTCAAGGGCTACTTAAAAGTCCAGTCAAAGGGACTTGATGAAGCGCTAGATATTTATATTGATGCAATAGATAAAGCACCTGGATTTGTACCATTATATTGCTTATTAGGTGATATCTATTCATCTTTGGGACAATTTGAAAATGCAATTACTGAATACAAAATGGCAATTTGGCTTGATAATTTAAACATTCCTGCCTACCGTCATTTATGCAAGGCTTATGAAGATTTAGGCGATTATGATAATGCAATTGAAATTTATAAAAAACTTATCAAAATTATGCCAAACATGCCTGAATTTCATTCAAATTTAGCAAATATCTTATATGTAAAAGGTGATATAGATGGTGCAGTTTCACATTTTCAAACCGCAATTACACTAAATCCAAGCAAAGAATGGACAAGTGTTGTAAATCAAACTTTAGGTTTTGTATTCCAAGAAGCAAAACAAGATCTAGATGCAGCTATCACATCATACCAAAGTGCATACCTTCTAACACCTGAAGATATAGATATTTATATAAATTTAGGAAGTGCTTTTTATGATAAATCAGATTATGAAAACGCTCTTGCAGTTTATAGAAATGCGCTTGAACTAAATCCTAAAAATGCAAAAATTCACTGTAATCTCGGATTTTTATACTGGGGTAAAGGCGACACAGATGAAGCAATCAGAGAATATGAATTAGCAATTGAATTTGATAAAAATTATGATATTGCATACAATAACCTTGGTGTAATTTATCTTGATGATTTAGGCAGAGTACAAAAAGCTATAGAAATGTTTAAAAAATCTGTTGAATGCAATCCAAATTACGCATTAGCACATTTCAATCTTGCAAGATCTATTGCAATAACCGGTGATAAAATTGAAGCAGCTAAATTATACCAAATTGCACAAGATATAAATAAAGTTACAAACGAAATAGACCCACAAGATATTACAGATAAAATTAACGCTCTATTTGATTAAAATTTTAACTTATTATTTTTTCTTGAAAAAGTGCAAATAGATTGAATAAATAATATAAAAAACAATCGCAGTTATAGCCATAACTGTAAGATTTGCTGGATCATTATACGCAGCTGATATTCCACCCTTTCGAATAGGATAAAGAGCGAATATAACAACAAACACAACTACTAAACTTATTTCAAATCTATCCAAGACAACCCCATAAAATTTTATACTAAATCATCATCAGCATCTTCAAATTCAGAAACATCAATAGGTAAAGTAAAACCAAAGGTTGAACCATGTCCCGGTTGAGAAACAACAAAAACATGTCCATGATGATGCTTTTCGATAGTTGTTTTAACAAGGTGCAAACCTAAACCAGTACCTTTAACGCTATGGGTTTTATTTTCTACTCTGAAAAATCTTTCAAAAACCTTTTTCTGATATTCCGGTGCAATACCGATACCTTCATCTCTAACAGTTACAACAATTTGATTATTTTCAGGCTCTTTGTACAATCTAACCTTTATTGTTGAATCTTGCGGAGCATATTTTATTGCATTTGAAAGATAATTTATCAAAGATCTTGCGATAGCGTCATAATTGCACATTATAAGCGGAATATTATCTTCTTTTTCAACCTCGATTTTCAAATTGTGTTCTTTTAATAAAACTTCTACCTGAGAAACACAATCATCTACCAATTTAGAAATATCATTTTCACTCTTTTCGATTTTTGCGTTAGAATCCAATCTTGAAAAATCCAAAATATCGTTAACCATACGATTTAAACGTATAATTTCAGTATTAAGAGTTTCGATAAATTCTTTTTTAGTTTTCTCATCAAACTCATCACCATAACTGTACAAAGTATCAATATAACTTCTCAAAACAGTAACAGGAGTTCTCAATTCGTGAGAAACATTTGAAATAAATTGAGATTTCATCTGATCCATTTCAATTTCACGAGTTACATCAATCAAGACAATAATATACCCAACATAATCATTATTTCTGGTAAACATTGGAGATATAATTGATTTTAAAATTCTTCCATCAATTGTTATATTGAAAGTAATTGGTTTTGAAGATTTTTCATCCATTGAAAGCTTTTTATATTCTTCAATTTTTTCACTAAAACAATATTCCCCTTCAGTATCTACATAATTTTGAATATTAGTATTTAATAATTGATCTCCCTCAAGTTCTAATAATTCTTTTGCATGGTTATTTATTAAAACAACCTGATCATTATTATCACAAACAACAACACCATTTGCGATACTTAATAAAACAGCTTCAAGTTTATTTCTTTCTAAAGTTAATTGTTCAATATTTTGTTCTTCATAAATATTCAACCTTGCTGACATATCGTTAAATGCATCAAACAATTCCTGAACTTCATCACTAACATCTTTGCCTTCAATTTTATAACCGAATTCGCCGGATGAAATCTTTTTAACACCATCATGTAAAATTCTTAATTCTCTTGTAATAAGATAAGTATTTATCAAAATTACAAAAGCAAAAACTAACCAAACAATAACAAAAACAAATAAAATAGAAGCTCTAGTTGTAGAAGAAACTTTCCCAACAATAGAACCTGACAACCCAACAGTAACAGAACCAATATTTTCATTAGTTAAAATATTCACCATAGGAGAAGAAACTGAAATATTAGAACGTTTAGACTCTGAATGAGAATTGTTTGAAGCTTTATAAATAAGATTACCTTTCGCATCTCTAAATTCAATAAAAACAATATCAGGATGAGATTTCAAAATAGAGTCAGAGTGAGTTTTTAAAATTCCATAAGCTTGTTGTTTTGGAGCATTTTTAGTAATTTCAACACTTTCGATAGCCAAAATTTTTGAAATAACTTGTCCAAAATTTTGATAACTTTCATTAAGATTTTTCTGAATATTAAAAGTAGCAAAAAGAGCAATTGCCATAATTAGCAAAGTACTCAACACCAACCCGAAAATAATTAAACGATTTTGAGTAGTAAAACTTATTTTCTGACTATCATTCATACAAAAATTATAACACTATCAAAGGAAATTTCATAGTAAAAAATAAAACATAAACCCAAAGGGGTTGATTGCAAGCAATCAACCCCTTTAAAGCATAGGTATGTTTCTCTTTGTGAAAAAGATTATTCCTTAGTATATTCTGCATCAATAACATCATCATCGTTGTTATTTGAAGAATTATTATTAGAAGAAGCATTTTCAGAGTTTGCACTTTGAGCAGCAGCCCCGTCATTTTTAACAGCTTCGTAAGCTTTTTGAGAAATACCAAATATAGTTTGTTGTAAATCTTCAGATAATTTTTTCAATTCATCAGTAGATTTATTTTCGTCAATAGCTTTTTGTAAAGCGTTCTTTTGTTCTTCCAATTTAGATTTATCAGCAGGATCAATTTTGCCTTCAAAATCTTTCATAACTCTTTCTGCAGAAGCTATATAGCTAGATGCATTATTTTTAACTTCAGCATCTTCTTTTTTCTTCTTATCTTCAGCAGCATTAGCTTCAGCTTCTTTAACCATCTTATCGATATCAGCTTCTGACAAGTTAGAAGAATTAGTAATTGTAATTTTTTGTTCTTTACCGGTTGCTTTATCCTTAGCAGAAACATTTACGATACCGTTAGCATCGATATCAAATGTAACTTCGATTTGAGGAATACCACGCATAGCAGGAGCAATACCTTCAAGTCTGAACATACCTAAAGATTTGTTATCTCTTGCCATTGGTCTTTCACCTTGTAGAACCTGAATATCAACAGCAGTTTGGTTATTTTCAGCAGTTGAGAATACTTGAGATTTAGAAACCGGAATTGTAGTGTTACGAGGAACTAAAGGAGTCATTACACCACCTAAAGTTTCAATACCCAAAGTCAATGGAGTAACATCTAACAATACGATATCTTTAACCTCTCCAGCTAATACACCTGCTTGAATTGCAGCACCAACTGCAACAACTTCATCAGGGTTAACTGATTGGTTAGGTTCTTTACCTGTATAATCTTTAACCAATTTTTGAACTGCTGGGATACGAGAAGAACCACCAACTAATACAACTTCGTTGATATCAGCCTTAGAAATACCGGCATCTGATAAAGCTTGTTCAACCGGTTTTTTACATCTTTCTAACAAATCGAAACTTAAATCTTCAAATTTAGCTCTTGTTAAATTCAAATCTAAGTGTTTTGGACCGTTAGCATCAGCTGTAATGAATGGTAAGTTGATATTAGTTTCATAAACTGAAGACAATTCGCATTTAGCTTTTTCTGCAGCTTCTTTAACACGTTGCATAGCTTGTTTATCACCTTTTAGGTCGATGCCTTCTTGTTTTTTGAATTCTTCACAAATCCAATCCATAACTTTTTGGTCGAAATCATCACCACCTAAGTGAGTATCACCTGAAGTTGATAATACTTCGTGTACACCATCACCGATTTCCAAAACTGAAACATCAAATGTACCACCACCTAAGTCGAATACTAAAACTTTTTCTGATTTTTCTTTTTCAAGACCGTAAGCCAAAGCTGCTGCAGTTGGTTCGTTTACGATACGTAGAACATCCAAACCAGCGATTTTACCGGCATCTTTAGTAGCTTGTCTTTGAGCATCATTAAAATAAGCCGGAACTGTGATTACTGCAGATGTAACTTTTTCACCCAAGTATTTAGAAGCATCATCAGCCAATTTTCTCAAAATCATAGCTGAAATTTCTTGAGGTGTATAATCTTTACCATCAATATTTACTTTATAATTTTCACCCATATGTCTTTTAATAGAAGCAATTGTTCTATCCGGGTTAACAATAGCTTGACGTTTAGCCAACTGACCAACAAGTCTTTCTCCTGATTTAGAAAAAGCAACAATAGAAGGAGTTGTACGAGAACCTTCAGCATTTGCTATAACTGTAGGTTTACCACCTTCCATAACTGCTACAACTGAGTTTGTTGTACCTAAGTCAATACCAATCGTTTTAGCCATAATCTTTATCTCCTTTACTTAAATAATTACATGTTAATCTATATTATTGTTATAACATTGAATTTTTAAATTCTTAAAAAAATAAACAAAAAATTAACATTTTAATAATTTGCAAATATAAAATCCAGATACGGTATTTGATTTTTAATAATTTTAATGAGAAGATGAAGTTATGATATACAAAGACGAAGAACGAAAACCCCAAATCTGGTTTTGTGGCGGACATTTTATAAACGATATATACACAGGATTTTTAAATCCGATTATGCCATTTATTGCAGAACAAGTAAAAATATCAATGCCAATTGCAACAATTATATTAAGTTGCTCGCATATATTTTCATCTCTAATGCAGCCATTTTTTGGATTTTTCGCCGATAAAATCAAAAAAAGAGCACTAATATTTTGGGGCTTAATATGCACATCTGTATTCATATCACTTGCACCTGCCTCAAAACATTTAGCACTAATGATACTATTTATAATTCTTGGAAGTATAGGATCCAGTTTATTTCACCCGCAATCACTGGGACTAATTTCAAAATTTTCCAAATCTGATGTTGCTAGAAATATGGGAATTTTTATAGCGATGGGAACCTTAGGATTTTCAACAGGACCATTGTTATCATCAACTATCGCACAATATTTTGGACTTTCCAGAATGCCTATATTATCAATTCTTGGAATTGTTTGGGCTTTGCTTATGTTCAAAATGGTACCAAAATTTTCAACAGAACAAACTCCAAAACCAAAATTTAATTTTAAACAAGCCTTTGTAGATATATTATCAAACCATAAACTAAATATTTTAAACTTAATAGCAATGCTAAAATCTCTAATAACAAATGCTTGCTCTATATTACTTCCATTTTTATGGAAAGCACAAGGGTATTCAAAATTTCAAATCGGTTTAGCATTATTTTTCTTTCTATTTTTGGGAGGAATTGCATCATTACTAAGTCCAAAATTTGAAAAGAAAATTGGCACAGCAAACGTATTTTATATATCAATGATAACAACATTTCCGCTAATGATATTATTTATGCTAACATACAAAACAATGCCAATAATCTCATTTATAATTTTTGCGATAATGGGATTTATAACAATGTTTGCAACGCCTATCACAATGAGCATGGCACAAAACACCCTACCTCAATACAAAAGTATCATTGGAGGATTTATAAACGGATTTTCATGGGGAATAGTTGCAATCGCAATGTCAATAATCGGATATATTGCAGCTGCAACAAGTATCGTTCCTGTACTTGTTATACTTTCACTAATCCCCGCATGCTGTTCAATTCTTGTAAAATATTTATTTGAAGAGCAGAAAAACTAAAAATAATTAAGCAATTAAAGATAAACTTTTGCAACTTTCATCTGCTTTTTTATTACTAAATAAAGCGGCTACTGCTTTTGCAAGTTTTGTTAACGCATTAGGCTTAGTTTCATTAACTTTAGAGCATTCATTATAATGACCGAATCCACCGCTTAACCCTGCATTTTTGGATGTTTGAACTTTGATTAAATCATCATTATAAGCACTTTTTACAGCGTTTAAATAACCGATAGAAGAAACCAGCATTTTATAACCCCAACATTATCTTCACAAAAATTATGATATAACAAATTAAATTGAAAATCAAGATTTAAATTTAAAAATTTTTAAACAAAAAAATAACTTGTAATTTTAAATTAAAGTACTAAAATCCAATAACAAAAGGGAAAATAAATGTACGATGAATTATTTAACAGATTTGCAAAATCAAAATTCAGAAGCAGATTTAAACTAACGGAAAAAGATCGTAAATATATAGAAACAAAAGGCATAGATACCATAAAATCACACGCAAAAGATTTCATAAAAAAGAGAATTTCACCGGCAATAATTCCAAATGATGGAAAACAAACCCCGATGAAAGGTCATCCGGTATTTATTGCACAACATGCAACAGCAACATGCTGTAGAGGCTGCATAAATAAATGGCACAAATTTCCAATAGGAACAGAACTAACGCAAGAACAACAGGACTACTTAGTATCAGTAATAATGGAATGGATAAAACGACAAGGATAAATTATGGATTATAAAACAAATGTAATGAGAATGTTAGATAAGAAAAAAATCAACTATAAACATTATAGTTATGCTGACACAGACGCAATAAGCGGAACCGAAGTTGCAGCAGCCCTAAATCAAAATCCGGAACAAGTATTCAAAACATTAGTGACCGTCGCAAAATCAAAAAAATACTATGTATTTATGCTACCTGTTGAAAAAGAGTTAGATTTAAAAAAAGCTGCGCACGCTGTAAATGAAAAATCCATAGAAATGTTAAAATCCAAAGAATTATTACCCCTAACAGGCTACATTCACGGAGGCTGCTCTCCAATTGGAATGAAAAAATTTTTCACAACAACAATAGATATAAGTGCAAAAAATTTCCCAACAATTATATTTAGTGCAGGAAAAATCGGATATCAAGTAGAATTAAACTTAAACGACTTACAAAAAATGATACCTTATACCCTTGCAGATATTACGGTATAAAATTAATATTTGTTAAAATTTTACAAAATTACGCAATTTAAAAATTTACTGACATTAGATAAGTAAAGGGAATTGCCATGGAGATAAACAATCACAATAATCAAATAAACTTTAAAGCACTACATATTGCAAATTGCGGAGATTTAAAATTATATAAACTTACCGATAAAGCAGATTTCAAATACATACAAACCTTACCGCAAAAGATACATACCGAAGATCTTATGCCAAACTTAACCAAAGATGAATATTCTCGCTGGAACGAAATGCTAGAATACGCAGTAGACAATGCGACAAACGGACTCAATACAACTTATATTGAAACAAAAGATAACAAACCTTGCGGCATAATAACCTTTTTTAAAGATAAAATAACAGAACTAGACTGTATATGTACTTGGCCTGTAGAATATGGAAAGAAAGTAAAATTAGCAGGTCAAACATTATTTTATCAACTATTTTCAGATTTTGAAAAGATAAAAGGCGGTAAAAAAATAAAACTAGAAGCAATAACAAATGGTCCATACGATACCGTACGCAAGTATGAAAAATTAGGATTCAAACAATTTGATACCTACCCAACCAAAGTAACAATGGAAACAACAGCAGCAAAAATTAAAAACACATTAAAAGAAATGTCAGAAAGAATAGAATACGAAAAAGTTGAGCCAGAAAAAGTAAATTTATCAAAAGAACTAGACATATAGAAAAATATAATTTATTTTTTATTTGTGCTAACTTTTGCATCTTAAATAGAGAAAACAATAAAATACAATACAAAAAAAAGATGAACTTGAGGGAAACCCAACAAATTCATCTTTTTTCTAAAATTAGAAGCTGGCAACTAGTTATCTTCCCCGAGGGTGGCCCCTCAAGTATTTTCACCGCTATGAGTCTTTACGACCGTGTTCGGGATGGGAACGGGTGTTTTCCTCACGCTTGGTCACCAGCAAACTCGTGACTCTGTGCTTCTCGCACACTCAAAATTGCACAATGATTA
>CASEYP010000008.1 GCA_949292185.1 uncultured bacterium
AACAAACGGCTTTCTGCACATTTCTATCTCTTTATTCATTTTTACTCATTGCAATTTTAGTTCCAAAATAGTACCACGGAGCATATGATAAGCCGGGAAACCCAGTGTTTATGCGGTCTCCCGGCTCCCTGTTTACTATTCGAACTCGGTTCTTTTCTCCGAAACTCAAACAAATTTGTTTAAGTTTTATGAGCTTTCCGATTTCATTTATCTCTTTTTCATATTGTGCGCTGACTTACTTATCTTCAGTTGCCGTCGCGTTGCCATGTATGTATTATATCAGAGAAGAGGCTAAAAGCGAAGATTTTATTTGAAATTTCAGGCAAAAATTTACTATCTAATCACTAACGCTTTCATTCTAGAGCACAATATTTTTCATAATACCTTATAGTAAATTAGACTTGAGAATTTCAAACTGTTGTGCATCCAAATTAGTCTTATCAACAATATGTAAACATATTTCAAAATCACTAGTATAAAATTTTGTCGGTATCCTATTTAAGTATGCTTTTAACGCTTCAAACTCCATCATTAAATATTCATTTTTCTTAACAAACCATTTACAAAGGAAATTGCACTTTTCTCCATTACACTTTTCCCCACATTTAAGAGTAAAACCTTTGGACGATACGGACGTTTCATCCATTTTCCCAAATTTACACAATTTATCATTCGTGATTTTTGAAAGTTGAGACATACAAATATCTATATGTAGAATAATTTTTTCTTCTATTTGTCCAGATAATAATGCCGATTTTCCCTCATCAATAATTCTATATTTTGTTTCCAGCTTGTAACCTTTAGTTAACAGATGTGATATCCAATGAAATGCTGATATACTCGACATCTGCTCTATATTATGATTTAGAATAGGCTTTGAAACACGATAGCTACTCATATCTAATAAGTCGGCTATTCGTAACAATATCTTATCAAATTTAGTACTAACCAAACTATTCTTTGCATCAGATTTAATATTATATACATCTTCTACTCTTTGTCCATGAGCCAATGAGATCTCTGCAACTTTTTCCCTTAAACAATCGTCTAAAAAATACAAATCATTCCTTGTTCTTATTTCATCAGCACTTTCTTTTGCATGGTTACTCCTTATCCGATTTTCAAAAAAAACATCTATTTCTTTATAAAACTTAATTAACAATTGTTTTATTTCCCTATTATCAATAAGACATCTATCTTTAATTTCATCCAGATAATTCCTGCTGATTTGATCAGCTATAGTGCTATCCATCAAGAATTCATCCATAGATGGAATTTTAACCATAGATATATCATGCAAATAACACGAAATAAAGACAATATAATAATCATTCATAGAAATTTGTAAATAGTCCACAGCTTTGATTACCTTAATTACATTCTTTATCAAATCTATTGCATGTTCTTGGTTATGTAAAGTATAAAAATACAAATATTTTGAACCATTTTTCCACACATCACAAGTGTATTGATGCACTAAAATCAAATTATCAATTAAGATAGGATATTTAATAAAGAGGGCGTAAAATTTTCTGTGTCTATGGGAAAAATTCTTCTTTGATAAGAAACAGATATGTATAATTGTCTTGTCGGAACTTCTGCTTTTTGGCTGTCGAATTACTTATCTGTTTATAGTATTACCCATTTGACTCATGTT
>CASEYP010000009.1 GCA_949292185.1 uncultured bacterium
AAGAAAGTAATATCTAAGAACGTAGAATCATCTTTCAAAACTTTCAACGCATAAAATGATTAAATAGATATAGATATAATAATCATTTAATGCAAACAAATATTATATATAAATTTTCCTTTCCCTTTTTCCTATTGATTTTCCAACGACTTGCAACATAGTCGTTTTTTTTTGTTTTATATCTATTTAAATCTTTTTATCTATAAAAATTTAGTTATTTAGTATTAATAAACTTTTTTCAGTTTGTTATATAATATGTATATAGTGAAAGAGGATTTTATATGTCAGTAGATGATGCTTTAGTTATGATTTTGGCAGGTGGTGAAGGTAAAAGATTATATCCTTTAACAAAGGATAGGGCTAAACCTGCTGTTCCATTTGGTGGACGTTATAGAATTATTGATTTCGTATTGAATAACTTTATTAATTCGGGATTCTTTAAAATAAAAGTTTTGACTCAGTATAAATCTGATTCATTAAATAAACATATTACAAGAGGATGGGCATTGTCTCCATTTTTAAATCAATATGTAGATTTGGCACCGGCACAGATGAGAACCGGTAGTGATTGGTATAGAGGTACTGCGGACGCTATTTATCAAAATATATTCCACATTTTAGATGAAGATCCAAAGTATGTTTGTATTTTTGGTGGTGACCATATTTATAAAATGCAAGTTGGTCAAATGTTGGATTTTCACAAAAAAAATAATGCTGCATTATCAATTTCAGCTATTCCAATTCCAATAGAAGAGGCTTCAGAGTTTGGAATTATGGAAGTTGATGATAATTGGCGTTTGATAAATTTTGTTGAAAAACCTACAACGCCTCCGAAACCTATTCCTGGTAATCCTGGAATGTGCTTGGCTTCTATGGGCAATTATATTTTTGATAAAGATGTTCTTTTATATGCTTTAGAAAAAGATTATAACATTGAATCTTCAAGTCACGATTTTGGTAAAGATGTAATTCCTATGTTATTGTCTGAAGGTAAAGATATTTTTGTTTATAATTTTGCAAATAATTCTTTCCCTGGTATGTCAGATAGTGAAAGGGGTTACTGGAGAGATGTCGGTAGTATCGATGCATACTGGCAAGCTAATATGGATTTGTTAAATTATACGCCGGAATTGAATTTATATTCTAAGGAATGGCCTTTAAGAACTTTTAATTACAATTATCCTCCTGCTAAATTTATTTGGGAAGAGGGTGATAGGGTTGGTATGGCTACTAACTCTATGGTTTCTGAAGGTTGCATAATTTCTGGTGGTGGGTTATCTCACTGCGTATTATCACCAAAGGTTAAAATTAATAGTTATTCTAGTGTAACAGATAGTATTTTGATGGAAAATGTTGAAGTCGGAAGATATTGTCAAATTAGAAAAGCTATTATTGATAAAAACGTTGTTATTCCGCCTCATACAAAAATCGGGTTTAATAGAGAAGAAGACGTTAAAAGAGGGTTCCACGTTTCTGTGGGTGGGGTTACAGTTGTTCCTAAGGGGGCTATTTTGTAAATTTATTTTTAGTGTTTTTATTTTGGTGTTTTTGGGGTACATTTATAGGGTACCCCATTTTTTGTGTAAATTTTTGTGAATATTATCGAAAAATTGGGCAATTATTGACCTTCAGAATCTTTATATTTGTGGGTAGGAATGTGTGTATGGCTATATCATCAATTTCAAACAGAATATCTAATTTCTCAAGCTCTGTAACCCAGGGTATATCTAATGTTATACCTAGAATGACTGTTAGAGGTGAAAAAGCTAATAAGGTTATTAGTTGGATTGGTGAAAAAGTTTCATCTCCTCAAAATAGGTTGATTTTGGGCGTTTCAGCCCTTATGAGTCAACCATTTATTGATTTACACAACAGAAAAGTTGATGAAGATACTAGAAAGGTTTCTGCAGCTCGTACAGTTGCGAAAATTATTGCAGGTACATTAACTGGTGTTGCGATTAGATCAGGCTGTATTCATGCCATTGATGCCTTCACTCATTACCCGAGAGAAATTACTCCAGATATGAAGTTTAAAAAGTTGAGATCTTTATTTGCTCCAAGTGAAGGACTTGTAAAGAATTTGACCCAATATAAAAAATCGTTAGGTACTATTATTTCTTTGGTAGTAATGGTATTTACTAACTTTTTAATTGATGCTCCGTTAACTAAGTATTTAACTAATAAGTTTGTTGATAGAATTCGTGAAAAAGAACAATTAAAAGATAATAATGCAGCAGTTCAGCAATCAAAGACAACAAATGCAACCAAGGAAACAAAGGAGGTAGCTCATCATGAGTAAGGCTTCTATGTTTCAAAATTTAAAAGATTTAATTGCAAAACATTATGGTGATAATGTTGGTAAAATGCTTATTCATACAGGGGTAATCGGTTGGATTTTATCAGCAGCAGCACAAGTAGTTGCTATTGTTATAAATGATAAAATTCCTAAAGAACAAAAGATGTTTCTTGTTCCTCAAGAAATGGCAGATGCTGCTGTTAATATTGTTTCTTTCTATTTGATTACTCAAACTTTTGCATCTGTTGCAGGTAAACTGGTTAAATCAGGCAAATGGTTACCTGGAGCAGTTAGAGATTTCTTTGAAAAGAGTGGCTTAGCTGATAAACTTGGTAAAAAAGGTTTTGATGTTACTGCAAATGGTAATTTACCTAAAGATTTGCAAAAGAAATATGATAAATTTCATAATGGTATTGACGTTATCGCAACGACATTAGGTTCTATCTTATCTTGTAATATTGTAACTCCATTAGTTCGTAATGAAATCGCTGCTGATAGACAAAAAAGAGGTATCGCCAGAATGAATGCTAAAAATCCAGAAACAAAACCTCTGGATAAACCATCTGTATCTTCACTGTATCAAAAAGTTACATTAAAAGACTTTCAAGCCTTGAGTAGTGGCAGTATTTATAATAATTCAGGTTCTTTAAAAATATAAGTATATGAAACCTACAATTATAGCGCTTATTAGTACAACAAATACTGCTGCAAGTTTATAAAAATATGTGGTTGTGTATTCCGGTGTATCTTGCAATTGGTTTAATATCGTTTTTGAATAGTCATATTTTGAATCGCTTTTTGTTTTTTCGTATGCAGAATGCAAGATTTTTTGAAATTTATACATTGTTTCTAATTCTTTTCTTGCAGTAGGATTTGATATTGTCATTTTTTTTATCTTAATGTTTTCGTTTGAATTTAGTTCATTATCAACATAGGCTGATAAGTTACTTAGAAATTCAGGTTTGATATTGCTTTCTGTTATCGTTGTATCAGGTATTTTAGATTGATTAAATCTTTTTAAGATTTTTTGCAAGTCTTCTATCTTTTTTCTGCAAGATGGACATTTTGCTATATGAATATTGATATATTCTCTTAGTCGTGGATTTAATTTACCTTCAATATAGAAATTTATCAGTGCTGATACTTGGTTGCAGGTTAGGTCTTTATTCATTGTATCTCCTTTTTAAATATAATTTTTTAGGGCTTCTTGAAGTCTTATTCTTGCTCTTGAAATCCTTGATTTTACGGTTCCAACATTTGAATTTGTTGTCTGAGCGATTTCTTCATAGCTTAGTCCTTGAAATTCTCTTAATATTATTGCAATTCTAAACGCTTCCGGAAGTTCTCGAATTGCTGATTTTATTAATCTTTCGCATTCTGAGGTTATGCATTTTTCTATCGGTTTATTTTTTTTGTCAGGAATTTCGATTTTTAGTGAAAAATTTAGTGGTTCATAGTTATAGTCTATGGATATTGTTTCCGGAATTTTTTTCTTTTTTCGCATCTCATCGTAGTAGGTGTTTGTTATGATTTGGTTTAGCCAGCCCTTGAAGTATTTGGGATTTTTTAAGTTAATAATATTTTTTGCAACTTTTAGCAGTACTTCTTGAGTTAAATCTGAAAGATTATCATTACTTTTTGAAAGATAGCTTAGGGTTGCATAAACTCCACTTTGAATTTTTTTTATAAGGGTTTCCAGAGCTTTGATGTCATCTTTTTGAGAAAGTACAACAAGTTCTTCTATGGGCATTTTTTTATAGAGTAACTTGTGGTCTGACATAAAAAAGATTCCTCCTTAATTTAAATATTAAGAAGAAATCTTTTTTATTAGTATAAGCTTATTGTTATATCAACAGGATAATTTTTTTTTAGCTTCAATCTTAATTAAGATTATTTTGCTAATTTGTATCTTATTACAGAATTGCTCCCTTGTGATGATATAAATAGCAAATCTCCTGTTACATGCATACAATATGGTTTATCAACATTTGATAATAATTCTGTTATTAAACCATTTCTATCAACTTTTAAGATATTATTTTTATTATAATTTGCAATATAGATGTTTCCACCTTTATCTATGGCTAACCCGATAGGACCATCTATTTTTTCGCTTTTTATATATACTATTTTTTTATTGTCAGGTCCAATTTTGTAAATTGTGTTATCAGAAAATCCTGCAATATATAAATTCCCGCTATTATCAGTAACAACACCTGTTGGGCTTGTGATATCACTATAAACCCCATCAGAATCATTTTTAGGGTTAGCATCAATATATGTTTGAGGTTTTGTTTGGTCATCTTTTGCTGTTGGAATATCAGTGTCCATTGATGCTGCAAGCTGTTTTGCACGTTGTCCAATAAGTGTATCTGTCGGAATTAAAGTTAAATACATTTTTGCTTTGTCGTATTCGCCAACTTTTTTACTTAATAGGGCAGCTTTGTATACTGATTCATAGTCATCAGGTTTTCTTAGAATAATTTGTTTAAATACAGCAAGTGCGGCTTCATCTTGTTTTAAGTATTCTAGGATTGAGCCAAGATTATAGTACGCATCAATATAATTTGGGTCAAGTTCAATTGCTTTTTTAAAGCAAGCCGCAGATTCTTCAAATTGTCCAAGTTGGTAATAATCTATACCTTTGTTATATTGAAGTTTTGCATCTGTAGCAATAGCCCCAAAACTTATATTAGCTGTACAAAATAATATTGTTAAAGTCAAAATTGATTTTAATAATTTATTGTATTTCATCTAGTTCCTCAATAATTTGTTTATTATCGTTAGCAAATTGTGATCCACGAGCAATAATAGCTTTTTTCAAGATTGTCGGCAAATCAATAGTTTGCATTGTTTCAAAATTATTTGGAAGTCTTAAACTCCAGTTTTTATCACCTGATGTACCTGGAACATTGTAAGTTTCTGTCATGTTGAAATAATCTGTAAAGAAGATTTGAATATTTTCTGCTTTGCATGCGAACAATTCAACAAGTTTTGTTTCTTTTAAAAATTCTTCGTCATTTGTCATTTTAACAATTAAAGCATCTTTATTAGGTTCTTCTTTAAATAAATCTTCAACTAAATTCTTAACGTGTAAATATCCTTCGTGCGTGTGAACCATATTTTTTGCCCAAACATTAACAGGTTGGTTATCATGTGTTCCAATCATTGCCCAGCATTTTTCTGTAATGTTTTTGCATCTGTATGGATCTTCTGGTTCTGTAGGAACAGTAAACTGAGTTAATCTCATACCTAATAATTCGTATTCTTTCATTACAGCAGCAACCGGATTTGTTAGGGTTCCTAAGTCTTCGCAAACAATAGAATCTTTTGTTAGTCCTTCTTCTTTAGCTGCAGCTATAACGATTTTTTCGATTAATCTTCCGTACAATTTGATTTGTTCGTGTGTTAAAGATTTTACTCTCTTTTCATTGTCAGAAGTTAGTGTATTGTCTAAGTCTTCAAGTTTTGCGATTGCATATTTTTTCAATTCAGGATGTTCCGGAGAAGAGTATAGTCTTCCTGCACCTTGTTCAGGCATAGGTTTTTTACCAGCTTTATATACCCAAGGGTCGATTAATCCTACGATGTGGTCAATTCTAACACCACCAGGGTTTTCTCTGAACATCTTTTTGTATAAGTTTTTCATTAAAATTCCTGCATCGCCTAATGAACCGTCAGCGTTAAACATCTTGTCAGGATCAATTACAGGAAATCCCCAAGCCTGACCGTCTTTTGAAAAGTAATCAGGTGGACAGCCTAAGCACCATCCTTCTAAAAATAGTGATTGGTATGCCCAAGTATCACGATCTGAAAATGCTACTTGTCTGTCTGCTATCATTTTTATGCCTTTTGAATCAGCATATTTCTTTGTTTCAAGGTTTTGTTTGTATAAAACAAATTGAATAAATTTATATTCATCAATTTCATTTTTATATTGTTTTGAAACTTCTTCAATTCTTTTTGCGTATTCAATTTTTTCTTTATCAGATTTTGGATTAAATAGGTTTTTGTCTGTTTCGCTCTTCCATTTTGGCCAAAAATCTGTGCCATGCTCAATTGATAATGCTTCATATAAGCTGTCTTTATCTAACCAAACGCTATTATCTTTTTTATATTGTTCAAACTCTTTCATTAGATTTGCATTGTTTAATTTAATGAAATTTTTGTAAGCTTCAGATAATGCTTCAGCTTGGCGTTTTGTTATATATGAATAACTTGTTTTGTTTTTATTTTTGTTTGGATTGTTGGTAACAATATCATTAAATGTATTTTCAGATAATATTTTAAACCATTTATCTGTAGTAAGTTGTTTTAAATCAATAAATAATGGGTTATTAGAAAAAATTGTACCTGTATAAGGTGAAGAATCTGAGGATTTAGTTTTTCCTGCAGGTCCCATTTGGATAGCATCGAATAGTCCAGCTGCATAATCTATAAAATTTCTGCCTGCTGTTGAATTTATTGTTCCAAATCCTGTATTTTCGTTATCTAAAGATGGAAAGCTTCCATTGTGCATAATAAATACAAAATTCTTTTTACCAAGAACTTTTAATGCTTTTCTAATAGTGCTGACTTTGTTGTTACTATTCACTGTACAAACCATCTTTACCCCTTCTTATTTGACTAAAACACTAACCTTATAAAAAAATGGGCCCGGTGGGACTCGAACCCACGACCAATTGATTAAGAGTCAACTGCTCTACCAACTGAGCTACAAGCCCATTTATAAGACATATTTATTTTATCATAAAAAATATTTATAAGTAAATAGGTTATAAAAAAAAAGACCTCAATGGAGGTCTTTTTCTTTTTCAAATTATAAATAAGATTAGTATCTTTCCAAGTATCTGTCTAATTCCCAAGGTGATACGTAAGTTCTGAATGAATCCCATTCTTTTTTCTTGGAAGTCATAAATTCTTTAAATATGTGTTCACCTAATGCAGCTTGGGCAACAAGTGATTTGTCTAACATATCTGTTGCTTCAGCTAAGCTACCTGGTAGGGAATCAATTCTTTGTTTTTTACGTTCTTTTGTTGTCAATTTGTAGATGTTACTTTCAACAGGAGCTGGCGGATCAATTTTATTTCTAATACCATCTAAGCATGTTTCAAGAATAGCAGCAAATGCTAAATATGGATTGCAAGATGGATCAGGGGATCTTAATTCAACCCTTGTAGAGATGCCTCTTTTGGCAGGAACTCTCAATAGTGCACTTCTGTTTGCAAGAGACCATGCTAAGTATACCGGAGCTTCATATCCAGGAACTAATCTTTTGTAGCTGTTTACTGTTGGGTTTGTTATTGCAGTTATGCTTTTTACGTGTTTTAAAAGTCCGCCAATAGCATATTTTGCAGTTTCAGAAAGTTGATATTCAGCTTTTTCATCATAAAAAGCATTTTTACCGTCTTTGAATAGTGAAATGTTACAGTGCATGCCTGAACCATTAATTCCGAAAATAGGTTTTGGCATAAATGTAGCATGTAAATTATGTTTTGCGGCAATAGCTTTTACTGCAATTCTAAATGTTGTAACATTATCAGCTGCAGTTAAAATATCAGCATATCTGAAATCGATTTCGTGTTGACCATCTGCAACTTCGTGGTGAGAAGCTTCAATATCAAATCCCATTTCTTTTAAAGTTAAGACAATATCAGATCTTACATCTTCACCTAAATCTTCAGGTCCAACATCATAATATCCTGCGTGGTCTTGAGTTTTTGTTGTTACATTGCCATCTTTATCTTTTGAAAATAAGAAAAATTCAGCTTCAGGACCAATATTCATTGAAAATCCCATTTTTTCGGCATTTTCCATAACTCTTTTTAAGTTGCATCTTGGACAACCTTCAAATGGTGTTCCATCTGCATTATAGATATCACAAATTAATCTTGCTGCGTTAACGCCTTCGTGTTCTCTCCAAGGTAATATTTGAAAACTGTTGATATCAGGATGGAAAAACATATCGGATGTTTCAATACTTCTGAAACCTTTTATTGATGAACCATCTAACATAATTTCATTATTTAATGCTTTTTCGATATGTTCGGATGGTATTGACATATTTTTTACTTGTCCGTTAATGTCTACAAACTGAAGTTTTATAAATTTGATATTGTATTGTTTGATCAAATCTTTTACTTCATCAGGGGTAAATTTTTTCCCGTCTAATCTTGTGTGTGTAAATTCTGTCATACTAACCTCTTTCCTATATCCTCTCATTTACAAAGATTACTCTACTAGAATAAGAATTTTATACCCAAAGGTCAAGCCCTTTATTATAAAGAATATGTAAAGCTTTTATGAGTTTTTTATATTTTTTGATATTTTCTTATAATTTTTTTCTAAATATATAAATATTTTATTTTTTTTATCTAAAAAAGACCCATTTTAATTTTTGAAAACTAAAAATAGGTCTTTTTAATAAAAATATTTCTTTTTAAAAAAAGTTAACATTTACATTCAGCAATCTTGTTGTTATCGTCAACGATAACGATTGTAGGTTTGTAATTTTCAAGTTCAGATTCTTCAAATTGTCCGTAAGTTACAATAATAACTTTGTCCCCAGGTTGAGCTTTTCTTGCAGCAGCACCGTTAAGACAAATTTGACCAGAATCAGCTTTCCCTTTTATTACGTATGTTTGAAATCTTTCACCATTATTTACGTTTAAAATTTCAACTTTTTGCCATTCTCTTATTTTGGCTGCTTTTAGTAGGGTTTCATCTATTGTAATAGAGCCTACGTAGTTTAGATTTGCATCTGTAACTGTTGCTCTGTGTATTTTTGAGTTTAAAAATTCTAATAACATTTTTTCTTACCTCGCCTATATATTATATAACAAACAATAATTTTTGCAGAGGTAATCTTTTGCACTATAAAAGCCCCTGTATAAATACAGAGGCTTTTATAATGTTTCCCAAATCTTTCGCCTTATCCCTTACCAACTTGATTATTGCAACAACGACTCTAGTAAATTTGCATTTTGAAGAGCGCCTGTTGACTCTTTAATCTTTTGTTTGTAAATGTAAGTTCTTAATGCTTCCCTGATAAGCTCGCTTCTTGAACGGTTTTCACCTTCTGCAACTTGGTCAATTCTGTTCAAAAAATCTTCAGGCATTGAAATTAATACTCTGGCCATATATTCTCCTTTTTTACTTTATCTAGTCGCTATTGCTTACATTATTATAAAAAATTTTGTATTTAAAAAAGTGCTATTTTTTATTGAAAAAATATATACTAATTTTTGAAATGCTTAATATATCTGGGTTTTAGCTTATATATTCTCTTAATATTTATTTACAATTTAGCTACTTTAGCCAAAAATTATAGCAATAGTTGTCAAAAGCATGAAATAGGTTGATATATTTCTTGTCATGTAAAATCTTAGATAAAAAGGTTCATTATATGTGCCGACTATGTTTTTCCAGTTATCAAGCGGGTAATTCCAGATTGGATTTTTAGTTATTTCATTTGGATTTTTATTGTATATTCCAAGGTATTTATGTAAATCAGCTACCATTGGGATTGTTATAAGTGTTGTTAGGTATAGATAATTCTTTGTTAGGTATGTTATATAAAGTATTAGAATGTAGCTTGTTATGTAGAAAATAAGCATAAAATTTAGGGCATTTGTTTTGGTTTTCAGCATTATGCAGAGTGTTTTTTTATTTGTTTTTTTATCCCCGTCAAAATCCATAAGCATGTGGGCGTATAAGACTGAATTTACAAACATTACGCAAGTTATTGAAAGTACTAAAACTTCCCATGAAAAATTTTTTGTCATTACATAATATACCCCTTCAAACATTAGAGGGCCGTAGGCAATAATAACAAGAATTTCTCCAAGTCCGTTCATTGAAAATGTCGGATACAATAAGGCTATCATAAGTCCTATTATTGCAAGCAAAATTACAGCTGGACCTGATAAAAATAATAAGATTAATCCTGTAAATGCTGCGATGGCAAGCATTATGATTATTGTGTTTCTTAAATCATTAACAGTGGCTTGGTTTGTTCTAAGGTATTCACATTTGCAGTCTCTACCTGCTTTTACAAAGTTTTCATCTTTGCTTAGTACTTTATAATCAACATAATCATCTATTAAATTCGTTGAAAGATGAGCAAAACTAATTCCTATAAGCGCAATAATGCCCGCAATAATACTTCCATTGTGTTTTAACGCAAATACAAAAATTACGAGCCAGCTGAGTATTGTCATTGGAAGAGAATACAATCTTGCGCAGTTTAGCCAAAATATTGTTTTTGTTAGTAACTTTTTTAGATAATTCATATTAGTCTTTAAAAAGATTTTTTAGAGCCACTACAGATTCATAACTTGCGCCAGCTTCAAGAATTTCTTCTGCACCTAAGCCAAACATTGTTATTAGATTTCTGGCATCTTTAGTATTATTTGAATTGAGCATCTTTGCAACTTCTTTTATTGCATCATCTCGTGTTATTTTAGTTATTTGGTCGTTTATTCCTTTTCTGAAAATTCTGGTTTTTGATTTTCCCATTTACACTTCCTTATTTAGGGCTAAAAGTGCTGCACCTATCATGCCTGAATAGTTGCCTGCTGTAGCTTTATAAATTTTGGTAGGTGTTGTTACAATTTCAGCATTAACTTTCTTTTCCATCTCATCAGTATTGACAAATTCTGCCATTGAACCTGATAAAACTATACAATCAGGATCAAAAATATTACTTAAGCCGATAAGACCTTCTGTAATATCATCTTGCCATCTTTGTAATACTTTTATCATTTTTTCATCATTGTTTTTAGCACCGCCAATTACATCATATGTTGTTACGTCTTTATTGTTTAACATTTCTTCTGCCGTAATTTTTAGTCCGGTACCTGAAGCGTATATTTCAAAACAGTCCCAAGCTCCACAGGTACATTTTCTTTTTTTGTCAGTGCTCATTTTAAAGTGCATTTCGCCTGCGGCACCATTTTTACCTTTAAATAATTTATTATTTAAAATAAGTCCTCCGCCAACACCTGTTCCTAGGGTTATCATAATTGAATTTGGACAGCCTTTAGATGCACCTATTTCGTGTTCTGCCCATGCTGCACAGTTTGCATCATTTTCAACAAATACAGGCTTTTTATCTGATAATTCTTTGAAATTTGTTGTAGGATATCCGCTTGCAATATTTCCTGTAGAACCTAAAATTTTATTGTTTTCATTGTTCACTGCTCCACACGTTGAAAATGCGATTATATCAACTTCATCTTCGTGTTTTTTTATTATTTTTTTGAAGGTTTCTATTATTTCTTCTAGAGTTTTTGGTGTTTTATTTTTTTCGATTTCGGATATTATTTCACCATTTTCATCGATAATTGTGCTGTATATTTTTGTTCCCCCAACATCTATTGCTAAAGCTTTTCTCATAATATTTCCTTTATTGTTTATTACATTTATTAAATTCGTCTCTGTTTAATTGTTTCATACAATGTCTATACATAGAGCGTAACTCTTTTGTAGAATATTTAGTACCCATAATTTCAACTTCTCTATCAGGTAATGTATTTTGTTTTGGTTTTGATTCTTCAATAATTTTTATAAGATTATTGAATTTATCTAATGTTGACATTGGTTTTAGTGGAAATATTTTCATATTTTTACTCCAAATTTATGCTACTTTTTTCTAAATACAAATCTTTTGGTTATAAGTTGCGGTCTTGTTATTGCAGAACCTATTACAACACAATGTGCACCAAGTTCAAATGCTTTATTAACTTGTTCAGGTTCCCATATTCTTCCTTCTAGTACTACAGGAAGTTTTGTTTGTTCAACAAGTTGTTTTAACAATTCAAAATCAGGTTCTGAGGCCGGAGAATTAGCTGATTCTAAAGTATAGCCTGCAAGTGTTGTTGATAAAATATCTGCTCCTGCTTCCTGAGCTTTTATACCTTCTTCTACGGTAGAGATATCAGCCATTGCAAGACGCTTGTTGATGTGAATATATTTTATTAAATCTGACAATTTTTCATTATCAGGGCGTTTTCTTTGAGTTCCGTCTGTTGCTATAATATCAGCTCCAGCTTCAATTAAGTCAATAACGTCTTTAACTGTTGGTGTTATATAAACAATTTCTTTCCAGTTTTTTGGAATTACATTTGGCTTAGTTAAACCAATTACAGGTACATGAAATAACCTTTTAGCATTTCTTACATCTCTTGCACCTGCTACTCTCAATGCTCCAGCTCCGCCTGTTACAACTGATTTCATCATTGCTACCATACATTTTTCTAAATATAATGGCTCTGATGGCATTGCTTGTACTGATACTACAACTGTTCCCTTTATTTTATTTATAATATTATTCATACATGAATTATATATTAAACAAAACTTTTTGCATTATGTTATAATTAATCTTGAATATGAGGAAATTTTTATGAAGAAAGAATTAGTTAAGTATCCTTTTTTGACAAAGGACGTTGAAATATATGAAAGAGAAAATGGTCATAAGGTCGTTTTAGCACATAAAGAGGGAGATATGGTTCAGGTCTCATCTTGGGTTAAGACAGGTTCTATAAACGAAGATGATGATAACAATGGTATATCTCACTTTTTAGAACATTTAATGTTTAAAGGAACTCATGCCCATAAGGTTGGGGAGTTTGATAGGATGCTTGAGTCTAAGGGCGCAATTGTAAATGCTGCGACTTGGAAGGATTATACTTTCTTTTATGTTACTTTACCTAGAGGTAAGGATAATAAAGATTTTTATTTAGCAATTGATTTGCATGCTGATATGATGATGGATCCTATTTTCCCTGCTGAGGAATTGGGTGCGCCATTTAACGTTAACGATAAAACTGTTACCGATAAACGCGAAAGACATGTTGTCATTGAAGAAATTAGAATGCGCAAGGATCAGCCTTGGACAAAGGTTTATAATGCATGTAACTATAATATGTATACTTCTCACCCTTATAAAAGGGATGTTATTGGTACTCCTGAAATTATTTCAAGACTTACAAGAGAGGATATAGATAATTATTATAGAAAGTTCTATACACCGCAAAATGTTACAACAATTGTTGTGGGTGATTTTGATCATGAAA
The DNA here is from genome assembly GCA_949292185.1 of uncultured bacterium. GTDB lineage: Bacteria > Cyanobacteriota > Vampirovibrionia > Gastranaerophilales > Gastranaerophilaceae > Zag111. The sequence goes on from CASEYP010000009.1 coordinate 13,376, forward strand.
AAGTTTTAGATATGATTTGTGAGAAATTTACTTTTCCGGATAGAGTTTATGTTCCAAGCAGACATAATGATATTGATAAACCTGTTTCTCAAACTAAATATGTTGAAACTTTTGGAAATGTTCAAACTTCATATTTAATGTTTGGCTGGCTTGGTCCAAAGGCTGATAATTTGAAACAAACTCTATGTTTAGATTTGATTAGTATTATCTTTGGTGATGGTTCAAGTTCAAGACTTCAACAAAATTTAGTAGAAAAATTGCCTGAAAAAATATTTAATATGGTAAGTTCTGAACATTATCAGTTCAAAGATGGTGATAACTTCTTTGTTCAAGCTAATTTTAATACAGAATATAAAGATAAAGCTATTGAACTTGTTAAAAATGAACTGGCTAATTTATTGAGTAATCGTATAACTCAGGAAGAATTAAACAAGGCTAAAAAACGTACAAAGGCTAAATTTGCAGATTCAGCTGAAACAGTTTCTGATATCGGTGATACCATAGGATACTTTATGACCGTGTGTGATAATTTAAAACTTATTGAAGAATATTTATCAGATTTGGAAAGTATTACTGTAGAGGATTTGGAAGACACTATTAAAACTTATTTATCAATAGATAATGCTGTTATTTCAGTATTATTACCTGAAAAATAGGAGTATTTATCTTTATGGTAACTGAGTTTGATGAAGCATTGGAAAAAGTTAGACAAAAGTGTTTGCATTGTGAAAAGTGTTCGCTTTGCAAGTCCAGAACTAATATTGTTTTTTCAGGCGGTGTTCCAAATTCTAAATTAATGCTGATTGGTGAAGCTCCAGGGTATTATGAAGATCAAAAAGGCGAACCTTTTGTGGGAAAGGCCGGTCAACTTTTGGACAAAATTCTTGACTGTGTTGGTTTTTCTCGCAAACGTGATTTGTATATTTGTAATACTTTAAAATGCAGACCTCCTGAAAATAGGGATCCTTTGCCTGAGGAAAAAGCTGCTTGTTGGGAATATCTAAATGCTCAAGTTGAAATTCTAAAACCTAGAATTATCTTATTGTGTGGAAGAGTTGCTGTTAATTCTTTTATTGATACAAAATTAGGGATTACAAAACTTAGAGGGAAGTGGTTTGAAGGTCCTTATTATTCTAAAATGATGCCTATTTTTCATCCTTCCTATTTGTTAAGAAATGATAGTAGGGAAAAAGGATCTCCAAAATGGCTTATGTGGCAAGATATAAAAGAAGTTCGCAAAATTTATGATCAAATGAATTAGTAATACTAAAATCATAGCAAAATTTATTTTGTTTGGTTTTGATACGTGTAGGAGGTAATAGTTATGAGAATAAATTCAAATTATACTTCTTATTTTGGCAATCCGTATTTTAATAATTTATCTGAAAAATCTTTATCTAATCGATTTTCAAATAATGTAATTCAAGTACCACTAAATAATGTTAGACATATATCTTTTACATCTGAAAATTATGATGTTAAGGAAGACTTGGATCGTATGAGACAAGAAAAAAATGATATTCAACATCAAATTAGTGAAAATACTTCTGCTAGGAATAATTTGAAATCAAAAATATCTGATTTAAAAGCTGATATTGAACATCAAAAATCAGTTTTGAGTTCAACACGATCTGCAATTAGTGCTAAAACTGATGAATTAAATGAAGCCAGACAAAAACTTGAACAGGCAAAATCTGATGAACAGCATGATAATGATAAAATTTCGCATTACAGAAGTGAAGAAAATTCTCTTCGCGAAGATAGAAATGAGCTCCGTCAAAAATTAGAAAGTACGGAAAACAAAATTTCTTCTGAGCGAGATAGGTTGGAAAGTATGCAAAATAGGTTGTCAAATTTAAATTCAGAATATCAAACTTTAAGTTCAAAAGAATCTGAGTTAGATAGATTTTAATTAGGACTTTATTGATTATTAAAAAAAAAAGAGATGCCAAAATATTTGACATCTCTTTTGGTTATATTAACTCAGTAAATAAATTACTTCATTAATTCTCCAACTGCTTTGTAAACATTCATACGTTTAGCAGCATCAACTTCTGCTTGAGCGTATAATTCATCAGCATGTTCAGGGTTAGTCTTCATAAGTGATTTATAACGACCTTCTGATCTGATGAAGTCTTGGTAGCTTCCTTTTGGATCTTTAGCATCCCAAGTGAATGGTGCATCTGGGTTAGCTGGATTGTATCTGTATAATGGGAAGTATCCAGCTTCAACTGCACGTTTTTGTTCAGTTTGAGTTTTACTCATATCGATACCGTGAGCGATACATGGAGCGTATGCAAATATGATTGATGGTCCATCGTATGCTTCAGCTTCTTGGAATGCTTTTAGAGTTTGAGCTCTATCAGCACCTAATGCTACTGATGCTACGTATACATAACCATAAGACATACTCATTAAGCCCATGTTCTTCTTGTAAGTTTTCTTACCACCTGTAGCAAACTTAGCAACTGCACCTGTTGGTGTAGATTTAGAAGCTTGACCACCAGTGTTAGAGTAAACTTCAGTATCAAGAACTAAGATATTAACGTTTTTGTTTTGAGCTAATACATGGTCAATACCGCCGTATCCGATATCGTAGCCCAACCGTCACCACCGATAATCCAGATTGATATATCTGTGAAGTAGTCTTCAAGTTCTCTAACTTTTGCTAAATCAGGACATTGAACGTCTGCATATTTAGCAAGAACTTCTTTAGCTTTATTTTGAGCTGCAACTGCTTCTTCAGTTTTTGAATTATCCCAATGAGACATTGCTCCTTCTAATGCTTCTTTTAAGTCAGCAGGAGTTTTTTCATTTTCTAATACTTTTTCAACATAAGTTTTTAAAGTATCTCTGTTTTGGTCTACAGCTAATCTCATACCATAACCAAATTCAGCGTTATCTTCGAATAATGAGTTAGCCCAAGCTGGACCTCTACCTTCTTTAGTTTTTGTGTATGGGATTGTTGGGAATGTACCTGAGTAAATTGATGAACAACCAGTAGCGTTTGCTATGATCATATTTTCACCAAATAATTGAGAAGCTAATTTAACGTATGGAGTTTCACCACAACCTGCACAAGCTCCTGAGAATTCAAATAATGGTTTTCTCAACATTGCACCTTTAATTGTCTTAGTTGTGTTTTTGCCCATTACGTTGTCTGGTAATGCATCGAAGAATTCTTCATTAGCCATTTCTCCTGCAGCTTCTTCAGCTTCAATTGAAGACCAAGTAAGAGCTGCTTTTTCAGGATTCTTAGACATTGGACATTGATCGATACAAACACCGCAACCTGTACAATCTTTGCAGTATACTTGAACTTTGAATTTTTCACCGTGATCATTTGGTTTAGCATCAACTGTTTTGAATGATTCTGGTGCATCTTTCAAATCTTCTTGTTCTGCTAATTTTGTTCTAATTGCAGCGTGTGGACAAGCTGAAGCACAAATTCCGCATTGAATACAATTTTCAGAATTCCAATGAGGTACACGAGGAGCGATACCACGTTTTTCTAGGCAAGCTGTACCAGTTGGGATAACACCATCAACTGACATAGCTGAAACAGGAATATCATCACCTTTTTGTCTCATTGAAGGTTCAATGATTTTCTTAGCAAATTCTGATGCGTTATCAGGAATTAATTTAACATCTTCAGCGCAAGCTACACCGTCTAATGAAGCTGGAACTACAACTTCTTGGCAAGCGTCAACTGCAGCATCAATCAATGCTAAGTTCATGTTAACAACATCGTCACCTTTTTTCTTGAATGTCTTCTTAGTCATTTCTCTCATTCCTTCTAATGCTTGATCGAATGGAATGATTCCTGAAACTTTGAAGTATGCAACCATCATAACTGTGTTTGCACCTTTACCACGAAGACCAGGTTGTTGTTCGATTAGTGATTCAGCATCAACATTGTAGAACTTGATTTTCTTATCAATAATAGTCTTTTGCATATCTCTTGTTAAGTGAGAGAATGCTTCTTCTTTTGACCAAGGGCTATTTAATAAGAATGTTCCGCCTTCTTTGATACCTTTTAATAAATCATATCTGCCAATATAAGCGTGAGCTGAGCAAGATACGAAATCTGGTGCTGTAATTAAGTATGTTGATTTGATTGGTTTGTCACCAAATCTTAAGTGAGATACTGTAACACCAAATGATTTTTTAGAGTCATAAGCAAAGTATGCTTGAGCATCTTTGTTTGTATATTGACCGATAATTTTAATTGAGTTTTTGTTAGCACCAACTGTACCATCAGAACCCAAGCCCCAGAACATACAATTTGTTGTGCCTTCTGGTTCTGTAACGATGTGTTCTGTAACTTTTAATGATCTGTGAGTTACATCATCTTCGATACCAACTGTAAATCCATGGAAACCATTGTTTTCAGCATGTTTGTAAACTGCAAGAACCATTGATGGTGTGAATTCTTTTGAAGATAATCCGTAACGACCACCGATAATTCTAACATCTTTACCTTCTAATGCAGCTACTACATCTAAGTATAATGGTTCACCGATTGATCCTGGTTCTTTTGTTCTGTCTAAAACAGTTACACGTTTTACTGTTGAAGGTAATGCTTCGTTGAAACGTTTTACATCAAATGGTCTGTATAATCTAACTTTTACTAAACCATATTTTGTGCCACGTTTAGCATTTAAGTATTCAATTGTTTCTTCAATAGTTTCACAACCAGAACCGATAGCTACGATAACATCAGTTGCATCAGCTGCACCTACATAATCGAATGGGTGATATTGTCTTCCAGTAATTTTTGCAACTTTATCCATATATTCTTGAACAATATCAGGAACAGCATCATAGTATTTGTTAACTGTTTCACGACCTTGGAAGTATACGTCAGTGTTTTGTGCACCAACTTTACAAATTGGAGCTTCCGGTCTCATTGCTCTTTGTCTGAATTCTTCAATATATTTTGGTTCAACTAATTTTGCTATATCTTCATAAGAGATTTCTTCAATCTTGTGAACTTCGTGAGAAGTTCTGAAACCATCAAAGAATTGTAAGAATGGAACTTTTGCTTTGTATGTTGATAAGTGAGCAACTAAAGCTAAATCCATTTCTTCTTGTACAGAGTTTGCAGCTAACATTGCAAAACCTGTATTACGGCAACCCATAACGTCTGTATGATCACCAAAAATAGCTAATGATTGAGCTGCTAGTGCACGTGCTGCTACGTGGAATACTGTTGGAAGCATTTCACCTGCAATTTTGTGCATTACAGGAATCATTAATAATAAACCTTGTGAAGCTGTATAAGTAGAAGTTAGTGAACCTGCAGCTAAAGCTCCGTGTACAGCACCTGCTGCACCTGCTTCAGATTGCATTTCGGCAACTCTTACTTCTTTGCCCCAGATATTTTTCTTGTGTTGTGATGCCCATTCATCAATCCATTCGCCCATTGTTGAGGATGGTGTGATTGGGTAGATAGCTGAAACTTCGCTCATCGCATACGCAACGTGAGCGGCAGCGTAATTGCCATCAACTGTAATTGTTTTTCCTGGCATAATTAATAAACCCTCCTTATTTATATGCGCTATTTCTTAATGTAACTGTACCCCTACATGATAATACAAACATATTGTTTGACAAAATTTTAGACTTGTAAATTTATGTTAAGATTATTGTTGTTTTTTTACTTTAAATAGTAAAATTTTTTCTTCAGCGATATTATATATAAGGTTCTTATAAGGAGATATTTCATGAATATAACTATTACCCCAAATGTAAATGCTTATAATTACAGGTATAATCATTTAAATTCTGTTAATAACAGAAAGTCTGTAATTAGTCAGGTTAATAATAATCCAAGTATGGATACTGTATCTTTTTCAGGGAGAAATATTCCAAAAGCTCCTATTCAAAGTATGATAGGTAATGCTATTGAAAGATCTTATCTTGATCAATTAAAAAAGTTTATTGATTATGCTAATGATTTCCATAAGGCTTTGAAAAATGTTTGTACAAAATTAGCAGATGACGGATTTGTGTATGATGAGGCTTATAATATTAAGCACCCTATAAAATCTCAAACATCTTATATTGATAAGTTTGAAAGACAGGGATATGTACAGGATGCTGTTAGAGGTACAGTTTATTGGGTAGATCAGCAAAATGTTTCTTCTTTTAAAAAGCTTATTGATGCTATGAAAGAAGAAGGTTATGAAATTGCAGTTGTAAAACAATATAATCCTGAGACCGGACGTTTTATTAAATTGCCTGACTTGGAAATTAGACAAAATGGTATTACAAAAGAAGATCTTTCTATTTTAGGTTCATTTTTAAGTAAAGCTGATATTTCAAAACCTAGAAGCAGTACTTATGCAGATTATCAAATGAGGTTTGTTCCAATAAATAAAAAAGGCAAAAAAGAAAATAAGCAACCTTTAGAATTGATTATCCTTTATGGTCCTCATTACTCAAAGGCTAAAGAAGCTGAATCTAAGTATGTTTATGGTATTGCAAGAACTCTTGGAAAATTGCATATAGATGTTAATGGAAATTATCCTGAACGTACTCCTGGTAGAAGAATTGCTACAAATATTGATGTTATTAAAACAAGACTTAGAGAAGATATTTCAAAACCTTTATTTGTTAATGCTTATAATGCGGATGCAAAACTTAGAGGAGAAGAAAAACTTCCTGTTGTTATAAGTAGAGTTCATGCTGATATGTTAAATGGATATATGTCAGGTATTAGACAAAAGATTCCTCTCTATTACAGAGAAGTTAGACAGAAGTTTAAATCTGATGACTTTATAATCGATTTAATAAAAAATTCTACTGAATATAAAGCCAGAGAGAATAAAACTATCACCAAGCAGGAAATAAATGAATACAGACGTAATTATAGAGAACGCCTGAAGGTAATGGAAGCAGAAGATATTTCGATTATTGCAAGAGCTCAGGATATGTTAAAAGAAACAATCGAAAAATATGTCGAAAAAACTCCTACCCCTGGTGATAAAATTACTGACGTTTGATAATTGCAACATTTTCAACGTGATAAGTATGACAAAACATATCAAAAGGTTGTATTGATTCTACAGTGCAACCTTTTTGTATTAAATATTTCAAATCTCTTGCAAGTGTTGCAGGGTTACAACTTACATAAATAATTCTATCTTTTGATAATCTATATGTTTCATCAAGACTTTCTTTGCTGCAGCCCTTTCTTGGAGGGTCAAGAATTACGATATCAAATTTACGTGCCTCTTTTTGAAAGAATTTTGCAGCATCCATATTGTTTATTTCAATATTTTGGATATTGTTTATTTTTATAACTTCTTTTGCAAGTTCACAAGAGTCTTTATTTTCTTCAACACTTACTACATTTTGGCATACATCAGATACTACAATTCCGAAAGATGTAATTCCTGCATAGGCATCTAATACTGTTGGCTTTTGGTAATTTCCAGAAATATAATCTTTAACGTATTTGAAAATATTTTCTGCACTTTTAGGGTTAATTTGGAAAAATGTATTTGCTCCGATTTTAAATTTTTTGTCTAAAATCATTTCTTCAATATAATCTTTACCGCATAGACATTCTGTTTTTTGACCAAGTATTACATTTGTCTTTTTCGAATTGAAGTTTACGCATACTCCTGAAACATCTTCAAATTCATCATATATACATTGCGCGAAGTCTTTTAGTTTTCCAAATACTTTTGTTGCATTCACAACCAGTACTACTAAATTCTTTTTGGTTGCATATGAACTTCTTATAACAACGTGTCTTAAATCTCCTGTGTGATTTTTTTCTAAAAATCCTGAAATGTTGTATTGTGGGGCTTTTTCTCTTATAAATTCTATTATTCTGTCGCAGATTTCAGGTTGGATAGGACAATATTTTATATTAACAATGTTGTGAGTTTTTGGTTTGTAGTATCCCGCTAGAATTCTATTTGAATTTTTTGTTCTGGATATCGGATATTGAATTTTGTGACGATAATTTTTTATTTGCGGGCTTGGAATGGTTTTTGGAATTTCAATATCGATATTTCCTATTGCTTTCATTGCATCAGATACAATTTTTTGCTTGAGTTCAAGTTGGTAATCATAATTTATAAATTGTAGCTGGCATGCTCCACAAACTTTTTGCATAGGACAAAAAGGTTTTATTCTGTGTGGGGATGGATTTAATATTTCTATGATTTCTGCGTTTGCGTAATTTTTTGTTGTTTTGGTAATTTTAATATTAAGTTCATCTTCAGGACACGCATTTTCAACAAATATAACAAATCCGTTAACTTTGGCAATTCCAAAGCCTAAATTTGATAAACTTTCTATATTTACTTTTAAGATATCTCCAACTTGCATATTTGAATAATATCATAAAAGAAACATTACATAATTGTCATAATTTTCCATATTAAATAAAATCATGATATTATGTTTAAAGAAGTATTATAGGGAGAGTGTATATGAAAAAGATTCTAATATCATTGTTGTTGTTAGTTCCACTTGTTTCAGGGTGTGCTAACGTTGATACAAGAATTAATATTAATAAAGATTACTCAGCTTCTGTCGTAACCTCTCTTACTTATGAGGGGGATTTGTCCAGTAATACCGATCCTGTAGCTGAAGGAATTTTAGCAAATTATAATGATTTCTTAGATCCGATGTATAATACCGAGAATGCTTACGGTGCAAAATTATCTACTATTACTGCAGAGAAAAGTGTAAAAAATCTAAAGTACGATGATTTAGATTTATCCTCATTAGGCTTTGTCTCTAATTTACCAAGCAAAAAATTTATAGAGGTTAAGAAGAATTTTTTAGTTACATCAGTTAATATAGATGCAACTTATGATTTTCCTGCTCAGGTAGATAAATATACATCTAAAGTTCAGAAGGATTTAACTGAGAAAAAAATAGAAGTTGCCGATTCCGGTATGAAAGCGGAATATTTGCACAAATATGCTGATCCTTCTGAGTTAGAACCAGAAAATGATTCAGAATTTGATTTGGCGGCAAATTTGGATGATGCTACAAAACAACTTATGCAAGAACCTATTGCTGGTGAGAACGCGGATACTAATGTTAATACTGATGCTAATAATGTTGTTAATGAAAGTACAAATAAAAAGACTGAAATATCAGATTTTGTTTCTTCATTCAGCATAAAAGTTCCTGGCCTTGCATCTTATAATAATTCAGACGCGTATGAAGATGGTGCGTATGTGTGGAATGTGAAAAAAGATGAGCCAACTGTTATTAAGTTACAATATGTTAGATATAGCGGTTTTGCAATTTGTGTTGTAATTTTAGTTGGAGTTTTACTATTAGTTCTTTTAGCTAGAAAAATTCTAAAACGCGATTCTCAAAAGCGTATTGATAATATAGATAATATTGTTTAACAGTTATTTATATATAATTATATTAAAAAGGAGTTATTTTCGAATAACTCCTTTTTTTTCGTACTTATAGAATGTTAGTTAATTATTTTTGAGGTGGAGCATCACATCTTGTTGCACCTGTCCAACTAAGTCTTGTTCCAGCTTGGCATTTTCTATATTCCATATTTTTATTTTTTAGAGCCCAAGCTGTACATGCTAAGCCATTTGTTTCTCTTGCTTTTGGAGTTTCTCTTAGACAATTATAATCAAATGCAAAATCATCTCCATAAAATCCCATTGGAACTAAGTTATTATTTGAAAGATAAAATCCGAATACATCAACTCCAAGCATATTAGGTATTGATTGACCATTAACATCTACATAGATTACTCCACATAGTGGTCTTTCTAATGTGTCAGTAGAAGGCAGTAAGTTGTCACATTTTGTAGAATTAGTTTTTAAAACTACAGAGCCTCCGTCTAACAGTGATATATATGTTGATGAAAATTCTGGACTTGCTTCAGTGTATTCCATTGGAGCATTGTTAACTTCTTCCCAGCCAGCTTGGTCTTGATTTGAAATGCTCATATCGCTGCTAGGTGTTAAGGAGTTTTCAATTTTTAAATTGCTTGGCTCCATGTCTTTTGTAATTATAGATGTATTTATACCATTTAGGGTTTTATATTTATTCTGAGCGAAACAACCTTTTGATGATTCTCCACAATATGACATAATTTGTAAGTGTTTTGCTATTTCTTTCATAATTGCATCAGATTTATTTGAACTGCTTCTAACACTTGCCCAGTCTTGTGGTGGAAGATTATGATTATCTTTTGCTGTCATTTCAAAGGCTGTTTGTAGTGCGTCTTGTGCTTTTTTTAAGTTTTCAATACTTTTTGTTGAACTTTGTTTTTGAACTAATGTTGGAAGCATTAATGTAAACATAAATCCTACAAGGGCCATTACAATTAAGACTTCTGCTAAAGTGAATGCATTTTTTCTCATATTACCTCATTGTTTCTCTACTTTCTTATTTTAACATCTTTTTTATAATTATTCATCATGTTAAAAGTGTTGTTACCTTTTATAATCTAAATTGTTTATATGATTTTCTGATTTTAATCATATGTTAAATTATAAAAAATATAAGGAGAATTTATGAGAGCTTTAATATTAACAGTTGCACTATTTTCTGTACTTTGTGGTTCTCAAGCTATGGCAGCTAGTTGTCCTAGTGCTGAGGAGTTTCAAAATAAAAATAATTACTATCAATCTCAGGCTTTATCAATTATGAAAAATCCGGATTCTGTATCTACAGATTATGTTAATAATTTAGCTAATGAACAAACAAAATATTATGATTCAATTTTACCAGGGTGTATTGCATACTTTAAAACCTCCAATAAACCGGATTGTTCAAAACTTAAAGTTTTAGCCACTGGTTATATGATTTCTAGTAAAGATAAGCAAGCTAATTATAAATCTCAAGTTTTAGGTTTAAAACCTAGTTTATTAAAGGTTTGTCAGCCAGAGGCCACATATATGTATAATCTTATAAAATAATACTGTATCTATTTACTTATAGCTTTATTTCGGGATTATCAGTATATAAGCAAGGTATATTTTCTTCTTTTAAATAATTTATACCCCACTTGTTTAATTCTATGATTATTGGAATAAGTGTTTCCCCTCTGGCTGATAGAGAGTATTCTGTCTTTGGAGGGACTACAGGATACAGTTTTCGGATTATAATTCCGTCTGATTCAAGTTCTTTTAGTTGTTGTATTAACATTTTCGGTGTTGCTTGCGGAATTAGTTTTTGTAATTCGTTGTAGCGCAATGTTCTATTTATCAAATGACCTATTATTATGCCTTTGTATTTTCCGCCAATTATTGACATTGTCGCTTCTAGCGGGCATTTGTATTCTTTTGTTTTTGATTCTGCCATAAAAATTCCCTTGTTTACTTTTTAGTAACTATTATACATAAATGTTAGTATTATACAAATTAGTGCATTCTTGTTATTTGGTGAATAATAATTTAAACTAAATTATCAGGAGGTAAATTTATGAATATTACTCAAATTAGAAACGCTACACTTGTTGTAAATTATGCAGATACAAAGTTTTTAATTGATCCGTGGTTTTCACCAAAAGATTATATGCCTGGGTTTGATGCAGCTGTAAATGCTGAAGTTCGTCAGCCAAGAGTTGATTTGCCTTGTAAAATTGATGAAATCGTAGCTGATATTGATGCTGTTATTGTAACTCATGTTCATCCTGATCATTGGGATGAATTTGCTCAAAAAGCTTTAGATAAAAATATCAAAATGTTTGTACAATCCGATATTGATAAAGAATTTATGATATCAAGTGGTTTTAAAAATGTTGAAGTCTTGTCAGATAGTGGAACTATTTATAATGATGTTGAACTTATAAAAACAGGATGCCAGCATGGTAGAAGAGAAGTTGTTAAACCATTGTGTGAACAAATTGGAATGCCTTATGATTCAATGGGGATTGTGTTTAAGTCAGAAAGCGAGAAAACTTTATATATTGCAGGAGATACAATTTGGTGCCAAGAGGTAGAAACGGCTTTAAATACATATAAACCGGATATTATTGTTTTAAATGCTTGCGCTGCTACTGTCTTAAATGGTGAACGGTTGATTATGAATTTGGATGATATAAAAAATGTTCTTGATTTAATGCCAAAATCAACAATAATAGCAAGCCATATGGATACAGTAAGCCATTTGACTTTAACAAGAAAAGATATAAAAGAATTTATTGCAAAAAACGATATAAAGAATATCTTGGTTCCTGAAGATGGCGAAACAATGAATTTCTAGATTTAAAATAATAAAACACAGAGTAAAGTCGCTCTGTGTTTTATTTTCTCTATATAAAAAAATAACCACTCCTTTTGGTGTGGTTTCTTTTGTTAAATGGTGGGTGTTGAGGGACTTGAACCCCCGACCCTCTCCTTGTAAGGGAGACGCTCTACCAACTGAGCTAAACACCCATGTTACTATTTATTTTTAACTAGTGTACTGTGTGAAATGAGTGTTTCATTTGTTAGAAACTAAACTCTTTGCAAGATTTATATTAGCAAGAACATATTTCATTGTCAACAACTTTATGAAACTTTTTTTTATGAATTTCGTCTATATGTTTAGTAGGGTTTATTTATAATAGTGGAGGAAGTTGTGAGTTTAAATTTAGAAGTATTGGAAGATTTTAAATTCCTTGCTCCTATTGGAGGAGAAATTGATGATGATATTAAAACCTTCAGTGCTGTAGCGCATGAAGATGATATTTTGCAAACTTACCTAAAGGAAATTGGTAAGATAAAATTATTAAAAACTGAAGAAGAAAAGTTCTTAGGAAGAGAGATTAAAGAAAATAAATCTGAAGTAGCTAAGCGCAAACTTATTCAGGCAAATTTACGTTTGGTTGTAAGTATTGCAAAACGCTATGTGGGGCAAGGTGTTTTATTTATGGATCTTGTTCAGGAAGGTTCAATAGGACTTATTAAGGCTGCTGAGAAGTTTGATTATTCAAAGAATTTTAGGTTTTCAACTTATGCAACATGGTGGATAAAGCAGTCAATTATAAGGGCTATAGCGAATAATTCCAAATCTATACGAATACCGGTACATATGGCAGATAAAATTCGAAAGTATAAGAAAACTTTTTCTCTATTATCATCAAAGTTAGGCAGAGAGCCTACGGATGTTGAAATGGCAGAGAAGTTAGGTGTTTCACTAAATAAACTTAGAAGAATAAAGCATTCCATAATCTTAGAGCCTGTAAGTTTAGAAACTTCCGTAACTGAGGATTTATGTTTGGGTGATTATATTGAGGATAAGTCATGTAATTCTCCTGAAGAACAGGCAAAAACAGGGTTCTTGAAAGATAGCATGCCACAGATTTTTAATAATCTTACAGCTAGAGAAAAAGAGGTTATAATATCTCGTTTTGGTATAAATTCAGAAGAACCGAAAACTTTGGCAGAGCTTGGAAGTATTATGGGGTATTCCAAAGAACGAATAAGGCAAATTGAGGACGGAGCTATAAAAAAGCTTAGAAGAGTTGAGAATATATCTCATTTAAAAGATTATATCGAAAATTAATCATATCTCATTGTTGTAATTAATTCATCATCTATCATGGCTGATATCTAATTTTAGGTATCAGTTTTTTATATTTATGCAGTAAGCAGAGATTTTGCAAATTCTATAGACTGTTCATTAATTGTTCCACCTGCAAGTTCAGCTATTGCTTTAATTCTATTGTCACCGGTTAAAACATAAACTTCTACTTTTGTTTGGTCTTGTTGAGATTTTCTTACATAGAAATGTTTATCTGCTTTTGATGCAATAATTGCTTGGTGAGTAATTACAAAAATTTGGTGAGATTTACTTAATTCAACCATTTCATCTGCAACGCTTTGAGTTGCTTTGCCTGAAATTCCTGTATCAATTTCATCAAATATTACGGTATCAATTTCATCGTTTTGGGCAAAAATTGATTTTATAGCAAGCATGACTCTTGAAATTTCACCACCAGATGCAACTTTTGCAAGTGGTTTTAAATCTTCTGAAATGTTTGTTGATATTAAGAATTCTACATTATCTATTCCGTTTGGAGATAAGTCTTTCGGTTTAATTTCTATTTCAAATCTTGCTTTTGGCAATTCTAGTACTGCAAGTTTATCCTGTATTAGAACAGATAATACTTGTGCATAATTTTTTCTGTTTTCGCTTATTTCTTGTGCAATCTTTTCAAGCTCTGCCTTTTGTTCTTTTATTGTTGCTTCAAGATTTTCGATATTTTGTGTTGAAAATTCTATTTGTGATAATTCAGTTTGGAATTTTTCATAATTTTCTAAAACACTTTCTAAAGTCCCGCCATATTTGTGTTTAAGTTTGTCTAAAAGGAATAATCTTTCTTGAATATCATTTAATCTTTGAGTGTCATTATCAAGATTTTGGCTATAATCTCTTAGTGAGGATGAGATTTCTTTTAGATTTTCAACAGCATCAATAAAATTGCTGTTTAGTTCTTCAAGTTGCGGGTCAAATGATTCTGCCTTATTTAGGTCTGCTTTGATTTTTGCTAAGGCTTCTAATATAGAACCGTCATCTCCATTTATTGTCCAGTAGGCACTTCCTGTTAATTCTTTAAGCTTTTCGGCATTTTCCAAAACTTCAAGTTCTTGATTTAATTCAGAGTCTTCTGTTGGACTTTGGATATTTGCCTCTTCAATTTCATTTATTTGGAATTTTAGAAAGTCAATTTGAGATTCTGTTGTCGTTGCAGAGTTCTTCGCTTCTTCAAGAAGTTTTAAATATTCTTCGTATTTTTTATAATTTTCTTTGTATGTTTGAAGAGTTTGTCCATAGACTTCTTTAGCGTAAGAGTCAAGAAGATTTATGTGGTATTGAGGCTGTAAGAATGTATAAGTTTGGTGTTGAGAGTGTATATCAACAAAAAGAGCCCTTAAACTTTTTAGAAGTTCTTGGTTTACTAAGGTTCCGTTAATTCTTGACCGAACGGAACTTTGGGTTATCTCTTTTGTGATTACAATTTCTGTACCAAGATTATCAATACCGTTTTCTTCAAACAGTTTTGTAAGGTCATGTTTTGTATTTTCAATCGTAATTTCAATAGAAGCTTTGTCACAGCCTGTTTTTATAACATCTTTTGACACACGTGAGGAAAATACCAAATCTATAGCATTGATTATAATACTTTTACCTGCACCGGTTTCACCTGTTATTATGTTTAAACCTTTGTCAAAATTTGCACAAAGCTCATCTATTAAAATGTAATTTTTTAGCTTTAATTGTTTAATCATGACTTTTTAAATATTGTGAATCTGTTTTGTTTATACATTTGCACCGCAGCATTTTTTGTATTTTTTACCGCTACCACAAGGACAAGGATCATTTCTACCTATTTTGTGAGTAGTATCAATTTGCGGTTTACTTTCATTATCTTCAATTATTCCAAGTGTTCTTGAAAATGCGTTTGATCTATATAGTACAGTTGTTGAAGAGATAATTTTGTTATCAAGATATCTCTTTTTGTATTTTTTCAATAATTCTTCAAGTGTGTAATTTTTAGCTAATACAGCATTTACTATTTCCATAAAGTTTTTATGCTTATTAGCTACTGTACGGATAAGATTTGCTGAATATTTATCATTTTCAAGGAAGTATTTGATACAAGCGTCGTAATTTACGATTTTTGTGTAATCTTTAACTTCAAAAATTTTATTAAATGTTCCATAGAACGGAATTGCATATAATCCAAGCTCTTCATCGTAGATAATACCTACATCATAAGTTTCTTTATGTGAAGAAAATCCGCCAAGTGAATTTTCTAAGAAATTATCATAAGAGTTGTTAAATTCACTTACGTTAAAGAATTTATATTCTTCAGGTTCAACGATAAGGTTTGAATAGTCTGCTTTTGTACCTTCTTCAGCGTAGTCATTGAATATTCCGATAAGATCATCGGCATTTTTGTTAGTTGTGATAACTTCTGTTGTGCCGAAAAAGTCTACGAATTTTTTGTAAATATCAGCTACATCATCTTCAATTTCTTTTTGTTTTTCAGGGTTATCAAGGTAAACCAATTCAGGGTTTTGAATGATTTTTGCAACTGCAAATCTGTATGCATCATCTTTTCTTGTTGATGGTAAAACTCCTGAAATTTCAAGCATATAATAGTCGCCATTTAGATTAAATATTCTTGCAATAATATAATCCCCAGAACCGATTCCTCTGAATGCTGTCATCTTCATTAGGGAAGTAACCATATATCTGCGTTCGTTAACTATATTTAGTAAGTCAAAGCCTGTTTTAGTTACTTTTTTTATTTCAAAAACTGAAGAAATTGATTCATCAATAGCTTTAACAATCTTTTTTGTATCGTTGTCTAAGTCTTTTGTATTTTCAAGGTACAACTGCGGAATGCTTTTTAAATCTTCACCAAGATTTCTTTCTAAAATATAGCTAAAGCAGGCAGTTTGTAAAGGAACACCTGTTTTTGAACTTGCACCGATAGTTTTTAGGTATTCATTAAAATCAGTCTTGATATCCGGATGATTTTGTATAAATTCTGCAATATTTTTAATTACACTGTTTATGCTATCCATGCGTTCTTGAATATTCATTTTTTCTCCCTTTTCTGTCTGTAATTATACTTTTAGAATATAATATTTTAGTTTTAAACTCAAATATATTAAGATTTTTATTGAAAATATCAAACTTTACAACTAGTCAGTAAGTTTAAAATCTCCGTTTTTCTTAATATGTTCAACAAGTCCACCGTCTTTTAGCAATTTTATCATAACAGGTGGAAGCGGTTCAATTTGGATAATAGTACCATTTGTAAGGTTTGTAATAATACCTTTTTCAATATCTAGTTCTAATTCATCCCCGTCATCAATAGAATCTGTATCGCATTCTATTGCTAAAAGTCCGATGTTTATAGCATTACGATAAAAAATTCTTGCAAATGATTTTGCCAAAACTGCCCCAACTCCTGCAATTTTCATAATTAAAGGAGCATGTTCACGAGATGATCCAAGACCAAAGTTGCTTCCTGCAACAACAAAATCGCCTTTTTTCATTCTTGATGCAAAAGTTTCATCAGCATCTTCCAATACGTGTTTTGCAAATTCCGGCAGATTTGAACGTAAGTGGTATAATCTTCCCGGTGCAATGTGGTCTGTTGATATGTTATCTCCGAATTTAAAAGCTTTTCCTCTCATAAATCTCTCCTTTTTTTATTTATACTACCGCAAAAACAAAAAGTATGCTATAATATGGAAAAGGTGATTTAGTTATGTATTTTAATAGAAAATGTAAAATAACGTTTGTTTGCCACGGTGCAACAATATATTCAGAAGAGGGAAGATTTTCAGATGCTGAGAATTATCCGCCATTATCAGAGCTTGGTGTTGAAGAGATGAAAAATCTTTCAAACTATTTAAAAGCTCGTGCAGTTAAAAATGATGTAATTTATACATCTCCGTCTGTTCGTACAGTTCAGTCTGCAATGATGGTTGCAAAAATCTTCAAAAAGGATTATGTAATCGTTGATGACTTAAAAACTCGTAATTGCGGAAAATGGAACGGTTTAACTTATGATCAGATTGAAGAACAATATCCAGGCGGTTTAGAGAGAATTTTGTCTCATCCGGAAGAAAGAACAATGGCTGATGCGGAAGGTTCTATTGAATTTATTGAGCGTATCAAAAAAGTTATTGACAGATTAGTTGCGCAAAATATTGGTAATAGAATTATTATTGTTACACACCCTGAGGTTATTCAGGCTGCTATTTGTGCGGCTCTTGATATTCCTGCTGATAAGTTACCTAAAATATTTATAAGAACGGGTAGTGCTACTCAAATTAGCTATTATGAAGGCTGGGCAAGCTTGGTATATTCAGGATATGTGCCTCTTTAATCTTTTATTGAGGTAAGTCTTTGGCTTTCTTGAATTAGGAAGGCTTTACCTGGTTTTGTTTCAATAAAGTCCCATGGTAATTCTTTATCATAGGAGTAAGTTTCTTCGGCATAGTAGTCAGTATTTATACCGAATTTTTTAGCTATTGATTTAAATGCGCCAAGTTTACCGCCATTTTTGTAGACTTCGATTAGGTAGTCTGTTAAATTGCTGTCGCCTCTAGATAATAGGGCTTGATAGTAATCCCATTTTGCACTTGATATGTTTGCTTGAATCCCAAGTTGATGAAGTTCTTTTTTTAGATATTTTGATTTCTGTTCAAGAGATTTTTCGTTTTCTCTGCCGAACCACTGAAATGGAGTATTTGCTTTTGGTACAAATGTTGAAAATCCGAATGAAATGTCAAAGCCTTTGTATTTTGTTTTTATTCTTTTTGATAAATTTACAATTTCTTCTATATCTTCTTGGGTTTCTGTTGGTAAACCTATCATTCCGTAGAATTTAATTCCGTGTAATCCGCAAGATTTTGCAACTTCTATAGCTTGATAAATTTGTTCTTCTTTTAGATTTTTGTTTATTACTTTTCTTAGTCTTTCACTGCCTGCTTCTATTGCAAGTGTAAGATTTTTTTGTCCGGCTTTGACAAGTGTATTAACTATTTCAGGTGTGAATGAGTCTACTCTGAGCGATGATACACTCATTTCTATATTTTCACCATTGTCAATTTTGTTTTCTATGTATTTACAAATATCTTTAAATCTAGGGTGAGCTGTAATTTGAGCACCTAGTAGTGCAATTTTGTTTGTGTATTTTAAACCAAGCTCAATAGCTTCGATTATTTTTTCGTATTCAACAAAACGTATTGGCAAATTTAGGTATGATGCCAAGCAAAATCCGCATCTGTTAGCACAACCTCTTTCCACTTCCAAAATGAAGGTATTAGGAAAAAATGCTTTTTCACTAATTATTGGAGTGTAAATACATTCGGTAAGTTTTTTTGTGCGTTTTTTTACGTGTTTTGGATTTATAGAAGGAACATAAATCCCTTCTATGTGACTTAGGTTTTCTAAAATAACCTGTTTAGATTGTCCTTTTAGTTGTCTGCAAGTTGTAACAACTTCTTCATTTGCGTTTTCTCCGTCGCCAATTATTAAAAAATCAAAAATTTCTTTATAAGGTTCAGGGTTTGCGCTAACTACAGGTCCGCCTGCAAAAATTAAAGGATCAGTGTCTTTTCTGTCGCAGGCTCTGAATTCATATTTGTTATGTTCTAAAAATATAAAGATTTCTAAAAAGTCCATATCAAAGGTAAATGACATACCGATAATATCAATTTTATCGCGCATAATGCGTGTTGTTTTAGAATCTGAATATACTCTTTCAATATCAACCCCGTCAATCATGTCTATTGCTCTAAATAACCATAGATAACCTAAAGAAGACATCGCAAAAGCTTCCGGACCCGGAAATACAAACCACATATTAAAGTCGCTATGCTTATTTATGTTTTGTGTATATAAAAATGTTTCTTCAATATTTTTATTTGTTTTCTTCAATTGCTTTTCCTGTATCTTTTTCATTCATTGGTGTTAAGTATAATTCATCAACTAAAACACATACTGTAGCTGCCATTGCTGGTGATAAAATTACTCCCCATACTCCTAAGAATTCTTCAGCTACAAATAATGCAACTAAGATAGTTATTGGATGTAATTTCATAAATTTACCAAATAAAAATGGTCTAATCATATAATTTGAAATTTGTTGAACTGCAAGAAATAGTATTACAGCTAATACAACTTTTACGATTCCTAGAGGAAATGCAATAACAACAATAGCGGCTATTGATATTGTAGGTCCTAATATTGGGATAATATCAAGGATTCCTGAAATTAAACCAAGTAATATAGGATATTCAATTCCAAGTATGGCAACTGCAAATGTAACCATAACACCTACAGTTATCATTGATATAACTTGTGCTCTAACATAATTACCGACTCTGGATGTTATGTTATATAATATATAACTTGCTTTTTCTTTTAAGTATGGCGGGAAAAATTCTATGAATTTATCCTTTAAATATTGTTTATCTACTAATATATAGTATATGAACATTGTTAATGCCAATGTTACAAATAGCATCTGAGCTGCTGCCATTGTGATATTAAGTGATTGGTTAAATACATTTTGTGCAATATTTGTTGATGCATTCATTAAGTTATCCATAGGTATAAGGTCAGCAATGGTATGTCCGTATAGTTTTGAATGTAATATAAACTTATAAAGAGCCATTGCTTTTTGAGGTAATATAGAGATGAATAACTCAATTTCTTTGTAGCACATAATAAAAATTGGCAAGATTAATGCAAATAGTGCTACTATAGCTGTGAGTACTACAATAGAAGATGATAATGATCTATTTTTTAGTTTTGAATCAATTTTGTTAACAAATGGATTTAATGCAGCAGCTAAAACAAAAGATGCAAATAAAATCATAAATAAACTTATAAGTTTTGGCATAAACCATAAAATAAATATTATAAGCGCTGTAAAAATTATTGTTTTTGGATTGAAATATTTTTTCATAAATAAGTCCCTCTAATTTTCATTAGGTAAATTTCTCATTGAATAATACAAAAAATAATTAATTTTTTCAACCTCGTCAAGGTGCTTAAATACTTTGTTCTATACCTGTTTATATAAATAGTATATACTAATTTATTTACCTATTTTGTAACATTTCTTTACATAACTGATTAAAAAAGGCAATTATCAATAAAACATATACTTTATATAATTACGAGGACACTATAACACAAGGATACTAAAACAATGGGTTTCTTATTAGGCGCATTTGGAAAATTGGCTGCTGGCAGGAGAGTTAGACAACTCCAAGCCAAGATGATGCGCGTCCAATCTAGATTGAGACGTGCAACTCGTCAAGTAGCTGACATGGACAAAATGCTTCAACGCCAAGAAAAAATGGAGTTGAATAGCCTAACAATGATGTCTAATTCCGGTATGATGGGTGCAAAAAGCACTATTTGGAATAGCATATTTGGCTCAGGTGGTGTTGGTTCCGCAATTTACGAAAAAATGCAAGGTGGCGGTCAGTTAAATACTGAAGAAAATAATCAATATGCTAACTATATGTCACAATACAATATGCAAATTAATAATATGTCTACAATGAACGAAATGAACGTTTCAATGATGAAGCAACAAATTGAAGATAAATATGAATATCTAAGAGAATCAATGCTTCAACCATTAAAAGACGAAGAGGAAATGTTACAAACAGAACAAGATTCACTTCAATCTCAAATCCAAATTGCTCAAGAAGATTACAAAGCTTGCAAGCAAATGGAACAACAAGATGCCAAGAACTTGGCTCCAAGTTACACAGGCGCAGCAGGTTAATAAACAATTTGATATATCAAAGCTCCCGATTGAAATCGGGAGCTTTTTTTAGGTAAATAATTTGTTTTGTAAACTGATTTACAAAATTGAAATTATGGGATAAAATAAAGACATGGAAAATTCAAGTTTAAATGAGAAGATTAACGACTTAGTCGTTAAAATGGCTAAAGAACCAAATAATATTGATAATTACCACCAATTGGCTGAGCTTTATTTAGCTCAAAAGGACTATGATAAAGTTATGTCTGTTTTAGACAGCCTTTTAGCTATAAAACCTGATGATGTTCAGGCGCTTGTTGGTATGGGTACTATGTGGTTTTATGAAAGAGATTTTAGGAAATCACTTTCCTATTATAATAAAGCTTTGGAAGTTAACCCTAAAAACTTCTTGATTTATTACAATATTGGTAATGTTTTTGCTGAGTGGAAAAATTTCTCAAAAGCTCTTTTCTATTATAATCGAGCTATTGATTTGAATTCTCAAAATCCTGAAATTTATAATGCGATTGCCTTATTATATCAAGATATTGAAGATTATGTTGAGGCGAAGGCATATTATGAAAAGGCTCTTTCTTTAGATCCTGAAAATGTTAATGCATTAATCGATTTAGGAAATGTTTGCTTTAAGTTGTTTGATTATGAAACTGCTTTGAAGCTATTTAAAAAAGTTTTTGTATTAAATCCTGATAATGAACTTATAGCTGTTTGTATTGCAAATGCTTTAACTCTTATGAAGGATAAAAAACAAGCTTATACTTATTATGAAAAAGCTCTTTCTATGACTGATGATAAGTATAGAATTTATATTTGTTATGCTATTTCACTTACTGAGTTTGGTGAATATCAAGTGGCAGAAGGTATGTATAGGAAAGCTATAGATGCTAATCCGAATTTGTCTAATGCTTATGTGTTACTTGCTAATTTATATTCAAGCTCTGGTAAGATAAATGAAGCTATTGATTTGTATAAACAGGCTCTAAGAGTTGAACCTAATAATCCGGAAACTTACATGTTGCTTGGTAATGCTCATTACCTTAACCATGATGTTGAACAAGCTATATCTTCTTATAGAGCATCAATAAGTATTGCTCCTGCAAATGATGAGTACAAACTTATTTATAGCCAGATAGTTGAAGATTATGTTAAATCAGTGCACGGAGAAAAATAATGTCTGTTAAAACAGTCAGTGTTGGGGATAGGTTAATTTCTTGTGCTTCATACTTAACTGCTGGCTGGGCAGGTTTAATTTTTTGTGTAATTTTTTATTTCAGAAAAAAGCACTTGTCTCGTTTTCTTAGATTTAATGTTTTTCAATCTATCTTTATTTCTTTGTTGTATTTTGTATTGGCAATGGGATTAGGGTTAATTTGCGAGTTATTATCTAAGGTTCCATTTATTAATGTTGCTGTTTCTTTTGTTTATTTCTTGTTAAGCCGACCAATTATTTTAGATTATTCTATTGTTCAAGTTTTGGTTTTGGGCTTGGTTGTATATATGTCATTGTTTTCTCTTCTTGGTAAGTACCCAAGAGTTTATTGGATTTCTAAAATTATTGACAATGCTGCTGCTTAAATCCAATTGTTATAACACTTTTTCTTGGTTAATAATTTTAAATTATTGTTGACAAAAGTCTTTGCTTGGTGTTTGATTATAATTGTACTAGTCGAAATTTTCGTGCTGGATTTGACGGTTAGTATAAATAGTAAAAGTCGAGACGCGACGCCCAAGCTCTCAATAAGACTTGTGTAGGGCAAATTTGGTAAAATTAAAAGGAGAAATTATGCCAACTATTAACCAGCTAGTACGTTCTGAACGTAAAAAGCTACAAGACAAAACAAAATCTCCGGCTTTGATGAATTGTCCTCAAAGACGTGGTGTTTGTACAAGGGTTTATACAACAACCCCTAAAAAACCAAACTCAGCACTTAGAAAAGTTGCCAGAGTCAAATTAACTAACGGATTTGAAGTTACTTCATATATCCCGGGTATTGGTCACAATTTACAAGAACACAGTGTTGTTCTTATTAGAGGCGGCCGTGTTAAGGATTTACCTGGTGTTCGTTATCACATCGTTCGTGGTACTTTAGATACTGCAGGTGTTGCTAACAGAACTCAAAGCAGATCAAAATATGGTGCTAAGAAAGATGCAAAGGGAGGTAAGAAGTAATGTCTAGACGTTCTAAACCTGCAAAAAGAATACCTTTAGCAGATCCGGTTTATAATAGCGTTGATATCTCTAAATTTATTAATAGAATTATGAGACGCGGTAAAAAATCTTTAGCTGAAAAGATTTTCTATGCTACTATGGAAAGAATTAAGGAAAGAACTAATCAAGATCCTATCGAAATCTTCCAGAAAGCTATGACTAATGCTACTCCATTGTTAGAAGTTAAAGCTCGTCGTATTGGTGGTTCTACTTACCAAGTACCTATCGAAGTTAAGGCTGACAGAGGTTTTGCTTTATCTTCTTCTTGGTTGATTGATTCTGCTAAGAAAAGAGGCGGCAAATCATTTATCGAAAAATTAACTAACGAATTGATCGATGCTTCTAACGGACAAGGTTCTGCTTGCAAAAAACGTGAAGATACTCACAAAATGGCAGAAGCTAACAAAGCATTTGCTCATTACAGATATTAATTTTAAGATTTTTAATCTAAAAAGACGCAACGATTTTTTATTAAGTCGTTGTGTCTTTTTATTACTACATTTTGTTATGAATTAATTGACTTTGTATCTTATGCAACATATATTAGTAAATGGAATTTTATAGGAAATTTTTAGTGTGGTTGTAAGTAGTACTAATTTGAACAAGAAAGAGGGTTTTGATGATAATTTATCTTTGGAGGCTTTAAGTAGGGAGCTTTCAATATCAACTGCAACTGCAAAAAATTGGGTAAAGTTAGGGAAATTAGTGCCTACTATATCAGATGGTAATAGTTTATATTTTGCGCGTGAGTATGTTGCGTCTTTGAAAAAATCTATAGAAAATGGTGAGAATTTTGCTTTAAAAAGCAGAAGAAATAAAAAGTATGTATCAGGATGTGGGGTTTACAATTCTTATGTTTCTTCAAATTCAAAGAATCTGTATGTTGTAAATAGCCTTGTTGATAAAATTCATAGTTTACGGATAGATGTTAACCAAGGTTTGTTGGTTTCATTAATTGCTGATTGTGCATTGAAATTCCTGTTTTCTTATCAAAAAGTTGAGTGTTCAAAAGATATATTATTAAGCTATATTGATGGTAATGTGTCTAAAAATGAGTTTAGTTTTTTGATTGATGATTTAATTACTGATAAAAAATCAATTAGAGATAGTGTTATAAAGTATCCTGATTTATTTCAATCTGAGTATATATATGAAAAAGGTGAAGATATAATTGGCTTATTGTATATCTCATTGAGAAATATTGGGGCAAGAAAGCTTACTGGCGCGTATTATACGCCTACAAAAGTTGTACAAAAGCTTTGCGATAATTTGTTTAGCAATAATGATTATAATAATAAAACAGTACTTGATCCTTGTTGTGGCACAGGAAACTTCATTATAAATCTTCCAAGTGAAATTCCTTATAAAAATGTTTTTGCTAGTGATGTTGATGAACTTGCGATAAAGATAGCTAGGATAAATTATGCTCTTAAATATGGTATATCAGACAAAACTCTTATTTATGACCATATCAAGCAGGTAGATTTTATAAAATCGGCAGATCAGGATGTGAAATTTGATTTTATAATAGGTAATCCGCCTTGGGGATTTTCTTTTTCTCAAGATTTAAAGGCTTTTTTAAGAAAGAATTTTATATCTGCTGTCGGTAATAATATTGAGTCTTATGATATTTTTGTAGAGCAGGCTATAAAAATTTTAAAAAAAGATGGAGTTTTGGCTTTTGTTTTACCTGAAGCTATATTAAATGTCAGTGCTCATAATGCAATAAGAAAATTTATTTTAAAATGTTCATCAATTCAGAGAGTTGATTTTTTAGGAGATACTTTTGATAAGGTTCAGTGTCCTAGTATTATATTGCAGCTTTTGCATAATCAAAAACATTTAATCACTGTTGGAACTGTTGTTTCTGATGCAAATAGATCATTTACAATAGGTACTGATAGAAAATTTGAGGATGTTTTTTCACTAAATATTGATGATTTTGAATACTCTATTTTGCAAAAAATTACAAATATTTCTAGTAAGGTTACCTTACGTGATAATGCTGTTTTTGCATTAGGTATTGTTACAGGTGATAATAAAAAGTATATTTCATCGGTTAAAACGCCTGAAAATGAGATGATATTAAAAGGTTCTGATATTTATAAGTTTAAATTCAAATCCTCAAATAATTTTATTGAATTTAAACCTGAATTATTCCAACAGGTTGCACCGGTTGAGTATTATCGAGCTAAGGAAAAGTTGTTGTATCGTTTTATCTGTAATCAGCCAGTTTTTGCGTATGATAATAGCGGAGTTTTATCTTTAAACAGTTGTAATATATTAATTCCAAGTATTAAAGGGCTTGATATTAAATATATTATGGCAATTTTAAATTCCAGAGTTGTTAGTTTTTATTTAATGAAGAAGTTTAATTCTGTAAAACTCTTGCGAGCTCACCTTGAACAGGTGCCAATTCCGAAAGTTAGAGGGGATGTACAAGGTGAAATTATAGAGCTTGTAAATTCTATAATTGAACAGGAAAAACCTTCCGATATTGAATATTTGTACAATATTTTAGATGAAAAAATTGCACACTTATATGAACTATCAGACAAAGATTATGATTTTATAAAAGCTTCACTAATTAATACAAGGAAGTATTTGTTTTAGTTGATTAGGAGTTTTGCCTTATATTTTTTAGATCATTTTTGGCATTTGTTGTAAATTTTATTTTATATTTTTTTGCAAGTGTTTCAAGTACTGATGGATTTATCAATGTTGGTGGACATTTTGCCATATAAATGTTTCGAGCGTCCATTTCATTTAAAGTTATTGTATTTGAAATTGACATAACATCGCATGTTGTTATAAAAAATACTAATTTCTCACTTGAGATTGGGTATTTATCAAAAAATGATTTCAAAAGATTTGTCGCAAGAGGAATATAGTTCCCAATTGGAATTGTCAGGATGTTATTTTGATCTTTTGAGTATGAAAAGCTTATGGCATATTCATTTTCTTTAAGGTTAGAAAATAATTCGTTGAAGTATTCTCTTTGACATTCAAGATGTGAGTCTATACCTATAATATAAAGCTTTTTGATTTTATCGTTGTTTAAGTTTTCGATAATATAGTTAAATTTTTCTTCAATTTCTCCTTCGTTGTAACCTAAGATTGTGTCATCCTTAGTCTTTCCTTTTGAAAAGCCTTTGGCATTTTGCGCAGAATCTATTAGTTCTGTGTAATCGTTATTTTCAATCTTGATAACTCCATTTGGTACAATGTAGTCATTTGAAAATAAGCGTCCTCGGTATAGGTATTCAGGAGTGTTTTTAGAATTTTTTGTCAGTAAAATTGCACCCGGAAATGTTGCAAAATCCAATATGCAATTTTCTGTTAGATTTCCAAAATGACCTTTTAAGTTTTTAAATTCATTAAATCTTTTCATTGCATGTGTAATTAAAAGATTTGAATGAGTATAAATATCTATATCCTTGTCTTTTGTGCTTTCAAGAACATTTAAAAGGTCGAAAAAGTTGTTTCCTGAAACAAGTATAGCTTTCCCTTGTCTTGTCGAATGAGAAACTGAAACTTCTGAAATTCCGCCAAATATTTCTAAAAATAATTTGGCTATTTCTATTTGAAGTTTGTTATCAAGTCGCGCAAGTCTATTTATTTCATTATAAATTTTTTGTGCAGAAATTTTGCTATGATTATACATGTCAAGTGCATCTAGTATTTCGTGATAAATTTCTGAGTCAAATCTTTCAAAATCACACAACTTAATTAAATTCAAATTTAGACTTTTTATTACTATTAGCAGTATCTCTGTTAAGTTTTTTTGTTCAGAATTGAACTTTTTATATTTGTTTAATGAAATTTTTTCTCCCATAGATATTGCTTGGGCTATTGAGTTTATATTGCTAATGCTGGATGAGGATTTAATTTCTGCCGGTACAATTTGTTTTTCTTTACAGATTTTTTGATAAGCCTTTTTAGCATCTTCAAGCAGATAATATTCTCTCATTATGATTTGATAAAGTTGATTA
The DNA here is from genome assembly GCA_949292185.1 of uncultured bacterium. Lineage (GTDB taxonomy): Bacteria > Cyanobacteriota > Vampirovibrionia > Gastranaerophilales > Gastranaerophilaceae > Zag111. Next base: position 40,846 of record CASEYP010000009.1, read on the forward strand.
TCACTAAATTCATTTATAGAAATTAAACTCCCTAAAAAATTTAGTATCTCATATTTTATATTTTGGTTGTTTCCGCCAAGTTTTTCAAGTTCAAGAATGTAGTGAGCAAGATGTTGTAATAGTAATATGGCAACTTCTTGCAGTGCTGAAATTGTCGGCGAAATTGAACAAGCACCTCTTGAGGTACATTCATTTATATCTTGGTAATTGTTTTGAAATTCGTTATTATTGTTTTGCATAGTTTTCCTGTCCGTGTTTTTTTAAGTATTCAATAATGTCATCTGATTCGTAAATTTTGTCATTTGTGTCTTCGTTATATAAAAATGGAACTTGATCTTTTCCACCTATAGATAGCAATCTTAAAACATTATCATCATTATTCGTGTCAAATTTGTTGTACTTAATTTTATTTTCGTCTAAGAATTTTAAAACTTTTTTACAGTAGGGGCATTCCGGTAATATGAATATATCAAACATTTATTTCTCCTCCTATGGTTATTATAAATATTTATTTGTAGAATAAATTAGCTGGTTGAATATATTTTTTGTTTTTATTTTGAATTGCAAATTTTTAATTTTTATAATAAACTCTGAGTATGAATAAGAAGAATATATTATTTGTCTTTGGTACAAGACCAGAAGTTATAAAATTAGCTCCAGTTATTTTAGAATTAAAAAAATATCCTGATAAGTATAAGGTTATTTTATGTAATACAGAACAGCAAAAAGAACTTTCAAATCAAACTTTAGCATATTTTGGATTGAAAGCTGATATAAATTTGGACTGTATGCGTGAAAATCAATCATTAATTGAAGTTCAGGTTAGAATTTTGTCTGCATTAGATAAGGTTTATTCAAATAACCAAGTGGATTCAACTATTGTTCAAGGTGATACAATGACTGTTTTATGTGGAGCTTTGGCTAGTTTTTATAGAAAAATTCCTGTATTTCACGTTGAGGCTGGTCTTAGATCTTATGATATATATGAACCGTTTCCTGAAGAAGTTATGCGTCAGATGACTTCTAGAGTTGCTGAATTGCATTTTGCTCCTACCGAGAAAAATAGAAAAGCTTTATTAAAAGAAGATATTTCAGATAATAAAATTCATGTTACAGGTAATACTGTAATTGATGCATTGTTCTGCTTGTCAGAAGAAACAATGAAACAAGCTGAAACCTTCTATAAAGAACAAAATATTCCTGTAGATGATAAGGTTGTGTTGATTACTGTTCATAGAAGAGAAAACCATGGTGAACGTATTGATAGAATCTTAAATGCTATAGAATTTTTAGTAAAGAAATATACGGATCATAAATTTATTATTCCTGTGCATCCAAATCCTAATGTAAGATGCAAGGTTTATGATAAATTGAGTAAATATTCAAATGTTTATTTATTAAAACCTTTGGATTATCCATATTTGGTTTATTTAATGAAACATGCAAAATTGATATTAACAGATTCAGGTGGTATTCAAGAAGAAGCTCCATCTTTTGGTTGTCCAACATTGGTTATGCGTTATGAAACAGAACGCCAAGAAGGGATTGATGCTGGAGTATCAGTTTTAGTTGGTGCTGAATATGATAAAATTATATCTTTTAGTTCAGAAATCTTATCTAAAACTCGTGAGCAGTCTCGCCTGCAAGCTCAAAATCCTTATGGAAATGGTCATGCAGCTATAACTATTGAACATCTTATTGACCAGTATTTTAATAAATAAAAATTTTTTATGCAATAAAAAAGCAAGTTGTTTAAACTTGCTAGACATAAAATGTTTTAGGGATATATTTAAGTTTTTCTTGAGGTTTAATTCTTATTTAATACCGGATGTTAAGCGCTCATCAATTTTTCTGTCGATTTTTTTCATTACTCTTTGCATTTTCATATCCGGCATATTCATTTGCTGATGAGCAAGAACTTCATCTCTGTATTTTCTGTATAATTCGATTTCTCTATCTTTAATATCTTTTTTGATAAGAAGCTTATCATCTTCTTCTGAAATATCTTTTGAAATTTTAAAGATAACAGCAAATAGTGCTAGTACAAATACTGTCCACAAAACTCTATCCAATGGTACAGTTTCTCCAACAATTGCTGGATTTCCATTTATAGGTTCAATAATTAGTGTTGAATTTTTAATATTATCCGCAGTTATAAATATTTTTAACTTGTGCGGATTTGAATTTTCAATTACCAATCCATCAATGCTTGTTGTTCCTTTATAAATTGCATTTACCGTGTCTTGAGAAGTAATTCCAACTAAATCCAATTCAAGCTGATTGTCTGCCTGTGCTTTTTTGATAACCTTTGCAGCTTTATCAGTTCCAAGTATTACATTATAACCAGAATTAGTCTTTTCTAAAGTAATGGTGTGCAGAATATTGCCTTGCGCATATGCTGCAATAGCTGTGAATCCGAATGCAATTAAGAATGTGAATATTAAAAATAACTTTTTCAATTCTCTCCCTCCCTAATCTACATTTCAATACTACAACTCTTTTTTTGTTTGTACATCAATCTATAGGTTTAGATAAGTAGTCCCAAAGTTTTAATTTTTTATTAAGAATTGTAACGAAAGATATGCATGCTGAAATTGAGATAAATTTTAAACCTTTATATAAGTGTAGAGATTAAAAAAGATATTAGGAGCGAGAAATGATATTATTATTCGGAGAACAAGCAACAAAATCATCTAAATCATCTAAATCAAATAAAAGTACAAATGTTAAAAATAATCCTGTAGAAAATGCAGGAATTTTAGCAATGGGTTTAAGTGAAGCAAAAAGCTTGTTAACCGTTGGAGAATATGATACTTATGTATTTTCTAATCCGGCTGCTGTTGATTACTCAATGTATTCAAACAGCGATTATGATTCTGCTTCTGATACCGGTTTTATGAGTAGTTTTTCTTCAGCTATTGCAACTCTAGGTTCTAACGCTGGTTTTGCTTCAGCTTCTTTTGGTGGAGGTTTTGGCGGAGGATTTTCTGCAGGAGCTTCTTGCGGTGGTGGATGTTCTTCATTCTCTTCTGTAGGCTAATTAAGATTTTTTTACTGATGGATGATAATATAAGGAACAGAAATAAAATCTGTTCCTTTTTTGTGTTTATTTTTTTGTAACAAAATCTTAACATTAGAGGTAAAAATCCTAAAGATTATAGAAAATATGCCGATTTATAAGATAAGAAAAGTTACAAGGAAATTGAAAGGATAAGCTAACAATGGGAATGGCAGCATCACAAGCTAGATTATTAACAATCACTGCTCGTTTGGCTGATAATGAGTTGAGATCTCAAACCATTAATAATGCTAAAATGCGTTTGTCTACTCAAAGTTCTCAAGTTAGTGAAAATTATATTAATGCATTAAATGATGCAACTATGAAGTTCTCAAATTATGATGCATCAGGTAATGAACAAGTTCAAAATTTAACATATAATGCTTTGACTGCATATAGTTCATATAATACTCAATATGGACTTGTAAATTCTTCAGGACAAATTTTAGTAAGTGAAGCAGAAGCTGATTTGTTCCAAAAATCAAATGGTAATTTGAATGCATATTTAAAATCTCACGGTCTTGAATATACAACAACATATTTTGATGAATTAGGCGATTTGACAAATGATGCTTACCCTGCACCATTTAATAATATTGCAGCTGATGATATGAAAATTTACTATGAAGAATACAATTCTTATGAAAATTCTATCGAAGTAGAAAATTATGAAAATAATTATTCTACATATATGAATGCACATGAAAAATTAGCTAATGCCGCTAAAGATACATTAAAAAGCTATTTAACATACTCTGGTAATAGTCCTAAATTGTCAATTGATGCTACAACTAAGGAAGCATCACTTCAAATGAATAGTTCTACTCCACAATCATTATTAACCGAGTTAAAAAATGCATTTATGGGTACAAATAATAATACCTATAATATTAATAATTTAAAGAATTTTAATGGCTCAAGTATTATTTCAGATACAATGTATGATGAAATTGTTAATGAATTGAATAGTTATTCTAATTGGAGTGGTATTTTACCTGGTTCTGGTGATGTTTACCCTTCAACAGGTATTATTTACAATTCAAAATCTGATTTGGAGGTAAGTTCAGATTCTTTAACATATACTGTTGATGGTCTTACTATTACAGTTAATGAAGAAGGTAAAGTTACTGGTATAACCGGAGCTGAAACTGTTACAGAAGATGGTACAACTTATACTTATACAGTACCGGCAGCTGATGGTACTTTAACTTTCGAACAATTTATTAACGGCTTATCATACAAAGCAACTAATGATGATTCTTCTGCAAGATATTTCCAATATTCAGTATCAAAAGATTCCAGTGGAGCTATTGACGGAGTAAATGTTGGTGCTATTTTAACCACTGCAGAAGATGTTAAAGAAGAATTTAATAATTTCGCTGATGATATAATTAATTTTATACAAACAGGTGCTAATTACGAAGTCTTTGCTGATTGGGTTATCGACCAAGCAAGTATAGGCGCAGATTTAAGCAAATATGGTATCAATCCTAATGCAGAAGTTGGTACAACCGGTGATACTTTACAAGATTATCTTGATGAATATATGGATGCAAAAGATAGTTTCTTAGAAAATATTGTATCAAAAAATGATGTTGTATTATCAACAGGTTTGTCTTCAAAAGACACAGTAGATGAAGATCTTCGTTCTAGTTATACATTTACAAATGATCTTGGAGAAACTGTTGTTGTTACTGCTGAAAATTTAACAGATATAGATTTTGTACTTCAGTATATTAAAGAAAGAGGTTTAACTCAATCTGATAGCTTTAATACAGTTATCAAAGAATATTTGGTTGATCAAATGATTGAAGTTTATGGTGAGCCTAAATATGCTTGGGTTGATGAAAACGATACTTCAAATACAGGCAATGCTGATGCTAAAGCTCAATGGTATACAAATTTGTTTAATAGAATGATGAAGGGTTATAAGGCTTTAGAAAATGGTTTAGCTTCTTCTTCTGAATGGATTGAATATGCTTTAGAAAGCGGTATTGTTTCAATGGAACAAGTTGACAAATCTTATAAATGGGATAGTTTAGATTATAAAACTTGTACAAAAATTACAGAAGAAACTGATGATGCCGCTGTTACAAAAGCTGAAGCTGAATACAATAGAGCAATGAATGATATTGAATCTAAGGATAATATTTACGACCTTGAATTAAAAAATATTGATACTGAACATTCATCATTACAAACAGAATATGAATCTATCAAGAGTGTAATTTCTAAAAATATTGAAAGAACATTCAAATTCAATCAAAGTGCTTAATTTGCCTTAGCATTGGTAAATTAATATTAAACCTGCCTGATTGTTTCTTGTAATTAATATTTGATTATATACAATAAAGATAAGAGCACTAACGAATATAAATTACGAGGAAGGGGTATTAGGGTCAATGATTAAATTTGATTATGGTAATGCTGATGTTTCTGTTATTGGCCAAGAGCATGGGCTAAATTTGGCACAAGAATTTGATCAGTACAAAGATCGTATTGCTTCCATAATAGCAGATTTAAATAAAAGAAAAGATAAACCTGAACAGTGGCTTCAGTGGATGAACCTTGGATATAATGAAGAGACTGTATGGTATGTAAAAGAATATGCTTCTATGGTTAGAGGACGCTTTGATAATATTCTTGTTCTTGGAATTGGCGGTTCAGCATTAGGTGGTATTGCGATTACTGAGGCATTATTAAAACCTTATTGGAATTTATTGACACCTGAACAACGAGATAATTACCCTAGAATATTCTTTCTTGATAATATTGATCCTGATTCAATGACAGCATTGTTAGATATGTTGGATTTAAAAAGAACCTTGGTAAATGTTATTACAAAATCCGGTTCTACGGCTGAAACTATGTCACAATTTATGATTGTTAAGGATCGATTAGAAAAAGAACTTGGAGAAGATGAATATAGAAAAAATGTTGTAGCTACAACCGATAAACAAACAGGTGTATTAAGACAAATTGCAGAACAAGAAGGGTATAAAACTTTTGTTGTTCCTGATGATGTTGGTGGTAGATTTTCAGTGTTTTCAGCTGTAGGATTATTACCGATTGCACTTGTTGGGTTGGATATTGACGATATAATGAACGGTATTAAGGATATGGATTTAGCCTTAAAAAATACTGATATCCATGAAAATATAGCAGCACAAGGTGCATTAATTCAATATCTTATGGATGTTAAAAAAGGTAAGAATTTATCTGTAATGATGCCATATTCTAGTCGCTTAAGATACGTATCTGATTGGTATGTTCAGCTTTGGGCAGAATCATTAGGAAAAAGTACAGATAAGGATGGAAATCATGTTCATGTTGGACCTACTCCGATAAAAGCACTTGGTGCAACTGATCAGCACTCTCAATTTCAACTTTTTAATGAAGGGCCTAATGATAAAATTATTACTTTCATTAGAGTTGGGGAATTTGATAAAACTTTGGAAATCCCGAGAATATTTGAATATACCGGAATTGGTTATTTAGGCGGAAAAACTATTAATGATTTAATTAACGCAGAAGCTGATTCTACAAGAGTCTCTCTTTCTGATTATGAAAGACCAACTGTTACGATTACAATACCAAAGGTTGATGGTTATAGTATTGCACAGCTTTTATATATGTTAGAAGTTCAGACAGCCATTGCTGGTGAACTTTATAATATTGATACTTTTTCTCAACCTGGTGTTGAACAGGCAAAAAATTATACTTATGCATTGATGGGTAGAGCAGGGTACGAGGATTCAGCAAGTATTTTGCAGTCTAAGATTGCAATGCGTTAATATTGACTTTGTTTTAATCTGAATTATATTTATAAACATGAAATTATTTAAGTATTTTTTATTAATATTTGTTTTTCTTTTGATAAGCGTACCTTATTCTGTTGCAAAAGTTTTAAAGGCTGGTGTTTCCTTTGTACCAGAGGGTTTTTATGGCTCTTGGAGGGTAGTATCTCAAAGAGTTGAGACAGATTCGCCTGTTACGTTTAAAGAAAAAGGACTTGATTTATGGAACTTGTCACAAGAAAATGACGTCATAACATTAAGTAATCCATTTTCTGGCGCTAGCGCACAAATTCAGGTAAGTCGAGCTGATAAAAACAGCGTTGTGTTTAGCAAAAATGGGAAATATGATAATAAAATACTTATAGACACAGTCAGTATAACAATTAATGGGGAAAGTTTTACCGGGGTTGATGAGTTAAAACTTGATACTGTTTCTGATGTTGATGGTAAAATTATAAAGTCTGAGAGGGCAAAGTATTCTATAAAGGGCGAGAAAATTGCCGGACAAAGTGTATTAGGAAAATAGAGGATTAGTATATGGCACAAATTTTTGATTTTGATACAGTTATTTTAGGTGGTGGACCTGGTGGTTTTGCTGCAGGAATTTATGCAGCAAGAGGTGCTGTTTCTACCGCAATTGTTGATATAAGTATGCTTGGTGGTCAGCCATCTAACTATTTAGAATTAGAAAATTACCCTGGGTTTGCTCAAATTGGCGGTTATGAGCTTATGGAAAAATTTGAAGAACACGCAGATAAATTTGGAGTTAATAAGTTTCCTATGCAAGAAATTGTTTCTGTAGATTTACTTTCAAATCCAAAAGTTATTGTTACTAATGAAGCTGAATTTAGGGCAAAATCTGTAATTATCGCAACAGGTGCTAAGCCTATGAAATTGGGCGTTCCGGGTGAAGAAGAATTTGTAGGTCGTGGCGTTAGTTATTGTGCAGTTTGTGATGGTGCATTTTATAAAGATAAAGTTGTTGCTGTTGTCGGTGGTGGCAATTCTGCAGTTGAAGAAGCTATGTATCTTACAAAATTTGCTTCAAAAGTTTATGTTATTCATAGAAGAAATGAATTGCGTGCCGATAAAATTGTTCAAGAACGTGCTTTTAAAAATGAAAAATTAGAATTCGTTTGGGATACTGTAGTTAAAGAAATTCAAGGGTCGGATTTAGTTAATTCTATTGTGGTTGAAAATGTTAAATCCGGTGAAACTTCAAGTATTACAGTAAACGGAATTTTCCCATATATTGGTATTTTGCCAAATGTTGATAATTTTACAGGTCAAATTGAACAAGATCAAAGAGGTTTTATTGTTACAGATGATACTATGAAAACTTCTGTTGATGGCGTTTATGCTATCGGAGATGTGAGAGTTACACCTTTAAGACAAGTTATTACGGCAGCTGCTGATGGTGCTATTGGTGCTGTTTATGCTGTTAAATATCTTGAAGCTTTAAAAGAAGTTACTGTATAATTTTATTAAAATTAATCTATATTAATAAGATGTAAAGGCTCTGAAAATCCTTTTTGGATAAGGCTTTTACATCTTTTTTATTATAAAATTTTATATTAAAATTAATATTTTTATTCAAG
>CASEYP010000010.1 GCA_949292185.1 uncultured bacterium
AACCAAATACAATAATTGCTCTTTTTTTATTTAAATCCTGTATTGTTCGAACATCACTACCTTTATTAACAAGCAAAGCTTGCCCTGCTGTGTAATATGGAATAGAAAAATTTAAAATTTCCTGACGTTTCGGAGTAACTGACATTGTAGCAATAATCATATCCACATCACCTGAATACAACTTCATCATTCTATCAGATGCGGTTACAGGAATAAATTTAACCTTCTTATCACTTCCCAAAATTCCTCTTGCTATAAGTCTTGCTAATGCTGCATCATATCCTGCAAAATGACCTTTTTCATCCAGATAACCAAACGGATAAGTATCAGTCTTAACACCAACATTCAAAACTCCGCGAGATGTTATAAGATTTAAATCTGTAGTAGTTACAGGTTCACTCGCTTTTTTACCGCAACCGCAACATACTATTACAATTAAAAACAATAATGATATTATCTTTTTATACATTTTATAATCCTCTTTTCTCTCATAATACCTTAATCTTAATACAAGTCAAAAAAGTTAAATATATTTATTTTTTAAATTTTTTAGCTAAAATAAAATTATGAAAACAGTAGTTCTAACAGGTATGATGGGCTCAGGCAAAACAACTGTAGGCTCTAGTCTTGCAGTATATTTTCACCTGCAATTTTTCGATATAGATAAGATTATAGAAGAAAAAGAACAAATGAGTATCTCAAAAATTTTTGAACTGTACAGTGAAGACTATTTTAGGAGATTAGAAAAAGATACTATAAAAAATATTTTTAAAAGCTCAGATACCATAATATCTCTTGGCGGAGGAGCTTTTGAAGATGAAGAAACTCGACAATTTTTAAATGAAAATTCAACCGTCATTTACCTTCAGACTTCTGCAGAAACAATTTTGCAAAGATTAAAAGACGATAAGACAAGACCACTGCTTTGTGATAATATGTCATTAGAAAAAATTCAAAATCTCATAGACATAAGAGAAAAAAATTACGAAACTGCATCACACATAATTACAACAGATAACAAAAAGCCACTTGAGATAATCCGCGAAATTATAGGAGTTTTGTTATGATAAATCTATCCGTAGATATTAAAGGCAAAGAGATTAGCTACCCAATTTATATCAATAACATGGATATAGAAAATCTAAAATCTTCTATTTTAAATGAAATCGATAACAAAAATTATATAGTTGTTTTCAGCCAAAAAGTCTATAAATTATACGGAAAGGCCCTTGATTTTCCAAAAGAAAAAACTTTTATTTTAAAAGATGGCGAGCAAGAAAAAAATTATAAGAATTATATAAAAATCTTAAACTTTGCACTATCAAAAAAACTTAAACGAGAAGATGCAATAATTGCAATCGGAGGTGGGGTAGTCGGAGATATTACAGGATTTGTAGCTTCAACTTATATGAGAGGAATAAACTTTATCCAAGTTCCGACAACGCTTCTTGCCGCAACAGATAGTTCAGTTGGTGGCAAAGTTGCAATAAATTCAGATTTTGGCAAAAACCTTATCGGTGCATTTTACCAACCAAAAGCGGTTTTTATCAATGTTAATTTTCTAAAAACACTTGATGAAAAACAATTAAAAAGCGGACTTGGTGAAATTATAAAATACGGATTTATTGAAAAAAGTTGCAGACCTGAATTTGATGCACATTTAATAAACTTTTTATCAGAACATTACCAAAAAATTCTATCAAAAGATACCCTTACACTAAAAGAACTTATAAAAATCTGCATAGAATTAAAAGTTGCCGTAGTTGAAAAAGACGAAAAAGAAAACAGTTTAAGAAAAATTCTTAACTATGGTCACACATACGGACACGTGGTAGAAAATCTTACGAAATACAAAAAATATACACACGGACAATGTGTAATAGAAGGTATTAAATTTGCACTAAAACTTGCACTAAGTAAAAATACCATAGATAAAGAATATAAATTTCTATGCGAAGATTTAATCAAGAAATTTGAATACCCACCGATAAAAAATTTCGACAAAAACAAAATCATAAACGTAATGACGACAGACAAAAAAGCAACAGATCAATACATAACATTTATACTACCAACAGGTTATGCAAGTGTTAATGAATTCAAATTTACTAAAGAAGAAATCCTAAAGTTTTTAGAAACTTAATATAGTTGCAAACTCAAGCTCCATAATGATATCATAGAAAAAAGTTACAGTACCAAAAAGATACCAACCGGAGTAAATATGAATTCAAAAGATTTACCAAAATGTCCAATAGAAACAACCATAAAAATGCTTGGCTGCAAGTGGAAAATACTTATAATCAGAGAATTGCTTGAAGGAACAAAAAGATTTGGAGAGTTAAAAAAATCAGTAAAAGGGATTACCCAAAAGGTCTTAACCGCAAAACTCAGAGAAATGGAAGAAGACGGTCTGGTTATTAGAAAAGTCTATCCGCAAAACCCGCCAAAAGTTGAATACACACTAACTGATGTTGGTTGTAGTCTTATGCCGGTGCTTGATGCTCTAAAATCTTGGGGCAAAGATTACAAACGCTATATTAAACTTGTTGAAAAAATGAAAATGAGCTGATAATAAAATTATACCAGCCCATTTCATATAATACTAATTAAAAAACTTGTGCCTATTCGTTAAAATCACTTTCAGCAACAACAGATGCAATTAAATCTCCATAGCTGTTAACACAACCATTTGTTTCTTCAACAATATATCTTATGCCTTTTTTACCTTCGATAGCTTTTTCAGCACAATCCATTGCATCATCGTAATCTTTAAATTCACCTACTAAATTCTTTGATAATTCTGACTTATCACTTGATGTGTAAACTTGAAACATAGCATATCTCCTTTTCCTTTATAATATCACACACATAAAATTCTAACCAAATTATTTACTTATATCACTCAAAGCCTTTTTAATTGCAATATCTTCATCAGCTAGAACCCCATCTTCACCTAATTGTGAAACAATTTCCAATGATTTAATCTGATTGAAAACTTTTTCATTCGGAATTACAAGTCTTAATTTAATTTTTTGATCTTTAAGTCTTACAATAATATCTTCCAAAGCAAATATAGCTGACATATCTAACTCAGAATTAGATGAATAATTCAAAATAATATATTCAGTTTCCAATAATTCGTCAAAATGAGAAACAATTTGCGTAATAGAGCCAAAGAAAAACTGACCGTCTATATGCAAAATTCTTATCTTATAATGAGAATCTCGTTCAACTTGAGTTTCAAACTCACTATACGCTGCCGGATCATATTTATTAACCTTAACATTTGTATTATCAGCAACTCTTTTTGCATACAATAAAGCAGCCAAAATAATTCCTAACCCTAATGCAAATATCAAATTATAAAACACAGTTAAGAATAACACTGCCAATAAAACATATAAATCATCTTTTGGAGCATATTTCAAAACCTTTAAAACCTTCAAATCCAAAATATCATATCCGATTTTAATTAAAATAGCTGCCAAAACACATACAGGAATTTGCGAAATAAACCCAGTAAATTTAAACAAAAGAACAGCCATTATCAAAGAACATAAAATTGCCGTCAATCGTGTAGTTGCACCAACCTTAACAGCAGCAACACTTCGCATTGTAGCAGCCGTTCCATACATAGAACCAGTCAAAGCACAAAACAAATTTCCAATACCCTGTGCCGCAACCAATCTTTTAGAATTATGTTTAACTTTCATCAATGAATCCATAATAATCCCAGTCAACAAACTTTCACTTGTTGCAATAAACGCCAAAGTCAACGCCATTGGGATATTTTTGGCAATCACATCACCTGTCAAATGTGGGAAATACGCATGCGGTAAAGAAAATGTTACTCCGGAAATCTTTTCAACATCGCAACCAAAATAATAAGCAACCCCCGTCATCAAAACAAGAGCTATAAGTTGAGCAGGTAGAAACTTTGTTATACATTTCGGTGTAAAAAATAAAATTCCTAAAGTTGCAACACCTAACAAAAGTGCCTGAACATTTATATGAGAAAATAATTCAGGATAATACATCAAAGCCTTAATTGTAGATGAAAAAGTTACTCCACCTAACAATGGAGAAAATTGTAAAATTATAATTATCAATCCAATTCCTGTTAAAAACCCTGAAATTACAGGATAAGGAACATACTTAATCATCCTTGGAATTTGCGTTAAAGAAATAATTACCTGAAAAATAGCTGCCATAATTAAAACAGGAATAACTTTATCAACATTCCCGCTCAATTCTGCAATAATAACAGCAACAATAATTGCCGTAGGTCCTGTAGGGCCTGATACAAGAGGCAAATTACAACCTAAAATTCCGGCAACCATAGATAATATAACAGCTCCCCATAAACCGGCAGATGCACCAAGTCCTGAAGCTACCCCAAATGCTAAAGCTTGAGGGAATGCTATTATCGAAGCTATAATTGCCCCAAATATATCACCTTTTATAACTGATAATTTTTCTTTTAAAACTGTCAAAGTTCTCTCCTAATTTAAAAATAATAATATTATTATAAATATAACAAAAAAATGAGAACTTTATATTAAGTTCCCATTTTAATTATCGTGTATATGTATTATATCCTATAAATTTGCTAATTTATAACTAATAGCCTTGAAAAACGGTAGTTTTTCTTCAAGTTTTATATCTGAAACAATCGGAAACTGAACAACTACTTCATCAGGATTTTCAACAATATATTCAGCAATCTCATCTTCTTCAGTTTGAATATTTGATTCTTGATTTACTTCAGCAATTTCATCAAATATCGAATCGTCCTCTTCAGCTTCGATTAATTTTCCATTCATTAAAATTTGTCTTATTTCAGATTTTTTTAATTCAACAGTCGGTTTAGATTGAAACAGATTACTAAACTTCACAGTTTTACTTCTATTAGAATTAAGACTTTTTATATTCGTTAAATTCTGCCTTACCGTTTTTGCTAACATAAAACTTTTCCTCTCTCCCACCTGTTTAGTATATATGTTATGACATATTTTCACATACTCTATTTAGATGAAATTTCTATGATTAAATAATTCAAAACAGTTTAAAAATTAAAAAAAATAATTTATAATATAAATGTCGGAATATTTATAAAAAGGTGTTTATTATGAAGTATTTATGGTTGTACATTATTGCAATTGTGGCATCTTTGGGCGGTCTACTATCCGGTTATGACACAGGAGTAATCTCAGGAGCTCTATTATTTATCAATGAATCTTGGAATTTAGAAGACACAGTTCAAGGACTTTTAGTTAGTTCAGTTCTGATCGGAGCTGTAATAGGTGCTGCTACTAACGGAATTTTGGCAGATATGTTTGGTCGTAAAAAAATTATTATGGCTACTGCTTTAATTTTTATTTTAGGTTCAGTACTTTGCGCATTTGCACCTAACATTTATGTTCTTATTATTTCAAGAGTATTTGTTGGTTTAGCGGTTGGTATTGTAAACTTTGTTGTTCCGCTTTACCTATCAGAAATTTCACCAAGACAATTACGCGGAACTCTTGTTTCCCTATATCAATGGGCAATCACCGCAGGTATTTTGTTCTCTTACTTTATAAACGCAGCATTTGCAAGTGCCGTTTATAACTGGAGATGGATGTTATTTGCAGGAGTTATCCCTGGTTTAATCTTATTTGTTGGAATGTGCTTTATGCACGATACTCCAAGATGGCTTATCAGCAAAAACAGAGATGATGAAGCTAAAGATGTTTTCAAAAAAATTGATGCTGAAATTGATACTGATAAAGAAATTGAAGATATCAAAACTACTATTCAAACTGAGGATAACAAATCAGGTAAAAAATTCAGATTTAAAAAATGGATGATTATGCCGTTTGTTGTCGGCATTGGTATTATGTTTGCGCAAATTTGCACAGGTATTAATACAATTATTTATTATGCACCTACAATATTTAAAAATGCCGGATTTGAAAGCAATATCAGTGCTATTTATGCAACTACAGGCATCGGTGTCATAAACTTCTTAATGACAATAGTTGCCGTATTCTTTACTGATAGACTTGGCAGAAAACCGTTACTTTATTTTGGCTTAACAGGTGTTATGTTAAGTTTGATAGCATTAGGCGGAGCTTTTGCCTTTGCTGATTTCTTTGGAGACAATTTAAAATGGGTTACTGTCGGAAGTCTTGTAACTTACATTATATGCTTTGCTATGAGCCTTGGTCCTATTGGTTGGATTATAGTTTCAGAAGTATTCCCGCTAAAAATAAGAGGGGTTGCGATGAGTATATGTACGGTTGCAAACTTTGCTTTTAACTTCTTTGTTGTAAGCAGTTTCCCAATCTTATTACATAGAATAGGCGGGGCTTTAACCTTCTGGGGCTTCGGCATTGTATCTTTACTTTGTATAATATTTGTATATTTCTTTGTTCCTGAAACTAAAGGAATTTCGTTAGAAAAAATTGAATCAAACTGGTTACATGGCGTAAAACCTAGAGATTTTTAAAAATTTTATTATTATTTTTTTACAAAGCTATCATTGGTACAAATCCAGTGATAGCTTTATTTTTGCCAACTTGTAATTTTATAAATATTAACAAATATTACACCAAGTATATACTCTTTAAATACCAAAAATCAATTTCTATTTCACAAAATACTTAAATAAAACATAGGGGATATTTAGATAAAGAAATTGGAGGAATTAAGAATGGAAAAAATTACAGGTTACAAACCAACAACAGAACAACTTGAAGCTGCAAAAGCACGTAGAGAAGCACAACAAGCAGAAAAAGCTGCAAGAAAAAATAAAGCAGGCGGCAAAACAGTAAAAAGCAAAGACGGCACATATAAATCCGTAACAGTTACACCAAAACAAGTTGAAGCAAAACAAAAACAAAGAATCTTAGAAAATCTAAAAAAAGAACAACATTTTGGCGGTAAAACAATTTTTGATGAAAAGACAGGTAAATATGTATCTCAATCAGCTAAAGAAGTAAAAGAAGCAGCTGAAAATGCAGCAAAAACTACTACTAAAAAGACAGGACTTTT
The DNA here is from genome assembly GCA_949292185.1 of uncultured bacterium. Taxonomy (GTDB): domain Bacteria; phylum Cyanobacteriota; class Vampirovibrionia; order Gastranaerophilales; family Gastranaerophilaceae; genus Zag111. Next base: position 7,036 of record CASEYP010000010.1, read on the forward strand.
AAGCAAATTAGGAAAATTTGGCAAAAAAGCAGGTAAATTCGGACTAATTGGTTTAGGAGTTGCAGCCTTAGTTGGTGGAGGTATTTATGTATACAACAAATTATCAGGAAATGGCTCAACATCAGAAGAAGCTACACCTCTGAAAGAAAATTCAACTCCAGCTCCGGCAGATAAGTCAGATAGTGCAGAAAAAGCTGAAAAGACTCCAGCACCAGCTCCTGAGGAAAAAGCAGAAGAGACTGAAAAATCTGAAAAAACTCCGGCACCAGCTCCTGAGGAAAAAGCAGAAGAATCTGAAGGATCTGAAAAAACTCCGGCACCAGCTCCTGAAGAAAAAGCAGAAGAAACTGAAAAATCTAAAGAATCAAAAGAATCTGAGGAAGCTAAAGATGTACCAACTGAACACACAGTAGTTAAAGGTGATAACGTTTGGAACATTGCAAAACAACATTTGATCGATTTGAAAAACGATCCTAATTACAAACCAACTGATGCTGAAATTCTAAAACATACTAAAGAACTTATGGAATTGAATAATTTAGAATTTGAACCAGACGGCTACCATGTAATTATAAAACCACAAGACAAATTGAAATTAGTAGCTTAGTTCAAAAAAAATAAAAAAAGAATCTACCCGATATGGGTAGATTTTTTTTTTGCATAAATTAACTTGACATATTGTAAGGCATGCCTTACAATATATCAAAAAGGGTTTTATATGAAAACACAAACATTAACATCAGGACTTGAAGATTATCTTGAAGAGATCTATATTGCACACCTAAACCAAATACAATTAAAAGGTGCACAATTAGCAAGGAATTTAAAAATCTCAAGAGCTTCGGTTTCAGAAGCTTTAGCAAGGTTAGTATCAAAAGATTTAATAAAATACAACAGTTATGAAACAATCTCACTTACCAATAAGGGACTTATTGAAGCCAAAAAAGTCTATGATAAACATCGCATATTAAAAACTTTTTTTGAAGAAGTTCTTGGAATTGACCCTCAAGAAGCAAGTGAAAATGCTTGTAAAATAGAACATATTATTTCTCAAAACATTCTTGATAAAATGGCGCAATTTACAAAATCATACAAAAATACTCAAAAAGGAAACTAATAATAATGTTAAAAATATCCTCAGTCGGAAAATACCTTGACCAACCTTTACTTACTGCAAAAATAAAAAAAAATATTCCAACAATATTAACACTTGGATGTTCTGCACTAGTTCTTGATCAAATAAAAAACAGCCCTAAAGAAGATAGAAAAAAAATAGGCTTAAAATCATCTATAATTTTAGGTTCAACTATTTTATCCGCAGTTAATGCTTCTAAAATTGCAAGTTTTATAACAAAACGAGAACTTCCAAAATCCATAAATGAAATAAAAAAATATAATACAGAAATTATATCAAATTATTTATCAAAAAATAAATTTGAAACAAATATAGAACAAATTTTGACAAAAGCAAAAGATAAAATTCTTTCTGTAAAAGAAATCGATAAGCTTAACACGAAACAGCACTCTGATATACTCAAAAAATTAATTCCGCCACCTGAAAATATAAAAGCTAAAGACATATTTAAAGATATCGGATGGCTGTCAATATTTGGTGCAATACCTGTAGCAGGAGGCTTGGTTGGTGGTATAGTTGCGGATAAACTTACTGAAAAAAATTGGAAACAAAAAATTCCAAATAAAATTAATGAAGGAATCTATCAATATCTTGCAAATATATTTTTATGCAACGTCGGAGCAGGAATTGCTTTAGGAATACTAGAAAAATGCAATATCAAATCAAAAGCCGCAAGATGCATTGGAATGGTCACAGGCATAATGATAACAGGTGTAATTGGAGGAAGTACAATAGCAAATTATATTGGTAAAAAATTTATAAACCCAATTCTTTCACCTAACAAACAACAAGAAACAAGGACACCTGAATTATTAGATATCGGCTTACATACTGATGATATTGCAACTGTAGCTGTCTTATCCGGTCTAAAATGGATTGAACCGTCTTTACCTTTGTTATATTCAATCTCAGGATACAGAGCAGGAATCGGCTATAGAAATAAACATAACAAAAACAATATAAATGAAACTAACAAACAACAAGCTCATTTTTTACGCAGTAAGTGTTAGGCAAAACTAACACTTCACCTTATTTTTACAGCCCCACAACTGTACACTAAATGAGGTGAAACAATTGTCTCACCTCATTTTCATTATTAATTTATTATTTAACTTACTAACCAATAATTTCTACAGCTTTATCGGTTTCAACATCAACTCCGACTTTATTAAGGAATTTCATCTCTTCAGGAGTTGCATAATGTGTATACAATTTTGGAGCAGCCTTTTTACCTGTATAGGCTTTCAAGGTTTCTAACATTGAAGTTGCAATATGTTTTATTTCACGAGATCTGTGATTTTGCTCATAAGCATATTTAGGATGTGTGCCAATCTTAAATACTTCAATTTTATCAGAATTTTTGGTTACTTTGTCTGTTGTCATAAGTCCCAAAATATGGTCAGGCATAACATCATTTAAATTAGTCTGTTGCAAAGTAAGCCCATATACATTAGACTTGCCGCCTAAAATATTTGCTTCTTCAGCTATAGAAGATGATAAATTCCTTCCACCCCATAAACGACTTACTGCATCAAGTTTAGCTCTATCCGACATTTTGGCTGTTTCAAATTTTACTAAATTTACATCTAAATCTTTCCATAATCTTCCGGCTTTATATCTTATCTTTGCCGGAGCAACTAACTTTGCTCCAAATTGAGTATTATCAATCGATCTAACTTCCATATATTTAAGTCCTTTCATATTTTATTTCGGTAGTAAAATTTATAAATCCCAAACAAAACTTTTTTTGCGATTTTTATAAGAAATTTTAACATTAAACTATAATGCTTATATCAAATCTAATTTACAAAGATGTTGATAAACACAATTTTTACAAGCACCTTGTTTATCCTCTTTAATAGGGTCAAATTTAAGAAGTTTTATATTGTTATAAGTATCATTGATTAATGATTCAATATAAGACATATCATCATCTGTCAAAACCTTGTAAACACTTTTTTCATGGTTTTCTACATAAATAATACCGACTTTAGAAACCTTATGTCCCGTTAATTTTTCATAAGCATATTTATACAAACAAAGTTGGTTATAATATCCTTCTTTTTCTTCGCCAGGAGCTATTTTTTTCTCGGAGGTATAATTTCCTGTTTTATAATCATATAACTCGTAAGTTCCATCAGAATTTTTCTCAATTCTATCAATCTTACCGGTTACCAAATTTGAACAAACATCAACTCCATAGAAATTAAATTCAACATCAACAACTCTATCTACAGGAATTTGTGAAAAATACGGATAATAATTTTGTAATAATTTTTCGCCTTGTTTTAGGTATTTTTCTTTTCTTGCAACAGATGTAAAACGAGAATTATCCATTCCTTGCCTAAAATCTTCCAAAACCTTATCTAATGAAGGATAAACTTTATTTTCTTTGGCATATTTTACAGCTCGTTCTAAAAGTAAGTGAATTAGAGATCCAAAATTTGCACCATCCCAATCCGCTTCTTCAACTTCAATACCTAAAACCTTCACATAGAAAAATTTTCTTGGACAAGTAAGATATTCATTTATTCTTGACGGGGATAAAACGATAGATTTAACTCGTTCTTGAATTTCATTCTTAAATGCCTTTTGATTATCATAAACTTCAGAAGATACACTTCGATAAAATTCTTTTGCAAAATCTTCAGCATCACATTCAAATTGCAAACTTTCAAATTCATAATCTGATAAATTATCTTGTGATAAATATTTTGTAATTTGTTGCGCTCTACCGTTGTTATTATCCGCAAATGAAATCGTTAGAGAATGTTTTGCTCTCGTAATTCCTACATACAAAAGTTTTAATAATTCTGAATCTTTTTTAGCCTGTAAAGTTTCTTTATCCAAAACTTCATCTGTTATTAATTTATATTCACCGGGCATTCTAAAATTTTCCCAATTTGAGCTTATCAAATTAGGCAAATATACATATCCAAACTCTCTACCCTTTGAGCCGTGATATGTCATTAATTGAACAGCATTTTGAACTCCTGAATCTTTATCTAAAGATATATCAATTTCATTTTGCAAACAATCATCCAAATATTGAACAAAATCTGATAACCCCTTTGTCATATCTGAACTTTGAAAATCTGAAGCCTCTGAAATAACACGTTTTAAACCTGAAATATTTTCCATCCTATTTTCAGGACACTTATAGAAATACTCCAAAATTCCGGTACGATTAACAACTTCTTTGATCGTATTTGATAATGTATTTGTCGTTGCATACTCTTGTAAATAATCAAAAGTTGCTAAAAAATTCTGGATTTTTTCAGGATTTTTCCAATCTGAAAGAGCTTTCATTAATGTTATAAAATCACTCGGTTCGCCTTTTTTAAACAGATGTTGTTCATGCAAAATTTTATTATAATCTTCCACATCCAACTTAAAAGGCTCCGCTAACATCAAACCAAAAAGTTTATCTCCTGATACACGATAATTATTCAAAGCTTTTAAATAGAAATAAACTAATATCGATGAACGAATTGAAAAAATACTCTTCCCGTCATCTAATTGATACGGAATATTTTTACCTTTTAATAATTCTGCCAAAGTCTGAAGTTCAGCTCTTTTTTTACAAATTATTGCAATTTGAGAATAATCTTTTTGCCCTTCTTCATTCAAATCAAAATCAGAAGATTCCACCAAATTTTTTATATCATCTACTATATAATTAAATTCCTGTAATGTTTCGCCAAATTGAATTCGTTTAACTTTTTTATCTAATGCAATAATTTTTGGATTTTTTGCAATTAGTTTTTTAGAAATATTATACTTAGTCTTAAATTTTTCGTTATTCTCAAGACGATTAACATCATTACTAACAACCAAATTTCCAAAATCTAAAATTGTCTGAGTTGAACGATTATTTTCTTCTAAGCAAATAACTTTTGTATCAGGATATTTTGTTAAAAAGTTTTCAATATTATCGCTTTTGGCACCCTGAAACCCATATATTATCTGATCGTCATCACCTACAACAAAAATATTTTTCTTATCATTTCCGTCAACTAAATCAAAAATAATTTGATTTTGCAAATCATTTGTATCTTGGTATTCATCAACAAGAAAATACTCATACTTGTTAGAAACTTCATGCAAAAATTGTTCATCTTCTTCAAATGCAGTTAATGCAAAATTAATCATATCCGAAAAATCAATCAAATTTTTTTCGGTCATTTTATTTGAATAAAGTTCATACAAAGTCCAAAGTTCTTTTGCTTTTTCAATATTTACTTTTATTTTTTCTAATTCTGCGTATCTACCCTTGTTTTGAGTTTTACCGGCTTGCTCACGCTCATATATTTCACATTCTAACTCTTTATATCTTGGCATCAATGATGGATTTGTATCGATACAAGCCATATATTCATCTTTTGAAAGTCTTTTAGACTTCAAGCGTTCTACATAAGATATAAAATCTTTTGTAAAATAATATTTGTCAGCTCTTGATGGAACAAAATATTCTAACTTTGCTTCATCAATACACTCTTTCATTATTGAAATTTTCTCAGCATCTGTAATAAGCCTTACACCTGAAGATAATTCAAACTTATCAGGATAAATTTTTATCAAATCATTACAAAATGAATGATATGTATAAATATCAACAGATGACGCAACAACACCCATTTTTTTGATAAGACGTTGACGCATTTCAGAAGCTGCTGCATCAGAAAATGTTAAACATAATATTGAAGATGGCTCAACTCCATCTGAAAGCATTTTTTCAATTCTATGAATTACAGTAAAAGTCTTACCCGTACCAGGACCAGCCAAAAGCATTACAGAGCCGTTTAATTGATCAATAGCTTCCTGCTGTTTTTTATTTGGTTTTATTACAGGTTTTTCAAATTGAAGTTGCATCTGAGTCATAACATAAATTTAGCATAAAAACTAAACATTATGAACAATAACTTTAGACTCGTTATTTCCTACAACTCGCAATATGTCATCTTTATATTTTGCAAATTGCTCAGAATTACAAGAAACTCTTCCTGTAACAGTTTCTAATTTTGGTGGGAATTTTGTTATCCTTGAATTAAACAAAGCATTTTTATTATCCAATATTAAATTGCCATCTATTACTCGAACATTTTGCAATAAATCATCTTCATTCAATCCGAACATTGAATATGGAATTGAAATACCACTATCAGATTTAATATTATATGATGGTCTATAACCTGAAATTTCTAAAGCTTCATCCGGTAGGACTTGCACATTTACTCCAAGATATTTTAACATTGCAACATCATCTTTTTCTTTAATAGCTTTAGCAAAAGTTTTCTTAAGTTCAGGGATAGATTCATTTAACTTTTCACTTATAAGTATAGCTTGTCTTGCCTTTGGACCTTCATCCACAAGTCCTGAATGACATTGAACATTGCTTTTCTTAATAAAATCTTTTATTTCATCAACCAAATTAAGTGGAACAATATTATTATTTTCAACACCTTGAATTTGATCTATTTTTCCTCTTGCAGTTGTCATACCAACTAAAGGTTCCCATAAATTGAACTTGCCACGTTCTAAATATATATAAAAATCTCCATCATCTAAAGCATCTTTTGCTTTATCTACGCTGGATCTTGTACACCAGTTTTTACAACTCAATATTTCTAATCTTTCAATATTTTTATCTTGATTTGCACTATCATGTTTCAATGAAGGGATTTTTACCCAAACAGAATCTCTATCTGATAAATTCATATCCATCAATAAGTTATCTCTAAGTCTATGAGTATAAATTTCCAAAAATGACGGAGCTGCACAACGAACTGCCCTATCCTTTGGTTCTATTTTTTCAAAACCTCTTATTGTTTCTAACAAAGCCTTTTCATTAAACGGAACTGGGATGTGTCTGTTATTATCTTTTATTTCACCTGATACAGCATTCCAAATAACAAATTTTAATGAATTATCGTCCTTTATTTTTGAAACTAATTCACTATTGTAAGGTTGACCAAGTGGAGGATATTTTTCAGGATTTTGTAAAAACTCTTTCCACTGATTCATTCTAACTGCACGAGCTTGATTTATTTTATCTACAGAAAAAACTCTGATATCTTGTGGAATATAAGATTTCCATTTGATTTTTTCAGGAACAGTGTTCTTATACATAGTAAACAACTTACCTTTTGCAGCTAGATCATCAACAGCTTCTTTTATTTTTGAAGCTGATAACATACTTCCATCTACTTGGAATTTTTTATTACCACCTATAATTTCTGCGGCTAAATATTCAAATACAGATTTATACATTGACGGTGCTGATTTCCCCGTAAAACATACACTATCAACACCAAAAGATGTCGCAAATTTAACTTGAGTATTATTTTGGTTATTTGAAACTTTTACATTTTGAGCATTATAAACATTTGGAGTAAACTTAAAACTATTAATATTTAATAACATATTACAAAATCCCTTTAAATTAAATTTTATTATACGACGTTTAAAATCAATAAAGAAAATTTTTTGCTATTCAAAAATTTTAGAATTTAACAAAATTTAACAAAATCATTAGCAAAAAATATTTTTAGCAACATTAAGAGAAAAAAAAGGAGTATAGAAAATGACAGAAATTAATTTTGGCTCAACATATAGAATACCAATTACACAGGCCGGTGTGAACAGTGCAAAAAAAGCTAAACTAAAAGAACTTATTGAATCTTATCCAAACGGTTTAATCGGGAAAAGTAAAACAGGACAAGCAAGAGTTTCTGTTCCTGATAGTGAAGATAACAACTTTGTATCAAAACTTAAAGCTATCGGCTATAAAGTTTTCCAAAAATTTGAAGGCGACAATATTGCAAAAGAAGATATCGATCTTCATATAAAAACAAAACTTGATATCATGGACTATGAACAAAAAGGTAAAAGACCTCAAAGAATGTCAAAAGAGCTAAAAGCACAAAGACGCTTTGAAAGAACATATACAGAACCGGAAGGACTAAAAGCAACAGATGAAGAAGATTTGGCTCAAACAATTTCTGAAACAACTACCAAAACTCAACCTGAAAAAGTAAAGAAAGAACCAATAAAATTTCCAAAAGCTGAAAAAACAGCTCCATATAACAAAAAAGCTGAAATTAGAGCATCTAAAAGCTATCAAAGTATAAAAAATGAATATGGCGAAGATTTTGCAGAAGCTGTATTCTTTGGAATAAAAAAATAATAATCAAATAAAAATATTTATGGCGCGACTTGAAAAATATTCAAGTCGCGCCATATTATTTATACCATATACTTTTGTAAAATTAATTTTTTCAAAGCTCTTGCATTTACTGCATCTGGTTCAATTGCTAATAATTTTTCTAAATACTCTAAAGCCTTATGATAATCGCCGAGCTTTTTATAAGCAGCCGCCATCGCATACATTGCATCAATAAATTTGTCATCTAATTCCAAAGCGTGCTCTAAATCTGAAATAGCTTTTCCGATATCAGGATTAGGAATATCTTTTCTGGAAAGAGTAATTCTTGCTTTATTGTAATAAGCATCTGCCATTTTATCATTAATTTGCAAGGCTTTTGTGTAATCTAGCATAGCATCATCAAATCTTTCTAAAGCCTGATTTGCAACCCCGCGATAAAAATAAGAAATTTCCCAATCTTTTTTTAATTCAATAGATTTATTAATATTTTCAATCGCACTTTCGTATTTTCCATTTTGGATATCAAATATTCCATTATCAATATAATAAGTATAATCGTATTCTTCTGCCATAAATCACCTTTTTTATAATTATAATATAAAAATTTGCCACTCAAAATAACCACTTGGGATATTTGATAATAATATTTTAACTTACTTTATTCACTTGATAGACTTATTTATTTTTAACTATATAATGTAGATGTAGAGGGAAAGTTATGGCTGATAATAAAAAGATTTTTGCAAATTTAGCATTACTTTTAACTGCGTTTTTATGGGGAATTTCTTTTGTCGCTCAAAAAGCAGGTTCTGAATATCTTGGACCATTTAGTTTTAATATGGTAAGAAGTTTCTTGGGCGGACTAAGTTTAATTCCTTTTATTTATATTTCTAAAATCATTCAAGGCGACCACAGATCCCAAAAAGTAAAACATTTGCAACACGTACTTTTAACAAAAGCAGGATTTGCTTGCGGGACGGCTTTATTTTTAGCTATGACAATTCAACAATACAGTATGATTGCTGCGTCTGCTGGAAAAGCCGGATTTATTTGCTCTTTATACATAATTTTTGTTCCAATAATTTCGATGATCTTTGGACATAAATTGTCTGACAATGTAAAGTTTAGTCTTGGTTTAGCCGTTATCGGACTTTATCTTTTATGCTTTAAAAATAACACCTCAGGGTTTGATATTTATGACGTTTTGCTTTTGATAAGCGCATTTTTCTATGGCGTTCATATTATGTTAGTAAATTATTTTTCAAAAAGAGCAAACGCCGCTAAAATTTCATGCCTGCAATTTTTTGTAGTTGGTTTGTTATCAACACCATTTGTTTTATTATTTGAGCACTTACAACTTCAAAACATTATTGCCTGTGCAATTCCTCTATTTTTTGCAGGTATTTTAACTTGCGGGGTTGCATACACCCTACAAATTTTTGGGCAAAAATACACAAATCCTGTTGTTGCAACATTAATATTATGCTTGGAATCCGTTTTCGCTGTACTTGGCGGAACTGTTATCCTGCACGAAACAATGTCTATTAAAGAAATTTTAGGTTGCATATTTATGATTTCCGGAGTTGTAATATCTCAACTTGATTGGCATTCTCTTAAGAAAAAGCTTCAATAATTTTTTCTGCAAGCAAAAGGGAAGATTGTGGATTTTGTCCCGTTATAATTTTGCAATCATCAGAAACACAAACATGTTCACTCCAAGGTGCGCCATCTTCAAACCTTGCACCCAATTCTCTTAACTTTGTTTCCAGCAAAAATGGAACATCCTCATCTAATCTTTTTATATTTTCTTCTTTATTTGTAAAACAAGTTACTTTTTTATCTTTTAATATAGATTCACCATTTTTTGTTTTGGCTAAAATAAGCCCTGCAGGTCCATGGCATAGTGCACTAATTATTTTTTTATGCTCGTAAAAATATTCAACAATTTCTTTTAATTTTAAATCATTAGCTAAATCAAACATTGGACCGTGTCCACCAGGCAAAAATAAAGCTTCATACTGTTTATAATCAACTTCATCCAACCTTGTTGTCTGACGCAAAACCTTTATACAAGGATCCCATTCCATAGGATTTGAACAAGATAAACTTTTAACATCAACAGGTGAAACCCCGCCTAAAGGACTTGCGACAGTTATTTCATACCCGGTATCTTTAAATACCAAATACGGAACTGCAAATTCTTCTAACCAAATGCCAGTTTCCTTTATTCCAGATGTGTGCTCACCCTTATAATTCGTTGTAACTATTAAAATTCTTCTAGTATTTTCACTCATAATAAACTCCTTATATAAAAGAAGTTTATTACAAACAGATTAATTTTCTATAGTCTAACAGGTTACTACAAATAACATTTACGTTCTTGACCTGCAACACCAGCATACAATTCAACATATTGTTTTGCAGGACTTACATCAATTTTTGTTAGTAGAACTTCTTCAATTTGGAAAAATCCTACATCGCCTGACATTTCTATATCAATCTTAATTGGTTTTCTTTCACCTCTATGGATTCCAATACGATTTATAGCATTTGCAGAATATTTATGAATATCACCAACTCTTGGAGTTGTATTTATTGACATAGGAATTCTTGCACGTCCTTTTGTCATATCACAACCATCTGCAATCAATATAATTCCTGCTTCTATTGAATGAATTTTTCTTGTTGACATGTGACCAATAATAGCTTCAGTTGCAACAGATTTGATAATTACTCTTCTATGTAAATCATCAGGCAAAATATGCATCAATGCTCTTTCAATAATAGGTTGTGCCAATAGTGCTGACATTTCCTCATGTCCCTGACGCCCGATTGACATTCCTAAATCATGCATCAATCCTGCTAAAATTACAGCACACATACTATCTTCAAAAGATCCGATTTCTTCCTTTTCTAATGAAGTTTGAATACCTGCTTCGTGAAGTATGTTTAGCATTTTTATCGCATTACCAACAACTTGACGCATATGAACAGGTCCATGGTCATTATATCCTAGTCGTCTTATTGATACGTTATTTGCATATTCCTGCATTTCTTGCAACTCTGCATCTGCAAATAAATATTTTACTAAATCCAAACATATTGGACTATGTTTCAATCTATCTTGAATTTTTGATTCTGTAGTAATTTCCTTAACTGATTTCATATTTCTATTCTCTGGTTATCTGCTATCTATTTATATAATAACGCATTAATTATAAAAAGTTAAGTCTTTCAAAATTAACATTTTAAAATATATTTTTATAGTAGAATATTATGTATGAAGAAGTTTTTACTATTATTTATTCTTTTAGTTTTGAATAATATGCCATTTGTTTTGGCAGAGGAAGAAGTTCATCTGGACTTTAGCACTGTAAAAAAACATACAATCAATAATACTGTTCAAAATCCAAATAAACAAAATTATAATGATTTTGATTATGATGAAGATGATGAAGATAGTTTGTTTGATGATAACAATAATATTCCACGAGATGCTATGCCCCCATCAGATTCATTAAATAATATCTACGCAAACCCACAAACTCAACTTTATAACGGACTATTTAGATAGATTTTGTAGTAGATAAATTTAATTCTCATAATATTGTAAATTTTTATAAAAATTATATATAAATAGACTTAAAAAAATATCTTTAGAGATTTATACACAGCAGAAGGCAAAAAATGAAAATAACAAATAATATACATTACCCAAAGTTATACTACAATCAATATCAACAAACTAATAACCAAACGTCGCCAATAAATGTTAGTCCAAATAACATCAAAAATACTGTTGCTCCAAAAATAGATTATTCACAAATCGCTTTTGGTGCAATATATAACGTTAAAACTAAAAAAATCAACATTGAAGCTGAAAAAACAAAATTACTAAAACAAATATCCGAAATGCTTGATGTTGATATTGAAGATACAGATATTGAAGACATCGTTACAAACGCTGTAAATAAAGCACTCCAAGCTTTCAGAACAAAAATAAGAAAACAAGAAGAGTTATTAAGAAAAGCTGATGAATTAATCGAAGATAAAACTCTTTCCCAAATACAAAAATACGAAAGAGCAAATCAATTAAAAAAAGAAGCAAAAAAATTAGAAAAACCTCTCAAAACTTTTATCCAAAAATCAACACCTAAAGCTCCTGATGAAAGAATTGACTATCAACTCTTAAACAAATTTAAAAACGCCATCGGTGAAGATAGTTTTAACTTGCAAAAAATAATGCAAGAATATTATAGCGAACTTAATAATATAACCACAATAGAAGAACTTAATAAAAAATATCCAAAAATAAAAACACCAAAACGACCGGAACAAGTTATTGCCGAAAAAATTACCTCAACTTTGACAAGAGATTTCTATGAAAAATTAGATAAAATATATAAAAACGGTACAGCGGAAGAATTACAAGATTTTGTAATAGATAAAATTGCACTATTATGCGATTCAATTAATTTAAAATATATTGATCCGAAAACTTTTGCACAAAAAATCGTTGATCCAACTGTAAATGAGATTTGTCAAAAATATGTTACCGCGAAAAAATCCGGTTCTTTTTCAACTTTTCCTGAAATCAGGAAAATTAAAACCCCACAAATAACAGATACTGATATGAAATTATTATCTATCGATTATGATGATTTTGTTCTATCTGTTATAAGAAAACACTATTTGGATTCTCAAAAAATTAACGATATTACATACAAATCAGGAGATATAACAATCTCAATGGGCGAATTACGCTCAACAGATTATAAATTCGACAAAATGTCAGACAAAATGAAAGGTATCGTTAATAATTCAAAAAAACTTTTCACAGCCCAAAGAAATTATGAAAATTATGATATAGACGAATTTAGAACAAGATTAAATTTCTTCGCAAACAGAGAACTCAGCAACGACGAAACCATCTTAAAAAACATAATTGATTTTGATGAATGTAGTTTCACTGATGAAGATATATCTATGCTTATCAAATTTTTAAAAGAATTAGATAAAATAAATGATGGCGAAAAAACTTTGCAAGATGGAGTAGATACAATTCATTTTAGCAAATTACGTCCAAAAGGAACTGAAAAACTTAATGATATTAAACGTCAAAAATCAGAAGCAAAATATAAACAAAAACAACAAGAAGCTTTTAAATTAAATGAAGTTAAAGATAGATTTGATAATGTTATTAATCTTCTATATGAAAATAACCTAAATAACATAGCAAGTACATGTTCAAAATACAGACCAACTTCAATTGATGAAAAAGAAATTGATAATGCAAATCACATAATTGACACAATAACCCAATGTATAGAAAATAACAAACAATCTACTATCAATAAAACTAAATTAGAAACCAGTATATCAAGGTGGGAAACATTTAATTATTATAAGAAAAACGACCCTCAGAACCCTGTATATAAAAAAGCCATTCAATATGCGACATCAGAAGATAGCTCTATTGATATAAATAAAGCAGGACAGTATATTATAAACGCAGAACTTGTAAAAACATATCCTGAAAGTTTGGGATTTACAACAGAGCCTGAAATATTAGAAAGAATAATGGAAAAAGCATCTAATAGCGAAGAAGCCATCAATTATCTTTCTAAATTTGATGATTATAAAACACTATCTTCTGAAGAAAAAAGTCATCTATCAAAACTTTTAGAAATGTTTGATCTGAAAGATAATATAGATAAAACAATCCTAAAACATATTATAGAAAATGATTACGCAAAAACAAATACAAAAGTTCTAACAAACATTCATGATAATAGTGATGAAACAATTCCTGCAGAATTTATGGCATCCGCAAAACAACAAATCATTGATAAATATAAATTCCCAACCTGTATTCAGTATCTTTCAGCATTTGAAGATGCTCTATCTTCATTAGCAACAACAACAGGAACTTCCGGCATAAAAATGACAAGCAAAAATAATAAAACTATTGAATATAAAATGGAATTAAAAATCAAAGGTCATGATGACAGATTATTTTCAAGCAATAACGATTATAAATTTGATATTTTCTCTGATAGAGGAATGCATTAAGCCCAAAATATAACACATTATGGTATTGCATAATAAATTAAATACGTATAAAATAATCTAAAAAAGGAGGTCTTTATATGTGGATACTAATATTAAAATGGGTTGTATTTGCTCTAATAATAACATTAGTAGGTTGGTTAACTCCTGGTCTTGAAATTAATAGTTTTGTAACCGCTATGATAGCAGCTGTTGTAATTACGATTATTAACGCCGTTATAAGACCAATAATTATGTTATTAACTTTGCCAATTAATATTTTCACATTAGGAATTTTTACATTAGTTATTAACGCATTATTATTTATGCTGGCAGCCTATATTGTTCCTGGAATTGAACTTGACGGATTCTGGAGCGCATTACTTGCATCAATACTTATATCAATATTCTCTGTCATATTATCAATTTTTAAATCCAAATAAAATAGCTTACACCACAAAAAGAAAAGAGCCGAATCAAATGGCTCTTTTCTTTTTATTTCTACTTTTGTTTAAAAAATCCATCATATTTATTTATTAAATAATCTTCCGGAACTTTAGTTAATTTATCACACAAATCAACATCTTTTGTTCCGTGTGTTGGAACATAGAAAAATTGTCCTTCATTTGGAATTTTTTTGAATTTATTAACGATTTTTCTAAACAAATGTACCGGAGAGATTTCACTAACAACAATCGCTGGATGAACTACTCCAGGATTTTTAGAACTTGTCATTAAGATATAACCTACATTGGCATTATAACGTTGTCCAAACTTTTGAATTGCCTTTGAATCCAAAATTGCATTATGAACAATCTCAGGCATTGTACTTGCACCTGAAATTCTAATTGCCCCAAAAGATTGAGACTGTACTCTTTTTACATCCATCTTAATACTACCTTTCTATACATATATAATTTATGGAGCATAGGGGACTTGAACCCCTGACCCCCACACTGCCAGTGTGATGCGCTACCAACTGCGCTAATGCCCCGGGATTTATATCATCACACTATAGGGATGATGATAATTTTTTCACATAAAACATTACGTGTTTAATCCAAGTTGCTGAAGCTGATTTATTACAATATTTTCCTGAACGTCCTAATTCTTCAAGAGTATCAATATTTAATTTGTTATGATGATTTGAAAGTGTTTCTGCCATTTTCTCAATGCAATCTTCAACTTTTTCGAATTTTCTTAAACCTCTTTGTCCCATAATGCCACCAACATTGTTTTTCTTTATTGCCGCACTTGAAGTTCCTCTTGCGGATTCTGCTAATGAAATTGCCATTAATACAACCGGGTTTACTCCATATTTATTTGCCTTAGTTATAAATAAACCTGCCTTATTCTTTAATGGATTAGCTTGCGCTGTTTTACGTACTAATAAACTATTTAATGCAACATTCATCTCTTGAGGAGATTTATGAACATTATCCATTATACGAACTTCCTTTGCTGATTTAACTACAGGAGTCTTCATTTTTGGTTTAGCAGCTTTTTTTACAGGAGTTGCTGTACTTGAAATTTCAGACTTCATCGCAACTTTATTAGATGAAACCATATCTGAAGCAACATCTGAAACAGACTTTATAAAAGCATCCCCAGATCCACTCATATTTGAAGTTAAATTTATAGCTGCTTTACTAGCTGTTGGATTTAAGCTTCCTGAAACTATCATAGTTGCTGCTACTACTTTACGACTTTGAGATCCAATTTGTTTCACACATCTTCTTGTATTATTAACTATATTTTTGCTCGATCTTAGAGTATAACTCATCGCATTATTTAAACCAACATTATTTATACGGGGTAATTTCATTTTTATATCCTTCATAGTTATTCCATATTATCTAAAACATCTAATAACAAAAATTTGCTAGTAATTTTAGTTTTTTTTATTAAATTTTTAAATTTTAAATACTATATAATTCTATCTAAAATTTGATATTACATCAACTGTTTTTTCAATAATTTTATCACAATGAGCTAATGAAACAAACATTGACTCAAATTGTGATGGTGCTACATATATGCCATTTTCAAGCATATAATTAAAATATTGTGCAAATTTATTTATATCACAAGTTGAGACATCATTATAATTAAATACAGGCTTATTAGTAAAAAATACTGACATCAATGATCCAATTCTTTTTGTTTGCAGACCAATATTTTTGTATGCTTCTTCTATCTTAGAGGATTTTTTATCTAATTCAGAATAAATTTCTTTATTGTCAATTAAAATTTTCAAAGTTTCAATTCCTGCAGTAACAGCAACAGGATTTCCTGATAAAGTTCCTGCCTGATAAACATTACCAACAGGCGCAACACAAGACATAATATCTTTTCTTCCGCCATAAGCAGCCAATGGCATTCCACCACCAACAATTTTTCCAAAGGTTGATAAATCAGGAACTACCCCGTAATATTCTTGAGCACCGCCTAATGCTAATCTAAACCCTGTTATTACTTCATCAAAAATTAATAATGAACCATATTTTTTAGTAATTTCTCTTAAGAATTTCAAAAAGCCTTCTTTTGGAGGGACAACACCCATATTTGCCGCAACAGGTTCAACAACGATACAAGCGACATCTTCGCCATACTGGTCCATAAGTTGTTTAACAGAATCTTCATCATTATAATTTGCAAGAAGCGTGTATTTTGCATAATCTTTTGGAACGCCTGAACTATTTGGAATAGAACCTGTCAATAATCCTGAACCGGCCTTCATCAATAATCCGTCAGAATGACCATGATAACATCCTACAAATTTTATTATTTTTTCTCTGCCCGTAAATCCTCTTGCAACTCTTACCGCACTCATTACTGCTTCTGTTCCTGAACTTACAAGACGCATCATTTCCATAGACGGCACACATTTTTGTATAAGTTCAGCTAATATAACTTCTTTTTCTGTAGGTGCTCCAAATGTAAGACCTTTAGCACAAACTTTTTGCACTGCCTCAATAACTTTTGGGTGAGCGTGACCTAAAATTCCCGGTCCCCAAGAACAAACATAATCTATATATTGATTTCCATCAACATCATATAAATAAGCACCCTGGGCTCTATCTACAAAAAACGGATGTCTATTTACAGCATTAAATGCTCTAACAGGACTATTAACACCACCAGGCATTAAATTTTGTGCTTTTTTAAATAATTCTTCTGACTTTGACATAGTATTCCTTTATGTATTTATTTACTCATTTAACCATTTTGCCATATCTAGGGCATGGTATGTAATTATTATACTTGCACCTGCACGCTTCATAGCTATAAGATTTTCGGTAACAATTCTTTTCTCATCAATCCAACCTTCTCTGGCTGCAGCCTTTACCATTGAATATTCACCACTTACATTATAAACAGCCACAGGCATATTAAATTCCTGACAAGCTTCCTTTAGAATATCTAAATAAGCTAAAGCAGGTTTTACCATTACAATATCTGCACCTTCTTCAATATCTGCTTCAATTTCTCTTAGGGCTTCTTGTCCGTTTGTAAAATCCATTTGATAACTTCTTCTATCGCCAAAACAAGGACTTGAATGTGCTGCATCTCTAAATGGTCCATAATATGCTGATGCAAATTTTGCACTATACGCCATAATTGGAGTATTTTTATAACCTTCAAGATCTAAAGCTTCTCGAATTGAGGCAACTCTTCCATCCATCATATCAGACGGTGCAACCATATCCGCACCTGCTTTCACTAAGCTGACTGCCATTTTACATAAAAGCGGTAAGGTTTCATCATTTAGAATTTCACCGTCTTTTACAACACCACAATGACCGTGTGAAGTATATTCACAAAGACAAATATCTGTTATACATATTAATTCTGGATAATTCTTTTTGATATATCTTACAGCCCTTTGAGTTATTCCATCTTCATTATATGCCATTGAGGCTATTTCATCTTTATCTTCAGCCTTAGGGATACCAAATAACATTACACCAGATATCTTACTTTCTCTAACTTCATCAAGAATTTCAGACAATCTGTCTATAGAATATTGATAAACATTTGGCATTGATTTTACAGGAATTTTTAAATTTTCACCATCTATAACAAATATCGGATAAATAAAATCCTTTACACAAAGTCTTGTTTCTCTTACCAAATCTCTCATTACTTCATTTTGTCTTAATCTTCTTAATCGTTTCATTATTATTAATCCTTATTCAAATCTTTTTCTATGCAATCTATTATGCCATCAATATTATATTTCTCTGCAATCAAAACTTTATCTGAATTATAAAGTTCCATAGCTTGAGAACACTTTTCTCCTATGCAAACTATTTTAGTATATTTGCTTATATTGTTTTGGAAATTATCAAAAAAAGTGGTTACACCTTTGGCACTTCCGAATACTAAATAATCTACATCAAAAAAATCTGTCTTTAAAGCTGAAATAATATTTTTTCGTTTAATATTTTCGCCCAATTCATAAATTGCAAAATCTTGAACTTCATAACCGTTTTCAATCAACTTATTTACTAATATATCACTGCCATCTTTTGCTCTACAGATTAAAACTTTATCATTTTTTTGAAGTTTTGATATTAATTCATCTGCCAAAGTTTCAGAATCAAATTTATTCGGAACTAAATCCGGATAAATTCCGTATTCTAAAAGCTTTTCTTCTGTTCCTGAACCGATTACTGCAATTTTCAAATTAGCTAATAATCTTATATCTTTATGTCCATTTTTTAATTTTATAAAAAACTGTTCTATACCGTTTTGACTGGTGAAAACAAGCCAATCATAATTCTGCAACTCAGGTAAATTATCTTCATTACAAATAACATCTAAAAATCCTAAATTTACAACTTCGCAATTTTTTGACTTTATCTTATTTTCAAATTTTTGAACAAAATTTTGAGTTCCAGTAATTCCAATTTTTAACTGCGAAAACTTATCTTTTTCAAATCCAAAAGACTTACAATCGTTAGAATCTTTCAAATCTAAATCTACACATTCACCTATCACAATAACAATAGGTGCTTTTATTTTTTGTTGTTCAACTTTAGATATAATATTTGAGATATTTCCTTTAATAATTTTTTGCTCTTTAGTGCAACCTTTTGAAATAATCGCACAAGGCATATCTTTTTTCATGCCTGCATTTAAAAAATTATTTATAATTTCATCTATATGATGATACCCCATTAAAAAAACAATAGTTCCGCCAAGTTTAGTCAAAGCATTATAATCTATCGGTGTAAGATTTTCTTTATTTTCAATATCGACAGATGAACCTGTCAAGACTGTAAAATTTCTACTCACTTTTCTATGCGTAACAGGAATTCCCGCAAGTTCAGGTACTGCTATTGCTGATGAAATACCAGGAATAACTTCATAACAGATATTTTCTTTTTCCAAAACAAGAGCCTCTTCTGACCCTCTTCCAAAAACATAAGGATCACCACCTTTTAAGCGCGCAACAACTTTTCCTAATTTTGCATATTTTATAATCAATTCATTTATCAAATCTTGAGGCATAGATTTTTGATGATAGCGCTTACCTACATAAATTTTTTCTACATTATCAGGCAAATTATTAACCAAATTTTCATCTGTTAAAGAATCGTACAAAACAACATCTGAAGCTAAAAGTTTATTTAACCCTCTTATTGTAATTAAATCAGCATCGCCACAACCAGCACCAATTAAATATACTTTACCTGTCATTTTTTCAACCCTTATAATTTTAGTTTAGCCACAATTTTTGGTATTTGTTCAAAAACTTTTGAATATTCACCTACAATTTTCGTAATTTTACCTTTATACATTATTGCAAGTTCAATAATATTTTCATCAGAAAATTTACTGTATACAGCATTAATTTCACTACATGAAACTTGCAAATATTTTAGAACTTCTCTTTCAATTTTATATTGTTGAAAAGTCATATCATCATTAATCTTTGAAAACTCATTTATAAATTCAAAATCTTTTCTTGCTTCAATAGCAATTATACCTTGACAAGCAGCAGGTAAAACTTTGTCTGTATCCAAAACTTCAACATTAAATATTTGATTTACTTTGCTGAATATATTTAGCCTGTCTAAACCTGCTTTTGCCAAAATTATCGCATCATATTCACCATTTGCCAATTTATTTAAACGAGTATCAACATTTCCCCTAATCATTTTGACATCAGCCTTCGGGAAATATTGGCTCATATAATACTCTCGTCTTGGACTACTTGTACCAATAACCATTATAGAATTTTTATCCTTTGATTTTATCAAAACATCACGAGCATCAGCTCTTTTAGGCGTTGCAATTATATCTAAATTTTCTTTTAATTCTGAAGGTAAATCCTTTGCACTATGAACAGCTATATCAATTTCATTATTCAAAAGTGAATTTTCAAATTCATTTATAAATAAACCCTTATCCCCAATTTCGCTAAGCGGTTTATCTAAAATCTTGTCACCCTGAGTTTTGATAACTACAATTTCTACTTCTAACTTTGGAAATTGTTTTTTCAAAATATCTTCTACAATCTGAGTCTGTGCTAACGCTAATTTACTGCCTCTTGTTCCAATTTTTATTTTTTTCATTGGATATCCATTCTATTTTTTTACAATACTACTTTCAACTAAATTATTCATTCGCTCTTCCAATTCATTATAACTAAGTTCAAAATCATTGTCCTTATAATATTCTAAAATGGAATGAATAATTTTTGCTCGAATATTTTGCTTTGATACAACCTGCTTCAAATTTTGCCTCAATAAACTTATATTTTCTACAACCTCATCAATATTTTTTGGCAAGTTATCCATAAGTATAGATTTTACATAAGCCGCAATATCAGGAGCTTTGCCACTTGTTGAACATCCTACAACTAAAGATTTCTCCTTTATAAGTGCAGGAAATATAAATGAACAATTCTTTATATCATCAACCGTATTAACAAAGATATTATTTTCATTACAAACATTTGCAACAAAATTATTTACATCTTCATTATCAGTTGCAGAAATTACAATAAAAGCTTGCTTTATATCTTCTACATCAACTGTCTTTTTTTTATATATAAGATTTGGATTGTTACTTAAAACTTCTTCTAATTCAACACAAATTTCAGGTGCTACAAGTGTTATATTTGCTTCAAACGGTAATAACTTTATAACCTTTCTATATGCAATCCCGCCACCACCGACAACTAAAACATTTTTATCTTTTAAATCTACAAACAAAGGGAAATAAGCCATTATCCAACCTCACTTCCTTCTTTTTCAACAAGATGTATAACATTTGCAAATGAATCTGCATCTAATTTGTCTTTTAAATAATATAAAAATGTTTCCAGTGAAAAATCTTTAAACTTTGGATTTTCAAATTGAATTTTCTCTAGCGCGTTGTGATATATAATATTTTTATATATTTTTTGTAATTCTTGGTTTAGAATATCATAAGCATCATCAACAGCTTTTTCTTTTTTTTCATTGTTATCTTCAACTAATTTTTTAAAATAATCAATCGTAATAAGATTACAATTTTCTATTTTTGAAATTTCTCTATCTATATCATAAGGTGAAGCTAAATCTATAAATAACATTTTTTTAGAAGAAATCTTCGAAATTGTATCATCATAATTTATTGTATAATGAGGACTTTTTGTTGCAGATATAACTATATCAACATTTGGCAAATATTTAAAACGATTTGCGTAATCTATAAGTTCAACTTCTTGAGTATAATTTATAGCACAACCGTGAGATCTTTGAGTTGCATAAATTTTTGCATTCAAATTCTTGTTCAAAAGATTTCTTATAATACTTGAACCAATTTTACCACTTGCACCAATAACCATTATCACAGGATTTGAAAGATTATTTTCTTGTACAAAATTTTTAATTTCACTACAAGCTAATGTTGCATAAGATATTGCAGATTTTGAAATTTCAGTTTGAGTTTTAATTTTTTTTGCACAAGATAATGCGCTTAAAAATGAAGTATTCAACTCATAACCAGTCCTTTTTTGATGCAAAGCTTCTAAATATGTCTGCTTTACTTGCGCCAAAATTTCATTTTCACCAACAATAATTGAATCAAGCCCACAAGTTACCTTAAAAATATGCTCTACAGCACCTTGATTTTCATAATATCTGGCATATTTTCGTATTTCACTAACAGAAAACCCTGTTTTTTTAGACAACAAATTTTCTAAAATTGAAAAAATACCCTTGCTTGATTCTATGTATATTTCTGTTCTATTACAAGTTGCCAAAATTATACATTTTACATCAGATAAAAATTCACCTAATTGAGATATGAAATTTTCTTTTTCTAAAGTCGTAAAAGCAAATTTGTTCCTAATATTTTCCGGAGCAGTTTTGAAACTTATACTTATACATTTCAAATTGCATACTCCTTAACGATTTCAACAAATCTATCTTTATTAGATTTTATCCATTTGTCAAAAGTCAAATCAGCACTTTGAATTTCTCTGCCCAAAGATCTAAACATTTCAGGAATTCTATCGGCTGGAATTGTACCAAGAACTTCTCCAAAATGTTCCTCACCTTGAATTTCACTTCCTCCAAAGAAAAGATCAAAAGCATCACCTAATACACCATCAACTTTTTTCTTTCCGCCTTTAAACCCTAATTTTGCAGTTTCATGAGCAGCACAAGATGATTGACATCCTGAAATACATAACTTTGGTAATACTCCGTCTTTGAAATTTTCTTCCTTATCAACTTGAATAATTTTTTCCAAAAGCCCGCTTGAATTAGACAAACCTTGTTGACAAATTGTTGCACCTACGCAGCTTACAGATTCTTGCAATTCAGTATTCGCATTATCTGAACTGATTACAGATAAAACTTCACAAGCTTCATCTTTTGTCAAATTCGTTATATACATTTCTTCTTTTGTAGAAAGTCTTAATCCTACATTTTCAAATTTCAAAATAGTATCATATAAATTTTTCAAAACCTCAAATGACGGATTACCAAGAGCCGGATGATATTTTACTGCATATAATCCTTCTTGTTTTTGTTCAACAATATTTCTATCTAATTTAGAGAATAATCCGTTTCCTTTTTTAGAAATACTCACAGGTTTAATATCTAATGTTAAATCTTCGCTTTTCTTTAAGTCAGATAAAATATTATTAAATTCTGACAAATATTTTTCTTCACCTATAGTTCTTGGAATATATCTTGTTCTTGCTTTTGCACGATTTTCATAATTTCCGAACTTCATAAAAATCTGAACCATAGCCATTATGTAATATAAAATTTCATTTGGCTCTACATCTTCAGCAGTCTTTATTCCAAATTCCGGATTAACCCCCAAGCCGCCAGCTGTATATAAATCAAATTTGCCATTTGCTTTTGCGACAAATCCCATATCACGATAAGTTGCGTGTACAATATTTTCAGGCGAATTTGAAAAACTAACTTTTAATTTTCTAGGTAACTTTATAGAACCAATTAAATCTGTTAAAAATTCTGAAGCACTAATAGCATAAGGACTTACATCAAAATATTCACCTTTTTCAATCCCAGATAGTGGTGAACATAAAACATTTCGAGGATTATCTCCCCCACCGCCTAATGTTAATATTCCAGCATCATACATATCTAACATCAATTTTGGAAGATTATCAGGCGTTACATGGTGTAATTGGATTGATTGATTTGTTGTAAAATGGATTTTTTCTATATTATATTTTTCAATACTATCAAGTATAAATTTAAACTTATCAATACCTAAAACACCACCAGCAACCCTCAATCTAAGCATCGCGCTTTTGTGGCCTCGTTCTGAATATGTACCAAAACCTCCTGATATAGATTTATATTCAGGAATTGAAAGTTCGCCATTATAATATTTTTCACAAACTTGCGCAAAATCTTGAATTTGCTTTCTTCTATTTTGCTTAATTGTTTCTTTATCCAGAACTTTATTCATACTTATATTTCTCTATAATTGATTTATTATATTATTTTAACCCAAAATTGAGGTTTTATACATTAAATATTTCTAAAGATTTAATCATACTCACTTATGAACGTGCTTTGGTCTTAATAAAAGCATTTTTGTATTTTCAACAGCCTTCAATCCGTGTGGAGTTTTCGCAGGCATAACAATCATTTGACCAGCATTCAATCTATAAACTTCTTTTCCTATAGTTATATCAGCAACACCTTCTATAATTTGTGCTACTTCATCTTTTTCATCTGTATGAATACTTCGTTCTACTCCAGCCTTAAAAGAGAGCAGAGTTAAAGAACTCTGCTCATTATCAAATACAAATTTTTTATTAATTGTATCTAAATATTCTATTTCTTTTAAATCTATAATCTTTGACATTATCCTAATATATCCTTCAAATCATTTTCCGGTGTTGTAATTGGTTTAATTTTAAACTTCTCAACCAAAATATTCAATACATTAGGAGAAACAAAAGCAGGAAGTGTCGGACCTAATCTGATATTTTCAATACCCAAATACAACAATGTCAATAAAATACAAACAGCTTTTTGTTCATACCAAGATAATACCAATGATAAAGGTAACTCATTAACTGAACAATTAAAAGCTTTTGCTAGTTCAACCGCAACCTTTATAGCTGAATACGCATCATTACATTGACCCATATCAAGTAATCTTGGAATACCATCAATTTCACCTAAATCTAAATCATTAAATCTATATTTTCCGCAAGCTAAAGTTAATATAAGTGTATCTTTAGGCGCTTGTTTTACAAAATCAGTATAATAATTTCTACCTGTTTTTGCACCATCACAACCTCCAACCAAGAATATATGTTTTAAATCACCTGACTTTACAGCACCAATAACTTTATCCGCAACAGATAACACAGTATTATGCCCAAATCCGACAGTCAAAATATCTCCGCCATTTATCCCTGTCATTTTCTGAGTTTCTTTATATCCGCCAAGTTCAAGTGCCTTTTGAATAACAGGAGTAAAATCTTTATCTTCTCCAATATGTTTTGTATTAGGGAATCTTACAACTGATGTTGTAAATACTCGATCTGCGTAACTATCTTTTACAGGCATAATACAATTTGTTGTAAATAAAATCGGAGCAGGTATATTTGCAAATTCTTTTTGTTGATTTTGCCAAGCTGTTCCAAAATTCCCTTTCAAATGAGGATATTTTTTCAACTCAGGATAAGCATGACACGGTAACATTTCACCATGCGTATATATATTTATTCCTTTATCTTTTGTTTGCTCTAACAACAATGCTAAATCATGAAGATCATGCCCTGTTACAACAATAAATGGTCCGGATTCAATATTTGTAGAAACTTTTGTTGGTATAGGATTTCCATAAGTTTCGGTATTTGCTTTATCTAATAATCCCATACATTTTAGATTTATTTCACCTGTTTTTAATACTAAAGATAATAATTCATCAGTACTTAAATCTTTTGAAATCCCTTGCAAAGCTTCAATAAAGAATTTATCAACAACTTCATCACTGTATCCCAAAACTTTAGCATGATGTGCGTATGCGGCAATTCCCTTTAAGCCAAATAAAATAAGTGATTTCAAACTTCTAATATCTTCATCACATTCCCAAACGGATTTTATATCAAATTTGTTATCACAAGGAATTTTCTCAGAAATTTCATCTGTCAAATTTTTGATTGAAGCATTATCAAAATTCACATTGGTAATCGTTGTAAATAATGCATCTATTATAAGTTTCACATTCTCTTGTGTATACGGTGCACAATTTGCAAATTCTATAGTTTTCGAGGTTAATTCATCTTGCAAATTTGCAGTATCTGCAGTTTTTCCGCAAACGCCTTGAACTGTACAACCTTTACATTGTGCTGTTTGCTCACATTGAAAACAAAACATTTTATTCATAAAATAAATCTCCTTTACTTTTTACTAACTTTAAATTATATTAATCCCACAAATAAATATGTTGGAAATCCAACAAAACGGTAATATGAAAAAATATCTCAGCGTACTAAAAAAAAGTTTATTATTTCAAAATATAGAAGAATCCGAGCTTCTACATCTTTTAAATTGTCTTGATGTTCAAATTAAGAGTTACAAAAAAGGAGAAATAATTTTTTCTGAAGGAAAAAATTATGAACAAAGTGGAGTCTTAATTTCAGGAGCATTACAAATTGTGCAATATGATTTTATGGGAAATCGCTCAATTTTAGCAGAAGTTGAACCTTTGCAATTATTTGCAGAAGCTTATGCACTATGTCACTTTGAACTTCCTGTAAATATAGAAGCAGCTTGTGATAGCAATGTTCTTATGCTAAATTCAAAAAAAATTTCAACACCTTGCTCAACTCCCTGCCATTTTCACTTAATTATTATCAATAATTTATTAAAAATTTTGGCAACTAATAACATAAAATTAAACACAAAAATTCAATGTCTCTCAAAGCGTTCAACACGTGAAAAAATCTTAAATTATCTATATTCACAAGCAAAAAAATATAAATCCAATACTTTTGAAATTCCGTTTGATAGGCAAAATTTGGCAGACTACCTTTGCGTTGAAAGAAGTGCCATGTCAGCTGAAATAAGTAAATTATGCAAAGAACAAATTATTGAAACTAAAAAAAATAAATTTAAACTGTTAAAATTAAAAAATTTTTAATATCAAGACCTAATTTAATTGTTGCTTACTACCTCTAAATAAAACCATAGCCGTATAACTTAAAACAATAGAACCAATCAAAACTTCTACTGGGAATCTTATAAGTAAATGTTGATCTAATATCATAGGAATTAATAAAACTGCACCTGCAGGAGGAAAATTTATTCTTACTTTGTTTAACACAACAAACAAAACACAACACGCTAAAGCTGTACATAAAGAAAGCGGTAAATTTAAATATACATTAAAAAATAATCTTACCATACTGCCAACAAAAGCACTAAATGTCATCAATCCGGCAATATAAGCAGGCTTTTTTCTTGCAGGACTATTTGGATTAGAAAGTTCCGTAAACATTACAATTAAAGGCGGTGCTAAGAAATATATCTGATGCGCTTTGAACGGAATCAAAGCAATTAATCCAAAAACTACTAATAATTTTGACCACTTAATTATTTGATTTTTCAAAACAAAATTACAAGGCTTAAAATTATTTACAGGTCGCAGGTGATGTTTTTCCATAATCCATTGTGCCAAAATTATAATCAAAGACATTACCATAACCGCAACAGGATAAACAAAACTTGAAGTTTTCAAATAAACAGGAAGAATACACGCTGAAATAATCGGTACAAAATTTGTCTTACACGCAGTTAATATAACCCCCGTAAATCCAAAACATATACAAACCTGCAAAATTAATGGCAAAGGACAATATCGAACAATCAAAACTCCAAATAAAGCCGCAGCAGACATTAAGAAAAAAATTCTTCTCTTATTCACAGCCCAAGGTTGTTGCTCAGCAACCCAAGCACCTATTGTTAATGCACAAATTTCAGGGAAAATAATTTCTTTTTCTCCACTCAATTCGGCAAGCAAAACCATTGATATTGCCATAACAACACCAAATAGATAACGCTCAAATCTTACTGTCTTTAAAAATTTCGTATCCATAAATCTGTATAGCTAAATAAAGTTAATATATAAGATGTTATTTAGTTAAATATTCAATAACTTGGTCAACATGCCCCTTAACTTTAACTTTTCGCCACTCTTTTTCAATATTACCATCTTTATCAAGAATAAATGTGGAACGCTCAATACCCATATATTTTCTACCATACATAGATTTTTCTTTCCAAACACCATAAGCTTCAGCTAATTGATGTTCAGGATCAGATAGCAAAACAAAATTTAGTCCCTGTTTTTCCTTAAATGATTTATGACTTTTGATAGAATCAGGACTAACGCCGATAACTGTAGCATACTCAGTTATTCGATTTATATTATCTCTAAAATCGCAAGCTTCTTGAGTACAACCAGAAGTATTATCCTTAGGGTAAAAATATAATACAACTCTTTGCCCCTTAAAATCATCTAAATTAAAATCCTGCTCAGCTCCATCAATATTTATTCCTGATAACTTCATTTTACTCTCCTTTTAATATAAGAATATCATAAAAATTATACTTAACTTCTTTATAATAAATTATACAAAATAAAAGACCGAACAACTAATGTCATTCGGTCTTTTATGGTGGAACTTCACATACGGCTTAACACGCCAAACTCGCCAAATCGCTTAATTGACTATGTTTCAGGAATGTTGAAATTACGCATTTTTCAATACCCACAATCAAAAATTTGTCTAAGATAAAAGTGCAAAACCTTCTTTCGTTCCATATTTTTTAACATAGCCAATTAAATCATCATAAGCATTTAAAAGCTTTTCTTTGGCATCAATTAAATCTGAAAATAATTTATCCGTCTTTTCAAACTCAGGTTTTAAGTCTTTTTCTAAAATTTCTCTTTGAATTTTTTTAGTTTCTTCTGAGAATTTAGACCAAAATTCTTCTCGACTACCATAACCCTGTGAAATCAATTGTTTTTGTTTTTTGACAAGTTCTTTAAATTCTGCGGTTGGTCGTCCTTCAAACAAAGCTTTCTGAATTTCTGCTATTTCCGGATTTATTCTTTGCATAGCTATAAGTGTTAATTCTTGAGATTCCGGAATTGCTTGTAAGCCAAGTTTTGTTTGAATCCCTTGCATTACCTTTAATTCTAAATGTTCAAAATTTCTATGTTTATTTTTTATTATTTCATTTATTTTATTTTGAATTCCATTACGAGCTTTACCAGCAGGAAGCCCTTCTAATTGTTTAAAAAGAGCTGGAAGTTCATTATCTATCATATATAGAGATTGTTCATATAGTTCATTAAACTTTGCCCCTTTATTTGCTCCATATTTATTTAGAGCCTTATCAATTTGCTTGAACATAAGAGAATAATCTATAGAATAATTCCCTGGGGCTTGCCCGTAGTGTTCGCTAAGAGATGTTCTTCTATAAATTTTTGATTTTTTTAGTTCACTTTTGAATATTCGCTCAGTTTGTCGTGCTTTTTCTTCTATACCTGAATTTATGTATTCAAAAATTTCTTTAGTTCTGCGATATGCTCCACTGATACTAGTTTGTTCTGTTTTTGTTATATTATGCAATTCTTTTTCGATCGCTCTATATTCTGAAACTGAACGTTTATTTATATCCACATATTTAGACATTTTGTCATACCAAGCTTTGTTAAAATCAGCTCCAATTATTTTTCCAAAATTATCTGCTCCTTTATATTTATATAAAAGAATAAAATCTTCCATGTGAGTTAATTCATGCCCAATAACATCTGCCAGATCTTGATGATTTCTTAGCATGTTAATGTTTAATTCAAGTCCTCCGGAGCTTTGACAAAAAGCGCCACCGTGTTGAGCTTTTTTCTCTAAAAATGTTATATTTACATCTTTGGGGTTATAACCCATTTTGGATAAAATTGTTTCTACAGCTTCTGTCGCAGATTTTTGTGTAACTTTTCCGGTTTTTGATGCAATTTTTGTGAGTTCAGGTATACATTCATCAATAGAATGAATAATATTTCCTTTATTTTGCATTAATTTTTTGAGATATTGAGACTGCTCTGATATTTGAACAGCAGAAACATTTTTAAATGATGGAACTCCTTCAATAATTTCATCAGACAATCCCATTGACTTTGCAAGTTTTCGATTTACAAATGTATCACCTTTTAGAGCTGATTTTCCTTTTAAGTTTGTATTTAGTATTGAATTAAAACTTATTGCTTTTTCTGTACCATTACCAAGACTTACTCTTAATTGTTGTATTGGTTCTCCTCTGGTTAAATCTAAGCCATACGATGTTGTTCCTACAACTTTGTTACCATCACAAATTTGAAACCCTAAAATACCTTCACCTTTTTGCATTGAACGCCCTCTAACGGTTACGTTAGGACGTTTTAGGTTTAAACCATCTACTAGATTTCTAACAAAAGAAGGTAATTCTTCATAGTTGCTACCTTCAAAACAAATTCTTGGTAAATCTTTTCCACGTTTTGGAGTGTAACCACTTGTCATTTTTTTGAAAAAATCAAACATAGCTTTATCACCTTGTGCTAATGTTGTTTCTTCTGCTTTTGCCATAAAAGATACTATTTTCCCAATACTTTTAATTGTAACCATAAAATTCCCCTTAAATTTCCTGTGTATACATATATAAAGTATTTACTGTTTTACTATTTGACACAGTACCCCGCATAGCATATGCATATGCATATGCATATGCATATGCATAGCATATGCATAGCATAGCATAGCATAGCATAGAGGCATTATATCTAGGTTTGAGGCTATTTTAAAATTATATTTACATTTTGTAACATTTTGTTAGATTTAATAATTAAACAGAGAACCTTGTAAAACTAGCTAAAAAAGAGATTGCGGAAGTTGGATTTGCTGAATTCAAGGCAGCAATAATTTCTTCAAAGGATAAATGTATCGAAAGCATTAAAAAAGAGCCCTTAGGCTCTGATTTTAATTGTTCTATTTGTTTGAAATGGTGGAGGATAGGAGATTCGAACTCCTGACCCCCTGCGTGCAAAGCAGGTGCTCTACCAGCTGAGCTAATCCCCCATACGCCAAGCACTTTTCGGGGCGCTGGGTTTGCGGTTTATTCTCCGCAATTTCTATTATACATGCTGATTTTTTTTTGTAAAGGGGTTTATTTTATTTTTTTCTCTTATTATATTATTATTTATATTAGTTCGTTTACATTAATTTAGGAGTTCTTTATGAATAAAATTGATATTTACACATCTGCAACTTGCCCTTATTGTATTAAGGCTAAAAAGTTACTTACAATGTTAAAGCTTGATTTTGTTGAACATAATGTCGATGATAATTTTGAGACTATGTGTAACGAATTATCTTCTAAATACAACAAACAAATTCAAACTGTTCCTCAAATCATAATCAATAACCATTATATTGGTGGCTATACCGATCTTGAAGCTATTTATAAATCTGGGGAACTTCAAAAGTATTTAGAAAAATAAATTTGTAGAAATTCCGTAATATTTTCCAACAAAACCTGCAATTCAAAATCTCAATTTGCGTTATTTAAATTATACAGGGGAAAAAGAAAGGGGAAATATTTATGGGCGCATTTTCATTAGGAATACGACAAATTTATGGTGGACTAAAAACAATGTTTGGATATGGAGCAAAAGCAGCTGCTAAAACTGCCACAAAAGCAGAAAAAGTATACCATGGGCCATCACTAATAGATATGGTTAAACGTCAACCACTAGCCTTACCTGCACCAAGTGCAAAACAACTTGCGGCTGATGTTCCACAAGTTATGGTTCCTAAAGTCTTGGGTGGGAAAAACCTTAATGAACTTCGAATGACACAAGAAATTTTAGCTGATGGAAGCCACGTAAGATACTTTAGAGGCAAAGATAGTGATAAAATTCTTATAAAGATGAAAGATCATGGAAGACTTCACCAAGAATGGATCAACTCTGTAACGGAATTCATATCCAACAAGCAAAAGGTTTTAATGGGGAAGAAACAGCCAGTTGTGATGTACTTGGCTCAATCAAAGAAAATCAAACAATAAATGGCAAAAAATCTACTTATCAAGTAGATTATGGTGTCAAAGCAAAAGGCCCATATCAAGGGGGTAGAACAAGACTGGATTTAGAACATGCACCTAAAGATCGCTTAAGTATAATCGATACATATCATAGATATGGAGATAGAATTGGGGATAAAGCCTACACAAAAGTACAAGAATTATTAAACAGTGCAAAAGAAAGATTCATACCAGATATTGATGAAGCATTTTTCAAACCATATAAAATGAGTTAATAAATTATAGAACAAAATGGCGGCGGGTATAAATACCCGCCGCCATTTTATTGTTTTCAATTATTCAGAAATTACTTACCTTCAACAACAGCTTGAGCTGCAGCTAATCTTGCTTGTGGGATTCTGAATGGTGAGCAAGATACATAATCCAATCCAATTCTATGACAGAATTTAACTGAATCAGGATCTCCACCGTGTTCACCACAAACACCGCCAACAAGTGAAGGATTTACTTTCTTACCTTTTTCCATTGACATTTCTATCAATTGACCAACACCCTTTGTATCTAATGTTGCAAATGGGTTAGCCGGTAAGATTTTTTGTTCAACATAACGGTTCAAGAATTTTCCTTCTGCATCATCTCTTGAGTAACCAAATGTCATTTGTGTTAAGTCATTTGTACCAAATGAGAAGAATTGTGCATATTCTGCAATTTCATCTGCAGTTAATGCTGCACGAGGAATTTCAATCATTGTACCGAATTTATATTCAACTTCAATTCCCTTTTCAGCCATTACATCTTTTGCAACACGAACTAAAACTTCTTCTGCCATTTTTAATTCGTTAACATGACCTACTAATGGAATCATTACCCAAGGTTTTACATTTACACCTTCTTTTTTAACGTCACAAGCTGCTTCAAAAATTGCTCTAACTTGCATTTCGTTAATTTCAGGATATGTTAAACCTAAACGGCAACCACGAAGTCCCATCATTGGGTTAGCTTCTGTTAAGCCTTCTACAACCTGAAGTAAGTCTTCTTTTTCTTTTGCATCTTTACCTTGTGCTTTTAATGTAGCAACTTCTTTAATTAAAGATTCTTTATCTGGTAAGAATTCATGTAATGGTGGATCAAGAAGTCTAACTGTCATTGGTTTATCACCAATAGCCTTGAACATTGCATGGAAATCTGAATATTGCATTGGTAATAAATGTGCCAAAGCTTCTTTTCTTGCTTCAGGAGTTCCTGCAATAATCATCTTTTGAACCCAAGGAAGTCTATCCGGATCCATAAACATATGTTCTGTACGGCAAAGACCTACACCTTCTGCTCCAAATTTCAATGCATTTTCGATATCTTTTGGAGTATCAGCGTTTGCTTCTACTTTTAATCTCTTGATTTCGTTAACCCAAGTGAAGAACTTGTTCCAGTTATCATCAATTCTTGCTTCAACAAGTTTAACTGCACCATCCATAACGATACCTTTACCACCATCTAATGAAATTACATCATTCTTGTGGTAAACAGTGCCATCACTACCTGTTAATGTTTCATTTGCTAAATCAATTGTTATATCTTCACAACCTGAAACACAAGGTTTTCCCATACCTTTAGCAACAACAGCTGCGTGAGATGTAGCACCACCTCTTAGTGTTAATACACCTTGAGATACTGCCATACCGTGAATATCATCAGGACAAGTTTCTACTCTAACTAGAATTACTTTTTCTCCTGCTGCACCACGTTGTGCTGCTTCTTCTGTATCAAATACAATTTTACCAACTGCAGCTCCCGGTGATGCGTTTACACCTTGTGCAATCTTATGTGCTTCTTCTAATGCTTTTGCATCAAAACAAGGTAATAAGATTTGGTTTACTGAATATGGATCTACTAATTGAATTGCTCTTTCTTTTGTAATTATGCCTTCTTCGCACATATCTACTGCAATTTTTACAGCAGCTGCTGCTGTTCTTTTACCGTTTCTTGTTTGAAGAATCCATAATTTACCTTTTTCAATTGTGAATTCCATATCTTGAACATCTTTATAGCCAACTTCTAATTTTTTAGCAATATCTACATATTGTTTGTATAATGCTGGCATTTCTGTCTCTAGCATTGCAATAGGTTTTGGTGTTCTGATACCGGCTACAACATCTTCACCTTGTGCATTTGTTAAATATTCACCATAGAATTTGTTTTCACCAGTTGCTGGGTTACGAGTAAATGATACACCTGTTGCACAATCATCACCCATATTACCAAATACCATTGTTTGTACGTTTACTGCTGTACCGTAATTATGATCAATTTTGTTCATATTTCTATATGCTACAGCACGTGGAATATTCCAAGATCTAAATACTGCTTCAATTGCTTCTTCTAATTGTACATATGGATCTTGAGGAAATTCTTTTCCTGTAACTTCTTTAATTACTTTTTTATATACAGGAATTAATGATTTCCAACCTTCTGCTGAAACTTCTGTATCAGATTTTACGCCTTCTTTTTCTTTTACTTTTTCAACTTCTGATTCAAAGTATTTTTGTCTGTCCATTTCCCAAGCTACTGAACCAAACATTGTTAAGAAACGACGGTATGAATCATAACAAAATCTTGGGTTGTTTGTTAATTTTACCATTGCTTCAACAGTTTCATCATTTAAACCTAAGTTTAAAATAGTTTCCATCATACCAGGCATTGATATTCTTGCACCTGATCTTACTGAAACTAATAATGGATTTGTTTTATCACCAAATTTTTTACCAGCTTGTTCTTCTACTGTTTTTAGTGCTGCTCTAACTTCATCCATTAATCCGTCAGGCATTTTATTTCCATTATTGATGTAATCCATACATGTTTCTGTTGTAATTGTTAATCCTGGTGGTACCGGCAAACCTAAGTTTGTCATCTCCGCCAAATTTGCACCTTTTCCGCCAAGAAGGTTACGCATTGTGGCATTTCCTTCTTTAAAAAGCCATACACGTTTTTCACTCATTGTTCAATTTCTCCTTTTAGTAAGTAAAAACCTCTTCTATATAATATCCACTATTCTAACATGAAAATTTATTTTATTATATTGTATATAAATTAATCATTACATTTGGTTGCATTTTTACACAAAATACAAATCAGGATTTCTATCAAATATTTCAATATAATCTCTTATGTTCAATGTTTTATAAATATCATTATGCTCTGCAAAATATTTATCCATATCTTTTATCGTATCAAAACCTAACCTTCTTGATACGGTAGTTACATAATACAACGCTGCTTGACGTTGACCTAATGTCATTTTATTAAAATCTTTTTGACATTTTTTTATTAATTCTTCACTTCCAACTTTATGTAATTTATTGGATAAATATTCTAATTTTGCAATTATAATATTCAAATTATCACTTTCAGCAGTCTCTGATAACGAATTTGCAATAGCTTGTTTTACTCGAATTCTATCAATTAAAAATCCTAAATCTTTTAAATTATTATTATACGGAGATCTATAAAATATTTCGTATACATCTCTATCATTCAAATCATTAAAGTTATTAAAATCTTTTGACTTTATAACTGATAAATATATATTATTTTTTGCCATATCTTCTATAGATTTTGGAATTGAAGATGGTTTCAATTGTTCATAAGTCAATTTTTCATAATTTTCTAATGTTGGAATTTTATTATATGATGGCACAAAATTTTCTAACTTTAACAATGAACTAATTTTTTCAAATGTAGCTTCTATAACGTTTTCTTTTGAAGCTGTTCTTTGTTGTCTCATATTAGTAATAATTTCTGCCATTTTTTTATAATTTGCTTTTATCATTATGTGAAGTTTTTCATTTTTCACAGTTTCCATCTGTTGAGAAATTGATGTTGACATCGCAATCAATTGATTTTCTGCAGATTCCATCAAATCAGAATGCTTTCCATCTTTAAATTTTGGAACATGAACATAATCATTCATAACCATTCTTGATTTATATTTTTTACCATCGATCAACTTTGAAGCTTCTCTAACAGCTTGATCAACAATAACACTAAAATTACCAATATCAGAAGCACCTGGTCTTGTTACTTCGACATCGCTTTTTGCAACAGTCAAAAATGCCAAATCATTTATCTTTGAAATAAGTTTTGGATCTTGCAACATTTTGATATTAGAAATAAAGTTAGAAATATCAGGAAATCTTTGCTGCTTATATTCCTGAATATACCTTGCTACCCCACCAAATTGCATATCTACAGTCTTCTTGACAAACGAATTATAATCACCAAGCTCAGCTTCCATTTGAAATAGCCTTGATTTGATATTATTTTTAAATAATTTTACTTTGCCCGGCGTTTTTATCCCGTAATATAATAAAATTCCACCTCCGGCAACCAGCCCCAAAGGTGCAAGCATATCCTTCCAACTTTTCACCTTTTTATCAGTTGATTTTGGAATCTCTTCTTTGTGCTCTTTTTTTACAGAACCCGATGTGTAAGCCCTATTTTGCGGACTTACAACCTGATAATTTTCAATTCTGTTACTAATCAACTTTACCATACAAGACCATCTTATAAATGCATAAAAAAACGAAAAAAAAAAAATTTTTGCTAGATAAAAATTAAAAAGACAGAATTATAAATTCCGTCTTTTTAACTTTCAATAAACTAATTAAACATCTGGTAATGTGCCTTTAACTTCAGCAACTTCATCACAACCAAGATTAAATACCTCGTGTAATGCTTTAACTGCTTTTTGAGCATCCTCCTTATTGATTAAACAACTAATCTTTATTTCACTGGTTGAAATCATACGGATGTTAATACCATTACTTGCTAATGTTTTAAACATTGTTGATGCAATACCCGGTCTATCAATCATGCCTGCACCGATAATTGAAATTTTTGCGATATTTTCATCAATTTTAACATCTGCTGCGCCTAATTTCTTTTTAACAACTTCTAAAACTTCTTTTGCTTTTGGTAAATCTTCACTACTAATTGTAAAAGCTATATCATTTGTATTTGAAGTTTTACGTGCATAAGATTGAATAATCATATCAACTGAAATATTCTCATCTGCCAAACATCCAAATAAAGTTGCAGCCTCACCCGGAGTATCCGGAACATCACATACAACTACTCTTACCTGTGAAGAATCAGCAGCAACACCTGCAACCGGTTTATTTA
This sequence comes from uncultured bacterium, assembly GCA_949292185.1. Taxonomy (GTDB): domain Bacteria; phylum Cyanobacteriota; class Vampirovibrionia; order Gastranaerophilales; family Gastranaerophilaceae; genus Zag111. Next base: position 44,144 of record CASEYP010000010.1, read on the forward strand.
TTTCCATTTTTTCAACTCCTAATATTAAAGTTCCCATATTATCTAATTTAAAACTGCTGCGAACCCTCAATGGTACTGCATATTGTTTTGCAGTTTCAACACTTCTCGGATGAAGAACATTTGCTCCGGCATGTGCCAATTCTAACATTTCTTCATACGAAATTGAATCCAATCTTGAAGCATTTGGTACAACTCTAGGATCTGTTGTATAAACACCTTCAACATCTGTATATATATCACATCTTTCAGCATTTAATGAAGCAGCCAAAGCTACAGCTGAAGTATCTGAACCACCTCTGCCTAAAGTTGTTATTTCTCCATCTTCAGTTACACCCTGAAATCCTGCAACTACAATTATATTTCCTTCTTCAAGATTTTTTCTTAACTTATCTGTTTTGATATCTATAATTCTTGCTTTTGAATGTACATTTTCAGTCAAAATTCCTATCTGTGTTGCATTAAAACTTACAGCCTTATAACCAAGAGCTTGAATTGCCATTGTTAATAACGCTATTGATACGCATTCACCTGTTGATAAAAGCATATCCATTTCTCTTGCAGATGGATTAGGGTTTAATTCCTTCGCCATTTTTACTAAATGATCTGTAGTATGTCCCATTGCAGAAACTACAACAACTACATCATTTCCGTTTTCTTTTTCCCTAATTACCGTTTTGGCTACATTCTTTATTTTATCTGTATCTGCAACTGATGTTCCGCCAAATTTTTGTACTATTATCTTTTTCAATTTATTCGTTTCCCTGTATATTTATATTTTTTAGTATTTCCTCAAGCTCAAGTTTTTCGGCTTCATAATTAAAACTACCCTCAGCTTCAATTCTTTTTGCAAGAGATAATGCTTCCTTTATATTATATTCACAAACGTTATCTTTGGCAAGAGTATACATAGTCAAAAATAATAAGTTTAAAACTTCATTATTATGTCCATCTATTCGCTCAGCTTTACGTAATTTTCTTTGCGCATCGGAATAATCTGATATAGAAATTAACCACTTTGCATACTCTAACAACCCGGGAAGATACCCTGAAGCTTCTCTTATAAATTTTTCAAAATTATCTCTAACCTTGTCTTTATTATCAAGTTTTTGGTAAGCTCTTGCTAAATTTAAATAATTATAAGATTTAGAACCATCAGTCCTTAACGCTTTTTTAAACATATCAATAGCATCTTCGACTCTGCCACTTGAAAGTTTTTCCAATGCCATTGCCTCTTGTATAAACACATCATTTCCATACTTGCCTTTTAATTCATTTACAAGTTCGAATTTACCCTCTAATGCATCTAGCAAGGCTAATGCCAATTTTACATCCAAATATTCACTGTCTTTTTCAAGCGCAATATTAAAATGTTCTCTTGCCTTTTGAAAATCAAACATTCTTATATAAGCTTTACCCCATTCATAATGCAAAACTTCATTTTCTAAATCATTGTCCACGGCTGTTTTAAATATTTTTTCGGTTTGAGCTCGGTCTTTTCTTCTTGAATAAACCTCGCCTAAAACTATATATGCAGGTTGCATTTGCTTATTATATTCAATGGATTTTTTTGCATATTTTTCAGCTGCATCATAATCCGCCTTTAGCAATTTTAAATTTGCATATTCATAAGTGCTACTTTCATTTGGTGCAACTTTTGCTAAAAATTCCAATTTAGCCTCTGCTGAATCATAATCACAAAGCTTAACTTCCATTATCGCAGATAATAAAATTGCAGTAAAATTATATTTACTAATTTGTGCTGCTGCTACAAATTTATCTCGAGCTAGGGCATATTTTTTTAACTTCATCAATGTCATACCCCAACCTGTTTGAACATCAGTATTTAAAGGTGTTACCTTATTTGCTTGTTCAAAAGATTCTAATGCTTGATTATACATCTTTGAATTTAGTTGACACATTCCAAGACGCAGCCAAATTTCTTTATCCTGAGGATTAATTTTTGCGGACTTTGAATAGAATTTAACTGCATCCTCAAATTTAGTTCGCAACTCATATATTTTGCCTAAATATTTATAAACTCTTGAATCTTGATCTGATATATCCAAAGCTTTATTCAAAACTTGTTCAGCTTCGTCTAAATTTCGATTTTCAATAAGTTTCTTTGCTCTATTAACATAAGCAACAGTTGGAAGTGATTGAATTATTGAGGCTTTTTTATATGAATCAATCAATTCACTTAAGTTTTTAATTTTTCCAACAATATTTTTTAGCAAATCAGACAATCTACCACCTCTCGGAAAGCTCCGTTACCAGCATCACTTTCTGTTATTTGTATATCTTTTACATTTTTTACTTTATCTACACTATGTGGAACAGTAATTTTATATTTTGCATATTCTAAACATTCAATATCGTTTATATCATCACCTATATACAAATATTCTTCCTGTGATAAATTATATTTTTCAATAATAGATTTTAAAACATCTATTTTCTTTCTGATATTTTGATGAATTTCCACTATGTTAAACTTCTTTGCCATAGTTTCTATTGCAGAATTTGCTTCCCCAGAAATTATTGCAATATCATATCCGTTCTTTTTCAATATTGAAAAGCCCATTACATCCTTAAAATTTAATTTTCTGGACATTGTAAAATCTTCATTTATATAAACGCAATTATCTGTTACAACGCCGTCAAAATCTGTAATGACCATCTTTATTGTATTTGGAAGCTTTATCCCTGACATTTTATTACACTTTTCCTTACGTATTAACAAACTCCACACTATTTGGTATAATTATAACATAAATTGGCAAAATTTCAGATAGAGAGAGTAAAAAAAGTAATAAATGTTTTCATATTTTTATATAATTAACATCTGCGTAATCATAGTATTTATATGCCTGTTCTTTATAACCAGAAGAACAAATAAACGTTGGTCAAAAATCAATGATTATTTAGGTAAAGTTACAACCACAGTAGACTCAATTCGTTATGGTAACCTTTCTACAAAAATAGAAAAAGTTGAACATCCTACATATCAAAATGTTACAGATAGTATCAACAGAATGGTTGAAACTCTTAACGACAGAGAAAGAATGATTATTGAATATCAAACAGAATTGATGCGTCAAAATAAGCTTTTGGAATCTGTCATAAACTCTTTATCAGACGGAATTTTAATTATTAATGAAAAATTTGAAATACTAAGAGCTACCCCAAAAATTTTAAAATGGTTTGGTGTTAAAGGTAAAGATATAATCGGTAAAAATGTATTTGATTTTATTCAACCTGTAAATGAAGATAGTTTTGATGTTTCAGGGCTTTCAAATGTTGAAGTTTTCATAAAACATACTCCGACAAATAACTTTATTGTAAATTCTCAACCATTATCGTCTCTTGAAAAGAAAAGATTTGTATTAATCATCAAAGATATTACAACAGAAAAAGAAATTGAAACCTTAAAAGAAGATTTCGTCGCAACCCTTACCCACGATTTGAAAGTTCCAATTGTTGCAGCATCAAACATGATTGATCTATTTTTGGCAAACAAATTCGGTGAAATTTCCGAAAAACAAAAATTTGCCCTTGATAATATGAAAGAATCTAATAAAAATTTACTAGAACTTGTCCAAATTTTGTTAGAAACTTACAAATTAAAAGAACAAGGAATAAAACCACTTAAAGAAAACTTTGCCCTAAATCCATTTTTACAAGATATAGTAAATGAAATGGAACCAATTGCAAACAAAATAAAAATAGGAATAACATTTACACCTGCCAAAGATAACCCAACCCTATACGCTGATCCGCTTCAAATTCAAAGGGTCATCAAAAACCTAATTTCAAATGCCATTGATCATAGTAATACTAAAAAACCAATAGAAATTAAAATCGGAAAAATCCCAGGTTTTACAACAATTTCAGTTATAGACTACGGTCAAGGTATTGCTAAAGATGAATTAAAAATGATATTTAACAAATACTATTCCGCAGCTAAAAAACTTAGAAAAGTCGGAACCGGCTTAGGGCTGTATTTATCACAACAAATTGCACTCGCTCACGGCGGAGAAATTCTTGTTACAAGTGAAGAAAATGTTAAAACAGAATTCTGTGTTAAAATTCCTTCCTAAACACCTATCGAAATATCATTAAAAACTTATTTATGATGCAAAATAATTCATCAAATCATCATGTAAATTTTCATTTTTACATAATTTTTTCAATTTAGAAATTGCACGGTTTTCAATTTGACGAATTCTCTCCCTTGAAACTCCATATTGGGAGCCAATTTCATCCAATGTTTTCTTCATTCCGTTATTATCTAAACCATAACGTAATATTAAAACATCACGTTCCTTTTGGCTTAATTGATTTAAAATTCGTCTTATATCTTCTAACATATTATCGTGAGAAACCTTCCCATCAGGCGTAATAGTAGAATTATCTACAATAAAATCTGCAATTTTAGAAGAATCATCATCAGATGTTGCTGGAGTATCCATACTAACTGTTGATTGAGCAGATTTTATGATAGAAGTTAATTTCGCAACAGGAAGTCCTAATCTGTATGCAATTTCTTGCTTCGTTGGAGGATGTCCAAGTTCTGTTGTTAAATCAATAGTCGCTCTTCTAATTTTTCCGATTGAATCAATCATATGTATCGGAAGTCTTATAATACGAGCTTTATCTGCTATCGCTCTTGTTATAGATTGTTGAATCCACCAAGTTGCATATGTTGAAAATTTATAACCTTTTTTATAATCAAATCTGCCTGCAGCTTTTAATAAACCAACGTTACCTTCTTGAATTAAATCAAGAAAAGACAAACCTCGACCTATGTATTTTTTTGCAATACTAACTACTAAACGCAAATTTGCATTGACTAAAACATTTTTGGCAAATTCATCATGATCTTCTTGAATTTTCTTAGCTAAATCAATTTCTTCTTCTGTTGATAAAAGCGGAATTTTACCAATTTGTCTTAAATATATTTTTACACTATCATCAGAATTTACTGAAACTAAACTTTCCTGAACTTTAGGATCGGCAACGGATTTTAAGACGTCTTCACCATCTTCATCTTCAATATCACCTTCAAGTTCTTGCAACTTATTAAAGTCTACATGTTCATCTGAAATATCTTCGCCTGTTAATATACCAAAATGTTCAAATTCTTTCTTCACAATAAGCTCCAATCATATAATATTATATAATCATAAATTGATGCCCTAAGTCGTCATCTGATTGTACTATTTGTTATTTTTAATCAGTTTTTGGCGTAACGTTTCAAATATTATTGCACTTAGCGCATTTGAAACATTTAATGAATTGAACTTGTTTTGCATAGGAATTTTTACTATAAAATCAGATGCCTTCAAAAGTGTTTTTGAAACCCCTGCGTGTTCTGCGCCCATTATTATTGCAAAGTTCATATCATTATAATTGACATCATAATAATTATCTTTTGCTGAAGCATCTGTTGCAATTATCCACCAGTTGTTTTCTTTTAACTTTTGTACTGCACTAATCAGGCTATTGACTTTTATTATTGGAATATGATTTATTGCACCTGCACTTGTTTTTTCTACAACCGAATTAACCTGAACATTACGTCTTGACGGAATGATTATTCCATCAACACCTGCGCAAACACAAGTTCTTATAATTGCCCCCAAATTATGCGAATCTTCTATTCCGTCTAATATTACAAGTGAAGAATTTTCATGAGCATTTGCAATAAATTCATCCAAATCTGCATACTCAACAGGGGAAACAAGCGCAATTATACCTTGGTGATTAAATTCTGCATAAGGTTGAAACTTTTCCTTGGCTACAAATTGAAATATAACCCCTCGTTCTTGCGCTAATTCCTTAATCTTATTAAGCTTTGCATCAGAATGTATATTCTTGGAAATTAAAATTTTATTTATTTCTCTATTTCCCGCAATCAAAGCCTCTGTTACAGAATTTTTACCATATATAATTTCTGGATTATCCATTTTATTTTGAAACCTCTAACATTTTATCAATACAATTTATTGCCTTTTTAGCAATTTCTTTATCTACAAAAATTTCAGGAGCTTCATCTTTTAACGCTGTATAAATATCTTCTAATGTATTTAATTTCATACTTTGACAAAATGCCGGTTTGTCATTAATATGATAGAAATATTTTGATGGATAATCACGCTTTAATCTATCAACAACTCCACTTTCTGTAGCAACAATGAAACTTTTATCTGAACTATTTTTTACATAACTCATTATACCTGAAGTACTACCTACATAATCTGCACCATTAAGAAAAGCCTCTCTGCATTCAGGATGAGCCAGCACTAATGAATTCGGATGTTTAGTTCTTGTATCTTCAATTTCGGTTGGTTCCATACTGTTATGTATAGGACAATATCCGTTATATGTTAAAACTTCAACATTTTTTAAAGATTTTTCTACCCATCTGCCTAAATTTTTATCAGGTACAAATAATACTTTATTAACACCTAAACTTTTAACAATTTCAACAGCATTTGAACTTGTACAGCAAATATCGCATTCCGATTTTACTTCAGCTGTTGAATTAATATAACAAACAACAGGAATATTCGGATATCTGCTTTTAAATCTTCTTAATTTATCTAAATCAATCATATCTGCCATAGAACACCCGGCTTTTTTGATGTTTGGAAGTATAACTTTTTTATCCGGATTTAAAATTTTTGCAGTTTGTGCCATAAAATATACTCCGGCAAAAACAATTATATCCGCATCTGTTTCTTTAGCCTTTTGACACAAAAATAATGAATCCCCAACATAATCTGCGACTTCATCAATTTCGATACTTTGGTAACAATGCGCTAAAACTATTGCATTTTTCTCTCTTTTAAGTTTCTTTATTTCTTCTATATAATTCATTTAAGAATTTGTCCTCCGTTCGGTGTAAATTTATGTTAAGATTTTTTCATTTATAAAATATATTGTATAATAAAAATAAGAATATAGTAAGAAGAGTAAAAAGGTAAATATGTCATTACAGAATTTATTAGGATTGGGTGGAGGATCTGACGTATACGTAAGCGTATCGCCAGCTTGTGGTTTGGAAATGATTGCTCTTGACTCTCACGGCAATATTAAATCTTATGCTCAAACCCCACTAGATTATAACGAAGCACAAAGAGAAATAGCTAACTATGACGAATTTAAATCTGGTCTAGAAACACTGTTTCAGATGAGAAATATTAATCCTGCCAAAGCTAAAGTGCACTTGAGTGTACCTACTGTTTGGTTTGGAACAAAAGAAGGATTGCCTCTTCTTTTAGATGATAATGCCATTACCAATATTGTTATTGGTGATTTGGAACAAACTTATATCTTCAAACGTAAAGAACCAATGCCTTTTTGGTTTGATGCACTAGCTTCAACCAATTCAGATTCAAGAAGTGTATTTTATACTGCGGTACAAAAAGAAGCTATTGACCAAATAAAAGAAATCATTACCTCTATGGGTGCAAGTCTTGTCAGCGTTGAATGTTCTATATTTGCAGATCTTAAAGCATTATATGTAACCGGTATAGCCGCTGAACAAATGCAAGATGGATACTCTTGGAGCTTAATGATTGTTAACAATAGTGGCTTCCAATTAATGGGACTTCAAGGTAAAAAAATTCTTGATTACTATGAAGAACCATTACCTATCAAATCTTATGAAGGTGAAGAAATCTATGCAGCTATTGAAAATGCTGCTCAAATTGCATTAATGAGTTCTCCTTCAAGTGCATTAATCGTTCTATCTGAAACAGATTTAGTATCTGCAGAAATTTTAGCAGGTCGCTTACAATTTAGCGGTAAAACAATATTTGTTGAAGATAACCAATTTAGAAAAGAACCTTTGATGGAAATGAGTTTAAATATCCTATCAGAGGATCAAATCAAAGTTTCATTACACGCTATCGGTGCATATCAAGCACCAGGAGTTATGCCTGTTGACGTTAACTTCCTAGCAGAAGGCGGTAAATCTAAAGTTGAAACTGCGGTTTTGGAAATTAATTTAGGCGGTGGAAAAGTTCTTGAATTAACCCCTAATAAAGCCAATGTAATTGTTTTAATTATAGGCGCTATAATTATGTCCGTAGTTGGATTAGGTTATTACACGACCGGTAATATGTTGGCAAAGAAACAAGCAGAAAGTACTGCCCTAGATGCTCAAATTACACAAATTGATGAACAGCTTAAAAAATATGAAACTAAAAAAGAAGATAATACATTCGATCCAATTGCTGAAATCGAACAAGTTTTAAAATACAACAGAGCGAAAATCATGGCATACGCTGCTTTAGGCGAGTCTATTCCGAAAAACCTATATTTAACATACTTTATGACCGGGGATGACGGAAAAATTGATATTAAAGGTTGTGCAGATTCCGTTGAAGACGTTTACGTTTTCTTCAAAAATCTTAAAGATTCTTTAGTTGAATCTCAATTAAGATTAAGCAAATTGGATTTAAAAGCAGAATCTATTGATAAAGTTATTAATAGTACAGTTTCTACAGTTGATACAGCACCATATATCTTTGAAATCACAAATATGAGTGATTCTCAACTTAAATCATTTATGGATCAATTGGCAGGAAAAGCTACTGATAATAGCAACGACTCAAATAACAAAACTAATAATAATAACAATAATACTAATACTAATAGTGCTTCTGGAAATGCATCTGGTACAAATGCTAATGCAAACTCAAGTACTACTGCAAATGCTAACGCAAGTACATCAACCGATAAAACAGCAAATTAAGATTTAAAGGATAAAAAATGGATACAGAAAAAATAAAACAATTTATGATACCAATAGCTTTAGTAATCTTATTGATAGTAGGAGTTTTCTATGTTGGTAAAATGATTGTAACAAATTGGCAAGGTTATCAAGCCGCTGTACAAGATATATCAACAAAAACTGCAACTTTACAAGAAAAACAAGCTAAATTGGACAATTTCAAAAAGCATGAAGACGAAATAAAAGCAAAAGAAGAAGAATCCAAAAAAAGTAGAAAACCATTCTACAAACCTATTTTATCCGGAATGGATACAGAAGCTGTAATTGCTGGTGAATTTGCTGAAATTTTACAATTAATCAGAGCTAACCAAATTAAAGTTAGATCAATCAAATATGATTATGATCCATCTGATGATAATTTCGTAAAAGGCGCAGGAGATAAATACAACGTTGCCAGATTGAATATGGAAATGATCGGAAATTATTCTAATTATGATAACTTCTTAAAAGAATTATATAAACACGAACATTTCCTAGATATCCAATCAGCTGAAATTGTTCCGTATAAAAAGAATAAGAGAATACTTCTTATTAACTTCAAAATGAAATTATATGCTCAAAAATAATTATTCAAATTTTGAAAAGTCTATAGAAAACATTTGTTTTTGAGATTTTATACAAGTATTGCAAAAGCTCGTTTCAAGCGAGCTTTTTTTATTGTAATCACCAAAAGAACTCCCGCAGCGACCACGATAATCATTTGCTAAAAATGGACATGTATAAATTCCTGTTGCAGTCAGGATTCTGCCATACTCGCAATCTAATTTATCCCAATCATTTTTTATTTCCTCAAATTCAGATGCTGAATCATGCCAAGGATTAATCTGTAAATTAGTTCGGTCCATCTCAAAATTATTTTTATTAAATACAGCACCAAAACCTTGGACAATCTCGTCTTCTGGTAAATTATAATAATTTGTAACCGTAATTATCGGATTAAAACTATATTTTAACAAATGTTTTAGAGCGAAAATAGCTTGTCTATAAGCTCCACGATAGCGAATATCATCATTTTTAATTTCCTCATAATGATCAATACTCAATTTGAAAATAATTTCATTCTCGGATTCTTCTTCCACTCGTTTTAAAAATCGTGCTTTCTTCTCATTGATAAAAGAACCGTTAGTACAAATACAAACATTAGAACGCTTCAAACATAAACGCAAAATTGCATTAAAATCAGGATGAGTCATTGGCTCTGCACCTGTTAGATAAATACATTCGATATCATCTTTTGTTGTATCATTTAATGCCTGTTTTATAACATCGATAGATATAAAATCTGTTTCCTTCTTATATTTAGGAAAATCTATATAACAATGCTTACAATGTTGATTACAATTTTTAGCCGTCATTTCGATAAACAAATTATTTAAAACTTTCAATTCAGCAACTTCTGATTGATAAATATTACTCTTCATAAAATATTTGCTCCTCCCCGTTTCAAAAACATGTTAAACTTCAATAATTAAAAATAAATTATCCACCAAGGCAAATAATATGAAACAAAAGGATATTCTTATGATAAAATCTATTTATGATTAAATTATTAGATTGCACAACAAGAGACGGTGGTCATATAAAAAACTGGAATTTCAATGATGAATTTGTATTCCAACTAATCGATTGTCTTGAAAAATCCAATGTTTCTTATTATGAAATTGGCTATAGAAATTTTTATGACATCGAAAATAAAGGTAGCTTCTATCGATGTGATAAAAATTTATTGGAAAAATTTTACAAACATAAAAAGAATTTAAAAATCGGAGTAATGACTGATACAAAAAGATTTAATTATGATGATTTTCAAGATGGGAATAATGATTACCTTGATTTTGTAAGAATAGCCTGCCACCCGGATAGAATTGCTGATACTTTAGCTATTGCAGAAAATTTAAACAAAAGAAATTACAAAATTATTATTCAACTTATGGATATTTCAAATGTTAAAGATGAACATTACGAAATTCTAAAAAACTGGAATCAAAAAAATATTTTAGAAACAATTTATTTAGCAGACAGCTATGGAACATTAAAACCTGAAGATGTAAAAACATATTTTAATAAATTAAAAAATTCAGGTTATGAGAAAATAAGTTTTCACGCACACGATAACATTAATCTTGCGCTAGAAAATAGCCTAGCTGCAATAGAACTTGGAGCATATTCTGTTGATATTACCCTCAATGGTCTTGGAAGAGCCGGCGGTAATCTTGATGCTGTTAAACTTCTTGATCAACTGGATGGGTTTAGTTCAGAATTTTATAAAAAACTTGTTATATAAATTGCCTGTAAATTTCAGCATCTGAATTTCTTGCAACAGTTTTTGGAAGATACAAAACGCCATTTCGCTGTGCAATTTTTTCAATAGATGGAGAAGCTGAAACTATAACAATTCTAGAATTGTTATAATATTTATAAGTTTTTATCTGTTCAACAAGCCATTCTCCTGCAAGCTTTGGTAAAAAGTCACTTTCCATTTGCAAATCCGTAAATATTGTAGAATATGGATTATCAATAGACGCTTCAATTTTAGCTAATGCCTTTTTTGCACATTCTGCTGTATCAATTTCTAAATCTGCAATATTTAAATACTCAATATTATTTTTATGAAATCTTATCCAACCAGGAATATCATCAACAATAAGAATTTTCTTCATAACAAAATCATTTTATACAAAATACCAAATAATTTCTACCCCACTAGGCATTGAAAATTATGCTAAGAATTTCTAAATTTATCAAAAAAAGGATAAAATTTATGAAACTAAAAATCTTATTAACAATTTCAATTATTTTATTATCATTTAACAATACTTATGCCAGTACAACAAAAGAAGCAATAGATTTTTTTAACCAATACACAACTTACGCAAACACTTACAATGATGAACTTTTAGACATGTATTCACCGGAAGCAAAAATTATACGAGAAGTTGTGAAACCTTCAGGTGAAACCGTAGACGTAGTCGTCCCAACAAAAAGATACTTTAAAGAATTGAAAATAGGACAAAAAACTGCTAAACTTAGAAAGTACAAAAATAAATACAGAAATATAATTGCACAAGAAACACCAAACGGAATAAAAATAAGTGCAGAAAGACAGCCCTCAAAAGAAAATTACTGGCTGAAAATGTATCAAATTGTACAAGACACCGATACAGGGTTTAAAATAAAAGAAGAAATGATGCAAACAAAAGTTCAAGCATTTCTCAAACAAAAAGATGAAGGTGAATAATGAATAAATTTAGATTTTTAACAGCAGGTGAAAGCCACGGGAAATGCTTAACCGCAATAATAGAAGGGCTCCCAGCAGGTTTACCTATTGATATAGAATTTATCAACCAAGAACTTCAACGTCGCCAACAAGGTTATGGACGAGGTCAAAGAATGAAAATAGAAAATGACACCGTCGAAATAACTTCAGGCGTAAGATTTGGAAAGACATTAGGTTCACCAATTACATTAGTTGTTAAAAATCAAGATTTTGAAAATTGGCAAAAAATTATGAGTGTTGCCCCTGAAGATATAACTGATGAAAAAGCATTTTCAACATTTCGCCCGGGACACGCTGATTATGCAGGTAGTGTAAAATATAATCAAAAAGATTTAAGAAATATTCTGGAGCGCTCAAGTGCAAGGAAAACAGCCATTGAAGTTGCCGTCGGTGCAGTTGCAAAATTGTTACTAAAAGAACTTGGCATAACTTGCTCATCAAAAGTTACACAAATAGGTTCAGCATGTTGTGAAGAAAATTTTCACGGCGAAATCGACATAATGAAAGATCAAGGGGACACTGTAGGCGGGAAATTTGTAGTTGAATACAAAAATATGCCAATCGGACTTGGTTCTTATGTACATTGGGATAGAGGAATTGATGGCAGAATTGCTCAAGCAGTTATGAGTATTCCTGCAATTAAAGTTGTAGAAATTGGAACAAATCCACTTGGCTACAAAGGAAGTGAATATCACGATGAATTATTTATAAAAGATGATAAAATTCACCACAAAACAAACCACGCAGGAGGAATTGAAGGTGGTATGACAAACGGGGAAGATTTATTAGTATCTGCCGTAATGAAACCTATTCCAACTTTGAGAAAGCCATTAAAAACAGTTGATATAAACACAAAAGAAGAAACAGAAGCTCATTTTGAAAGATCAGATGTTTGTGCTGTGGAAGCTTGTACTGTGGTTGCAGAAACAAGAATTGCGTGGATTTTAGCAGATGAAATTCTACTAAAATTCGGTGGCGACACACTTGATGAATTGAAAAATAATTACTATAGATAATAAGTTTTTTAAATTTTATATTAAATCTCGGCAATTAATTTTATTTTCTTTTTTAACATATAATAAAAGAAAAAGGAGAAATTATGCCAATCGATTTTAATCCAAATATTTCATTAGCATTTAACAAAACTTACCAACCAAAAATTGCTAATCAAGTATATTTTGCAAGTAATCAACCTGAAAAAGATACATTTATAAAAAGTGTAAAAGTTGATAATCAAAAGGTAAATCCTTTATACGACGGGATTAAAATTGAGAAAAAAAATTTTGGAACAATCAAAAAAACACAAGAGAAAGCTCAACTTTATACAATAACAAATAAAAATGGAGCAAGTGTTGACATATCAACCTATGGGGCAACAATTACATCAATAAAAGTTCCTGATAAAAACGGAAAATTAATTGATGTAACCCAAGGTTATGACAATGTAACCCCTTATGAAGAATCCCCTGTAGGCCATGCCGGCGGAACAATAGGACCTTGTGCAAACAAAATTAATAATGGTAAATTTACAATCGATAACCAAGAATACACACTTGAATGCAACAAAGATAATGGTAAAACCCATTCCCACGGAGGAACACAAGGTTTTGATACAAAAAATTGGAAGGCAAATATTCTAAAAGACGGCATAGAATTTACATACACTAAAAAGGATATGGAAAGCGGTTATCCAGGAAATGTAGAAGCAAGTGTAACTTATAAATTTGATAATAATAACAACTTACATATACAATACAAGGCAAAAACAGATAAAGATACCCTTGTTAATATGACGAATCACACATATTTTAATCTTGACGGAAGTGAAAATTCTCAAGAAAATTCTGTCTATGAACACATAGTAACCCTTCCAAATTCATCAACATATACCGTTAATAATGAACTGGCCGTTCCGACAGGTGAAATTGCAAAAGTAGACGGAACACCTTTTGACTTTCGAAAAGCAAAAAAAATTGCGGATGATATAGATAAAGAATTTGATCAACTTTTAATCGGTTCAGGATTTGATCAAAACTTCTGCATAGATAGCTATGACGGGAAATCACTTATAAATATTGCAAACGTAAAATCACCAAAAACAGGAATAATCTTAAACGTATCAACAAACCTTCCGGGATTTCAATTCTATAGTGCAAACCACCTTGGAAAAACCGAACAACCAAACGGAAAAACAGGAACAAGATACGAAAAACGTTCTGCATTTTGTATAGAACCTCAATTCTATCCAAATGCAATTAATACAGAATCATTTAAAGAAAAAGGTATTCTTAAAAAAGGAGAAGAATATAATAGAGAAATAATATATTCATTCTCCACAGAAAATTAATATTTAAAACTTATTTTTGTTCAATATGTCTTATAACTCTGCAAGGATTACCTACAGCAACGGTATCGCTTGGAATATCTTTTGTAACAACAGCACCTGCACCAATAACAGCTCTATCGCCTATAGTTACGCCAGGTAAAATTGTTACATTGCCGCCAATCCAAACTTGCTTACCTATCGTAATCGGCTCAGCCCATTCAACTGCAGCCACTCTATCTTTCGCATTGATTGGATGAACTGCCGTATAAAAACCACAATTTGGGCCAATAAATGTGTCTGCTCCGATTTTTATCTTTGCACAGTCTAAAAATACACTATTATGATTTATATAAACAAAACCGTCAAATTCTATATTATATCCGTAATCACAGAAGAAATTAGGTTCAATAATACTATTTTCACCTGCATTTCCTAATAATTCTTCTAAAATTGCAGCCTTTTCTTCCTGTTGCTGAGGACGAAGAGAATTGTATTTCATACAAAGTTCTTTTGCACGAATTCTATCTTGTTCTAACTCTTCACAAAATGGTAAATAAACATCCCCATTTATCATTTTTTCGCGTTCATTCATAAACTCTTTCTCCTAAATTTCTTATGCAATAATTATATTATAAATATTGCTATTTCATAAGTAATGAAGTATAATTTCGATATGATAAGGGGAATATATATGTTAAGAAAAAGTTTATTAGTAACAATTATATTATGCATTAGTATTTGTACAATTCAGAATTTTTCACAAGCAGCTTCAATTCCGCCAAGACAAACTGCGTATGTTATGAATACAAAATTTCCACATTGGCAAAAATCTACTATAAACGTTTATATCCCCCAAGAGGATTCAAAATCAGGAGCAATGCAAAGAGCATTTTTAAAATGGCAAACAGCCTCTTCAAACAAAATATCTTTCAAATTTGTTGAAAAAGAAAAAGATGCTGATATAAACGTTATATTTGCTGACAAAGTAGATGGCTCAGATGGCCCAATAGGATCATATAACGTTACAATTAATGGAATGACTATCCAAAAAGGCGAAATAACTATTGCAACAAAAAGTCCAAATATCAAAAAATATTCAAATGATTACATTTATACGGTAATGCTTCATGAAGTTGGTCATGTCATTGGTATGCCTGACCAAACCAGAAAACCGTCAAGCATTATGAATATGCCTGTCAGTGAGAAACAAGATATTACAAAAATAGATATCAGAAAATTATATTATGTAAATAATTGGTCATATAGTGATAGAAGATTTAATCAGTAAGACTTACCAATTATAAGTCTTTGCCAAATATTTTATATCATTTGGAGTAATAGCTTGGTTTCGACTACGTTTTTGGAAGTACATTATACTCATTGGATCCGGTGAATGATCTTTTATACCAATAGCGTGTCCAATTTCGTGTAACATTATTCGATATGCGGCATCTTTTCTAAAAGCGGCACCGTTTGGGGCTCTGTCTGCAATTTCTATTCTGGCTGAAAGTAATCTATCGCCAACATATTTATAATAAGTTACACCAGCTGCGTTTTCCATTTTTGAAGTCTTTGATGCATCTTTAACAAACTCCACTTTTATTTGAGCATCTTGAGGACTTGAAACATATTTGAATACAATTCTACCATTTGTTTCTTGTGTCCATTTTGCAAAAGCTTCTTTCATTAATGCTTTTTTATCATTTGGTTCTATATATGTTCTTATTGCTTTTGGATTATCCCATCTTACACTGGCAAAAGTCTCAATAGGAGTTAATATTAAAAGTCCAATAAAAAACAGTATTATAAAAACAATTTTATTCATTATACTTGCACCTCTTATATCAATACTCAGATTTACCAACCATATATCCTGTACAATTCTGCCAAATCATATTGGGTTATTTCTCTTTTAGCGTCAATTAGCGGATACATTATATTGTGCGGATTAGTTGAATGCTTAACAATACCCATAGCATGCCCTATTTCATGAAGCATTGAAGTATACACATCATCTCTGGTTAATACCTTGCCATTAGCTGCCTTAGCAGGAATGTAAATTGTTGCATGTGACATATTATTATTCTTTGGGAAATAATCACACGATGTTAAACCTATCGCTTGCCCATTATTTGTTGATAATCTATCGACAAATATAACATCAATATCTGCTTCATTTTTTGAATCTACATAATAAAATACAATTTTATTTTTAGCCAATCTTGTCCATTCCGAAAAAGCATGACGCATCATTGTTGAACGTTCTAATCCAGGTTGAATATATACTTTCAAATGCATAGGATCTGCCCATCTTTTTTGAACTTCCGCAGATGCAATATTTGTTGTTGCAAACATCATTAAAATTGAAATAAAAAATAAAAATAATTTCTTCATAAGATCTTACCACCCATATCTATCTGACAATTTTTTTAAATCTTCTTTGGATATTTCCTGAATAACATTTACACCGGGATACATAACACTTGTTGCATCATCCGTGTGATTTAACCCTAAAGCATGCCCTATTTCATGAAGCATTACAGTATAAACTTCATCCTTGCTAAGCCGCCTTCCGTCCTGAGTTAAATCTGCAATCCATATATTTGCTCTATATAATCTTTTATTCCTTGATGAATTAAATGTCTGAGCTAATCCAATAGCCCTGTCTAAATTTTGTTTATTTTGTCGGTTATCAATTTTAGAAACAAAATTGACCCTAATTTTTGCAATTCCTGGGGATGATACAAAATCAAAATCTATATTATGGTTTGTTGCTCGCTCCCACTCTTCAAATGCGTGTCTCATCATTACTGAATTTTTATTATTAGAAGGGATATAAGTTTTAATATTCTTTGGGAACTGCCATGTTCCTTCAACAACCGCATTTGCAACATTTCCAAACATTACAAACACAACTGCCGTAAATAACATAATCACAAACTTTTTCATCAAAATAATATTCTCTCGTATTTATCTAATACACACAAAATATTTATACGGACATTTCATATAAAAAATTTAGGAAAAATAATAGTAATTTATCAAAACTTTACAATTCAGTATTGAAAATAAGGTCAAATATGGAATATAATAGGCAAGTAAGGGATAGTGCAGAAGATTATGGGAAACGAAGTAACTTTAACAACAAAAAAACAACCGGAACGTAAAAAATACGTTCTAAAAAAACGTGGAACCATAAAAACAGACTACAAAGTTAATTACGAAACAGATCTAAACCCTGCACAATTATCAGCAGTAATTTCAAAAGAAGGTCCAATATTAGTAATTGCCGGAGCAGGAACAGGTAAAACTAAAACCCTTACATATCGAGTTGCTCGACTTATTGAAGATGGAGTTTCTCCTGAAAATATTCTGCTTTTGACTTTTACAAAAAAAGCTGCAGCTGAAATGCTTAACCGTGCAACACTTGTACTTGATAACAGGTGCGAAAAAGTTGCAGGCGGAACGTTCCATTCTTTTGCCAATATAATTTTGAGAAAATACTCCCAACTTCTAAAATTAAAAAACAATTTTACTATCCTTGATAAATCAGACTGCGAAGATATTATTAACCACATAACAGGTCAACTTTACCCCAAAAAAGAAAAAAGATTTCCTAAAAAAAGTACAATCCACGAAATTTATTCAAAGAGCATAAACAAAGTAACTCCAACAAAAAAAATTATAGAAGATGAATTTCCTCAATTTGCCCACTGTGCAGATAAAATTATAGAAATTCACAAAGCATACGTCGCATACAAACGTGAAAATTCTGTTTTAGACTATGATGATTTACTTTTGTATATAAAGCTTCTACTTGAAAATAATGAAGCTTTACGTAAAAAACTTTCTACACAATATAAATATATTATGGTAGATGAATACCAAGATACAAATACTCTCCAAGCAGATATTATAAAATTATTAGCATCTGAACATAATAATATAATGGCTGTTGGGGATGATGCTCAAAGTATATATTCTTTCCGCGGGGCAAATTACAGAAACATTTTGGATTTCCCAAAATTATTTAAAGATACAAAAATTATAAAACTTGAACAGAATTACAGAAGCACTCAAAATATCCTAAATCTTACAAATACCATAATTTCACGCGCAAAAGAAAAATATACAAAAACATTATTTTCAAATATTCAATCTCCCCAAATGCCTGCCCTAATTTGTGCAAAAGATACTCAAATGGAAGCAGATTTTGTATGCCAAAGAATTTTAGAATTATTTGATGAAGATATAAGTCTTTCTGATATTTGTGTTCTTACACGAAATGCCAGAATGTCTTATTCTTTAGAAATAGAACTTTCAAAAAGAGCAATTCCATATCAAAAATTTGGCGGTCCAAAATTTATGGAAACCGCTCACATAAAAGATATTGTTGCGCACTTGAGAGTAATAATAAATCCGGATGATATTATAAGTTTAAATAGAATATTACTTTTGCTAAAGGGAATAGGTGCCGCAAGTGCAAATAGTATTATCCCAGTTATAAAAGGAAATTTTAATCCTGATATAAAATTACTTCCAAGCAAAAAAACATCAAGTATAATCCCTCTATTAAAAACACTTGAGAATTTACGAAGCAAAATCGCAACCAAAAAACCTTCTGATATAGTAGATGAAATAATCGAATATTATAGACCAATTTTAAAAGATAAATATGACGATTTTTCAAAAAGAGAAAAAGACCTTGATCATTTTCAATATTTATCAACCCAATATTCAAATCTTGAAGACTTTATAAGTGACTTAGCCCTAGAACCACCTGATGCAAGCGTTGAAGGAATGTATAAAAACAATAGCGATGATGAAGCTTTAACAATATCCACAATTCATTCCGCAAAAGGTCTTGAATGGGATAGTGTATTTATAATAGGTGCAGTTGACGGAAGATTTCCAAGCGCATATTCATTTAATTCCGAAGAAGAAATGGATGAAGAATTACGCTTGATGTATGTAGCAACAACAAGAGCAAAAAATAATTTATATATTACATATCCTGTCGATATGTACGATTATTCAATGAATATGGTATTATCAAAACCATCAAGATTTTTAGACAACATTCCTGACGATATTTTGGAAGTTTGGGACATCACAGAGGAGTAAATATTAATGCTTATAAAAATATATACAGATGGAGCTTGCAGCGGCAATCCTGGCAAAGGCGGATATGGTACAATTCTCATCGCAGAAGATGAAAATGGCACAGTTCATAGAAAAGAAATTACCCAAGGATTTAAAGTTACCACAAATAATCGAATGGAATTGTTAGCTGCAATTGTCGGACTTGAAGCATTGAAAAAACCTTGTGATGTAGAACTCACCTCAGATTCTAAATATTTGGTTGATGCTTTTAATCAAAAATGGATAGATGGCTGGGTTAAAAGAGGCTGGAAAAGCGCAAATAAACAACCCGTTAAAAATCAAGATCTGTGGAAAAGACTCTTGAAAGCTATGGAACCCCATAATGTTAAATTTATATGGATAAAAGGACACAATGGTCATGAATTTAACGAAAGATGCGACCAAATGGCTGTACAATCCGCAAATGGAGAAAATTTACTTGACGATACGGGTTGTGTAAAATAATTTAAGCTATATATGTAAATATATATTTCAATATATCGTATAAACTTGAAAATTTTTATCTTTTTAAATATTATTATGTTCTCAATTATTCGGCGGAAATTAAATAGAAATACTGGAGAAAAATGAAAATTACCTCAATAAAAAATACACTAGCATTCAAATCTAATGATGCGAACACAAAATTTGATGCTTCAGAAAAAAAGAAAAAAGAAAAAAAATACGTTGACCCACTGGCAAATTGGCCAATGAGAGGTTTAGCATACACAAACGATATTGGTGTTGCAATTAATGAAATTGCCCCAACCACAGCAAAATTATTTTGGGTTCCTGCCTTGATGTATTTTGGCGCTGACGTTTACGACAAATATAAAAATAAAGGTAATAAATACGATCCAAATGAAAAACGAGCATTTTCTCAAGCAGTATTTCAAGCGTTCGCAAGTATAATTCTTCCTACAGTATTTGGGCATGTTGGACAAAGTGCTTTTTCTCAACTTGATAAATACAGAGGACTTAAACTCTCAACTAATGCCAAAGAACAAACCCTAAGATTTATTGATTCACATATCGCAGAACACGCTATATTTAATGCTGATCGAAATAAAGATGAAATAATCAATAAATTTACAAAGAATTTTGATATTTTTTATGAAAACAAAAAAAATAATTACAAGGAAAAAAATATCATAGTAAAAATTTATGATAAACTTTTAGCAAATTGTAAACGCGGAGCTATTGCAAATTCTAATGAAGAAAAAATTAAAAATTTCGCAAAAGAACAATTCCTAAATATTTTAGATAACTGTAAATCTTCTGCAGAATCAAAAAAAGTTTTAGATAAAAAAGTATTTAAACTGAATGCCTGGAAATCGCTAGGTTCATTTACCGCACTGGTTCTAACCGTAAAACCTATAGATGTTTTTGTTGAAAATGTTATTATTAAAAAAGTTGTTGAGCCTCAAATGAAAAGATTTGGTACACATAATTACAAAATGGATGATTTTGCAAAACCTAATCAAGCCAACAATTAATAATTAAATATTATTTTCGCATATTTTCAATATATTTAATAGCATTATTTATAGAATAACTCCAATTATTAATTTGATCATTAACAAAAGGTTTAACTGAAGTTAACCATACAACATTATCTCCGGTCAAATCAAACCACCTAAATTCATAATGCCAATTAAATAAACCTAAAGTTTTGAGTCCTAATGCTCCTGCAAGGTTTAATATACAGTTATCAGATGTCAAAACAACATCTAAATTTGCCATTGCTGCTGCTGTATCTGCAAAATTATTAAAATCTTTTGCGATATTTATAACTTTATTCTTTTTAAAACAATCAAACTGGCTATCATCTACCCCTTTAGTTAATGAGTAAATTTCTATATTATCTAATTTGTCCAGAGGTAAAAAGTTTTCTATTGCGATATTTCTTGTCAAATTTCCGGACAAACTTCCCATAAAAGATATACCAATCTTAAACTTATTGTTATTAAAATATTTATCTTTAAATGTTTTTACCAATGCCGGATTTGGTTTTATATAACCTTCCCCAACAGAAATATTATCTCTATTAAGTTTTAATGCTATAGGAATAGACATTGACGGAATATGATAATCAAATTTTAACTTATTTAAATTTGCTAATTTTGCCGGCAAAACTTCTACCCCAAAATCATTATCCTTTAACAATTCATAAATAGGATCCTGCACAACAAAAATAACATGTTTAGCAAGTTTGACAAGACGAGGCATATAACCCCACATTAAAAATGTATCGCCAAAACCTTGTTCGTGATAAACCAATAAAGTTGATTTTGATAAATCTTTAACCCCATCCCATTTTGGTTTAGAAATTTTCGGATATTGTGTTCTGTTATGTTCTTTTTCAAAACGTGAATCAAAATATTTATGCCATTCGTCAAAATCTCCTGATCTTAAACAAAAAGCTGAATAATCATATTTATCATCATTTGTCATTTTATCAATTTGCAACAAAGCATCCCAATGCTTTCTACATTTAAATAAAGCATTAGCCTTTGTTGCCATAATTGTTGCATTTTTATGAAACAATCTTGTATATGGTTCCATTTGAGCTGCTTTTTCAAAATTTTCTAATGATTTGATTATATCTGTATATTTAGCACTTTTATTTGTGTATAACAAATTATAATAACAACCTAATTGATTATATTCATGAGCAGCAATATTACCTTCACCTTTTAATGATAAATATTTTTCATAATATTCAACTGCATGTTCTATATCATCATTTTTAGCAAAAATTTCGCTTAACAATTTATAAGATTCTATATCATTATCACCAATTGTCTTTATATGTTCAAACAATCCAAGTTCTAAATCATATTGTTTTAATTTATCAAGACAAGTTATGTAATCTCTTAAATTGTCAATATTATTCTGTTCATACTTTAAAATCGCAGTATAACAAATGGCAGCATTTGCATAATCTTCATTATCAAAATATTCTTGAGCAATCAATACCATTTGCCCAAGAAATACATTTTGAGAATACGTAATTTCATTTGATATTTTATCTTTTAACTCATTTTCGGCCTTTATCATCATCAAGCTATTTTGATAAGATTCAAAATAACTTATTGCCTCAATAATTTTTCTTTGCTCTAATAAAGAAACCCAAACTGTTCTATTTAATTTTAATAATAAAAAATTATCCATAACTCAACCTTGTAAAAAGTATATCATATTTTTTTATAATTAATGTCATTAGATTAATTGATTTTTGAAATAAAAAATAAATTTGCAATAAATATTTTGACAAGCCATTAAAGAATTTTATAATATATATAAATAACACAATTAAAAAGGAGAATAAAATGAGTTTACCAAATAATATTCCTCAAGCCGCAAAAAACGAAGTCGAAAAATTATTAAAAGGCAATAAGAATTTTATAAACGGAACGCCAACCGCAAAAAATATGTGCCTTTCTACATTACAATCTCTTGCATCACACCAAGCACCTTACGCTTGTATTTTGACATGCTCAGATTCAAGAGTTGTACCTGAAATAATTTTTGATTGCGGAATAGGAGAATTATTTGTCGTAAGAGTAGCAGGAATGACCGTAGGTCCTAATATTATTGAAAGTATTGAATATGCAGTAAAAAAATTACACGTACCACTTGTTATGCTTTTAGGTCACGATGATTGCGGAGTTATGACTTATGCTAACGAAAACTACCCGAACATGCCGGAACATTTCCAATCTTTACTAAAATGTGTATATCCTGTATTTGATAAATATGGACAAATGTCTTGCAATAACAATGTTGCCCAAAAACATACAGTTTGGGTTAAAGATTACATTATGGAACATTCAGAAATCGTACGCAATGCTGTTGAAAAAGACGAATTATACCTTGCAATTTGTCACTTCAACCACCACAACGGCGAAGTTTTCTTTCTAGATAAAGATTTACACAGACTTACTTAACATAATCCATAAGTCTGTCTAATAATTGAGATTTTGTATGAAAACCTACAAATTCTGCAATTTTTTCACCTTCTTTTAACAAAACAAAAGTAGGATAACCTTTTATGGCATATTTTGCAGCAATTTCAGGACATTCATCACCATCAACTATGCCTATCCACATTTCAGAATCTTTTAATTCTTCAAGTTCAATACGTTGATTTTTACAATACATACACCAAGTTGTATAAAATTCAACCAATTTTAGACCACTTTTCGTTTCTTCATCAAAATTTTTTGAATTTAACTCTATAATCATATTTCCTCCCTTATAATATTTTGTCATTTTTATTTTAACTCATAATTAAATTATGAACATCAAACACTTAAGCAATTTAAGTAATATATCTTAATATTATGATTAAAAATAACAAATATAAAAATTTTTTTATTTAAT
>CASEYP010000011.1 GCA_949292185.1 uncultured bacterium
ATCAATAAACTTTATTTTATTTAACAAAATGGAGAAAATTTTTTAAATGTTCTATAATGTTAAAAATCAAGGGTGGAATTATGGTAAAAAGATTTATTGTTATAATTGCTTGTGTTTTTATGTGCGCAAATTTGGCTTATTCTATTGATAGTGAATCAGCTCAACAACTTTCAAAAGAACAAGAAATTCAAACCCGAATTGATCAAGTTGGCACAAAAATATTAAATTTAAATAAAATTCCAAGAAGAATTGTATTTGTTTATAATAAGCAGGATAAGAAAGCTTTTTTAACGACGGATAAAACTTTAACAAAGCGTCAGGTTATAGTATATGATGGCTTATATCAATCGGTGCAAACAGATGATGAATTGGCTGCAATGTTAAGTAGGGAAATTTCATTTGCCGTAAAGTCATATATGGGAATTTGGGGCGGAACTTTAGATACGTTAGAAGTTGCACTTGGTGCTAAAAAATTTGAGACAGTCGCAGATAAAAGAGCTGTTGATTATATGGTTAATGCAGGTTATAATCCTTTGGCATTGATAGTATTTATAAATAAAACTTGTCCTCAAAAAAGATTTGACCGATTTTCAAGACACAATTTAACATCAAAAAGATTAGCTAGAATTTATGAATATATTACTTATAAATATCCAAGTTATCTTAAGGATAATGAATATATAAATAATGAGTATTATCAGAATTTCTTGCTAAATTCTGTCGAAAATCGCAAAATGTTACAGGTTAAAATTGAAACAAATTCAACTGAGGAACTGGATTATGAATAAAATCTTATTAGTAATAGCAGTTTTATTTTTATGTTCTCAGGTTGTATATTCTGCGCAGTTAGATAATAGTAAAAATTCAAAAGCTAATGATGCTCAGATGGAGGTTTCAACTTCTGGTAATAATAATGATATTGCTAAACCTGATCTGGGTGTTAATTCTCAATCAGAAGTTTTACCTTATGATTATTCATCAGTTGATTGTGTTCCAATAAAACTTTCGATAACAAGTGAAGTTTCAACAAAAGATGATATTTTAGAAGGACAGAAACTTGAATATAGAGTATTAAATGATGTTTATTATAAAGATAAATTAATCTTAAAAAAAGGTGATATAGTGCCTGCAACATTGGAAACTATTGTAACGAGCGGAATGAACGGTTTTCCTGCTGAAATCGTCGTTGATGATTTTCAAATCCCTGGGGTAAAAAATTCTCAACTTTTGAGTGTGTATATTAAAAAAGGACAAAACAGATGTTTTTGGGTATACCCTTTAAAATGGGCGCTGACAATTATACCTTTTGTGGGGTCTTTAACAAACTTAATTATGGGCGGGCATGCAAAATTAAAAACAAGAGATGTTGTAACTTTATATTATTTTCCTGATTGGAAATAATATAACAATTTATAGTCCACCTTGAATTCTAGATAATGGTTCTTTATTTTGTGGCGGAATTTTTAGTAAATTAGGATTATTTACACAAAATTTGAGTTTAGAATTTTTAGGTTGTGGTGGATAAACTTCTATCATTCCTATAATATTTTTGTACCAGTCTTTAGCTTCTCCTTTGGCAATTAGTCTGATATTTCCTTCGCACATAGCTTCATCACTTCTTCTTTGTGCAATTTGCAGAAGTCTTGTACCAATATCTTTCATATATTCTAATCCTTGCTTATAATATGGGGTTGTAGGATTAGAGTAATTTCTAAGTTCATCTACAAAGACATGACTTTCGTTTTCGTTAGGGTCAAAAGATGTCCATGGTGATTGAACAGCTTTTTTAATTCTAATATTCATTTCGCCGATAAGATCACCAAAGTCGTTTTTTATAGAATAATTTTCGGCATTATAACCTATATACCTTTTAAAAACATTTAAATATTGTTCGCTTTTATCAGAACCTTTGCGAACTCTAATTTTGCCAATGTAGCCTTCCATACAACTTCCGATATTTGTGTGAGTAAGTGTTGGTATTCCACCCGTAAAATTAGGTGAGGTCTTAGTTTTGGCTGAAGTTGTGTTTTTTGTTGCTATTAAATTTTGATAGTAAGAAATATTGTTTATCATACCTGATGTAAGATGTATGAAGATTTTAAATTGCCATCATATATTATAATTTTAATATTTCGTTACAAATAAAATAATTTAAAATTTATTCTTTTAGAAAACACACATCAACCCATTTTTCACTTTTGGAAATTTTAAATAATTCATCGCATGTAAGTTCAATTGCAGAATTTGAGCTTCCGCAAGCAGGAAATACCGTATCAAATCTTTGCAGAGAAATATCACAATAAGTTTTGATATTTGGATTTTTTAGAGCAAATGGACAAACTCCACCGATAGCATGACCTGTTAAATTTATAACTTCATCTGGAGTAAGCATTTTTGCTTTTAAGCCAAATGTTTGTTTGAATTTTTTATTATCAATCTTTGTATCACCAGCTGTAACAACTAAAATGCAATAGTCATCTTTTCTGAAAGAAAGCGTTTTAGCGATCCTTGCGGGTATAACATTTAAAGCTTTTGCGGCAAGGTCAACGGTAGCACTTGATTTATCAAGTTCTAAAACTTGAGTCTCTTTCTGAAATTCTTTTAAATATTCTCTAACTTTATTTATGGACATGCATTTCTTCTATAATTATTTTTTTAGATTATATTATTAATTATAATCAAAATATTTGGAATTAGTTTATTGAAGCTAATTTTTGTGTTATTTTATAGGTTGTTATGACCCCGTTAAATATAAATGAAATTAGAAGCTTGAAATACGCAAGGCAGTATTTTCACGATTGTTATTTGGTAAGTTCGTTGCACGCATTTGCCCAGAGTGCAAATGGCGTAAAAATGTTGCAAAAAAATATTGTTCGTGATGGAGATTTTTATAATATTCGATTTGCAGGATTAGGAAAAAGTTTCAGTGTAAGTCAAGATGATTTTGCAAAAATGGAATTTATTGATAGGTATTGTAATCCAAAACCGCCAAAAGAACCTTATAATCCTTTGTTGCAAGCTGTAGAAATTGCGATGGGTAAATTAATTTCAGCTTTTCCTACTAAAAAAGCCATAACTTGCAGGCTCGCAAGATGTAGAGAAAATTTTGAATATAATTATCCGTCAAATTTTATGGAGTTATTTACTGATAAAAAGCCTTATGCTCTAAATGAGCGAAGTTTAAGTATGAAACTGTCATCTAAAAAAGATAAAGTTATGGATTTGTTTGAAAAGCTGGGTAAGTCAACTACAGGTGATAGTTTTGTAGTGGGTACGGGCTTGAAGGTATTTGGTAAACTTCCTGATTGTCATGTTTTTGTGTTAAAAAAAGTGGATTTAAAAAATGGCAGAATTTATATTCTGGATAATAGGGAAAAGAAAATTATTTCGTTATCTCTAAAAGATGCTTTTGAAAATTTAAAATTTATAACAGGATATTTTAATAGCGATTTAAAGTAACGTTTTTAAGGCTATTCGTCAAGTAAAATAGGTTGAGATTTAGCCATTTGTTTCCAGCGTTTCAGCCATTCACCTCTTAACTCCATTGGAGTATCACCTGTACAATATTTACCATTATTTTTTAGGAATAGCATTTTTCTCCAGTTTTCTATTGTTTGTGAATGTATGTATGTTTTGTCCCCATCAGTTCTTGAGACAACAGCTTTTTTTAGTTCATCTTTGCTTATTCCTGTTGTTTTTGTCCAGAAATCTATTGCTTTATTAAGTTTTTCTTGGGAAATTTCATTTTCCAAAGGCATTACTCTAAAACCGCTTTTGTAGTGAAAGGGAAAAGCTTGAGCTTCAGCACAAATCTCTATTGAATCAAAACCTAATTGCATCATTCTTTCTACTGTTATTTGGTGTTCTCTAAGACCTATTCCGGCAAATCTGTCGTTACCACCTTCTGCATCCATCCATTGTGGAAGTATTTTTTTTAATTGTTTATTTTTTGAAAATATTCTTTTTCCTACAAGTTCATATTTACCGGTATCGTTTTTTATAAATATTCCCCAGTCTTCATCAGCAGATGTAGTAGGATCTGGGTCGATAGTTAAACGTTTGATGAAAGCTTCAACGGGTTTCCCTGTTTTTTTATCTATTATTGTAGTGACATAATAGCCATCTTCGTTTAACCGGCGAGCTGTTTTAAACTCTGGTGAGAAAAGCTTTTTCATAGTTTTAGATTCTAGTGCTGATTCTGGTAATTCTTTTGCGTTTTTGAAATAATTAATTGTGTTTTTTTGAAATTCTTGTATTCTTTTGGTAATGGTTTCTAAATTAATCTCTTTTCCTAAAAATTTTTGAGTAGTATTTGGGACAAAAAAGCCTGTAATGTTAGAATTTAGTGTGAGAGCAAGATCATTATTTATTTGAGATAGTTTTATTTCTCCTGTGGGTATCCATACATCACCTTCAACTTGAGCGTTATCCATATAAAGGTCTTCTTCAAGTTTTTGAAAAGCTTTTCCAAGTTTTTTTAGTTCATCTGAACCGATAACACGTTCTAAATTCCTTCTATTTTCGATTGTCCAACCGTTATGAACAAGATTTTTTAATTCATATATTTTTAAACTCATTTTTCTCCTGGAGATGTCTTATTTGCTTGTAGTAAGTATTGTGAAGGTTTAAATTTTACAAATTATAAAGATATGTAAAGGTTTAACCTGTTTCTGATATTTAAAATATATGTTATTATGTCAAAATTTTATTTTACGGTTTTTATATCCAAAAGTTGTAGACTAATAAGGAAAAAGTAATGAAAGTTGATAATGTTTCAAGTGTAGGGATTCAAAACCCGATACAAAACTCTCCAGCTTTTACAGCTGATTATTATAGAAAAATGATGGAAGTTGTTCCAAATACGAAGGTATGTAAAAATTTAAAAAATATTGATAGAGCGGCTTTTTATAGTTATGTCCATTCTAGAAGTTATAAAATGGGTGTTACCTTAGATGAAGTTGAAGCTTTAGAAAAGTTTGACGGTATGGATTTTGTTAATAAGTCCTACGAATTTTTGATAAATAAATTCGGAATGAAAAAGTCAATTTGTCCTCCTTTAGCTCCCGGAAAATTTCAAGATTATGATATGGGATATTCTTATTTAGGAAACATTATTTATTATGATGTTGATAAGGTAAAGAATTTAAGTAAAAGTCAATTATTTGCCGCTCTAAGGCATGAAATGCAGCATATGAATCAGAACTATATGGTTTTAAGACATGAAACATACGGTCCTTTGGCAGTTGATGCTTTTACAAGAAAATATGTTGGTGAAAGTAAAAAATTTATTAATGAATTGATAGAATCTAATTCAATGGACACTCTTGAAAAAAATTTTGCTAATCGTGAGGATGTTAACGGTAAAATAATTTATGAAGTATTAGAATCTATTAAAAATGGAGATGAAAAACGTTATAATGAATTACTTGATATTATTGGTGAATCATATAAGCAATCGCTGATGGAGTTGAGATCAAAAATAATTGATAACTTAGGAGTTATAAAATCCGATAGTGCATTAACCAAAAAAGTTGAAACTTATTATAAAGACTTTTCCGATATAGGATATTATAAGCCCAATGGGGAAGTAGATTATAATAAATATTTTGAATCATTTATAGAAAGTGATGCTATAGCAGCTCAAACAATGGCTCAATTTGAGTTTTCAAAAGAACCATGTTTTATGAAATTTATAAAAGGTGTGATTGTAAACGTTTTACAAGATAGTAACCAGGTCAGAGTGCTCGATAAAATTATAAAATAGAAACATTAAAAAATCCCTCCGGCTAAGAGGGATTTAAAAGTGGTGGGCAGGGGTGGATTCGAACCACCGTACTCTCGCGAGAACAGATTTACAGTCTGTCGCCTTTAGCCACTCGGCCACCTACCCATATTCAATTTTCATATCTTGCTCTCAAAGGCTTTTAAATGCCCTTGACGAGACTTGAACTCGTGACCTCTCCCTTACCAAGGGAGTGCTCTACCTCTGAGCCACAAGGGCTTGAGTAATATTAAAAAATCCTTTCGACAAGCACCTTTTAGGGTTTTGGTTTTCTTTATATAAAGTCTGCCTTACTTTCAATGGAAAGACTTGCAAGGATTTACTTTTCAGTAAAAAAGCCGGTAATGGGACTCGAACCTACAACCTACGGTTTACAAAACCGTTGCTCTGCCAATTGAGCTATACCGGCGCGTGTTTGTATAACTGATTATATTCAAAAAAAATTTTAGTGTCAAGCATTTTATTTATTTTTTCTTTTTTGCTATAATACACAAGGAAGTGAGGTATTTATGATTAGGGCAATTACTCCGATTTGTTTGTTACTAATATCAAATATTTTCATGACATTTGCATGGTACGGACATTTAAAATATAGAAGCTCTGCTTTGTGGCTTGTTATTTTAACAAGTTGGGGCATTGCGTTTTTTGAATATTGTTTTCAGGTGCCTGCAAATCGTATAGGATATTCAACTTACAATGCCGCTCAATTAAAAACTATTCAAGAAGTTATTACTTTGGTTGTATTTAGTTTCTTTTCTGTTTTTTATTTGAAAGAGCAGTTTAAGTGGAATTATCTTGTTGGTTTTTGTTTTATTATTCTTGCAGTATTTTTTATTTTTAAAAAATGGTAGGGGTAAATATTTATTAAAGAGTACTTGATTTTGAAGATTTAGTATTATAAAATTCTGATAGTCGAATGTAAATAATGTTCAAGTTTGGAATCTTGAAAGAAAGAGGTAATTATGAAAAAAGGAATCCATCCGGATTATAAAAAGACAGTTATCAAATGTGTATGTGGTAACGAAATCGAAACAGGTTCTGTAGTAGATGGTTTGACTGTTGAAATTTGCAACAACTGCCACCCATTCTATACTGGTCAACAAAAAATCTTAGACTCAGAAGGTAGAGTTGAAAGATTCAATAAAAGATACGGTAAGAAAAACTAGTTTTTTATCAATAATAATAGAATTAAGAAAAGCCGCATAATTTATGTGGCTTTTCTTTTTCTTTGTGTATATATGTCAAAAACTTGCCTTTAGCATTTATCATGATGTAATTTAGATAGAAAGAGTTTTTTTTAAGGAGTGAAGAATGGAAAATAATAATAAGCCGGTTGTGCATTTAATATCTAAACCAGATAATATGCTAAAGACTATATATACAGCATGTAGAACTTGTTATAGTGCGGATTATCCTATAAATATTTATGAAAATGCTGTTGATGAAGAAAAAATGCTAAAACTTATTAAAAGAGTTATAGGATCAGGACATTATTCAACTATTGAGCATATTCAGGTAAGTTTTGCAATATCTAATGTTTCAAGAGCATGTACTCACCAGCTTGTAAGACATAGGCATATGTCTTTTTCTCAAAAGTCTCAAAGATATGTAAAAGAAAAAGGACAATTTGATTATATTATTCCTCCTACAATAGAGAAAGATCCTGAATTGAAAGCAAAATTCGTTGGTTTTATGGGAAAAATTTCTCAACAGTACCAAGAGTTTATTGAAGCTGGAATTCCTGCAGAAGATGCAAGATTTGTAATGCCAAATGCTGCAGCAAGTTCAATGGTTGCAAGTTTGAATTTGCGTGAAATGATTCACTTGGCAAATTTAAGGTTATGTACAAGAGCTCAGTATGAAATAAGATGCCTTGTAAAGGGTATGTGTGATGCATTAACAGCCAAAGAACCATGGTTAAAAGAATATTTAGTTCCAAAATGTGAACGCTTAGGTTTTTGTGATGAAGATAAATCGTGCGGACGTAAAATAACAAAAGATGAATTGTTTTCAAAGGTGGAAAAATAAGTGAAGGTGCTAATTCAAAGAGTTAAAAGGGCATCTGTTACTATAAATTCAAAGAAAATCTCTGAAATAGGTAATGGATTACTTGTTCTTCTTGGAGTTGAAAAGGGGGACGAAGCTATAAATGCCGATAAATTAGCAGATAAACTTGTTCATTTGCGAATTTTTGAAGATGAAAATGAAAAAATGAATAAGTCTTTACTTGATATTAACGGCGAAATGCTGATAGTATCTCAGTTTACGTTGTGTGGTGATTGTAAAAAAGGCACAAGGCCAAGTTTTGATAAATCTGCTCCACCTCAGATTGCAAACGAGTTGTATGAATACTTTATTGAAAAAGTAAAAGAATACTCGGTTCCTGTTCAAACAGGCCGATTTGGCGCAATGATGGACGTTGAACTTATCAATGAAGGCCCTGTAACTTTTATGATTGAAAAATAAACTTTTGTTAAGTTTTTTTATATTATTGAAATATATTTAATCTGCTCTTTTTTATAAATATATAAGAATATAAGAGAGAGTTGCATTATGACTTGGTGGAATAATTTCAAAAATTATGTTCCAAAAAATACCAGTGTTCAATCATCTTCAGCAGTTGGACATAAAAGTCAATCTGCCAAAATTGATAAATCTGAACAGGCAGATAATACTTTCGGAATTCAAAGAGCTAGTCAATCTGAGGAAATAAAGGATATTGATGATGTCTTAAATGTTTTGGGACCAACGCCAAATGAACAAGTGACAAATAATGATTCTGTGAATGGACAAAATAATACAGAAAATGTATCAGGGGGAAATATATCCACAGATAAAGCACAGGCACAAGCTTTACTTTCACAGGGTGAATCTAAAATGTCAGAAGCAAGTGCAAAAGGTGAAGATTGCAAATCAAAGACTGCACAAACTCAAAAAGATATGGCAACAGCACAACAGCAACAACAAGATGCCGTTAGTAAAACCCAAACTGTTAAAACTCGCTTAACTTCATTGCAACAGAAAAAAGAATCTCTTTATAGGGAAATTCAAACCACAAATAATGAGATAAAGCAAGAAGAACAAAAATTGCAACAAGAAGAACAAGAAGTTCGTCAACTTCAACAGGAAGCTGAAATGTTGCAAAATAGTTCAAATCCTGAAGATCAAGAAAAACTAAGGAGTATTTCATCAAAGATAGGTGCTAAAAGTAGGAATATAGCTTCAATATCAGCAAAGCTTAGGAGTAAACATTCAACGCTTTCAACAAATACTCGAACATTAAAACAAACTTCGACTCAAGAAAATTCATATTATAAACAAATGAATAATTTGGCAAAACAATATCAGCAATCAAATTCTAAAATTGAAGAATTTGCAGAAAAGTTGAACCAAATATCAGCAACAGTAAAGCAGCTTGGTGAGGTAACCGCAAATGTTGGAAAGACTATGAAAGCTACAGGAGAAGCGATAGTCGCAGCTGCAACTGCAACCAGTATTTTTTCATTTGGTGCAACCTCTTCGGCAATCGCTCTAGGTAAACAGTTAATAACTGTTGGTGGGCAAGTTAATCAAGTAGGTTCCCAAGTTTCCAATATAGGCTCAATAGGAATTCAAGCCGCAAATGCGACTATCGCGGTTACACAACCTGCAGGTCTTCAAATTACAAAATTCTTAACTACTGCAACCGGAGCTATCTCTTCTGGAAATTCCATAACAGCTGCAATAGGTACTATGGATTCAGATCTTGGCAACATGCTATCAACCATAACAACTATGGAGGCGAAAGCTCAAGAGTTTGCTAATATCGAAAATTTGGTAATGCAAATGAGTGAAAATAAAGGAAATGATAACCAAGATAATAATCAAAATAACAGGCAATTTGTTTAATCGTTTAAGTAATCTAATAATGTAGATTGTGTGTACTTGCATAATTTTTAATTCTATGTTAAAATACAACTATAAGTTATATTTTTTATTTGAAATCGATTTATACTGTGAGGATGTTACCTTAAATTATTTGAATTATGAGTTATTTTTTACCAATTAAGAGGCTTTTATTATGTATGTAAACAAGTGCATTAAGTGCGGGCGTGAGTTTGAAACAAAAAACCCTAAAAGAGTTATTTGTCCTGATTGTTTGTATCCGGATAAGAAAATGATGGTTAACGGTAGTGATACTTCAAGTGCATCAAGTTCTGTATCAGAACAGCCTAGAAGCAGTTATTCTACAGAAGAACAACCACAATTCTATAATAGCTATTCAAGTGGCGGAGAGGATAATCCAAGACCTTATAACAGACCTCAACGTTCTTATAATAATCAAGGCGGTTATAATAACAATCGTCAAGGTGGTTACAATCGTCAAGGTGGTTACAATAACAACCGTTATAACAACAATCGTCAAGGCGGTTACAATAACAATAGATATAATAATAACAATCGCCAGGGTGGTTATAATAGGGGCGGTTTCCAACAAAGAAGACCTCAAAATAACAAATTTAGAAGACCTAATAACAGAAATAATGCACCAAAACAATTATTGGTTAGCAAGGAGCAACTAGAACAAATTGAATTGTTATATAAATTGATGTTGCCATTACCTAACCCTGATGCACATGAAGTTATCGGTGCAAAAATTGGTTTGGAACCAAGAAAAGTATTTTTCGGTATAAATTTGGTAAGACAAAAAATGATGTTACCGAAATTACCGTTCCCTAAACGTAAATTGGCAATTACACCGGATCAATTGAATGCAATAAAAATGCTTTATGAACCATTGTTGCCGTTACCTCCAATCGGATGTCATAAGATTATTGCAGCTCAATTAAAAATGGATGAATGGAGAGTTCACGTTGGTATCGGTTTAGTAAGAGCTCAGATGGGACTTGCAAGATGGAACCAAGATAGACCTGATGCTCCTGAAGAATTTAGAAAACAAAAAGAAGAAACTGGCAAAGCTGAAGAAAAAAAGGCTACTAAATCTAAAAAGTCTACAAAGGCTGAAACTGAGGAAGCTACGCCTGAGGCTGAAGCTCCGGCAACAGAAGAAGCTCCAAAGAAAAAAAGAGGAAGAAAACCTAAAGCTGAATCAGAAAGTGCAGCTTCTGAAGAATAGTTATGTCTAAGTATGTTTCTGTCGGTAAAATTTTGAACTTCCATGGAATAAAAGGTGAAGCACGAGTTGGCTATTCAAAAAGTCAATTAGAGTTTTTCCTTACCTTGGACAAAGTTTGGGTAAAAGACGACAGTAATAATTATATTCCATTGCATATTGAATCTGCTAAACCTCATAAAAATGTTATTATTGTTAAGTTTGATGAATTAAATTCAATAAATGATTTGTTACCGTATAAAGGTGCTTTGTTATTTGTTGAGGACTCTATTATTCGAGAAAATTTAGATGAAGATGAATTTTTAATAGATGAACTTGTAGGTTTAGAAGTTTTTGATAATGAAAGTGGTAAGAAGTTAGGTTTTGTTATTGGAGTTTCCAATAATGGGGCTAATGATTTGATTTCAGTCAAAACAAATTCAAAGAAAATTTGTCTTGTTCCTTTTGTAAAAGCTATTGTTCCGGTTGTAGATATTAAGAATAAAAAAATTCTGATTAATAATATTGAAGGACTTTTGGAATGAGATTTGATGTTTTAACTTTATTTCCTGAAATTATAGAGTCATATTGTAATGTGAGTATAATGAAAAGGGCTCAAGAAAGTTCTGTTATTTCAATAAATACAGTAAATCCTAGAGATTATACAGAAGATAAGCATAAAAAGGTTGATGATACCCCATATGGAGGTGGGGCCGGAATGGTTTTGATGCCACAGCCTTATGTTGATGCTTATGATGCTGTCGAAAAGTTTGATAATTCAATTACTGTTATGCTATCACCTCAGGGCGAACCTTTGAATGAAAATTTGGTTTTAGAATTGTCTAAATATAATCAAATAATTATGCTCTGTGGACATTATGAGGGTTTTGATGAGAGAATTAGAGATATTATAAAGCCAAGAGAAATTTCATTAGGCGATTTTGTTTTAACTGGAGGAGAATTACCTGCATTGTGCTTAATTGATGCGGTAAGTCGAAAGCTTGACGGGACTTTGGGCAAATTGGAATCCGCTATGGAAGATAGTTTTTCTAATGGTTTGTTAGAATATCCGCATTATACTAAACCTCGTGATTTTAGAGGTTATAAGGTTCCTGAGGTTTTACTAAACGGTAATCATAAGGATATAAATGAATTTAGATTTCAGGAGCAGCTTAAACGAACGAAGGCAAAAAGACCTGATCTTTATCAAAAATATTTTGAGAATAAAGAAAACTAATTAGCTTGTTATTTAATTGGTCCGCCAGGAGTTCCCCAACCAAAGAAGTTTTTAACAAATTCATAGGCTCCGTATACGCATAAACCTCCAGCAAAGAGTTTTGACGTTTTACCTTTAGTAAGAAGGGCTCCAACACCTAAACCAAATGGCACAACGTGATCAACTAACATTGAAGTAAAGCCTTTGATGTAACCAATGCCTTTGTTGAAAAATCTTTTCCAACCAGAGTCAAGTTCCATTGTATATGAAGCATCTCTCACGGCTTCTTGAATTTTACTCATATTAGTTGAGTACATAGAATTGTTCAGATAAAAAGCTGTAGATTTTGCATCTTTTTCACTGGCATATAAATCAGCTTGAAGTTTGCCATTGTAATGTGCATCATAGCCAACAAGACCTAATGCAGCTATACCAACACCTTTTGTGAGAATTTTGCCTGCATTTACTCTTTTCATTGCTCGACTTATGTTTCCGAAAATTTTCATATTCTACCTATCTATTAACTTTTCTTTGTACTGGTTGATTGTTCTTTTGTTGTTGAAGTTTGAGATTTGGGTTTTTCTTTTACTTCAAATTCTTTTTCTACTTGGTTCCCTGACATCTTTAATAAAATGCTGCTTGCATCAACTGCTTCTTGTCTGTCACCATTTGGATTTTGTTGCATTTTTTGAAGTACGCCCACTGTAAAATCATCACCTGTTACAATTCTTGATTCAAGAGCTGTTAGTGCTAAAAATCTGATTTCTGTTGATGGGTCTTGTAACATTTTATTGATTAATGCAGTTAAAGCTTTATCATCACGTCTTGAATCATCTTCTTCAAGTCTTGCGTAGACTTCTTTAGCGGCATTTAATCTTATATCTTTTTCAGGACTGTTTAAGTAATTTTCAAGATTTTTTATATAATCATCTGTTAACTGTACAATTTTTCGTTTTTCAGTTTTTTTAGATTCATCTTTTTTAGTTGTTTCTGTTGTTTCGCTTGTACTTGTAGTACTTGTTTTTTCAGTATTTCCAGGATTATTATGCAATTTACCATCTGGACCCATTTGACCTGTGTAGTATCCTGACGGATAACACGGTGCATTGACATTATAAGTTGGAGCTTGCGCACCAGGAGTTGTTACGGATGGATTAAATATTTGAATATTTACGCCTGAAGCAGATGCCGGGACTTGATAAGTTTGGGCTTGTGGTTGAACTTGTGGAACGTATGGTGGGTACGCAGTATTTTGAACAGGCGTGTAACCTGCCGGATATTGAGCCGTTTGAGGCATTGGAACCTGTTGTTGTACTGGATTTGATACAGGGGTTTGTTGCGGTATTTGATTTTGAGTGTTTGTTACTGCATTAGCGTTTGTAGCTGTTGAGTAAACAGCTTGTGTTTGTTGCATTGCAGGTACCCATGTATATCCTGTACCGCTATGATTTATCTGTGGCGGTATTGTTTGTTGTTGTATATTTTGACCAGAGACTTGCATAATACGTATTTTCCCTAAATTCTACCTATTATATTAAAGTATTTATTTGGGAAATTTTTGCGTATTTTGTAAAGTTATATTAACTTTTTAGCCCAAGTTTATCAAGTTTTACCTTGTAAAAATCTACGTTAATATTTAGTCTTGTTCCTATTGCAAGCAATAAGTTTATGAACTTGATATCTTTTTCTTTTGGATTTTCGGTATTACTTTCAATAATGTCGCCGATTCTATGGTAAATCTTGTTATAATAAATGTTTTGAGCTTCTGAAATATCAATTTGTAAATCTAATTTTTCAATTATATCAAATAGTTCAACTATGGCATCAGCTTGTTGAATTTCAAAGCTTTTTGTTAATCTGTTTAAGTTTGTAATTATTCTTTTGCCAAAGTTTTTATTTGATGGGGTTTTATCTATTTGAATATTGATTTTTTTAGCTTCAAAATTAATATCCATAATTTGCTGAATAACATTTTTATCTACAAATCCGTCAGAATGTGCTAAAAGATCATTGTATTTTTGACTTAGCGCATAGCCTGCTGAGATTTTAAATTCATTTGGAATTTCAAGACCAAGATTTTGCATATGGTATATTGATCCTTTGCCTTGGTCATACATTTCTTTATATGTATTAGCAAATTTTTCCATTTGGTCTTTAAGTAATATTTGAAGAATTTTCTTTCTTTCTTCAATGAATATATCTTTTAGTGTAAAATATTCTGTTCCAAATTTTTCATCTAATGCTCTTATAATTTCTGTTAGCGGATTAAGCATAAATGTTTTGATAAGTGAACTCTTTAGATCTTGATATTCTTCGTTTGAAGAAAATTCTTTAATCGCACAATGGAAATCTCCACCGGCATATTGCATTAGCGCAAATACCAAATTAGCTTTTTGCAAAGTAACTTTGGATAAAATTTCTATGTTACCTACAACTAAGTTAGAATTACCTTTTTGGATTAATTGGTAGGAATTTCTTTTTACAGTGTAGCAATAAACATCTTCTTCGTCTTCAAAATCTTGGTATAGTGATGATATAGCCCATAGGCAAGCAAGTTGTTTATATGTTACGACTGAAGGTTTTACAAATCTTTCGTAAATATCTTTTCCTGTACCGTATTCTTGAATATTACTTTTTGCAGCGGAAAGAATATCAAGGAATTTAGCTTCATAATTTTCGTTGTTAAATTTTGCGGCAAGTTGCATTGCTCTTGCTGCATATTTCATAATTTGTACAGTTTCAATTCCTGAAATTTCAGAGAAGAACCATCCGCAACTTGTATACATAAG
This sequence comes from uncultured bacterium, assembly GCA_949292185.1. Classification (GTDB taxonomy): domain Bacteria; phylum Cyanobacteriota; class Vampirovibrionia; order Gastranaerophilales; family Gastranaerophilaceae; genus Zag111. The sequence continues at coordinate 14,880 of CASEYP010000011.1, forward strand.
TAAAGCTTGGCGTTGCATTTCAAGTAATTCCATACCTTTTACTTTTTGTTCTTCGGTTAAATCAGGATTAAAGTTTTCTTTTTGGAATTTTCTGATATTTAAATAGGTTCTATTTAAGATTACATCAATATATTTATTTCTAATAGTCCAAACATTATCATTAAAGTACTTTGGACCTTCTTTTTCATAAATTATTGCAAGTTGATCTCTTAAATAATCAAGGGCGTTTCTTAAAGGTTCACGCCATTTTTGATTCCAACCCGGATGACCGCCGGTTGAACATCCGCAATCTTCTTTCCATCTGCCAACACCGTGGAAACAGCTCCAAGATGATGCTTGTTTTATATCAACTTCATAATCACTTCTGTACTTGTCTAGGTATTCTGCATAATTAGTAATAATAAAGCCTTCATCTTCAGCTTTAATTTTTAATACGTAAGATAGTGCCATATCACCAAATTTTGTATGGTGACCGTAGCTTTCACCATCAGTTGCAATATTTATCAACTGAGGATAATCTCTTACTTCAGAAACACCTTCTTTTAGTCTTTTTATAAATTTATTACCATCAACTAAAAGTTCATCAAATGCGACGGAACGAGAAATTGCACCGTCATAGAAGAATAAATCAATTGATTTTGTAGGATCTGATTTTATTGTGTATTTGTAAGAACGAGCAGGATCAATATTACCCCAGCTTACATCTTGCCAATTTTTATCAGAAATTTTCTTCATTTTTAAAGCTTGATATGGAGATAAAATAGTAAATTTAATTCCATTTTCAACAAGAACTCTTAAAGTTTCATCATCCACTGCAGTTTCAGCCAACCACATACCTTCAGGTTTTCTGCCAAAACGATACTCAAAATCTCTAATACCCCATTTAACTTGTGTTTCTTTATCTCTCAAGTTTGCAAGAGGCATTATCATGTGGTTGTAAACTTGAGCCAAGGCGTTTCCGTGACCGCTGTGTTGTGAAATACTTTCAATATCAGCTTTGATAATTCTTTCGTATGTTAATGGTGCATATTCTTCCATCCAAGATAATAGAGTTGGACCAAAGTTAAAACTCATATATTCGTAGTTATTTACGATATCAAGTATTCTGTTTTTGTTATCGACAATTCTTGATACAGAGTTTGGATTATAGCATTCTTTGCAAATTCTTTCGTTCCAATCGTGATAAGGTAGAGCACTGTCTTGAAGTTCAATCGCTTCTAACCAAGGGTTTTCTCTTGGCGGTTGATAAAAGTGCCCGTGTATTGTTAAAAATTTTGCTTTTTTTATATTTTTAATAGAATTTGTTTTAGCCATAATCTGTTCCATACCTTATCTTATTTAGTGTTACTCTTCTACTGCCGGAGTTTTTGTATCTTTTTTGTGTTTGTTTAATACTTTGAATTCGTTTACATCCATCCAAGCATCTCCTAGTGCTGAAGAAAATACTTTACCTGTAAACATTACTTCATCTCCTGCATCAAGATCGATGTTTTTTTCAGCAATTTCTTTCTTTAAGAAGATTTTTAATTCTGATAATGGAATGTTATGATCTAATACATCCGGTCTTTGGATTAAAAATGAAATATATTTTTCTGAAGATCTCATTGCTGGCGGATAATCCAGGCCTAGTGTTGAATATTTGTCGAATTTTGCTCTAATTCTAACATTACGATTCAAATATTTTGTTGGATTAGCAACTATATTAAGCGGGTTTACATCTATGTATTGAACTTGTTGCATAGAGGGTGTTGATATAACTGTAGGAGTTGCAGCTTGAGAGTATAATTTGTTTGAGCAAACTCCAATACCTGCTGATAATAATATTGCAAGTGCTATTATTTTAAATTTTTTCATTTTAACCTCTTATTTAAACTTCTTGTACTCTTTGATTTTAGCACATAATTAAAATAAATGAAACTATACAACTATATATTAATTAATATATTGATTTTCACCTATTGCCTTTTTTATTTTTATTGTGTATAATTTTTGTGTAGATAAGGGTTTATAGATTAAAAATGATGATATCTATATGATGTGTTGTTCCCTTAGAAAGAAAGAGATATACTCCCTTAGATGAGTACAACGGAATTTAATTACAAGTTTATAAAAGACCATGCAAGTGCAGGTAGCTGGCGCAGAGGTTACGAATATCATCTTAAAGATATGGTATTTGATAATTATCCTGAAAAGAATTTCTATAAAGGTAAGGTTAAGGGTAATTTTCAGGATCATTACAATACTGATTTAATCTTTAAGAAAAATAAGGTTGAGGCCAGATGTAATTGTCCGTTAAAAGAAGAATGGTGTAAACATGCTGTTGCAGTTGCGCTAAAGGCTATTGATGAACATGCTTATGAAGATTGGCTTGAAACAAAATTCGGTATGGAATTTGATTTTCCTGATGAAAATACTGAATTAACAGAAGAGCCAACTGGTAGTTATATCTTCCATTTTAATCCAAAAAGAAAAGCAAATTTCTTTTCTATATTGGTTAGATCTAGAGAAACAGGCAAAATTGTAAGACAAATTGAGCCTATTTTGCGAGCATTGATTGAGGCTCAGAAACAGGATCCTAAATTTGAATTGAATGATTCTCAAAAGGTTGAAATCATGATATTCCAACAACTTTTGAAAATTTCAAGACAGGATAAAAAAGCTGGTTGGTACGATATTCCTATTTCAAAGTTCGGTCCTATGTTTTCATTACTTGCCAAGGCTGATGAAGTTTTAGACGAAAAGACAAAAGAACGTTTAAAATTCACAGACCAAGAATGGAAATTAGTTTTATATGTAAATATTTCAAATACTGCGGGAACTTTGTTGTTGTCTTTAGAGTGGCATCGTCCTGATAAAGATGATGTGTATCCGTTTGAAGAAGTTAGATATTTTTCAAGACATTTGAAGTGGGGCAGATATAAAAATATTATTTTCCCTACAAATGTTGCTATTCAGAATATTCCACAAAATATTATAAAGTCATCATTTACGGATTTAAAAGATTCTGAAGGCGGTAAGTTTATTTATGAAGATTTACCAAAACTTCAAGAGGTTATGGATGTTGTTGTTGATGAAAAAATTTCTAAATTAATGTTAGAGCAACGTCCTCCGATAAATGTTGTTACGCTTGGAATTGATTATGATCAATCTTTAAAAGCTTCATTGGATTTTGAATATGATGGAGTTAGAGTTCCTTATTCAAAAACTTCAGCAGACAAAGCTCAATATATTACGGTAAAAAAACAGGATGAAGATCTTATTTATTGGGTAAAACGTAATATTAAACACGAAAATGAAGCTTATGCAATGCTTTTGGCTTGTAAGTTTGTACCTATGCAAACTAATAATTTGGCTTTAGAAAAAGAAAATGCTATTGATTTTTATAATTATTACCTAAAGCAAGCAGGTGATGGTTGGAGATTTGAAGAAAAAGATGATATGTCTTTCTTTAAATTGATGGATGATCCGTTCAAACTTTGTGCAAAAATTGATTTCTCAGATGAGCAACCTGATAGTTTTGATATTAGTATTTACGGTCAGGCTGGTGAAGAGATTATCAACTTTGATGATATATATGAAACAATTCAAAACGGTGAAAAATATGCCAGAATAAGAAGTTTAGGATTTGTTGAATATCCTGCTCAAAATATTTATGCAATGATGAGATCTTTCAATTCATTTGATGTTTATAGAAATCCTGATAATAGATTTACTGTAAAAACTTATCGAGCAGGTTTAATCAATGAACTTAAGAATTTAGGTGTTGAGCTTATCTTAAGTGACAGATTTAAAAAATTCTGGGAACAGATGTCAACGTTTTCAACTGTTGATGATTTATCTTTGCCTGAGGGAATTCATGCGGAATTCCGTGAATACCAGTTAAAAGGTTTTGGCTGGTTATGGTTTATGTATAAATACGGCTTAAATGGAATTTTGGCTGATGATATGGGGTTAGGTAAAACCTTGCAGGCTTTGACAGTTTTACAAAAGGCTAAAGAAGAAGATGGGCCTATGCCGACTTTAGTTGTTGCACCTACTACTGTTGTATTTAACTGGGAAGCTGAAATTCAGAAGTTTGCACCTACTTTGACTTGTTTGAAGTTGCAGGGTGGTGAACGTAAGCAGTTCTTCAAAAAAATCCCTGAGTATGATGTTGTTATCACAAGTTATGCGCTATTAAGACGTGATATTGTCAAATTAAAAGACATTAACTTTAGATATGTAATATTAGATGAATCTCAAAATATTAAAAACGCAACATCTCAAACTGCACAAGCTGTTAAACAGTTAAACGCTCAGCATAAGTTAGCTTTATCAGGTACACCTATTGAAAATAAACTTGAAGAATTGTGGTCAGTATTTGATTTCCTAATGCCTGGATTTTTATTTTCTATGGCGGATTTCAATTCTCGTTATGTTAATCCTATTATGGAACGTCAGGATAAAATTGTTGAAAAACGTCTTAAATTACAGATTTATCCGTTCATCTTACGTCGTATGAAACGAGATGTTGCAAAAGATCTTCCTGATAAGGTTGAAAATATCGCGTACTGTGAATTAACAGATGATCAAAAAGATTTCTATTTACAAGTATTGGATAGTACAAAAGAAGAATTGTTTAAATCTATTGAGCAAAATGGTCTTGAAAAGAGCAGATTGTCAATATTCTCAGCATTACTTAGAATGCGTCAAATCTGTTGTCACCCAAGATTGTATGATAAGAATAATGTTAAAAATGTTATATCTTCCGGTAAGTTTGAAAAACTTAAGGTTATGCTTGAAGAAATTGTATCAGAAGGTCATAGAATTTTATTATTCAGTCAGTTTGTTGATATGTTGGATATAATAAAAGCTTGGCTTGATAAAACCGGTATCAAATATGAATATTTGACAGGTAAAACAAAAGATAGACAGGCTGCTGTTGAAAGGTTTAATACAGATCCAACAATTCCAATATTCTTGATTAGTTTGAAAGCCGGTGGTACTGGTTTGAACTTGACAGGTGCAGATTATGTAATTCATTATGATCCTTGGTGGAACCCTGCCGTTGAAGATCAGGCAACAGATAGAGCTTATCGTATCGGTCAAACTAAGAAGGTATTTGTTTATAGACTTATTACTAAAAATACTGTTGAAGAAAAAATTCAAAAACTTAAAACAGTTAAACGAAATCTTGTTGATAGCGTAATTTCTGTTGATAGAAATATTACTAAATCACTTACAATGGACGATATTAGAGAAATCTTCTCTGTTGATTAATTAATTTATTAATTAAATTAGCAAATTTTTGTATGTTGATTTTTTTATATTACTGTGTTAGTATCACAGATACAAAAGGAAATATAAATAAAATATGCGTAACACAAATGTAAAAACTCAATCTTGGTGGTGCCTGTTAAATAAGACAGGTCTTTTGTGTTGGCGATAATCTGATAATAGTTTTTATTGTAAGTATAAAAATGACCTGTTCTTATATGAGCGGGTCATTTTTTTGTTGTCAGATTATATAAGGATTTTTAGAATGAAAGTAAATAATATTAATAATAAAGTTACATTTACCAATGCAGATACAATAGGGTTAGGATTGAAGGCAGCAAGTAAGATTGTTGCAATTCAAGAAGGTGGGGCAGGTTTATCAAATATAAGATTTATTCAAGATAGTGCAACAGGTCTTGTTCCAAAGGCTGTATTTGCAAGAAGCAAAGCTGATTTGAGTGAAAATACATTTTTAGAATTGTCAGAATCTTTGCTTGTGTATTATTGTCCTGCAATTTTAGGCGAAGGAATTTTTAGAAAATTGTATTCAAAAAATCTTCCAAAAGATTTGAGATCAAAAATATCAATTTCGGCAAAAGATTTATTGAAAAATGGTAAAGCTTTAGAAAACAAAAGACTAATGCCTGTAAAAGCTGCATTAGCACTAAGTGCATTCGCTATTCCTTTAATTGAATTTACTCTAAATTATTTTAAGAATTTAATGACTTTAAAGGTTTTCAAGCAATCAAATTTTGAAAATATTGCAAATTTAAATAAAGCTAAAAAAGAAGATTTAGCACAGGCTCAAAAGGTTGAAAATAATGCAAAGAAAAATATTAAAAAAGCCGCAGGAATATATGCAGGTTGTTTAGCTTTATCAGGTTTACTTTTGAAAAAAGGCGCAAGTTCAAAACTTTTACAAAATATCTCAGAACTAATTGTTGCTCCAGGTTCGAAATTATTTAAGAAAAATCAAAAGAAAGCAGATTTCGTAAACAAATATTTTAGTTTAGATTTTGCTGATAATAATGGAAAACTTGCACTTAGCAAAGGTCAGTTAACTTCTTGTGTATTAGTTGGCGGTGCCGGATATTTCGGAGCTTCAAAAGATAGGGGAAAACAAAACTTTTTAGAAACATTATTCAGATATCCGATTGTTGGTTTTTATATTATTTGCGGAAATGAGCTTTTAGAAAAAGGTTTTAGAAAATTATTATACAAAAATGGTAAGTGCAAAGATTTAATAGATAAAGATTTGAATGTTCCAAAGTTGGAAGATTTAAAAGATATAGCATTAAAAAAAGGCGGAAATTTTGATGAGGTTTATAAAAAATTGTTAAAACAAAAAGTATTTATTGCAGGTTTACCTTTACTTTTTGGAATTGGAGTTATGGGATTTTTCATAGCCGGATCTTCTAATTTATTCACAAAATTCAGATATAATTTGGAACATAGAAACGATAAAAAGGATATCAAAGGAGGAATTAATATTTCTAAATAAAATGTTACAAATGTAGCAAATTATTAATTTTAGTATTATTATAAAACTCGGAGGAAGTTATAAATACATGAAAATACCTAGTATCTCATTAGCAACAAGTAAAAATTTATTAGGGATGAAAAAGGCTTTTACTCGCTATTGTTCAACTGCGGATGAGTTGATGTCTAAAAAGTCAAATGTAACCGGTATGCTTCCTAATTCGGTTAAAAAATCTTCTACAACAAGACTAACTACTCCGCAACTTATTGATTTAATACTCAGAAACTTATAAAATTGATTTGTATAATTTTATAAGGAGAGTTTTATATGGCGGTAACAAAAGAAGAGTTTCATAAAATATACAAAGAGCAGTTAGAACCTGTATTAAAAAAGTTGGAGGAAGAACGTGTAATTGAAGATTCCAAAAACAATAAAATAATTAAGCCGCTTTTGCTTATTGGCTGTGTTGCTTTTATAATGATATTTGTTTTGAATTCAGTTAATGATTCATTAGCTATAGTATGCTTTTTTATTGTATTTTTTACTATTTTTCCGGTTGGATATATATTGAATAAGAGCCATGAAAAGCGTCGTAAATTTTTAAAAGAGAGAGTTTTCCCAAAAATCTTATCTTTACATGGTCAATTTTATTTTTCTCAAAACCCTAAAGCTATAACTCTCGTTGATATTAATCGAAAGATGGGGCTGTATAATCGCTCTACTACAAAGACGGATGATGATACTGTTGTAGGCATATATAAAGGGTGCAACTTATTAATTAATGAATGCGAGTTGACACATATTGAAAGTAGAGGAAAGCATTCTCGTACTGTAACCGATTTCAAAGGCTTGATTATAAAAATACAGATGAAAAAGAATTTTAAAGGAGTAACTATTCTTGGTAGTTCTGATAATATCAGAAAATTAAAAGGATTTGAGAATGTGGAGTTGGAATCTGTTGATTTTATGCAGAATAGAAAAGTATATTCAACAGACCAGATAGAAGCCCGCTATCTTTTGACAACTGCTTTTATGGAACGAGTACAGTCTGTTGCTAAAAGTTTTATTGGAAATAGATCAAATAACATGAGTTCTACCGATTTTGCTAATATTGAGCTTGCTATGAATCAGGTTAAATCAGTTCCTCTTATTGGAGCTCAGATGAGTGCCAGTTTAGAAAAATATCTTTATGATGTTTCTGTAGCTTTTATTGATGGTTACATTTATCTATTCATTAATTCTTTTGAGGACTTTTTTGATATAGACTTAAATGCCCCTATCTCTGGAGCAGACCCAGCAAAATATTCTTTGCTGGGAGAAGAAAAATATTACAACATCTATAACCAATTAAGTGCGATTTTAGGGATAATCGATTACTTAAAGCTGGATAAGAATTTAGGGTTGTAAATTTATTTAGGTAAAACAATCTTTGCATCAACGCTTTTTGATGCTTCAATGCTGTTATTAAACCCGTTTAATAATTCAGCTGCGGTTTGTGCGTTATAAAATTTCCCGCTTGTAACAAGAGCAGTACATTCAAGTTGCTCTAAGTCATCCGAATCTTTTATATTGAATGCAATTACGTCAATTTTAACGTCTCGTCTAATTCTTATTAAATTCATGACAAATGTACAAGGACTTTCGTCACAATTTTCTCCGCCATCTGTTAATAATATTATATGTTTTTTGCCCGGAAACCCCATGAAATCGTATCTTATTGCTTGTTTTAGCGAATATGTGATAGGTGTCATTCCTTTAGGTTTAACTTGTGATAAGGCTGCTCCTATATTTCCACTGTTATTGGTTGTTATTGGAGATACAAGTTTTGAGGCTCTGCATGCTTCCATTGGTGTAAACCCCATTCGATGTCCGTAAATTCTTAGTCCTACCCAGGTATTTGGATTTATTTTTGGTAGGATTTCTTTCATTGTGTTAAGCATTAAATTTACTTTTGTAGAACCTTCAAGTTCTTCTGTCATACTGTTTGAAAAGTCCAGAATAAATAACAGACGTTCTTGTTCTGTAGAAGAAAAGTTTTTTTGATAATTATTAGGACTATATATCCCATATTGTGAAGCTATTGCAGGTAACATTATGAACATTATTACGATTAGCATAAAAGATAAAATTTTCATAATAAGAGTTTAAATATATTGTTTAAAATTTTATATTACCCTTTTAGTTATTTATTTTTTGTCTAGGTCTTGTAAATTTTTGTAAATCTCACCCCAAAAAACATCAATAATATATAAATAGTATATTTTATATATACATGCACAAAATGGAGATTTAGATAACGATGGGTGAATATGAGGTTAAAAAGGGTGACAATTTATACAATATAGCTAAAAACCAATATAAGTTAAATGACAAAAAACAAATAATGAATAAAGTTAATGATATAGCAAAGAAAAACAATTTAAAAAATGCAAATTTAATATTTTCAGGTCAAAATTTGGATTTAAGCGAGGAGTTGAAACTAAACTCTGTATCATTGACTAATCCTGAAACAAAGGAAACTAAAACATTAAAAGATAATACCGGAAATACTAATTATTACCGGGCCAATAGTGTTTTTGGTGATATTGCGACAAAACCGGATGAATATAAGGATCAGACATTTGAAGAATCAAATTTAAGAAAACTAACCCAATCAACAAAAGAGGTTGAAGATGTAGTTGTCGATGTATCACCTGAATTTACATCGGATACAGCAAGAGATCTTCAGGCTTACGATATTGCTGCAAAACCGGCAGGTGTTGGCGGGTTTAAAGATATGAATAATTCGGATGCTTTTAAAATGTTTTTGAGAGTAAATGCCGGTGATTTTACAGTGAGAGAAACAGAATATAAGGGTAAAAAAGAATCTAAGGCTTATTTAGATAGAGAAAAAACTGATGGTAAAATTACTACATTCTCATCTGAAATGGTAAATAATAAAGAATATTTGGCTATGCGAGATGAAAATGGAAAAGTTCATTATTTTGATAAGGAAAACGGCTTAAAAGAAGAACATTTTGACAATTAGATAAATATTTGAACTAATTCCTTTGACCTTTATTTATGCTTGAACTAAGATAAGTACAGATGATAAAGGATAAGGGATATGGAAAATAGCATAGAAATAATAAAAAAAGCCGAAAAAACATTAGTTGAAGAATTTTCAAAAATAGATGAAATAAGAGATTACAATCAAGAAAAAGTTTTGCAGGCTTTTATTGATAATAAAGTTGCGCCTGAGCATTTTTACACAGTTTCAGGATACGGGCATGATGATTTAGGCAGAGAAGTTTTAGATAAAGTTTTTGCACAAGTCTTTAAAGCTGAAAAAGCTTTAGTAAGAATACATTTTGCATCAGGAACACATACATTAGCTTGTGCATTATTTGGAAATTTAAAATATGGTGATAAGCTTTTATCAGTTGCCGGAACTCCTTATGATACAATGCAGGAAGTTATAGGAACAATGGGCGATGAGGAGACAAGAAGAGCATCTTTAATTGGTAATGGTGTATTGTATGATGAAGTTCCGTTATTAAACGATACTGATATTGATTTTGAAAAATTAGAAAAAATGGTTGATGATACAGTAACCATGGTATTAATACAAAGATCAAAAGGTTATTCTACAAGAAAATCTTTAACCATAGAAACAATCGAAAAAATTTGTAAAATGGTAAAACAAAAAAATCCAAATTGTATATGCTTTGTAGACAATTGCTACGGTGAATTTGTGGATACAAAAGAACCTTTAGAAGTCGGTGCAGATTTAATTGGAGGTTCATTAATTAAAAATCCTGGAGGTGGAATTGTTGAAGCCGGAGGATATATTGCAGGAAAAGAATTGTATGTTGAGCGTGCAGCAGTTAGGTTAACGGCACCTGGTATTGGCTCAGAGGGCGGAGCTATGTTTAATCAACACAGATTAATTTTCCAAGGTTTATTTATGGCACCTTCAGTTGTTGCGGATGCAGTTAAGGGAGCTGTTTTAGCTTCAAAAATATTTGATGAAATCGGATATGATTCAACACCTAAATATAATGAAAAAAGAACTGATATCATTCAAAATATAACATTTGGAAATCCTGAACATTTAGAAGAATTTTGCAGAACGATACAATCTTTATCTCCTGTAAACGGTTATGTAACACCAATTCCTGAATACATTCCAGGTTATGAGGATCAAGTAATAATGGCAGGTGGAACATTTGTAGAAGGGTCTACGATAGAATTATCAGCAGATGGTCCTATGCGAGCTCCTTATGTTGCATATATGCAAGGCGGTTTGAATTATTCACATGTAAAAATAGCATTGAAAAGATTTCTTAATAAAATCTGTAAATAGAGAGCTTTTTTGCTATGATTCTATCAAAGAGTTAAGTTATGCGTGTAAATCAGATAAGCCAAGTTTCTTTTAACGGAAAAATAATAGATACCCATGTGCATTTAGGTAAGTGGGGCAATAGTTATTATGGCGTAGAAAGCTTGGATGTTTTTACCAAGGCGCCGTTAAAAAATGGTGACACAGTAGAAAAAATGCTGGTGTCTAATTCAAGTTGTATAGATAAATCTGGAATATTGGATGAGCTTGCAGGCAATAGACAGATATTAAGCATGGCATCACAAAATCCTAAAATAGCACCCATAGCAGTCTGTCAGCCGAATTTAACAGGTGGCGATGCTAAAAATATAGAAAAATTACTAACTGAAAATCCAAGAAAGTTTGTCGGATTAAAATTTCACCCAAAATGCATGGAATTAGCTGCGGATAGTAATTTATACGATCAATATTTGAGCTTAGCTGAAAAACATAACTTACCTTGTTTATTTCATACAGATAAAACTTATAACGTAAGATATCCTGACGGTTCTGTAGGTCAAAGATGTCCATATTCAAGACCAGAGCAGGTTTATACTCTTGCTAAAAGACATAAAAATGTTCCGGTAATCTTTGCGCATTTAGGTGGAAATGACGGAGATAATGTAAAAGCTGCGGTTGATATAATAGTAGATTCAATAGAAAATGATACTGCAAAAATATATGCGGATATATCATGGGTTAACGCTGATGAAAGTTATAAGAAAGATGTAGTTGAAGCTATTAAAAGATTAAAAAACACTGCAAAAGGTGATAAAACTGATCGTTTATTATTTGGAACAGATGCTCCTATTGGTAGGTTTGGCAACTTGGGAGAAAATGGGTTATCACCATTTGAGGCTTATTCAAAAGTTGTAGAAGATGTCAAAAACACTATAAAAATTGCATTTAGTGAAAATGAAGCAGATGAAATAATAGAAAAAATCTTTTATAAGAATGCACAAGACTTATTTTTTCATAAAAATTCAGAAGACAATGTTTCTATATTAAAATCTTCTAAAAAGTCTGGAAAATTCTTATTACCTATATTATTAGTTGCTGCAGGCATTGTTTCTGCTTGTATATTTGTGAAAAATAAGCTTGTTGAAAAAAAATAAGTAATAAAAATATCGATATATGAACTTTTATAAAGAATAACCAAATCCATGTAGTATGTAGATTTAAAGGGCATAAAAACCATATAAAAACATTTAAGATTTATAGAAAATTTATATAATAAGTGTTTTTTTTGTTTTTGTATGTTACAATGTCGGAGCACGGCAAATCGTGTACATGAAAAATTTAGTGTATAGAAGTTATAAATGAAGAGAAAGAGGTAAATTATGTCATTACCAAATGTAGCGTATTTTTCTATGGAAATAGCTATGGATCAATCTTTGAGTACTTATTCTGGGGGGTTAGGCTTTTTAGCTGGTTCACATATGTTATCTGCAGGATATTTACAAATGCCAATGGTAGGTGTAACTATTTTATGGTCATACGGTTATTATGATCAAAGAATTGATCATTCTGGAAATGTTGAGGTTGCATACATTAGAAAGTATTATGACTTTTTAACAGATATAAATGTACAAACTGAAGTAGATATATTCGGTGAAAAAGTAAAAGTAAAAGCATACAAAGTAGAGCCTGAATTATTTGGAACATGTCCTGTATACTTGTTAACAACAGATATCGAAGGTAACAGTGATTGGGCTAAGAGCATTTCATACAAATTGTATGATGGAAATGAAAAAATCAGAATTGCACAAGAAACAGTTCTAGGTATTGCAGGTGTAAGAATATTACAACAAATCGGTTATAACTTCAATGTAATTCACATGAACGAAGGTCACGCATTACCTGCTGCATTTGAATTATTAAGACAATATAACGGTAATTTAGATGAAGTTAAAAAACGTACAGTATTTACAACACACACACCTGTTGCTGCTGGAAACGAAGTTCACTGGGTAGACACATTATTAGAAGGTGGTTTCTTTGCAGGTGCATCAAGAGAAACAGCAGTTAAATTAGGTGGAGAAAACTTCTCATTAACAGTAGCTGCATTAAGAATGTCACGTATTGCTAACGCAGTATCACAATTGCACGGTTTAGTAGCAAACAAAATGTGGGAATGGGTAGAAGGCAGATGTCCAATTCGTGCCATAACAAATGCTGTAAATCTTCAATATTGGCAAGATCCGAGAGTTAAGGAAGCTCAAAACGATCCTCAAGCTTTATTGAATGTAAAACATCAAATGAAACAAGAATTATTCAAGTATGTAGCAAACGTTGCAGGTAAAAGATTTGATCCGAACGTATTAACAATTACTTGGGCAAGACGTTTTGCAGATTACAAACGTGCTTGGTTAATATTGATGGATAATGAAAGAATTAGCAAATTGTTGGATGCAAATAAAGTTCAAATTATCTTTGCCGGTAAATTCCACCCAGATGATGTAATGGGTAAAGAAATGTTCAACAAATTGTTAAATAGATCATACACATTGAAAAACGTAGTAGTATTACCGGGATATGAGCTACAATTATCAGGAATGCTAAAACGTGGTTCAGATATTTGGTTAAACACTCCATTAAGACCATTTGAAGCTTCAGGAACATCAGGCATGTCAGCAAATGCAAACGGCGCAGTTCACTTATCAATATATGATGGATGGACAGTAGAAGGTACATTTAATGGCATAAACGGATACACAGTTGAATATCCAGAGCTTGATGATGAAATGTCATGGGAAGAAAGACACTGGAAAGATCACAAGTGCTTAATGAGTATAATTGAAGATCAAATCATTCCAACATATTATGAAAACAAAATGGAATGGGCAAGATTGATGCGTCAAGCAATCAGAACATCAGAAGCTTACTTCAATTCAGATAGAATGGTAATTGAATACTACAACAGATTGTATAAACCAATTGCACATGATGATGAATGCTCAGGAGAAGCAAAACATGAAATGAAGATAACAGAAGCTCCAACATTTGATGCTTGGACATTCTCAAATATCAAGTAGTAAGCATGTGATGTAAAAAATATAAAATGCAAGGTGACAAATTTATTACCTTGCATTTTTATTATTTTTAAATATATGATATTTTTAATAATTATATAAGGGGTAAAAATGAACAAGTATTTTATCAGTAGTATAGTTTTACTTTTATTAGTATTTAATTTAGTAGTAGTAACAAATGCAACAGAGGATGGAAGTAAAGATTCCTCAAGTACAGGAGGTGCATTTGTTTTATGTACAAAAAATAGAAAGACATGTACGGTAGGGAAGAAAACAATTAGTTCTACTACAAGTGAACCTTTATATGTTGAAGATGGTGTAGTTTGTACAGCCAATAAAAAGAAGTGTACAAATGGTTTTAAGACATTATACTCAAACGGAGATCCATTATATACCGCAACAGGAGTTATATGTACTTCAAACAAGAGATTGTGTGCGGTAGGGAATCGAACAATGAGCTCAAAGGGTTCACCTCTCTATGTTAAAGATGGAATAGTATGTTCTACAAACAAAAAGACATGTACAAATGGTTATAAGTCAATGACGTCAACAACTCCAATTTTTTAAAGATATCCTGAAAGTGCAGTAAATAATAGGGTCTTGCTTATATGTAACGAATTGTTAAGAATATAAAACAAAATACTTGAAACCAAAATTTTTTAGCGTTAATATATTGGATGTGCGCGATGCACAAACGAAAGATTTATTAAAACCAGATACTTAGAATTTTATCTAAAAACGAAAGTTTTATTAAAGATTAAGAAAAGTTATCTACAGTCGAAAATATAAAAGAGTATGATGACTAGGGTGTAATAAACACCGAATCTGACAGCTTAAGATAAGCTAAGCGTTGGAGACTAAAGAAGATAGGACATTGAAAACAGAATAGCTGAAAACGAGGTGTGAGCATATGAAAATATGCGAACACAAAGAACTTGTTAATTTCGAAAAATGATTTTAGACAGCAAACATATCGCAAGATATGAAAAACGAAGTCGAGCAGTCTATAGCGATATAGACGAAGGACATAAACTTTCTGACAATGGAGAGTTTGATCCTGGCTCAGGACGAACGCTGGCGGCGTGCTTCATACATGCAAGTCGAACGAGAATCTGGCTTCGGTCAGA
>CASEYP010000012.1 GCA_949292185.1 uncultured bacterium
AATGGCGATAGAAAAATAATCAAACAATTAACTCAAGCACAAAAAACCGCATTAGGAGCAAAACCACAAAATACAACAAGAACAACTTCTACAGGTATATTAAAAGAATTATAAGACTTACACTATCATACTTGTTTTATTTAGCACAGGTTTTAAAAATCTGTGCTTTATTTTTAAAATATCAGTTCTACACTGTTTGAAATTGGTATTTCTGATAAAAATTTTTGGACATTAGGGGTAACTTTATATTTAATTTTGTTTTTATTATTCTTTTTGATTCCATAAGTCGAAATAATCATTATTGTTTTTACAGCCTCAAATAGGTTCATTTCAGATAAGTCAATTATTTCGTTTGTCGAATTATTGATTTTTGAATAAATATCTTCATTAGATAATTTAGATGTTGTAAGTTTAAAAGTGTTTTTCATAATGTTTCCTTTTAATTAGATTTCGGTTATAATTTGTAAAAGATAAAATGAAATGTAAAAAATACTGTAAATGTAGGATATTTGTAGTATAATTATCATGAGTTAAGTGAGGTGGATATGGTGGCTATGACTATAAGTAAGATAAATGAATTAGCAAAAGAAGTTTTAGATATTGAAGCCAATTCAATATTGAGATTGAAAAACAATATTGGAGAAGAGTTTGATAAGGCTATAGATATTTTATATAACTGCAAAGGCAGAGTAATTGTTACAGGGATGGGAAAATCCGGCATTATCGGAAAGAAAATTGCAGCAACATTGTCATCAACCGGAACTCCAGCATATTTCCTGCATCCGGCTGAAAGTACACACGGTGATTCCGGTGTTATAACAAGAAATGATGTTATTATTGCAATTTCAAATAGTGGTGAAACTCAAGAATTGATGAATTTATTACCTTTAATCAAACGCTTTGGATGCGAAATGATTGGTATGACTGGTAATATAAATTCAACATTGGCTAAAACCAGTGAAGTTGTTTTAGATATTTCTGTAGAAAAGGAAGCTGGCCCTCTAGGTAAAGCTCCTACAGCCAGTACAACTGCTACTTTGGCTATGGGTGATGCTTTAGCTGTTTGTTTAATGGAGAAAAAAGGTTTTACAAAAGAGGACTTTTTAATGTATCATCCATCAGGTAAGCTTGGTAAAGGTTTAACTTATAAAGTTCGTGATTTAATGATTTCTGGTGATAAAATGCCAATCGTTTCAGAAAATGAAACGTTTACGGATGTTATAAACACTATTTCTGAATATAAACTTGGTATGGCTATGATAATATCTTCTGATAAAAAGTTGTTAGGTGTATTGACAGATGGTGATATTAGAAGAACTATTATCAAATACCCAAATACATCAAATCTTAAAATAAAAGATGTTATGACTGTTAATCCAAAGAGAATTACAGAAGAAGCTTATGCCGCTTCAGCATTAAACTTAATGGAAAAATATTCAATTACAGCATTGCCTGTTGTAGATGAAAATAATGTTCCTGTTGGTGTAATTCATGTTCATGACTTGTTAAGAGCAGGTGTTGCATAATGGATTTGAAAGATAAGGCTAAAAATATAAAATTATTGGCTTTTGATGTCGATGGAGTTATGACAGATGGCAGCATCACTTATGATGAGAATGGCATTGAATATAAAACATTCAATGCAAAAGATGGTCATGGCTTAGCTAAAATGGCAAAAAATGGCTTTATAACAGCTATAATTACAGGTAGAAGAAACGGTACGGTTGATAGGCGAGCTTTAGATTTGAAGGTTACCGAAGTATTTCAGGGTGTAAAAAATAAACTTCCTATATTAGAAGGAATTATGGAAAAATACGGAATAGATTTTTCTCAAGTTTCATATATGGGAGATGATGAACCTGATATTTGTATTCTGGAAAAAGTCGCAATTGCGGCTTGTCCGGCGGATGCTGTTGATAATGTTAAAAAAGTATGTAATTTCAAATCTTTGAAAAATGGTGGCGCAGGTGCCGTTAGGGAATTGTGTGACTTTATATATAATTCTCAGTTCGAAGATGCTAATATATAGATATAAATAGAAAAGAGGATAAAGGATATGTACGAAATTAAAACACAAGCATTTTTTTCTGCAGCTCATCACTTATTAAATTATGATGGCGAATGTGAAAATCAACACGGTCATAACTGGATGGTAGAAGCTTTTGTTCAAGGTGAAGTTTTGAATAAAAGTAATATTTTAATTGATTATAAAGTATTAAAAAAAGAGTTAAATGCAGTTTTAGAAACTTTAGATCATAAAGATTTAAATGAATTGCCTGAATTTAAGGGTGAAAGTCCATCAAGTGAAATGATTTCTGCATATATTTATTCAAAATTGAAGGAAAAAATTGTTCAATTAAGTAAAATTACTGTTTGGGAAACTCAAACGTCTTGCTGTTCATATTTTGAAGCTGAGTAATAGAAATAGGATATTTTAGAAAGAGAGATTTTTTAATGAATTTAATACAATCTATATTGATGGGGATAGTACAAGGGTTAAGTGAATTTTTGCCAATATCAAGTTCTGCACATTTGGTTTTTACTTCAAATTTTTATAAAGTTATAAAGAATATACCAATAACAGATCAATCAACGGAAGAAGTGTTTTTTGATATAATGTTGCACTTGGGAACTTTAATTGCAGTTTTGATATTTTTTAGGAAAGATGTATTTGAAATTTGTAAGGCTTTATTTACAGCAATAAAGACAAAAGATTATTCTGCAAAAGAAGCAAAGTTAGGTTTATATATTATTGCAGGCACTATTATAACTATAGCTTTGGCACTTCCGTTCCATGATTTTGCAAATGATTTAGTATTCCATCCGGCACTAGTTGGGGGATTGTTAATTATTACAGGTGGAGTATTATTTTTTAGTGAGTATTTGTCAAAAAAACGTGGTGGGGGTTCTGATGATTTTAACATGTCATTAAAACAAGCTTTGTTAATAGGTTTGGCTCAAGGAATGGCTGTTTTACCTGGATTTTCTCGTTCCGGATGGACTATGGCTACGGGATTATTTACAGGATTAGACAGAAAAACAGCGGCAAGATATTCTTTTTTATTAAGTATTCCTATTATTTTAGGCGCTTCTATGGTTTATCCGTTAGTTAAGATTGATGTTCAAGAAGCATTAACTTATAACTGGATTGCTATAATTTCAGGAACAGTAATTTCTGGTCTAGTGGGATATTTGTGTATAAAATATTTTATGAAATTTATTTCAAAATTTTCATTAAATATATTTGGCTACTATTGTGTAATAATGGGGATTTTCACATTAGTCTTTTTCAATATTTATAAATAAAAAATATTGTTAAAAATTGTAAATATAACTAAACGAAGATAACAAAAAAATACCTTCACGGGTATTCTAAAAATGTACAATGCGGAGTTATCATGATCTTACCAATTAGGAATTTTAGTGAGAAAAATTTAACATTCAAGTCTGATGCAAAAAAGGGAGATGTTGAAGAAGTATCTTATGACAAGGATACCTTGTTGGAAAATACTTTTACAAACAGAGCAAGAATTTCATTAGATAAGTTTACGAAAGCTTTTACTATATATCCGGCAAAGGGTTTAAAGGGTAGTAAAAACTCAAACTTTTATGAATTTTTGACAATGGGTACAGTTCCTTATGTAATCGGAAGTATAACCTTGATGTCAATATTTAATTCATATAAACAATATTTACCGTTTTCAAAAGCTAATGCTGCAAAATTAGGTAATAAGATGGCATTGGGAGTAGTTTTATATTGTGCATTCAAGGAATTGTCAAAGGCATTGATAACTCGTCCTGTAAAATGGAAAACCGGTATAGATACAGAACTACCTTATGCTAAAGTAAATTATCTGCTTCAAGAATCTCCTGATGATTATAATTTAACAAGTATTGAATATCATAAGGTTGGAGAAAGTGTAGATTTTCCAAGATGGGATCAGTTGTACGGAGATCCAAAAAAAGGTGAGAAACTAAACTTCCGTTATGATAAAATCGCAGAGAAAAATGGATTAGGGAAAGATTTGAATGATTCAGATCAGGAAGTAAAACCTATGTATAAGGAAGTTTTGGTAAAATCAAAACTTGCAAAAAGTTTTACTTCATTTATGTGGGCAGCAACAGCTGTATGTTTAGCCTTCCAAAAACCTTGGGAAAGCTATTTTAAAGTTGCAACATTGAAGTTCTGGAAACCGAAAGAATTTGGACATTCATTAAAAGTGTTGGGTAAAAGTTTTATAGAAAGTGTAAAAGAATTGTACAAAGGTTCACCGGAATCATTTTCTAAATTGGAAAGAAATTCTGGTAAGTTATTATTGGGTGCTTCTGTTTTAGTTACAGCGTTAGGGTTGTTAAACACTTTGCATATAACTAAAAAACCTTCAAAAGTTACTGAAGCAACAGTAATGGATAAAAATAAAGAAAGTGTGGTGAGTTAGATGAGAACAAATTTAATTCAATCATACTTAACAGGAACATCAACCGCGCAGCAATATAATTCAGATAAAGCTGCAAAAGATTTCGATGTTAGAAAAGAGTTAGCAAATAGAACTTTTATAAAACCATTACCAAGTAATGGAAAATTATTAAAGCCTAGTTTATTTGATATGCCGTCAGTTTTCTTCAAAGATATAAAATACGATTGGAACGCATTTAGACATGCTGTGAAGGGTGAGGCTAATGATCATGAATTAGGAAGATTAAATGATGTTGCAATGAAATTAGGCGGATTAACTATTGCATCATACTTATTTACGAAAAAACAAACTCCAATGACTAAAGCGTTCGAATTTATCGGTTTATGTTCATTTTTTGGAGCAATGGATTTGTGGCCTAAATTATTCTTACAATTACCGGCATATTTGATTCATGGCTTTGATATAAGACAAAAATATGAAGATAATTACGGAAGAAAGAAATTAGTATTCCAAGATCACCAATTTATACCTTGGGATTTATATTCAGACAGTGAAATAAATAAAATAGGTGATAGACTTGGAGTTCCAAAAGATATTCCAAATAGAAGAGAATTTATCCAAGAAAAAATGCGTAAAATTGCATTACAAAATAATACAATGTGGATGTTAACAGCAGGTTTTGCAACACCTATATTAAGTGCATTGATCTGTAATAGATTAGAAAAACCTGTTTCTAAATATTTGGATCAAAGATCTAATAAAAAAGCAGATGAAATTCTTGTTAATTTCACTCAAGAAATACAAAAATATGATTTTTCAAAGAATCAGCAAGCATTAGAAACTTTATTATCAGAAAATAGTGGAAAACAAATTACTCCAGATTTGATAGATGCTATTCATGCAAATATTACAGATGGTTGGAACCCTGTAATCGCAACTAGTGTTCGCCAAGATTTAGAGCAAATGTTAGATGGAAATGGCAAGTATAAAATATCTGATAAAACATTAGAAGCTGTAAGAGATGTCGTTCGCGATGCATTTAAATCAGTAAAATTATCAGAAGAAGAATTAGCAAAGATTGTTCCTGATAAAGATTCTATTATAAATGTATTTAATTCAAGAAATTTACTTGGAGCAGAAGCAAAAGAATTTTCTGAACATTCAAAGGCAATTCAAGATTTAATAGATGAAAGAATTGCTAAGTTTATAGCAGATGATCCTTCTAGTTCAACTGCTAAAAGACTTAATTTTGCTGTAAATCAAATGGTTCACAACAAACAGAAATCTGTGGGTTCAGCGTTAACAAATGTATTTAAATTAGAGCCGGCGGCAGTCTTAACTGATCAAATGCAAGAAAATTTAAAAGCAATTTCAAGTGCAATGAATAATTTGAAATCAAAGAATATTGTATTAGACAGATATTTATATGTAAAAGCTGCCCAAGCTCCTGAAACAATTCTTGCAAATTCTTGGAATAATACAACAGATGCACTTCTTAAAGTAATGAAATTTACACCGGAAGAAATTAAGCAAGCAAGATTTGATCGTGAAATTGCGGGTGAAATTCTAAGAAACAAGATGGAATCAATTGTTGCAAATCGAGAGACTTATGGCAACTTTGTAGCTGAGATAGAAAGATTATTATCAGAACTTCATAGCAGATCAGCTGTAATAGAATTGCAGCCAAACATGAAAGATAATAACGGCAATGATAAAAACTTATTCAGATCATTAGTAAATTCATCTTGTGATGAAGCTGCAGATTCTTTACGAAAAGCAAATATGATAAATACGGCAGAAAGTATTGTCGGTTTTGATGAAAGTGCAGGAACTTCATTAAAAGGTTTATTATTAAACTTTGGTACAGATAGGGTAAGAGGTGTAAAAAGTTCATTCTATAGAATTTTAGACCTTGCCGATTTGTATTACAAAGTTGCTCATGTTGAAGGTTTAGATGGAATACTTGATGGCAAAATGCCTAGAGAGGTAAAAGAAGAAGCCGTAGAATTGGCTAAACAAACTATTTTAGACGGTCATACTTCAGATTTTGCTGTTAAATTCTATCAAAGACGTAACTTGAGTCCGAATATGGAAGATTATTCACAGATAGAATCAGTAAATGGTAAAGTTAAGAATAAATACTTTGGAACTCACGAGTCAACAAACTTGGCAGAAATGGCTAATGATAAGAACTTCTTTGATAAAGTTATGAGATTGATGTTTGGTAGTGAATTACATTCAGATACTTATGACAAACTAAAAAGTTCAGCTATTTTAGATGACTTCAAAAATTATAGAGCTAAGGTATTACATTTTATCGGATCTGATTATTATTTTGCAAAACCAAATCACGTAATAAATGAGACTAGATTACAGAATACTCCATCAGAATACAAGTTTGCATTAATGGGATGTGCTCCTGATGAAATGTTCTTTAACTTATTTAATCAAAAATTCAACAGCTTAAAATGGTTCAATGTATTTGGAAAATTGGGTGCAGGATTAATAGGTGTTACATTGTTATCCCAATTCTTTATGGGCAAGATGAAAAAGCCTGAGCCTTCAAAGGAGGTTAAGTAAAATGATGAATGTAACAAATAATAATTTAATTGCACAAAAGCTTAATCTAATAAATCAACAGCAGGGAAATCAAGATAAAAATGCTGTTGGAGTATCAACTGTTACAACTCCGAAGTCTTCAAGTTCATTAATCGGTCAATATTTAAATAATATTGCAATGATAAATGCAGCTTCAGTTAAAAAGACCACAGGAGTTGAAAATGTTCCGCACAAACCATACAAAAATGATTTAAGAACATTATTTTTAACAAATCAAGCAAAAATTTTGGCAATAGTACCAAGAACATTTAATGCAAAAGATGTTAATGGTAACGAATATATAGATGGAAATGAGCAGCACGGAACATTTTTAAATGCTATAGAACGATTAGATGAAGTAAAAGCTCAAGGGTTTAATACTTTACACGTGTTGCCTATAAATCCTCCAGGAAAAACAAATGCAATGGGAACAGCAGGTTCAGTTTATTCACCTGCGGATATGCTAAAAATTGATCCTATGCTAATTGATAAAAATGATCCTCGTTCTGATAAAGAACAATTTAAGGCATTTGTAGATGCTTGTCATGATAGAGGCATAAGAGTTATGGTTGATATGCCAAGTTGTGCATCTTATGATTTGTATTTGGCAAAGCCTGAACTTATGGCACATGAACGTAACGGTTTAGCAAAAACTCCGCAAGGATGGTTTGATATCAGAATGTTCCAACCATGGGCAGATGAAGGAAAAAGAACCTTAAATCCTGATTTATTAGAGTATCATAGAAAATTTGTAGATATGATGATAGATGCCGGCGTTGATGGTATAAGAGCTGATGTTGCCAGAGCAAAACCTGTAGAATTCTGGGATATAATTATTCCTTATTCAAGAAAAAGAAATCCTGAATTTGCGTGGTTAGCAGAATCATATACTTATGAAGATGCTTCTCCTCAAGCAAATATGCCTTATGATAGACCGGAAGATTCTCTAAGAGCTGGATTTGATGCTTATTATGGACAGTATCACATTTTCCACGAATGGAATACAGCCAAAGAGTTACACGATTTTGTATTGGATAATTTGAATATGTCATATAGAGTTGAAAGAGGTAAATCTTTGATTGGTTCATTTGCAACTCACGATGATATTTCTCCAATGAATCACGGAGGTCTTGTATATTGCAATTTAACATCAGGTTTACAAGCAACATTACCAATGTTAAATCCGTACATTGTTGATGGTTTCCAATCAGGTGATCATTATGATTATTCTTATAGGGATAAGCATTCAACAGAAACAATGACAGATAATCATGAAATGACAGTTCACCAAGGTAAGCTTGATATATTTAATTTGTCAAGAAAGCCGGGTGGAAATCAACCTGAAATTGGTCAATTTATGACAGCTTGTTTTGCAATGCGAGATAAATATAAAGATGTTATAACAAGAGGTTCGTATATTATTCTTGATAAGAAGGATGATCCTCAAGATAAGGTAATAGCATTTGCTAGAGCTAAGATGGGTAAGACATTACTTGTTATTGCTAACAAAAACGTAGATAGACACGTTGCTTGTAAGGTTGAAGTTCCAACATTAAAAGCAAATCAAAAATTAGAAAACTTACTTCCATCTTATGGCGAACCAAGTAAATTCCAAGTTTCACAAGGTGAAGTTGCGGTAGATTTAGGACCTGGTAGAATTCACGTATTTGAAATTGATACTCCATATATTGAATCTTACGCAAGAAACATATATAAACAACACTAGGATATATAAGAAAAGAGCCTCAGATTTGCTGGGGCTCTTATTCTTTATATTTAAAAATGTATTTATTATTTATCAGAAATGTATCCGTTTATGGCTGTATATGCAGCTACATAAGGTGAAGCTAAGTAAATAAATCCTTTGGTGTTACCTAATCTTCCTTGGAAATTTCTGTTTTGTGTAGTTAAGCAAACTTCTCCATCAGCCAATATGCCGGCATGAATTCCCACACAAGGTCCGCATCCTGGAGGTAAAATTGTTGCATTGGCATCAATAAAGATTTCTAAAAGCCCTTCTTTTAATGCTTGTTTATAGATTTCTCTTGATGCAGGACAAATAAGCATTCTTACGTCTTTGTGAACTTTTTTACCTCTAAGAATAGAAGCTACTGTTCTCATATCTTCAATTCTACCGTTTGTGCATGTTCCGACATATACTTGTTGAACTTTCACATCATTTAAATCTTTTGCTAATTTTGTATTATCAACGGTATGAGGGCAAGATACAGTATGTTCAATGGTTGAAGCATCTATTTCAATAACTCTTTCATAAAAAGCATCTTTATCAGGTTCAATTTTTATATATTTATCGCCTCTTCCACGTGAAATTAAATATTCTTTAGTTTTGTCATCAGCAACAAATAATCCGCATTTAGCACCTGCTTCAACTGCCATATTTGCAAGTGTAAATCTTTCAGCCATACACATATTGTCAATAGTGTCGCCACAAAATTCTAAAGCTTTATAAGTTGCCCCATCCGCACCTATCATTCCGATAAGATGAAGCATCAAGTCCTTAGAACAAATTCCTTCTTTAAATTTCCCGCTTACAACGATTTTAAATGTTTGAGGAACTTTTAACCAAGTTTTGCCAAGAGCCATAGCAACAGCAACATCAGTAGATCCCATACCTGTAGCAAAAGCTCCAAGAGCTCCTGATGTACAAGTGTGAGAATCAGCTCCAACTAAAACTTCCCCAGGGTTAACAAATGTTTCAACAAGTCTTTGGTGACAAACTCCTGAGCCTACTTCTGATAATACAGCACCGTATTCTTTTGAAAAATCTCTTAATACAGTGTGCATATTAGATAATTCTTTTTTAGGACTTGGAGAAGCGTGATCTATAAATAAAATAGTTCTTTCAGGATTATTTAATTTTTCTTTTCCAAGTTTTTTGAATTCTTGAACAGTTAATGGTCCTGTACCATCTTGAACTGCACATACATCAACTTTTGAAATAATAAGCTCTCCTGCTTTTACGGTTTTGCCTGCGTGATTTGATAAAATTTTTTCTACTAAAGTTTGTCCCATAATTTTAGCCCTCATTTATAAATCTTATATTACCATAAATATAAGATTAAATGAGTAAATTTTTATAAATTAAAGAGAATAGAAAAATCTTAGAAAAACTTAATAGATAACTTGACGAAAGATAATGTTTATAGTATATTAAGACCTGTCAGAAGTTATAGTTCGAATACGATTTCCAAATAGCTAATAATAGCTTATTATTTGGCGTATTCTGAATATCGGAAAACCCAAATCCGAAAATCAAATTGTTTTAAATTTACAAAGTTAATTACAAGAAAGGTAAAATCAATGGAAAACAATGAAGAATTAAACGTAACTGAAGCAGCAGCAGAAGTTTCTACAGAAAATGCAGAAGCAACACAAGCAGAAGCAGCAGTTGCAGAAGAAAAACCTTCTAGATCAAGAAAGGGTCGTTCTAGAAAACAAAAAATCGAAACAACAGAAGAAAAACCTCAATCAGAATGGACTGAAAGAGTTGTTCAAATAAGCCGTGTAACAAAAGTTGTTAAAGGTGGTAAAAAATTAAGCTTTAGAGCAATCGTTATTGTAGGAAACCAAAAAGGTCAAGTAGGTATCGGTTGTGCAAAAGCTTCAGAAGTTATCATTGCAATTCAAAAAGCTATTGCAGATGGTAGAAAAAATGTTATTACAGTACCTATTTTCAAAACAACAATTCCTCACCCAATTACAGGAAGATCAGGAGCAGGTGCAGTTATGTTAAGACCAGCTTCAGCAGGTACAGGAATTATTGCAGGTGGTGCAGTTCGTTCAGTACTTGAACTTGCAGGTATTGAAAATATTCTTTCAAAATCTTTAGGTTCAAAATCTCCTCTAAATGCTGCTAATGCTACAATTGAAGCATTAAAATCATTAACACCATTTAATGAAGTAGCTAAAAAACGTGGTTTAACAATGGCTGAACTTTTAAATTAGTAGAGTAGATAATTTGAAATTATAAGGAAATAAAATTATGGCAGATAAGAAAACAGATATGGTAAAAATTAAACTTGTAAGAAGTTTAATCGGCGCATCAGAACAACAACGTAGAGTTGTAAGAGGTTTAGGCCTAACTAAAAAAGACCAAGTTGTTGAACATGCACAAAGCGCTACAATAATGGGTATGGTAAATAAAGTTTCTCACTTGGTAGAAATTGTAAAATAGTTGCCCAAAATATAGAAGATATTATAAAGTACAAAGAAAGAAGGAAATACAATGTCAAATATAACATTAGAAGATTTAAAACCAGCAAATGGTTCTACATCTAAATCTAAAAGAGTAGGCAGAGGACGTTCATCAGGACATGGTAAAACATCTTGCCGTGGTCATAACGGTGAAGGTCAAAGATCTGGTAACTCAAATAAAAGAGGATTTGAAGGCGGTCAAATGCCGGCATACAGAAGATTACCAAAATTAAAAGGATTCCAAGTATATTCAAAATTGAATTATGCTCAAATCAATGTAGGAAGACTTGATGATTTAGGTTTGAAAGAAGTTTCATTAGATGCTTTAAAAGAAGTATTAACAATACATCCTACTTGTGTAGGTTTAAGAGTATTGGGTAACGGTGAGATTAAATCAGCTGTGACAGTTAAAGCTTCTTATGTTACTCCATCAGCAAAAGAAAAAATTGAAGCTGCCGGCGGAAAGGTTGAGTTAGTATAATGGCACAAGGTGTAAAAATGCCTACAACTGAAGATTTAATGTCTATGTGGAATGCTTCAGGATTGAAGCAAAAGATAATCTTCACATTTTTAATGATTGCAGTGTGGAGATTAGGTGTTCAAATGCCTTTATATGGTATTAATAATGCAATTTTCGCAAATATTGCACAAGGAAATAATATCATTGGCTTTTTGGACTTATTCACAGGTGGTGCATTAGGTAAGGTTTCAGTATTGGCCTTAGGTATTGGACCATTCATTACATCTTCAATTATTGTTCAACTTGTTTCTGTAGTTATTCCTGCTTTGGAAAAACTACAAAAAGAAGAGGGTGAAGCAGGCAGAAGAAAGCTATCTCAGTATACACGTGTGTTTACTGTAGTTTTAGCTGTATTTCAATCATTTATTTTTATGTTGTACTTGCACCATTTACCTGGAGCTATAATGCCAATGGTAAATCATTACTTATTTTACGCAAGTTCAATATGTGTTTTGACAGCGGGCGCTGTTCTTGTAATGTGGATATCTGAATTGATTACTGAAAATGGTATTGGTAATGGTGGTTCATTAATTATCTTTTGCGGTATTTTATCAGGTATTCCTGTTTATACATCAAGAACTGCTCAATTAGTTAAGGCAAGTTCTCAAATGCAAGTTAATCTTTTGGTCTTGCTTGCTATATTTTTCTTGGCAATGATTTTAATTGTTATTATGCAAGAAGCTGTCAGAAAGGTTATTATAGTAAACCCTAAAAGACAAATTGGTAATAAAGTTTATGGCGGTATGAATTCATTTATTCCGTTTAAACTTAATCCGGGTGGTGTTATGCCAATTATCTTTGCAATTGCAATTTTATTATTCCCATCAACTATCTTAGCATTAGTTGGTCAGGCTGATTTTAAATCTGCAGCAGTGAAGAATTTTGTTGTAACATTGAATCACTATTTAAGTCCGGATGGTATTGTGTATTATCTTTTGTATGTAGGTTTAATTATTGCATTAACATTTTTCTATGCATCAATTATGCCAAATATGCAGCCAAAAGATATTGCAGATAACTTGAAAAAATATGGATCTTCAATTCCGGGTATCAAACCGGGAAGACCTACAGCTGAAGCTTTAGATAAGATATTATCAAAGACTACATTTATCGGAGCTGTTGGTTTAGGTATAATTGCTTTAGTTCCGTCTTTTGCAAGTTATGCTACACATATCGAAACCTTACAGGGTATTGGTGCAACTTCTCTAATCATCATGGTTGGGGTTGCGCTGGATTTAATCAACCAAGTAAGAACTCATTTACTTGCTAGAAATTATGAGTCTTTCTTAAGAGAATAATTGATTGATTTAATAGATTAAAAAAGGAAGGGTTAAATTTTTAATCCTTCCTTTTTTTATATTGTTTATTATCTTAAATTAGTTCTGCAAAAATAATATTATTTTCAAATTTTGTGATTTTTGCTTGTTGAAGGGTGTTATAAAGGTTTTCGCTGTCTGAATTTATTTGGACAGTTAAGTAGTTTCTAGTTATACCCTTTAGATTGTTAGTATGTTTATCTCTATGTTTTTCAATCAAAACTTCTGTAGTTTTCCCAATATTTTTTTTAATGAATTCTGAATATTTCTTTTTTGAAATTTCTTTAACTATTGTTGCTCTTTGATTTTTTATAGAATCTGGAACTTGGTCAGGTAGAGATTCACCTATTGTTCCTTTTCTTTGGGAGTATGGGAAGGTATGAATTTGAGTTAGTCCGGATTTTTCTAAATTCTGACGAGTAATTTCAAAATCTTCTTCTGTTTCTCCTGCAAAACCTGTGATTATATCGCTTCCTAGAAATGGTAAATCAAAAAGTTCATTTATTTTATCTATTTGTTTTAGGTACTCTTCGGTTTTATAAAATCTATTCATTGAACGTAGAGTTTTGTCATTTGCAGATTGTAATGACAAGTGAAAATGCGGACAGAATTTTTTAGAATTTTTCAAAAAGTCTAATAATTCATCTGTAATTTCAGTTGGATTTAGTGAACCTAAGCGGTATCTTTCAATTGTTGTTTTTTCTTCAATTTCTTTTAGCAAATCTAGTAATGTAAGATTTAGGTCTTTACCCCATTGTCCGATATGAATACCTGTTAAAATTACTTCTTTAAATCCGTGATGAGCGTATTTATTAATTTGATCAATTATAAAATCAATATCAGCGCTTCTGCTTTTGCCGCGAGCTTTCCAGATAATACAATATGTGCATCTGTTATCACAGCCATCTTGAATTTTTAGACTTGCACGTGTTTTTGTAGTATCAGATAACTCAACTTTATTAAATTTATCAAGTGTCATAATGTCATTAACTTGGCAATTTTTGTCATTTGATAAGTATTGGTATAGGTGTAATTTTTCATCATTTCCGATTACGTAATCTATAAAGTCATATTCAAGAAGTTTTTGTTTTTCAATTTGAGCAATACAACCAGTTAGAATAGTAATTATATTTTTGTTTTTATGTTTAGCTGCTCTAAGCAGGTACAATGCTTCATTATCACTTTTATGAGTAACAGAGCAGGAATTTAAAATATAAATATCCGCATTTGATACGTCATTTACTTTTTCAAATCCGTTTTGTTCAAGATTTTCTTCTATAATAGAGCTTTCGAATTGGTTAGATTTACAGCCCATTGTGTGGATATAAAATTTTTTCATAACTTAAATAATATAAAAAATAAAATTAATTGTAAATATTTATGTATTTATATTATTAAAATAGCAAAAAAATTTACTTTCTGTTTTAACATGTGTATAATCAATGTGTGAAAGGTAAAGGTGTTTTATGCAAGTTAATTCTATTTCTTCCAGAAATGTAGAGCAAACTCAACAATCTTTTGGTCGCAGACAAAAAAAAGATGTTGATAGTGAGGCTTTAAGACGTGAGGCTTTAGAACAATTTGCGCAAATGGATGATAATTCATTAAGACGACTTGCTTATATGAAGGCCTCTTATAGTGTTAATGACAAAAAGCATAAGAGAATATCAGATGCTTTGTATTACAGTATTCCATTAGCTGCAGGTTTAGCCGCAGCTGTTAGAACTCCTGCAAAATTATTAAGTAAAAAAGGTTTGGTTGACAGTGCTAGAGTATTGAAATTAGCTCAATTTGCCGGTACCGCTCTTTCATGGGCAGGAACATTTGCAATTATTGATGTTATGTTTGGTGCAAAACGTCAATTAGACAAATCTAGTCCTGCAGTTAGAGAATTTTCAAATAACCACCCTATTTTAACAACTCTTGCAACTATCGGTGCTAGTGTTGGTGCTGTATTCTTAGGTGGTAAAGGTTTATCAAAATTAGCAAGTAAAGTTTTACCAAAGGCTTCAGGTACACTTTCTAAGAAATTCTCAACTCCAGAATTGAGAACAATTGCTAGTGTAAGTAAGAAGTTAAACAATAATAAAGTTCTAAATTATGTATCTGAAAAAATGGCAAAAGTTCCATCCGCAATTAAGAATTTTGCAAAGGGTGTAATCGATTATGGTCCAATCTTGTTAATTTGTTCAAGTATTGCACATTCATTCGGACACCAAAATGTTAAAGCAAAAGAAGTTGTAAAAAATTATGAGCAATTAAAAGATGCACAAGCTCAAGTTAGAGATGCAATTGAAAATGAACAAATTGCAAGTGATCTTTATGACGATGTTGCAGATGTTTAAAATGTTTAACTTAATATAAATTTAAAAAGTCTCGTAAATTTAAAAAATACGGGACTTTTTATTTTATAATAAGTATATGAAGGTCGTTATTTTAGGCAAAGGTTTGATGTTAGCCAATTTAGTTTTAGGTGCGGTAGATGCCGGAGCTGAGATTGTTGGTGTTTTTCGTTATGAGCAAACTTGCACTAATCATTTGAAATTATATTTTCAAGATATGTTCAAACCTGATCCTGTAGTTACACTTTTAAAACAATTAAAAGTAAGAGAAATTAGAATGAAGTCAGCAAATTCCAGTGATTTTAGAAAACTGATGATTACATTGAATGTTGATTTAATTCTTGTTGGTACTTGGAGGGAAAGATTAAAAAAAGAAACCTTTAACATTCCAAAAATTGCAACTGTGAATGTTCATCCTTCATTACTTCCAAAATACAGGGGACCTAATCCGTATCTTCAAACTATATTAAATGGTGAAAAATATTCTGGTGTAACTTTGCATCTTATGGATGAAAGATATGATAGCGGTGCAATTTTGGCGCAGGAAAAGGTTGAAATTTTAGATAGTGATACATCAAAGGAATTGAGAGAAAAATCTGTAAGAGTTGCAAGGAGTATGGTTACTGAATTTATAAAAGATTTGGATAATAAAATTATAACTCCGATTGCTCAGAGTGAAAAATATGCCACATATTATCCAAATATTTCAGGTGAAGAAAAAATGCTTGATTTCGAGTATCAAACCTCAACTGATGTTTCTCGTACAGTACGAGCATTGTATCCATTTTTACCGTGTTATATTACTTATAAAAATAAATTTTTTATTGTAGATCCTTATAAGTTTCAAATTTTAGCAGATATTGTAGAAAATTTTAATCCTGGGGATATAATTGCTAAAAATCCTGATAAGCAAGCTTTGACTATTGTTTGTAAAGATAAAAAAGCAATCAAGTTTTCAGGTTTAAGGTTGTATAAATCTGAAATGTTGACAGAAAAATATATAGAAAATAAAGTTGAAATTATTTCTTAACAATTGTATTTTTATCTAACATAACCATAAGAATTGAGATATCTGCAGGTTTAACTCCACCGATTCTTGACGCTTGAGCTAAGGTTTTTGGACGAATTTTTTCCAATTTTTCTTTTGTTTCTGATGAAATATGCTCAATTCTTGAATAGTCAATATTGTCAGGAATTTTAAATTTTTCAAGTTTTCCGGCTTGTTCTACCTGTTCTTCTTGTCGTTTTATGTATCCATCGTATTTTATTATTACTTCAATCTGTTCATAAACATCTTTTTCAATATTTAGAGCTTTAGTAGATTCATCAAGTTCTTGGATTACTTTGTAATCAATATTTGGACGTTTTAAAAGTTCAGATGCTCGAATTCCTCTATCAATATGTTCTTCATATTTTGCCAAAATTTCATTATTCTTTTCAGAAGGAGGAATTTTCAAGTTCTCAAGTCTTATTTTTTCTTCCTGAATAAGTTGTTGTTTTGTTCTAAATCTATTAAATTGTTCATCATCAATAAGTCCTATTTTGTGACCTATTGGGGTTAATCTTTCATCTGCGTTATCTTGTCTTAGAAGTAAACGGTATTCAGAACGAGATGTAAGCATTCTATATGGATCTTGAATATCCTTAGTAACCAAATCATCAATAAGAGTTCCTGTGTATGATGAACTTCTTGAAAGTTCAAGCATTTCAGATCCATTTAAATAATTAAAAGCATTTATACCTGCAATTAAACCTTGAGCAGCGGCTTCTTCGTAACCACTTGTTCCGTTAATTTGTCCTCCGAAAAATAGACCTTTAATTTTCTTAGACATTAGAGAATGTGTTGTTTGAACAGCAGGAACATAATCATATTCAACCGCATAAGCAGGTTTTATGATATGAGCTTTTTCTAGCCCTGGTAAACTCCTTATCATTTTTACCTGAACATCAGCAGGTAAACTTGTTGAAAATCCTTGAATATAAGTTTCGTAAGTTCCTAAACCTTCTGGTTCGATAAATATATGATGTGAAGGGTTAGATGCAAATCTCACAATTTTATCTTCTATAGACGGACAATATCTAGGGCCAACACCATGTATCAGTCCTTGAAACATTGGAGATTTATCAAGATTTTCTCTTATAATCTTGTGAGTTTCTTCATTTGTTCTTGTTAAATAACAAGGATAAGTTTTTCTAATAGGTCTGTTTGGCTTAAAAGAAAAGAAACTTAATTCTTCATCTCCAGGTTGAATTGTCATTTTAGAATAATCAATGGTCCTTTTATCAACTCTAGCAGGAGTTCCTGTTTTAAGTTTTTTAGTTTCAATACCTAACTTGTGAAGAGAATCGGATAGACCGATTGCAGCTTTTTCACCTAACCTGCCTGCACTATAAGAGCGTAAACCAACAAAAATTCTACCTTCTAAAGATGTTCCGGTTGTTAGAATAATCGCTTTTGCGTGATATTCTATTCCAAACTCATCTATAGCACCTGTAATTTTTCCGTCTTCAACAGTTAAATCAGTAATACAACATTGTTTAAGGTATATGTTTTCATTGCTTTCTAGCAAATTTCTCATATATCTTGAATATTCCGCTTTATCTGATTGGGCGCGCAAAGCTCTAACAGCAGGTCCTTTTGACGAATTAAGGATCTTCATCTGTAGATACGTAGCATCTGTAACCTCACCCATTACTCCGCCTAAAGCATCTATTTCTCTTACAAGAGTTGACTTAGCAGGCCCGCCAACGGCTGGGTTACAAGGCTGCAGTGCTATGTTATCCAGATTAAGTGTACAAAGTAACACTTTCATACCGAGTTTTGCACAGGCTAAAGTAGCCTCACAGCCAGCGTGTCCGGCTCCAACTACAATTATGTCAAATGTATTGTTTAAATAATCCATAATTATATTATAGAGCAAACATTTTTTGGCTGCATTTTTTTGTTTGGAATGTCATTTTTTGTAAATTTTTGCCACGACAAATTAACCGTTTATTTAATAAACGTACTTTACACACTAATAGCAAACCAAACTCTCTTAAATGTCAAAAAACGGTAATTTCTAAATTTTGTTTCTATCCTTCAGCTGTTAATTCTTCCCAAATGCTTGGAACAACAATTAATGCAGTGTAAACGATAAAACCGAATAGGATCAGATTAATAGCCATGATAAACCTCCTTTGGCTTCATATTTATTAATCCCATTTTTTGATGTAAAATAACAATTAATACTTTAAATAATTGAAATCTTTACAAAACTTAATATAAATAATTGATATGAAAAAATTTACTCAAAATGACATAAATACGCTGTTTTCGGGACTTTGTTGTTCTCGTTGTAAAAATGATTTTTCGATAAATTCAATAAAAATTTTGGAACAATATTCTGATATTTTAATTTGTAATTTAGCATGCGAAAAATGTGGTAAAGATTTTGGAAAAATCGTGTTTAATTATAATCGAAAATCTGATAAACATTTGCCATTAGAGGTTATTGAAGGCCCTTTGCCAATATCTTATGATGATGTTATTGATGCTCATAAGTTTATTAAAAATAATTTATAAGGATAAAAAAAGACCTTGAATTTATTCAAGGTCTTTTTTATTTTTATATAACTATTTATTTACCTAAGTTTGCTGTGCTTTTGATATGTAACTCTCTTAATTGTTGAGGTGAAGCATAACCAGGAGCATCACTCATCAAGTCTTTAGCACCTGCGTTTTTAGGGAATGCAATAACATCACGGATAGAATCAGTTCTAGCAAGTAATGCAACTAATCTGTCTAAACCGATTGCTAAACCTGCATGAGGTGGAGTTCCGTATTGCAATGCATTTACCATAAATCCGAATTTTTCTTTTGCTTCTTCTTCTGTTAAACCTAAAGCTTTGAAGATAGCTGATTGAACTTCAGAAGAGTGAATTCTTACAGATCCACCACCAAGTTCAGTTCCGTTATAAACGATATCGTAAGCGATAGATTTAACATTACCCAAATCTCCAGCTTTTAATTTGTCTAAATCTTCAATACAAGGAGATGTGAATGGGTGGTGCATTGCCATATATCTTCCTTCTTCATCACTCCATTCAAACATTGGGAAGTCTACAACCCATAATAAATTATGTTTAGATTCATCAATCAAGTTCAAAGATTTACCAAAGTGTAATCTTAATCTTCCCATAACATCATAAACTAATTTTGGTTTATCAGCTACGAAGAAGATAATATCACCAGGTTGAGCTTGGGCTCTTTCTTGAATTTGTTTAGCTTGTTCTTCTGTCACGAATTTCAATACAGGAGATTTAGCTGTTCCATCTTCGTTATAAATGATATTAGCTAAAGCTTTAGCTCCAAATGAAACTGCAAGTTTTGTAATATCATCAATTTCTTTTCTTGAATATTTAGCACCGCCAGGAATTCTTATACCTCTAACGATACCACCATTTTCCAAAGTATTTTTAACGATTTGGAATTCTGATTGTAGAATAATATCTCCAATATCAAATAGTTCTAAACCAAATCTTGTATCAGGTTTATCAGAACCAAATCTGTCCATTGCTTCTTGCCAAGGCATTTGAATAAATGGAGGTTTAACTTCTACTCCTGCAGCTTTAAATGCATCAACGATTAAACCTTCAACAACTCTTATAACGTCTTGTTGTTCAACAAAAGACATTTCTAAGTCTACTTGAGTAAATTCAGGTTGTCTGTCTGCTCTTAAGTCTTCATCTCTGAAACATTTTGCAATTTGGTAATATCTTTCAATTCCACCAACCATCAATAATTGTTTGAAAATTTGTGGAGATTGAGGAAGTGCATAGAACTTACCTTCTTGAACTCTTGATGGTACTAAATAATCTCTAGCGCCTTCCGGAGTTGTTTTGATAAGAATTGGAGTTTCAACTTCCAAAAAGTCTAAGTCATTTAAATATTTTCTAATAGCTTGAACTATATTATGACGCATAACCAGTTTTGACAACATAGGTTCACGTCTTAAGTCTAAGTATCTGTATTTTAGTCTAACATCTTCTGAAACATTTTCATCATCCAAAACGAATGGTAATGTTTTTGCTTCAGATAAAACTTCGATTGTTTCAGGATACATTTCAACTTGACCTGTAGGATATTTTTCATTGTAAGTTTCTTCAGGTCTTCTTGAAACTTTTCCGCTTACTTTTATAACATATTCACTTCTTACTTTTTCTAGTGTTTTATGAATTTGTGGGTTAATTTGTGGGTTTGCAACAATTTGGAAAAATCCGCTTCTGTCACGAAGTTCTACAAATAAAATCCCTCCCAAATCTCTAATGCATGATACCCAACCTGACAAAGTTATTGTTTCACCAATATTTGACAAGTTGATTTTCCCGCATTCGTGGTCTTTAAATTTTGTTTTAATCATCTTCTCTTATTTCCTTTTTGTCTATTTATATTGCATCTATTATACTAGCAAAAACACAAAAAAAAGACTACAATATGTAACATTTGTAATCTTTTTTCTTATTATTTAGTCTTTTATAATCTGACATGAATGTACAATATTTAGATTTATGTTGTAATTGTCCACGTGTTCAGGTTGATATTCAACACTATGTCTGTTACTGATTACGCAATCTTGTAATGCCATAAACATATTTCCGCAATTTAGCGCATAGAATAATAAGTTTTCTGTTGTTGGATTTTCAACAACTGCTGGAATTGGTAATCTTAATTTACCTGTAATTAGGTAATCTTCTGTTGTTACCAATAATTTTACGTATTCGTTGCTAAAATTTATAGTATCACCACTAACTGCTTTTTTTAATTTACTCTCATCTTTTTTCATTTTGATATCCTCATTTCCTTACCTATATTAGCACAATTTTTGTGAATGGACAATAGGCTTGCTTTTTAGTAAACTCATTATATGATTACTTTTGATTTATTAACTTTAAAGGCTTTTTGTGAAGAGGAAAAATCTTTTTTATCCGGTGCAAGAATTTCTAAAATTCAGCAGCCTACAAGGCGAGAGTTAATTTTTGCATTACGTAATGAGGGTAAAACAAGACAGTTCTATATAAATATTAATCCTTCATTTTATCATGTTTGTTTTATGAGTAAGGAAAATTCTGAAAAACGATTGATTGATATTCCTCGAAAACCTCCTATGTTTTGTATGTTATTGCGAAAATATCTTGAAAATTCAAGGATTTCAAAAGTTGAAATGCCTGAAAATGAAAGAATTTTGGAATTTTATGTTGAAACATATAATGAACTAGGTGATAAGATATATTTGTGTTTGGCGATTGAATTGATGGGAAAATATTCAAATGTTATCTTATATAATTACGATACTAATATAATTATTGGTTGTGCTCATAATGTTGGTTCTGAAAAAAGTAGAGAACGTGAATTGGCAGGAACTTTGCCTTATGTTTACCCTCCAAAACAAAATAAGTTGGATATTTTAAATTATTTTGGAGAGGTAGATTATTCAAATTTGGCTTCTGACTTTTATATGTTTTCAAAAAGTTTTGCTAGGTTGTGTGAAAATGTTCCGCTTTCAAAATTAAAAAGTTATGTTTGTTTAGAAAATTTATCTCCGTGTATATCTAATGATTATAAGGCATATTGCTTGTTTTCGGAATTGTTGCCGAATAGTTTTAAGTGCTCATGTGTTAATGAAATGATTGATACATACTATGCAAATGTAATCTCAGAATATAAATTCAAGACTTTAAAGACTCATTACTCATCTATAATTGATCAAAAAATTAAAAAGGTTAAAAAATCTTTATCAGATATCAATAAACGTAAAAATGAAGTTTTGGATTTGGATAAATATAGGCTTTACGGTGATTTAATTATGGCAAATTTATATAATTTAAAAGATTATTCAACTGAAGCTTCTGTTTATGATTACGAAAACGATAAACAAATTAAAATTGAGCTAGATGAGAGTAAAACGTTGAAAGAGAATGCAAATAATTTTTATAAACGTTATAACAAGGCAAAAACTTCTTTATCAAAATTAGCAGAATTGGAAAATTCTTATAAAGAGAAAATGTCTTATTTTGAACAAGTTTTGTATTCTATAGAATCAGCTTTAAATATTGAAGAGTTATTAGATATTTCTCCTGAAGTTGAGGATGAAGCTAAAGTTTCAAAATCAAAAAAATCTAAGCTTGAAATAATGTGTATAAATTTAGATGAAGAATCAAAAATTTATATAGGAAAAAATAATAAGCAAAATGATTATATAATTTCAAAATTAGCATCGGATGAAGATTTATGGTTTCATGTTCACAATTGTGCAGGATCTCATGTTTTATTAAAGAGTCAAAATGTTACTGATGAAAAAATTTTAAAATGTGCTGAGCTTGCAAAAGAATATTCATCAGCTAAAAATTCTTCAAAGGTTGGTGTTATATATACCAAAAGAAAATATTTGAGAAAGCCACCTGCTGCTGCTTTGGGGTATGTAACATATAAAAATGAAAAAGAGATTATTATTGACTAAATTATGCTATAATAAGTCTGATAAAGAGGTTTATTATGCCACATTTTTTTATAAATTCTAATCAAGTAAACGGGAAAACAGCTGAGATTTCTGATAAAGAAAATTATCAGCATATAGCAAGATCATTGAGAGCAAGGGCTGGAGAACAGTTGCTTTTGATTGATGAAAATCAAATTCAATATGAAACTTTCATTACTCAAATTACAAATTCTAAAATCACGGTAAGTATTGAAAAATCTTACCCTTCTAAAAGATTTTTGGATTTTGATTTATATTTAGCACAAAGTCCATTAAGATCGGATGCACAAAGTTTTGTTATTGAAAAAGCTACAGAACTTGGTGTTAGTGGAGTTTATCCGATTATAACAGATAATTGTGCTGTTAGTCGTTCTGTTGTTGATAAGAAAATTTCAAAATGGAATAGAATAATGTATGAATCTTCTAAACAGTGTGAAAGAGCAAATATTCCGCAGTGTTTTGAAGTTACTACATTTGATAATCTTTTGGCTGAAAATTCTTTTGATAAGATAATTGTTTATTGTGAAAGAATTGCTCAGAAAACCTTAAGAGATTTGTTTGAGAGTAATCCTGTAAGACAGAATGATAAAGTTTTGGTTATAATAGGACCTGAGGGGGGATTTTCACAAAGGGAATTTGATTATTTCGAAAAAAATAATTTCGAAATGTTGACATTAGGATCTCTAATATTGAGGGCTGAAACTGCTGTAACAGTTGGTTTAGGTAATTTGATTTATGAATATTCAAACTTTAACAGATAAAATAAAGAATGATGATATTTTAAATAATATTGCAAGTTTTTTTGAAAATAAGGTTTACCTTGTTGGCGGTTCTGTTCGAGATTTTTTACTGGATAAAACTTCCTTAGATAGAGATTTGGTTGTAGTTGATGAAGATGCTGGAATTTTTGCAAAAAAAGTTGCAGATTTTTTAGGTGGTATTTTAGTACCTTTGGATATTGAAAATAAAATTTATCGTGTTGTTTTATCGGATAAAGAAAATTATTTAGATATAACAAATCCTGTAGGCGGATCTATTGAAAAGGATTTATTTAGGCGAGATTTAACTATTAATGCTATTGCTGTTAATATTAGAACTTGTGAAGTTTTGGATTTGACAGGTGGGGTTTCAGATTTAGAAAATAAAATTATAAAGGGTATTTCTAAAAATAATTTTTTAGATGATCCTTTACGTTTATTAAGAATTTTTAGATTTTATTCAATTTTAGGTTTTGAAATTGATAATTCATTATACGAAATTGTTAAACATAACACTGATTTGATTTTAAAACCTGCAAAAGAACGTATTGAATATGAATTGATGAAGATGTTTAGCGGAAAATATGTTGTTGACGCTTTGGTTAAAATGGATGAATGCGGAGTGTTAGAAATTTTATTTCCATTTGTAAAAGAATTAAAGCAAGTTCCAAAAAATTCTCATCATCATTTGATTTTATTTGAGCATAGTTTGGAAACTATGAGACAGTTAGAAAATTTGTATGAAAATTCTGCGCCTTGTGTTAGACAACATTTAGATAAAGTTGATTTTGGCGGATTTTCACGATTTGCACATTTAAAGCTTGCCGCATTTATGCATGATATTGGAAAATTTTCTACTTGGACTATAGAAAAAGATACCGGACGTCATAGATTTATTAAGCATGAAGATGTTGGTGCTAAAATGGCTGCCGGATTTTTAAAATCTATGAAATTTTCTAATAAGCAAATATCTTATATAACATATATTATCAAAAATCATATGTATCCGTCTGCTGTAGTTTCATCTCCTGAATTAAGCGAAAAGGTTATGATGAGATATGTCAGAAAATCTGAAGATAATGCGATTGATAATATTTTAATTGCACAAGCTGATAGACTAAGTGCAAGAGGGCCAGAAGTTAGTGATGAGATGGTTCAAGAAAATCTTGATAATTTGAATAATTTATTAAATTTTTATTTAAAGGTTAAAGATTCTTTAAAACCTCTTCCAAAATTATTAGATGGAAATGAAGTTATGCAAATATTAAATCTTCAGCCATCAGCTAAGTTAGGGGTTGTTATGAAGGCTTTACATGAAGCTCAGATATCTGGGGATGTTACAACAAAGGAAGATGCTGTTTCTTTTGTAAAAACTGTCTTATAGATTAGTTTTCCTTTTTAATTTTATGATAAAATACTTTGTATAAAAGTTGAGGTAGGGTTATGAATGATAAATTAAAGAAATATGGTATATGGTCAGGATCTATTTTAGTTGGTTTATATCTTTTGTTTTTGATAATACCTTTTATATTGTCTCCGTTTGTTGATTCATACAGTGATAAAATAGAAGCTTCATTATCAAAGGCTACGGGATTTAATGTCGATTTAGATGATATTTCTTTAGTTACTAGACCTAACTTGTCCGTTGGTTTTAAGGTTAAAAATCTTACTTTAACTCTACCAAATGAAGCTAGTCCGTTTTTTGAATCTGAAAATGCTTCAGTAAGACTTGCGCTTTTACCTTTGTTGTTAAGAAAAGTTCAAGTTGATTATGTTGGAGCTAAGGTCCTTTCTGCTAATTTAGAAGTGAAAAAAGATGGTAACTTCTTAATCCAAGATTTTATTCCAAAAACTGAAAAAGAAACTGAGATGACAGAAGGCTTACCTTATGGGTTTAAGTTATCTAATCATTTGCCAAATGTTAAAGTCAAAGATTATAAGGTTGCTTTTATCGATAAAGAAACTTCTAAGTCTTATTTTATGGAAGGTACAGATTTTAAATTGTCAGATTTCATATTGGATAAGCATTTTAAATTATCTACAAGAGGTAAAGTTGTATTAGATAACGTTTTGATGTCAAATTATGACTTAAAAGTCTATAACAAAATTATGCCAAAAGTACAATTAGATGATTTGGTGTTCCCTAAGGTTGTACAAGAAGATGAAAATAAGACAAAGACAACTTCTGAAGCTCAATCTTTTAATATTATAGATGTATTTAAATCAATTAATAATAACAAATTAGGATTTGATATTACAACTGATGCAAGTATCTTTGGAACAACTAAAGCTCCTCATTTAAAAGGTTTTGTTAATGTTGATGCTTTATCTGTTGCTGTTAATGGTAAAAAACTTCCTGAAAGTTATGCACATTTAAAATTTAAAGGTGCAAAGACAGATATCGATTCAATGTTTTATACTTCAGATGATGTTGATGAGGTAACTCAGGTTATCGGAAATTACAAAACAGGTAAAAATCCGTCTGTTGATATGACATTACGTTCAAATGCAAAGTTTAATAATATTATAAGGTTGATTGACAGTATTGCTTCATCTTTTGAAATTAATGATTTTAATACTTTATCTGCAACAGGTAGAATTGATGCTGATTTTAATATAAATTCCGATATGAAAAAAGTTTTATCAACCGGCTATTTGAAAATTTTGCCTTCAAGTTTGACTTATGGCTTATATAATGTGTCTGTTGATAATATAACTGCGGATGTTGATTTAACAAATAATGATATAAATATTAAAAAAGCTGGTTTTTCTGTTTTAGGTCATCCGTTGAAGTTGTCAGGAACTATTGGACATGATGCTTCTTTGGATTTGAAACTTATTGCAGATAAGCTTTCTTTAAAAGGGTTGCTAGCTGCTTGTGGTCAGATTGCAACATTAAAAGATAACAATATTAATAGCGGTTATGTATCAATTAATGCTTTAATCTTAGGTAAATTAAATAATATAAAACCGGAAATATCAGCTGATATTTGTAATCTTAACGTATTAAATAAACCTTCAAATTTGAAGGTCTTATTAAAAAGTGCAGTAGCAACAATTTTGTATGATGGAAAAGCTTTTGATGGAAATATTGATGTTACATCATTAGATTTTATTCATCCGTCATTAAAATTGTCAATACCTAAGTCTGATGTCGTGGTTGATAATAAGGATATAAATATCAAAAATACTTATTTATTGTTTGATAATTCCAGAATTGACATAAAAGGTGTAATTACCGATTATATCCAAGATAAGATGAATATAGATATATCTGCAAAAGGAAATGTTTTGGCATCTGATATTTTGTCTGTTATTCCAAAGGATTTTAGATCATTGATTGCCGGAAAGGGAAAATTACCGCTTCAAGTTAATTTAACTGGTAATACGAAAGTCCAAAATATAAAATTAAATGTTGATGCAGATAAAGATAATTATGTATCTTTTGTAGATATAGACTTATTGAAAAATCAAAAAACAAAAGTTCATTCAAACATAGAAATTATCGGAGATTCTTTAACCTTCTCAAATACAGGAGTTTCTAATGATAAAGCTACTGTAATAAAGGTTAGTGGCGGGGTTTCAAAATTGTATTCTGAACCTGATTTAAATATAAATATAGCAGTTCCTAATACTATAAAATTCCCAATCTGGGGAGTTCCAACATCTAGCGTTACGGCAAATGGAGTTGTGACTGTATTAGGTGATGTAATGGATCCTCAAGTTAGAGGGACTGTTAATATTATTGAATTATTGATTGATAATATGGATTTATCTATTAAGGATTTAGTTGCAGATTTATCAGGTAAAGTTCTTAATGGATCTGCAACAGCGCGTCAGTTTAGATTAGGTGGAATTTTAGCAGATGATTTAGCAGCTGATTTTTCTTTAGAAAATTACACTCTTGTTAAAATAAAAAATTTAACAGCAAAAGCTTTTGACGGCGAT
This sequence comes from uncultured bacterium, assembly GCA_949292185.1. Lineage (GTDB taxonomy): Bacteria > Cyanobacteriota > Vampirovibrionia > Gastranaerophilales > Gastranaerophilaceae > Zag111. The sequence goes on from CASEYP010000012.1 coordinate 27,633, forward strand.
GTAAAGGGTGATATTTTATATGATATTCCAACAACTAAGATAAACATTACAATGATTGGTAATGGTATGAATTCAACTGATGCTATTTATGGCGCAGTTGGAATAAAAAATGCGTTGACTGGTGTTTTAGATTTTAATGCGGATTTATCAATGAAAGGTTCTACTGATAAAGATATTATAAACTCTTTAGCCGGCAATGTTGATTTTAATGTTGCAGATGGAAGATTTATGGGCATAGGTAGATTAGAAAATCTTGTTGCTGCTCAAAATGTTTCATCTAATTCTATTTTGAAATCTGCAATATCAGCTCTATCAACAGCGTCAACAATACAGGAAGCTAACAAGTATAAATATATAAAGGGCAATTTAACTTTATCAAACGGTGGTGCAAATATTTCTAAAATATTAGTATCAGGACCATTGATGGCATATTATGTAACAGGTGTTTATAATATCTTACCAAATAGTGCAAATCTAATTATTCTGGGACGTTTAGAATCTAAGGTTGTATCTTGTCTTGGTGTTTTAGGTGAATTATCTGCTGAAAAATTGTTATCATATATTCCAAAATTTGGAGTTATGACATCAAATATATTAAAACAATTAACTGCAGATCCTGCTAGTGAAAATACTTCTTTAATACCACAGTTATCAGGAGATAGTACATCATATAAAGATTTTAAAGTAATATTTAATGGGCCTGTTTCAGGAACATCTTCTGTTAAAAGTTTCAAATGGTTATCTAATTGTGATACTTCAGAAATGAATGTTAAACAGGATTTAAAAAATGCCAAAGAGGCAGTTAAATCAAATATTGAAAACCGTGTTGAACAGGCTAAAACTAATGCAGAAACTGTTAAAACTAATGTAAATAATGTTATAGAAACTCAAAAGAATAAAGTTGAAACATTAAAAGAAAGTATAGAGCAAACAAAAACTGATATACAGAATTCAAAAGAGAATGTAAAGCAAAATTCTGAAAATATAAAGAATTTACTTCAAAATGCTCTTAAAAATTCACAAAAGACTATGCCTTCTTCAGAATCAAAAGTTGAGACAAATTCTGCTCAATAGTTTTGGAAATAAAGTATTTATTACAGAATGCATGCCAGTACCATGAGTATAAGTGTGCCTATTTGGAATGCTGTTGCCATATTTTGTCCAAACTTATTGCTATCATATTTTCTTGCAGATTTTTGGGCATTTATGGCACTTGAAATTCTTGTTAATCTTTCAGTTTCATTGTCGCCTGAAAATACTGTTCCAAAAAGACTTGACTCTACTCTTGATAGTCTGTTATCCATTGGCTCATTTTCGTATTTTGTTTTGAATAGAGTTTTTTCTATAGATGAAATATTCATATTTTTTGCTGGTTTAAATACACTTGGACCTTCATTAATATCATCAAAGTCAGAATAGTCATTGAAGTTTTGTTGTCTGTTGTACGCATCATAATCAAATGGGGTTCCATATTGATCAAGGTGGTAGTTATCCGTTAATTTATCAATATCGCCATCATAAAAGTCGTTTTCTTGTTTTGCAATTTGATTGTCTGCAAAATTCTTAGGTTTTAGTTCTGCTTTTAATCTATCAACACGAGTTGCTAAATCATCATTGGCATAGTTTTTTCCAAAAGTTTTGTTTTCCAGATTTGTAAGTCTGGTTTTTATATTTTGGTCTTTAAATTCTTTTTTGAATACTTGTTGTTCAAGTTCATTTATAACAGGATAATCAATTTTTGAACTTTCTGCAGGTTCTTTTGCAAATACCCAGGAATCTTCATCTTCCATAAATGTATCTTCTTTAGGTTCAATTTCTTGTCCCATAAGATCTGCTGATAAATCTTTTTTTAATTTGGCAATACGATTTTGATTTTGAGCAGTGGAAGTTTTTCCATAAACACTTGTTTCAATTCGGTTTAACCTGGATGTTTCGTTGTCATTAGAATAGGTAAATCCATATAACGAATTTTCTATTTTATCTAAGGTTGTGTTTTGAGCTGCAAATGAAATTTGGCAACTAAGTAGTAAAACTAAAATAAGAATTATTTTTTTCATTTTTAATACTCCTTAGAGTTAGAATAAGTTTTTTCAATGGTTAAACCAATTCAACAAAATAGGAGTTTTTAAAAATGTAAAAATAAATATAAAATCTTAGGGAAAAAGTCTTATGTTTTGAAAAATATAACCTTTTATGATTATGGATAAGGAGTAAATAAAAATTTATTAAAAAGCGGAGCCG
>CASEYP010000013.1 GCA_949292185.1 uncultured bacterium
AATTTTGATTTGTTGGTTTGTTTAACGAAATCTGCAAATTTGTTTTGTAAATTTAAATTAGGCATATAAATCTCAAAATTTTCAACGTCCTTCTGATTTATACTTGCTTGATTAACTGCTTTTTTAGCCATACTCAATATCTGATTATAAATAAACTTACTACAAAGCAAATATGTTACGTATACAGGATTATATTTAGTTTCATCAACATGTAACCTCATCATATTTGATTCAAATAAAGTATCTTCTACTAACCCAGTAATCAAAGCGCATTTGCCTAAATATTCAATACTATTTACACGATTTATTACAATATCATTTTCTTTTAACAAATAACGTTTCTTTTCGATATCAGAACAATTCAAACGTTTTAAACTATTCAGATTACGGAGTTGTCCGTTATAAAAACTGTCAATACGTAAAATAGGTATTCCAGATTTATCAACTACATAATCAGATTGCGGCTTGTACAATCCGTTCTGTGGTTCAACTGCCAATACTGTTCCCAATTTCACGGTTATTAAATTATATGGATTTAATAACGGATCTCCAAACATCTCGATAAATCGGGATTGGAAATTAACAAATATATTTTTTATGTGATATTTTTACATTATTTTGATTAACCATAGCATATTCCATGGTAGTATCTATTTTTGCATGACCAAGTAAACGCTGTACTTGTTCTATTGGCATACCTTTATCAATTGCCCGTGTTGCAAGCGTTCGCCTAAATTTGTGCGGATGTACTTTAGCAATACCAAGTTTCTCGCCAAGCTTACGCAGCCTTATTTCGATACCACTAATTTCTAAACGTTTAAACGGTTGTAATAACGAAACAAACAGTGCAGGATTATTATCAGTTCTGCTTTCAAGATAATTTTTTAAATGAATTTTAGTTCTTGCATCAAAATATACCGGCCGTTCTTTGCTTCCTTTCCCGAAAACTATACATTCCCTGTTTTCAAAATCAATATCAACTTTATTTAAACGCACAAGTTCACCAACGCGCATACCGGTTGAAGCTAACAAATCAATTAAAGCTAAATCCCGCAAACAACCGCATTTATCGCGCATAATTTCAAGCGCTTCATCAGTATAAGTTTCTTTTACCGCTTTACCAGATTTTATTTTATGTATTCTTCTTACAGGGCTTTTAATGATATAATTTTCATCTTCAAGCCATGCAAAAAAACTAGATAAAATACGGCGTATATTATCAATATTACTTTTACTACATTGACGTATTTTTTGATAATCAGATAAGTATTTTCTTAAATCATATGTTTTTATATGGGTTACATGAACATTAATACTATCAAACATGCGCATAAGTGTTGTTTGATAGTATTTTAATGTTTTATCGCTGCAACCTTCTAACCGTTTTGAAGCTATAAACATTTGTAATAATTTCACATTGCTTATATCTTCTGTTTTTTCCTTATTATCATCTGCCTGTGTAATTTCTACGTTCCAAAAACAATAAGTTAATACTTCCTGTAATTGGCTTAACTGCGCGTTATCTAAATATGGAAGCATTTTACGTGATATTTCGGTAATTAATTCTTCTTTCATGTTGATACACCTCTTTAAAAGTTATGTATCAACATTCTACACTATAATAATTATCCAAAATATTTCTGCATTAGCGATTTTTTTAAGATTTCTAATTTATCAAGACTTTTTTGAATTTCCAATTTTGATTTGTTGGTTTGTTTAACGAAATCTGCAAATTTGTTTTGTAAATTTAAATTAGGCATATAAATCTCAAAATTTTCAACGTCCTTCTGATTTATACTTGCTTGATTAACTGCTTTTTTAGCCATACTCAATATC
>CASEYP010000014.1 GCA_949292185.1 uncultured bacterium
AACAAGTAATATTTATTTACAAAATCCAAAAATTATGCGCAAATTTTACCAGCAAAAGGTTTTTATAAATATATGGTAGTAGAACAAATAGACAATCCTGCAAATAAACAAATGTCTTATGGGAAAGATAGAAAGCCAGTAGGTGTAATACCTTTGCCTCAAACACTACCCAAAAAGACAATATACTCAGGCGCCGAAGCCAAGAAACAAAATAATGAATTACAAAGAGATCTTTATATGAGTGAAAAGGCCGCAAAGAAAAAGCCTATTCATAAATTCCCGACAATTATGAAAATTTTGCTTGGTTTTGCGGGCATATCCGGGCTAATAATTTTTAGGAAAAATATTAGCAAAATGATTCGCAATTTATTTAGAAGAAAAAATTAATTTGAATCCTTTACTTGGAATTCTCTTAATTGAGTATAAATTATTGGAGAAAACTCTTTTGTTGTAACAATATCAATAATTTTGTAAGCGTTAGGCAAACCCAATAGCGATGGGGATGAAATATGATAAACACCATCTTTCATATTTTCAGAATTTACGTGAAAATGTCCTGAAATAACTGCCAAAACATTATGATGTTTTGACAATAATGCTTGATATTCCTCAACCTTATAGGTTCTATGAGTTCTCAACCTATTATCTGAACCTTCAGGATATTCAACAGGAAAATGCTGCAAGATTACCACATCTTTTTTAGCGTTTTTTGTAAGTTCCTTTTCTAGCCATGCAAGTGTATCTTCTCTATAATACCCGACTGAGCCCGGAATAACTTCTTTAGCTCCGTCTACTACCAAAAATACAAAACCATTTTTGGTAAATTTATAATTAGGTTTGCGCTGAGGATATAATAAATTTCTTTCTCTTAAAATCTCATAATATCTTACTTTTGACAAACCATTTGATTTATAAACATCATGATTGCCTAATACTACATAATATGGGACATTCAATTTACTAACGATAGATACAAATTCTCTTAAATTTTCTTCTTTAGGGTTGTTTATATTATCTCCGGTAAATACTACAAAAGAAATTCCTGACTGTTTGTTTATATCATCAACTGCACTTTTTAAAACATTCATAGAATATTCAGAACCAACAGTCAAATGAGCATCCGCAACTTGCACAAATCGAATATTTTCAGCAAAAACTTTAGAATTCGTGAATACAAAAAGTACTAAGACACTAAATAGAAATAATATAAACTTTTTCATATAATAAAAATTCTCCCTGAATAGTATTATATCATGAAAGTAAAAGATATGATATTATAGTTAAGAAAAGGACAGCTTATGAGATTAGATAAATTTTTAAAAGTATCAAGATTAATAAAAAGAAGAACTGTTGCGAATGAAGTTTCTGATATGGGACGAGTTTTAATAAACAACATCCCTGCAAAACCGGCAAAACAAGTTAAAGAAAACGACATAATTACTATAGAATACGCAAATAGAACTGTTAAAGCTAAAATTTTGCAGGTTCCAACAGGGAACGTTACAGTTCAACAGGCTCCTTCTTTATATGAATTAATTGATTAAGATTTGTAACAAATTAAAACCATTCTGAAATAATGACTTTCCAAAATACTTTATTAAGATATAGATAAGTAATAATGGAGAGCAGATATGACACGCATAGAAGGACCAAACAATATTAACAACAATCCAACTATTGGATTAAATAAAGTTGGAGAAACTTCAACGGCTAAAATTAACAGTACATTCGGAGATGGTTTTGGAAGTTCTAAAACAGAAGGTTTCGGACACATTGAAAGATCAATTGAAGGTCTGGACTTTTTAACAGCAAAATTTAACTTTGATGTACCAAAATACGACAAAAATATAGCTCAATTGACAATAGCTGACAAAGACTATATTCCAGACAGACCCTTTGAAGAAGAAGCACTATGCGAAGTATAAAAAGATTATAAAAAAAGAGCCGGACTTAATAAGTCCGGCTCTTTTTAAATTTGACTGACTACACAGAATAAACACTAACTTGTTTTCTAGTACGTCTGTGTGGTTCGAATTTTACAACACCGTCAATCAATGCAAATAGTGTATCATCAGAACCGATACCTACATTGTTACCTGGGTGAATTTTTGTTCCTCTTTGACGAACAAGGATATTACCAGCTTTAACAGCTTCTCCGCCGAACTTTTTAACGCCTAAACGTTTAGCTTCGGAGTCACGGCCGTTACGGGTAGATCCCATACCTTTCTTATGTGCCATTTTTATTTCTCCTTTTTACTTTTTCTACTTATAACGATTTTAGACTGCTTATTCGGCAGCTGTTTCTTCGGCTGCAGACTTCTTAGCAGAAGTTCTGATTTTTGAAATCATTACTCTTGTAAAGTTTTGTCTGTGACCTTGTTTTTTTCTATAACCTTTTTTAGGTCTTTGCTTAAATACGATAATTTTCTTTGCTTTACCGTTTAAAACAATTTTACCTTCAGCAGAAGCACCTGATACATAAGGTTGACCTACTTTTGACTTTTTACCGTTAACTACCATAACGACTTTGTCAAAAACTACTTTTGAATCTTTTTCGCCTTCTAATAATTCGATATCAACGTAGCGGCCTTCTTCTACTTGATATTGTTTTCCGCCTGTTTCGACTATTGCGTACATCTTCTTTTCCTTTCATTTTGGGTTTCGTAACCTTATTTAAGGTTTTATCAACGATTGACCCGAGTACTCACGTATAGTAATTATCTACCAGAGGTATTTCTATGTCAAGTAGTTTTAATATTTATTAACTTTAGTGTTTTTCATTTATTGTTTGAAGTATCATAATTATATGATGTTTAAGTGGGAAGATTTACAAGAAGCTACTGGAGCTTCTTTATTAAAAAACAATATTGAAAAAGATATAAGTTTTAGTATCTCTACTGATACTAGAACTATTAAGTCCGGTGACATATATTTGCCATTAAAAGGAGCATCTTTTGATGGGGAAAATTTTATTGATAAAGCTTTAGAAAATGGCGCAATAGGGTATTTTACAACTGGCGACAAAGTTTTTGAAAATGCACAAATTGTATTTCAAGTTCCAAATACTACTGAAGCTTATCTGAATATCGCTAAATTTTACAGAGAAAAAATAAATCCAAAAACAGTTGCAATAACAGGAAGTTCAGGAAAAACCACAACTAAAGAGATTGTTTATTCTGTTCTTAGTCAAAAATTTAAGACACAAAAGACTTTTTCAAACCACAATAACGAAATTGGATTTTGCCAAACTGTTCTTGGAATGGATTCTGATACAGAAGCACTTATTGTTGAAATGGGCATGAGAGGTCTTGGTGAAATCGAACTTATTTCAACTCATTTAGAACCTGATTTTGCAATTATAACTAACGTTGGTACTGCGCACATCGGAAGATTAGGCAGCCAAGATAATATTGCGATTGCAAAATGTGAAATTGCTTCAGGCTTAAAACAAAATGGAACTTTTATTGCTCACAATCAAGATATTATAAAAAAACACATAAAATTTGATGGTGAAAAAATTTATTTTTCAATTAATGACGTTGAAATTTTACAAAAAGCTCCATCATATTCAAAATTCAAATATAAAAACAATATTTATGAACTAAATGTTGAAGGTGATTATAATATTGAAAATTCACTTGCAGCAATAGAACTTGGAATAAAACTAGGATTAAGCTATGACGAAATAAAAAAAGGTTTAGCTTCATATAAACCAATAGAAAAAAGATGGGAAGTCGAAGAAATAAACGGACTTAAATTCATAAATGACAGCTACAATGCTAATCCTGAATCAATGAAAGCTTCAGTTAAAACATTTATTGAATTGTATGATAATCCTGTAGTAATTCTTGGCGATATGGGTGAATTAGGCGAAAATGAAAAACTTTACCACAAACAAGTTGGAGAATACTTAGGAAAACTTCCGAAAAAGGTTAAGTATATTATTGTTGGAAACCTTGCAAAAGAAATTGGTAAAGAGCTTGAAATATCAGGGAATTCTGTACATTACTGTTCTTCTAACGAAGACGCATCTTGTTACATTCTTGATAATTTAAATAACGGTTATACAATATTTTTAAAAGCCTCAAGGGCTATGAAATTTGAAGAGATTTTAGAAAATATAAAAAGAGGGATATGTAAATTATGATAATGGTAACAATAGCATTTTTACTTGGCATGATACTATGTATGCTTTTTGGAGTACCTTATATAGACTTGTTAAAAAAGAAAATGATAGGACAATATATTAAAGACGTTGCACCTGAAACACACGCACAAAAGCAAGGAACACCAACAACCGGCGGTGTATTTATTATTGTTGCAATAATAATTGCATCTATTATAGCTTTGTTATTAGCCCAAAAATTAACAGCAATAGCTTTTATCACAATAATTACACTTGCTTTTTATACATTTGCAGGGTTTCAAGATGACTATATTAAAATCAAAGGAAAAGGAAATGACGGTTTAACTCCACGTGGAAAACTATTTAGACAAATTGCAATAGCTCTTCTTCCTACATTATTTTTGATAACTACAAACCCTAGTGCGTGCGAGTTTGCTATCGGAAATTTTGTACTGGATTTAAAATGGTTTTACCCATTCTTTGCAGTATTCATAATCACAGGCGCTTCTAATGCGTATAATTTAACTGACGGTTTAGACGGTCTTGCTGCAGGATGCGGAGTTCCGGCATTTATTGCTAGTGCTTTAATTTCTCTTTCAATGGGTGAAAATGAACTTGCTATTATCTCAGCTGCCGTAGCAGGTGCTTTATTAGGATTTTTAAAATTCAACAAACCTAAAGCCGAAGTATTTATGGGTGATACAGGTTCACTTGCAATTGGTGGATTACTTGGAACACTGGCTGTTCTTGGCAAATTTGAATTTCTTTTAATCTTTATTGGTGGCGTTTTTGTTATGGAAACATTATCTGTAATTTTACAGGTTACAAGTTTCAAAACTACGGGTAAAAGAATTTTTAAAATGGCTCCTATCCACCACCACTTTGAACTTCTAGGATGGAATGAGAAAAAAATAGTTATAGTATTTTCTACAGTTTCTCTAATATTATCAGCTATCGCAGTTGGTTTATTTGAACTGTTTAGCAAAGGGGTATTATAAAATGAATCTAAGAAATGAAAAAGTCCTTGTTCTTGGACTTTCTAAAAGCGGAATTGCAGCAGCTAAGCTTGCAAAAAAAAGAGGTGCTGAGGTTTTTCTTAGCGAAGGTAAAGACATTGCAGATGATAAACTTGAACAAATAAAAGAACTTAACGAACTTGGAATTCATACTCAATATGGCGGACACACTGATGAGTTTATTCAAAATTCAAAATTAGCAATCACAAGTCCCGGAATTCCACCTCATAGCGAAATTATTAAAAAACTTAGAGCAGAGAATATTCCAGTTATTTCAGAACTTGAATTTGCGTATACCCAATCAAAAACTCCATTTATTATAATCACTGGAACTAACGGAAAAACAACTACTACCGCTCTAACTCAACATATTTTGAGCAAAAAATTAAAAACTAAAGCTTGTGGTAACATTGGATTTCCTCCTTGCGATATGGCTGATGATGATTTAGATTATTTTGTCTGCGAAGCTAGTTCTTTTCAACTAAACTTTACACAAAATCTAAAACCATATATTTCAGTATGGACAAACTTTACACCAGATCATGTTGATTGGCACCAAGGTTTAGAAAACTATTTCAAAGCTAAAGCTAAAGTTTTTCTATCTCCTCAAGCTCCAAAATTTAGTGTTTTAAACGCTAAAGATCCAAAATTATTGGAATTTGCATCAAAAGCTGAAGGTGAAGTATTTATGTTTGCCGGAAATATCGGTGCTAATTGTTGTTATGAAGAAAATGGTCATATAATCTTTAAAAGAAATAATATTGAAGAAGATATTATAAGACTTGATGAATGCCAACTTATTGGTGAACATAATTACCAAAACATTATGTGTGCAATAATTTGTGCAAAATTAACCGGAATAGATAACAAAACATTAAAAGATGCAATAATGGAGTTTAAAGCACCAGAACACAGATTAGAAAAAGTTGCACAAAAAGATGGTATAACTTTCTATAATGATTCAAAAGCAACAAATCCTGAAGCAGCTATCGTTGCCATAAATTCATTTAACAACACAGATGTTGTACTTATTGCAGGCGGCAGAGATAAAAATACTGACCTTACAGAATTTTGTAAATCTATCAATGAACATATAAAAACAGTTATCTTAATTGGTGAAGCTACTGACAGATTTGAAGAAAACCTTAAAAATAACGGATTTACTAATATTATTAGAGAAAAAACTATGGAATCTGCTATTGATAAAGGTATAGAACTTCATCCTGATGTTGTTTTATTATCACCGGCTTGTGCAAGTTTTGATATGTTCAAAAGCTATGAAAACAGAGGAGAAGTATTTAAAGATTATGTCTTATCGAGAATATAAATCACCACAAAGACAAGAAAGAGAACGTAAAGAAATAAGACGAAGAAAGAAAAAAGATTCTGATACTATAATTTCTCCGCCAGATAAGTCTTTATTGGTTATTGTTATATTTTTGGTAGTAATCGGGTTTTTAGCAATATTTTCAGCCACCGCTCCAAAATGTATGAGTGAAGGTGTTAATATCGCATCTTTTCTTCTTAAGCAAATGGTTTATGCAGTTGTTGGATTTTTTGCAATGGGCTGTTTGGCTAATATCGATTATAAAAAACTCGAAAAATATAATACTCCGTTTATGTGGTTAGTTATAATACTTCTTTTAGTTTTACAATTTACCCCATTAGGTGTTTCAATAAACGGCGCAAAAAGATGGATAAATCTTGGTGTAATACAATTGCAACCTTCTGAACTTGCTAAACCTTTATTTTGTATGTTATTAGCAACTAATTTCAAAAATAAAGTTGATTTACTTAATCCAAAAAATTGGACTGATGTATATATACCAATGCTTGTAATATTATTATTAATATTCAAACAGCCAAACTTAAGTATGGCAATTATTTTAACCCTTACAACATTAAGCTTGTACATAGCAGCGCATGGTCCTTGGATTGTTCTAGGAACTATGGGCGGAATGATGGGTTTTGCAGGACTATTGATGGCTCCAAAACTTTTACACGGGTATCAAATGGATAGAATTAACACTTGGCTTAATCCGCAAAGTGATGCTTTAGGAAAAGGTTATAACATTATTCAATCACTAATTGCTTTCGCATCAGGCGGTTTAACAGGAACTGGATACGGAGGATCTATTCAAAAACTTGCATATTTACCTGAATGTCATACTGACTTTATATTTGCAATTATCGCAGAAGAATTTGGATTTTTCGGATGTTTATTTATTGCAGGGTTATTTGTTGCTCTTGTCCATAGAGGACTTAGAATATCAAAACGATGCCCTGATATGTACGGAAAACTTCTTGCGATAGGTATAACCTTTATATTTGGATTTCAGGCATTTTTGAATATGTCTGTTGCAAGTTCACTATTACCTGTAACAGGTGTAACGCTACCATTTATTAGTTATGGTGGTACTTCAATCATTGTATCTTTAGCAATGATTGGAATTTTACTAAATATTTCAAAACAAAGAATTAAAAGAATAAGGACTGAAGTAAATGAATAAAAAAACTTATTTTATAACAGGCGGAGGCACAGGAGGTCATATTTATCCTGCAATTGCAGTTGCTGATAGACTTTTGGAAGAAGATTCAACTGATAAAATATTTTACGTGGGAAATCCTAATAACTTAGAAGCAGAAATTGTTTCTAAAAAAAATTATGAATTTTTGCCTGTCATATCTTCAGGAATGCCAAGAAAAATAAGTTTTCAATTTATCATTTGGACATGCCGGATGTTACACGCTTGGTGGGAATGTTTAAAATATATAAAAAAATATAAGCCTGATGCTATATTTGGAACAGGTGGATATGTTTCAGCACCTGTACTTATGGCGGCAATCACGATGAAAGTGCCTTTTGTAATGCACGATTGCGATGCAAACCCAGGACTTGTTACTCGTAAACTTTCGCCATACGCAAATAGCGTTTCTATTGCATTTGAGGATGCTAAAAACAAGTTAAATAACAAAAATTGCCACCTTAACGGAAATCCTATCCGAGCAAAATTTAAAACTTTAACAAAACAACAAGCAAGAAAAGATCTAAATTTAGAAGATAAATTAACCCTTTGTATTATGGGTGGATCTCAAGGGGCAAGAGCAATTAATGAAGCTGCAGTAAAAGATTTGGAAAAATTATCAAAAGATTATAATATTCAAATAATATTTCAAACAGGGAAAAAGAATTTTGATACTGTAGTTAGTGAATTGGGAAAAATTTACCCTGAATACAAAAATGATAAAAATTTAATAATAAAGCCATACTTTGAAGATATGGTAACCGTTTTAAAGGCTTGTGATATCGCAGTATCAAGAGCGGGTTCATTAAGTATTTCAGAATTATGCGCAAGTGGAGTTGCGCCAATATTTATACCATATCCATACGCCGCAGCCGACCACCAAAGAAAAAATGCAAAATGTATGGTTGAAAAAGGCGCAGGATTATATCTTGAAAACGATGACACTAACGATAAATCCCTTATGGAATTAATTGTTTCATTGGTAGAAAATCCTGAAATGCTTCAAGATATTCAAAAGAAAGCGCAAAAATTAGCAAAATATGACGGCACAGAACAAATAGTTAAGCAACTTGAGAATTGTTGTTCTGATTAGTTTTTTCTAAACCTTCAAGGAAATCTTTATTTGCATCTAATGAAGCTTTTGTTGCTACTATAGAATATACAGGTTTTTCTTTGAAGATATATCTTGCCGTATTATATATATCATCTGCTGTAATTTGATCTATCATTTCAAACTTACGATTTATATAATCAACACCATATAATGAATTATCTCCAGCAGAGATTCCAGCAGTTTTACCTATATTTGTCTCTAAATCTGATAGAATATAAGATTTTAATGTTTTCTTTGCATTTTCTAACTCTTCTGGGGTAACTTTCTCTGTAGTAATTTTTTGAATATTTTCATTAAATCCGGTTATAGCCTTTTGGATATTATCATAAGTCATTTTACCGGTTTCTTGATTTTCGGTAGTCGTTCCAATATGTAATACCATTACTCCTATATCATCAGCATAATCACAATCTGATGCTACAGAATAAGCCAAGTGACGAGTTTCTCTAAGATCTTTAAATAATCTTGAAGATGGAGAGCCTCCTAAGATTTCATTTAACAAATCTACGCAAACTTTATCTTTTAAGTTGCCTGTTTGTTTGAATTTGAAACCTTCCAGTATTTTGGCTTCATTTTTATTGCTTACATCTGTATAAACCTGAGGTTTATCTATAGGGGTATATATTTTAGATAAACTTACATCCCTTGGTTGGACTTTTTGATATTCGCCAAGAGAATTAAATATTTCTTGCTTTAACTCAGGATGTTTTGAAAATGGAGCAGATACAACAACCTGACCTTGCCCTTTTGTAAAAATGTCATTATAAAAAGATTTTACATCATCTAAAGTTATTGAATCTAAACTTGCTAATTTTTCTTGAGGTGTAAACTCCATCGGAGTGCCCTTATATATAGCCTTATTATACTTATCATATGGAGATGGTTCACGATTTGAATACTCATCACGAAGTAATTCTATTGCTTTGTCAAAACTTTCTTGAGTTAGATTTTGATTCTTAATTATATCATTTATTATATTTAATGATTCTTTTGCATTATCTGCAGTAAAATCGGCATTTAAACCCATACCATATTGAGTTATACTAAGATACGGATCAAGTGCTAATTTATCAGTTTGTTTAGACAACTCCTCTATTGAATATGTTTTAGTTCCACAATTTGATAACATATTTGATAATACACTTGATACGGCAGCTTTTTTAGGAGTCCAATTCTTCTCTTCTAATATGAAATTGTAATATACATTATCAGTATTTATATCATTCAAAATAACTTCAAAATTGTTATGCATTTTATATTTTTCAATCTTATTTACATCTATAGGTGTTTTTTTATTTGCACCTGTAAATGAAACACTTGACATCAATTTATAATCTTTTTCAATAGAATCTTTAGTTGCATTCTTAGGATGAACAACTGTTAATGCTGCTTTATTTAAATCCAAATACTTTTTAGCTGCATTTGATATATCTTCTGCTGTAAGACTATCAACAAGAGTATTAAAATCTTTAATACTACTTATATTATCATTTAACATTGCAGATCCAATGATAAAATTTAAAGAACCAGAACTTTCATAACATTCATTTCTATTTTTTTTCATTCGATTTTTTATTGCAGTTAATTCTTCTTCTGTTGGTGGATTGTTTGCTAAATCTGCAACTTTAGAATATATATCTTTCAATAACAATTCAACCTTCTCATCAGGAACTTTTGAAGTTACCATAATCAATGATTTTTCCTCAGGTCTTGAACCTAATCGTTCTGGTGAGATATCTACATAAGTACCATATTCACGCTCGATATTTGCTATTCTTGAATTGTCTAAACCTGCAAATAAATAGCTCAATGCCTGCATAGAAATTTTATCCTTTGTATTGTTGTTTTCAGGACCTGCAAATCCTAAAAAGATTGAAGCTTCACCTTGTGATTTTGAGGATATAAAATCTTCCCTTACGGCATTTTGAATTGGTACCATTTTTTCAAATTTGCGTTCTGTTGTTGGATTGTTTTTAGCATTAAAATACTTTGAAACAATTTTCATAGTTTTATCAGGATCAACATCTCCTGTAATTACAGTTATCATATTTGCAGGGTAATAATTACTCTTGAAATAATTTACAACATCATCTCTTGTTAAAGAATCTATATTATCTGTTGTTCCTGCAACTAAATCAATAGATGCTGACTTTATACCAAATAAATTCTTGATTGTTCTTGAATAACCCAATGATGAATCTTCTGACATATACATATTTATCTCAGAATCAACAATTTTCTTTTCTTTATCCAATTTATCTGCTAAAAATTTAGGCTGCTGAACTTGAGCGGCTTGAAGTTTTATTGTATTTTCTAAATCTCCGTCTTCTAATAAATTTGATGAAATAAAATAGTCAGTAACTGAAAATGAGGTAGAAGCATTAGTTTCTGCACCCATCTTATTAACTTCATCAAAGAAAACTTTATCGCCTAATGATTCAGATCCATTAAATAAATTGTGTTCAATATAATGACTTATTCCACGCAAATTATCAGGCTCATTAAATGATCCCGTATTAACATACGTCTTTACAACAGTAGAACCTTCCTTTGGCACAATAACAACCTTTTGTCCATTTGCCAATTTATAACACTTTGCCGTTAAATTATTGTCTATTTTTATATCTTCAATGTGATTATAAGCAATTGGAACATTAACGCTATAATCAGGTGCTACATTCGGTAAAGTTACTCTACCCTTTCCATCTTGCTTCACTTGATTATCATCGTTATTTACTGCCGTAAATGATTGACTTGATAAAGGCATAGCCTTTCTTGCATTTTCTGTATAATAATTTGGAATAATCTTCATATAATTCTACCTATTACCTATATATTATAGAAAACACACAAATTTTAAATTTTGCCTTTTCGTTTAAGAAATATTAACTACGGAAAATTGTCTGCTCTCTATCAGGTCCCACTGAAACTATAGATATTGGAGTTTCTAAGATTTTTTCTAAGCTTTCTAAATAGCTACGACAATTTTGTGGCAAATCCTCGTACTTTCTTATGCCTGAAATATCTTCTCCCCAACCCTTAAATGTTTCATATACAGGTTCTAGATATTTGTGAATATAAACATCTGTTGGATAAGATTTATAAATTTTACCGTTTCTTGTATCTTTATAAGCTGTACAAACTTTAATTTCATCAAAAGTATCAAATACATCAATTTTAGTTAATGCAATAGATGTTAAACCGCCTACAAGACAAGAATATTTCATTGTTACAGCGTCAAACCAACCGCAACGTCTTGGTCTTCCTGTTGTAACACCAAATTCATGTCCGATATCTTGAATTTTCTTACCAACTTCATCTGTAAGTTCAGTTACAAAAGGACCTTCTCCAACTCTTGTGCAATATGCCTTTGATACACCTATTACTTCATCAATTACGGTTGGACCATAACCAGAACCAGTTGATGCTCCACCACCTATCGGGTTTGAACTTGTTACAAACGGATATGTACCAAAATCAACATCAAGCATTACGCCTTGAGCACCTTCAAATAAAATAGTCTTACCTTCTTTTTTGAATTTTTGAAGCATTTCTTGCCAATCAAAACATACATAAGGTCTAAATATTTCTGCATATTTTTTGCATAATGCTAAAACTTCATCTTTTGTATATGTTTTTAAACCGTAAACTTCTTTTAATTGTTTATTTTTTATAGGTAATATAACATCTAACTTTTCTTCTAAAGCCTCAGGTGAATATAAATCCTCAATTTTTAAACCAATTCTTTGCATTTTATCGGTATAAGTTGGTCCGATACCTTTTTTAGTTGTCCCAATTTTACCTTTTGATGCATTATCTTCAGAATAACCGTCAACTTCAGTATGCCAAGGCATAGTTATTGAAGCTAATGGGCTAATTTTCAGGCCTGAAACATCAATATTTTCAGCCTTTAAACCATTCAATTCCTTTTCAAAATATTCAGGTAAAATTACTGTTCCATTACCAATCAAACAAGTTTTACCTTTATATAAAATACCTGATGGGATTAAATGAAATTTGAAAGTTTTATTATCAACAACTACAGTATGCCCAGCATTACAACCACCTTGGTATCTGATAATTAAATCAGCATTCTGTGCTAGTAAATCTGTAATTTTTGCCTTACCTTCATCGCCCCATTGAGCGCCTACAACTACTTTATTTGACATTTTTATATCCCCTTTTATTAAGTTTTCCGCATCTATTATTTTAGCATAAAAAGGGTCAAATAAAAAATTATTCAAATATTATTTTTTGATAAAATGTGGCAAAATTTCAAAAACATCACCTACAATACCGCAATCTGCAATTTCAAAAATTGGCGCATTTTCATCACTATTTATCGCAATAATATAATCAGAACCTTCCATCCCAACAGTATGCTGAATTGCACCAGATACCCCACATGCAATATAAACTTTTGGATGTACAGTTTTTCCAGTCTGACCAACTTGAATACAAGAAGGTGCTAAGCCCATTTCTACAGCCCCTCTTGTTGCTCCAACTGTTGCTCCGATTGAATTTGCAAAGCGTCTTAATAGTTCAAAACCCTGCTCATTTTTTAAACCTTTTCCACCTGTTACTATAACTTCAGCGGAATCTAAATCATTGATTACAGAATCTACAGTTTTCTTAAATTCAAGAAGTTCAACATGCTTTTTCATTCCCTCAATATTCACCGGACAAGAAATAAATTCTGTTTCATAAAAATTACCACTCTGATCTATTTTAAAAACATTAGGTCTAACTGTTGCCATCTGCGGATAAGTCTTACATAAAATTGTTGCCATTAACTGTCCGCCAAAGGTTGGTCTTGTTGCAGCAAGTTGCCCTTTTTCATTTATATCAAGACCTGTACAATCAGCAGTTAACCCTGTATGCAACGCGCTGGAAACTCTTGGAGCTAAATCTCGGCCCTGATTTGTTGCTCCAATCAATAAAATTTCAGGTTTTATTACTCCGACCAAATCCACCATTAATTTTGAATAATATTCTGTTGAATAATCCTTTAATCTTTCATCTTCAAAATAATAAACCTTATTGACACCTTTATTTTTAAAAGATTCTTTATATTCATCAATTAAACCGGGAGTTGTAAATATTACCGCACAAACATCTACCCCGCCTAATTTTTTTGCTAATTCCTTAGCCTTATCAAGCAACTCGTAAAATACAGTATGAATATATTTTTCTCTGGTTAATTGTGCATATATTAAAATTCCGGAATTTTCTGCATTAGGCATCTTTCAAAACTCCTAAAGTTTCTAATTTTTCTTTTAATAATTTTACACTATCATCTGTACTCAAATTAAACTTTTCAGCATTATGATGTGATACATTTCTAAAAGCCTTACTTACATATGTCGGAGAGCCTTTTATCCCGGTTTTTTCAGGAGTTAAGGCAAGATCTGAAATACAACATTTTTTTATTTCTTTTTTAGCTGCATTCATAACCCCACCAATTGTTGCTCTATGTGGCTCAATATCCTTTTGCAAAACACAAACCAATGCCGGCAATGTAACCTTTACCCTCTCTAACCCATCTTCAACTTCACGAGTTAAATATAATTCATTACCTTTTAATTCTTCAAAAGTTTTAACATAAGTAACTTGTGGGATATCAAGAAAATTTGCGATATTAGGACCGGTTTGTGCGGTATCACCATCTACTGCAAATTGACCACATATAATCAAGTCAAAATCAGGCAATTCTGTTCGAATTGCTCTTGAAATAGTTAAACCTGTAGCATAAGTATCTGAGCCTGAAAACTTTTTATCAGATATCAAAACTGCGTCATCACAACCTAAAGCTAAAACTTTGCGCAACATATTTTCTGCCTGCAATGGACCCATTGTGAAGACAGTAATATGAACATTACTTATTTCAGATTTTATATCCAAAGCCAATTCCGTAGCATAGACATCATAAGGATTAATAATACTTTCAACACCTTCTCTTTGAATAGTATTATTCTCAGTCCATCTGATATCTGTAGTATCAGGAACTTGCTTTATACACAATGCTATTTTCATAACAGATTACTATTAGTTGTTATTGATGCTGCTGTTGTTGTCTTGCTTTTTGTTTTTGATTAGCTTCTAACAAAGCATTATATGCTAATAAATACATAGCACATTTTTGAACACTAGGAACATACCAAGCACATTTTACTTGGCTACATACCATATCGATACCTGAACCTATACTAACCAAAGGACATACCGGAATATCATTTTTACCCATGTTAAACTTTCTCCTATACTTTTTGTGCTTGTTTTAGCAAATTACAATTTTCACTTCGTTTACGTTCTTGATCTTTATAAATTCTAGTTCTATTAATTACTTCATCAAAATCAATTTTGTGAGCATCAAAATCTGGTCCATCAACACAAGCAAACTTAGTTTCACCACCAACAGTAACACGACATGCTCCGCACATGCCAGTACCATCAACCATAATTGGGTTCATACTTGCTTCTGTATAAATACCTTTATCTCTTGTTAAATCTGCAACAGCTCTCATCATTGGCATTGGACCAACTGCTATTACATAATCAACTTTTTCTCTATCAATAATATCTTTCAATACTGTTGTACCGAAACCTTTTATACCATAAGAACCATCATCTGTTGTTAAATATAGTTCAGTACAAGCTTCTTTCATTTTATCTTCCCAGAATAATAAGTCTTTTGTTCTTGCACCTGCAATCATATAAACCTTATTACCTGCTTCTTTTAAAGCTTTTGATATTAAATAACATGGAGCTGCACCATAACCACCGGCTACACAAACTGCTGTTCCATATTTTTCAATATGAGTTGGTTTTCCCAATGGTCCTACTAAGTCAACTAATTCATCTCCAACTTCTAATGTCGCAAGTTTTTTAGTTGAATAACCAACTGCCATGAATACTAAAGTCAATAAACCTTTTTCTTTATCCACATCAGCTATTGTTAATGGAACTCTTTCTCCATCTTCTTCTACTCTGAATATAATAAATTGTCCTGCTTTTGCATTTCTTACTACATAAGGTGCTTCGATTGTTATTTCATATTGATTAGGACAAATTTCCTTTTTTGATAAAATTTTATATCCCATTGGGTCTCTCCTTTTAATACGTCTTAACAGAATTATACAACAAATAGCAAAAATTTGCATAATGTGTGACAATCTATTAATATATATCACTTAAGTATGCGTCTTAAAACATCCTTAACATCACCGTAGCCTATCGTACCATCTTTTCTTTGACCTTTTAATAATGTTGCTTGAGGGAAATTCATCGTATTTATTAAATATGATACAAATTTATCATTTTCATTTATAGTAGTTGGTTTTTCAAAATACATAGTTTTGATATTTGAATGACTTTTTACATATTCATAGATAGATGTTATTTCAGAACCTACACAAACCAATTCCTCTATAGGTAAAGTAGAAATATATTTTGCTATTTTTAAATATGTTTGTTGTTCATACACGCCTAATGCTTTTATTCTTGTTATAACCAGTCGTTTATATGGCGCATCTTTATACAATTCCAGAAAACTTTTTATATTCGCGATCAATGTATCATAACTTGGATTATTTGGACAATCAGTTATTAATATTGCATCATTTTTAAATTTATCTACTACCCAACGATTTCCAACAGGTTCATACGCCAACAGACCACTTCTAATATCATCTGTACTAAACCCTAAAGCCATAGCTGCTTCTATAACCTTTATTGCATTATTAATTTGATGAAGTCCTGTTACAGGAATAAAATATTTTTCATCATCATAGATAAATTCAGAACCTTCTTTATCTGACTTTATCAATGTATAATCACCATCATCTATATAAACTTTTTTACATATATAATCTTTGGTTGCTTCTCTTAATAGATTATCGCCATTTATTATTGCTGCAGTATCTTCACTCATCGCAGTAAGAAGTGTACTTTTTTCATTTGCCAAATTTTTTAAGGTTAAATATTCTCCCAAATTTTCATTTGATATTTTTGTAATAACAGCAATATCCGGCATTATAAGTTCAGAAAAATACTTTAAATATCCTCTGCCTTGCCCACTACATTCAAATAAAAAATAATCAATATTTGGCTCAACTTCCAAAAATTTATGAGCAATTCGAAATTTTACATTTGCTCCGGCTTCTCCTCGATATACACTATTATGCTGTTTTAAAATTCCATACAACATTTCTGTTGTTGAAGTTTTACCTATAGATCCGGTTATTGCTATATATTTTGTTTTCTTTGAAATCTTATTTATTCTGGTATAATTTGCCATATCACATACAGCCTTAACCGTATCAGGAACCATTATCACCAAATCAATATTTGCTCTATTTCTATTTATCAAATCTATTAAACTATCATTTTCCAAAAAATGATTTTCATCAAACATAAAGGCCCTAACACCTGATTTTATATACCTTTCAAGAACCAAAAATGTATCTACAGGGGCGGCATTTATAACAAGATATATTGGTATAAAAATTGTATCGTCTAAATTCGTTAATTGTTTTGACACAGCACACAATTCATATAACTTATTTTGATCAAATTTTGGATTCTGATAAAATATATATCCCGAAGTATTATCAAGAATTTCACTAACCGAATATTTCATTATCTTCCTCCACCAATAATTTTAAAGTATTCTCATTCAATCTAAAATATATTGCTGCATCAGTTTCTTTGTCTATTGCATTTAATAAAACTTTTAATTGATCAATGGATTCAGGATTATCTACACTATATTTAACATTGAGCAAATACGTTGTTTTATTTAATCTCCTAAATAAATGATTGTAATTATTTATATTAACTAAAATCATTTCCGTTGGATTTATTTTTGCTAATTTTGAAAAAATTTCTTCATATACTGACTCTTTAAATTCGCCTAAACTCTTTATATATTCAAAAATAACTATTTTCTTTTTATCTGAATACATATGACTAAATTCATCTAAGGACTTTAATACTGAATTAACACTAACTTTCTGTGAATTCATAACAAAATAATCATTATGATTTTTCTTATATATATCAAACAAATTTGTACTTGGAATAAAGCCGTCCAAATCAAATTGCTCATTTTGAAATTGATTATTTAAAAAAGTAATGACTAAATTTTTGTATGGAACTAAATAATCAAAAACTTCTTCATTTTCACATTCAGAACATTTAGAAATTTCACTTGTCAAATGAACTTTGTCGGATAAATAATATGGAAGATAATCTAATACTAAACTATTATCTTCACTTATTGTAATTGAATTTACAAATGAAGGATTGTCTATAGATTTCAACAATTCATCAGATAAACTCTTCAAATCCTCATACAAATTCATATTATAAATTGAAGACTTAGTAAAAATAATATTATTATTTGGAAAATTTTGAGCAATTGCAACAAGTCCTAATTTTTCAGGAATTGCTTCAGCAATTATACAATCAGTATTTTCTTCAGCTGATAAAATAGGTTCAAAAAGTTTTTGCCAACAATTCCAACCTGATTTTGCAGCTGATATTTTATATTTCTCGCCTAAGGCGTACTCCAACATTTCAACCACATCAGAAGTACCCTCTGTCCCAACAACGGTAATAATCTTGCCGTTATAATACATAAGAGTCTCCAAAATAGTTGATAATGCTAAATTATAAATATTAGGAACAAATGCTAAAAATTCTACCTGAGTTCCAAATATTTTCATAAATGAATTTAACCAAATTTTATACTTATCACTAGCGAGCAATTTATTATTAAAAACTACACCTTTACAGTGCGGATTTTTAAAAACCTTATTCAAAACACTCTCAAAATCCTGCGAACTAACTAATGGTATAAATATAAAATCGTATTCTTTTTTTACAGCATTTTCTAAGGAACAAGAAAATCCGTAATCCTTACCCTCATATACAAATTTATAAGGCTGCAATTTAAATTTATTTACAAAAGTATTTATATCCATCTACGCAATCCTAATACTTATTACACCATTGTCATTATTCACAACCGCACTATTTTGCAAATCTTGAGAATCTTCAAATAGCAAATCCATAAAATCAGAAAGTTCAGATTCAAAAATCGGTCTTGTTTGTGGCATATAAGATTGATTATCCATATATGTAGGATAAACGGTTACGCCAGTTGAAATTCCACCATTACTTTCTTCTTTAAGGGTCAATAACGCTCCCATATTATATGAAAATACTTTTGCGCCAAAGTTAGCAGGAAATATAAAATTACCTAAACCATATAAAATAAGTTTTCCGTTATACATTTCAACAGAATTCATCATATGTGGTCCGTGACCAAACACAAAATCAGCTCCTGCATCTACAAAACTATGAGCATAATCAATTTGTAACTGAGTTTTCTTCATTAAATCAAAACCAAAATGTGGGAAAACTACAATTAAGGCATTTTTATCAGAAGTTTTTATTGCTCGAATTGATTGATTTAAAGTTTCAGGAGTTAACAGATAAACACCTTCTTTATTTGCGCCAGCGTAAAATTTAAAATCTTCATCATAATCTTTTCTATACTTATACCCGCCAAAAACATACAAGTTAACCTTTGAATTTCCAACAATAATTTGTTTTATAAAAGGTAATCCTGCATTATGAAGATTTAATCCTGCACCAAAATAACAAATATTTTCGCCTGATAATATATTTATTGTATCTTCCAATCCTTGCTTATCATAATCCATAGAATGATTATTTCCAAGTGAAACAGCCTGAATATTGTTTTTCTTCATCAATGGAATAATTTTTGAAGCGTCCGCCCAATGCAATATTGTTTTTTTATGCGTTAAAGATGAATTAGTTCTTGCTGTTAGTGTAGTTTCTAAATTCACAATATTAAAATCAAAACTATTTAATATACCTGAAACTTTTTCCAATAAATAATCGTAACCATATTGTCTCAAAACACTTATATGTTCTGTCAAATCATACTTAGCTTGATAATTTTCACCTGTTGTAAAATCACCCCAGAAACCAATTTTATAAACATTACTCATAATATTCTAAAACCTATAAACTATAACAAATCTATTGTATCAATTATATAAATAAAATCAACATAAAAAAGATTGAATTTTATAATAAAATTCAATCTTTTTCTTATTATAGAAATTTTAAAATTAAACTTATTTTTCAGAAGCTTTTTGAGTTGATTCTTTAACTTCATTGACAATTTCAGATGCAACATCAGAAGGTTTATCAAATCCATTATCAACCTTGCCTAGAATTTGTGGAAGTTCAATTCCTGCTTGATTTGCCAAATCATGCATTGCAGGTAGAGCTTTTATTAAATCTTTCATAAAATTAGCTGTTGTAGAACCGTTAGCTGAGCCTGAACCGCCATCCCAAACTGTAATTTTATCAAATTTAATATTCTTAATAGCTTCAACTTGTTTTTCAACGATTTTTTCAATTTTTTCAATCATCAAGAAACTTGTAGCAATTTCAGGTCTGTTTTGAGAAATTTTAACAAGATCATCATAACCTTTTGCCTTAGCTTCTAATACTGCTTTCACACCTTCTGCTTCTGCAAAATATTTTGCCTTAATTGCATCTGCTTGACCTAGTGCTACTCTTCTTATTCTTTCAGCTTCCGCATCAGCTTCTACTTGAATTTTTAATTTTTCAACTTCTTGACGAGCAAGTTCTTCTTTCTTTAATTTTGCTTCTTCTTGCTCTTTTTGTGCCATTAAAACATCTCTTTGAGCATTTGCTTTTGCAACTTCACCTTCTCTATATGCATCAGCCTGTTTTACTGATAATGTTGCATTGTATTCAGCAATATTTGCTTTCGCAATATTTTCACCTTCTACTGCTTGTGCTTCAAGTTCTGCTGTTTTAATACGTTGTTCTTTATCTGCATTTGTTTTACCAATTTCAGTTTGAGCAGTTTGTTCTGCAACTTGAACTTCTTTTTCTTTGTTTGCTGAAGCTTCACCAACTGCACCAAGTTTTTCTTGTTGTGCAACTTCTACTTTTGCTTTGTTGATTGCTTCTGCTGCTGCTTTTTTACCTATCGCATCAATATAACCTGATTCATCTGTTATATCTTTTATGTTTACGTTGATTATTTCAAGCCCAATTTTATTCAACTCTGTATTAACATTTGCGTTAATTTGTTCTAAGAATTTTTCTCTATCTTGGTTAATTTCTTCAATAGTTAATGTTGCAATTGCTAAACGTAATTGACCCAAAATTATATCACTTGCTTGAGTGATAACATCTTGTTTTGATAAACCTAACAAACGTTCCGCAGCATTTATCATTATTGTAGGATTTGTTGAAATACCAAATGTGAATGTTGAAGGTACTGCAACACGAATATTTCCTTTTGATAAAGCTCCCTTTAGATCAATATCTGTTGTCATTGGTTCTAATGATAAAACTCCATAATCTTGAATTAATGGGATTATAAAAGTTCCACCACCGTGAACACATTTTGCTGTTTTTTCTCCGCCTGTTTTACCATAAACTACGATAATTTTGTTTGAAGGACATCTTTTGTATTGATTTGCGATAAATACAAACACGGAAATCAACACTAACGCGCCTGCAATAATTAAACCGAACATCTCTTTTCTCCTTGTTTTATAACTACTACCTATAATTATTTTTTAAATTTTTCGATATATAATAATTCATCTTCAACTTTTACAACTTTAACCATATCAAATGAATTTATTTTTTCGTCTGATTGATTAACTGCATTAACAACTGAAAGCTGACCACTAATTTCAATTTCTACTTGACCTTTTGCTTTAGGTTCAAAAGAAGTATAAGCTTTACCAACTTTATTTAATGCGGTTGAGTAATCCTTTTTAACATTTTTTTCAAGCTTCTTTGCCAAAAACATCAAATATGCAGTTACAAACATAAAAATAAAACCGACAACTAAAGCCAGAACCAAATTTAAAATTTGTCCAAATTCAAACTGGTGCAGACCTGCATACCCCATCCAGCCAAAGCCCATAAAAAAGGCAATTACAGTCTGAATTGATATAAAGCTAAAAGACGGATCAGTATCAGTTTCAGTATTAAAATCTGCACTAACTTCACTATCACCACCAACAATCATAAACAATAACATCTTTAAAACAAATACGACTGTTGAAAATAACGCAACATAAAAATAAATTTTCCAGATATTATCTAACGTAATAATTGGTACTGCCATAAGTTTTAACTCCTATTTTTTATTTTTATCACTATGTTTTTCAGGCTTCTTGCCTTTATAATTTTTTTGATTTTTGGATACAGAAGATTTTTTCAACATACTTGATGAAGTTTGAATACGTTTTACACTATAAACATCAGGTAATGACTGAATACAAGCAATAACTTTTCTCAAGGTATCAATATTATCAAGCTCTAAACCGATTTCAATAATACCTACGTGATTTTTAGTTTTAATATTTGCATTTACAATATTTGCGTTGTTATCTGAAACAGCTGAAATAACATCTTTCAATAGACCCATTTTTTCAGCAGTTTCAATACGAATAGTTGTATTATATGTTTTATTTGTATTTATACCCGCCCATTTTATATGCATCAAACGTTCCTGAGGAATTGTTTCTAAGGTTTTACAATCAACCCTATGCACAGAAACTCCCTTTGATCGAGTAACAACACCGACAATAGGTTCACCTGGGATTGGGGAACAACACATTGCAAACGAGTACATCAAACCTTCTAAACCTTCAATATCCTTATCAGAACTTTTCCTGTTTGATGTATGGAATGCATCTTCAGGTTTCTTTTCTTGAGGTTTTTTAAGTTTATTTATGACTTTACTTAATGTCGTTTCACCATAACCTAATGCTGCAAATAAGTCTTCTGCAGATTGGTAATTCATTATTTTTGCAACTTTATCAAACTCACCTTGTTTTACATAATCATCAAACACGGCTTTTGTTAATTCGTGTTCAAGGTTTGCTTTTCCAAGTTTGACGTGCTCTTCTCTATTATTCTTCTTAAACCATTGTCTAATTTTTTGTGCAGCTTGTTTTGTCACAACAAAAGTCAACCAATCTAAACGCGGAGCCGGTGTTTTTGATGTTAAAATTTCAACAATATCTCCATTTTTTATCTTTGTATTTAATGGAACGATACGACCGTTTATTAAAGCACCAACAGTTTTATGCCCTACATCTGAGTGAATTCTATATGAAAAGTCAACAGGTGTAGCATTTTTTGGTAAATCCAAGACATCGCCATTTGGAGTAAATGCAAAAACTTGATCTGAAAATAAATCTAATTTTACACTTTTTACATAATCTTCAGCATTTTTCATTTCCTTGTCATATTCAACAAGTTTATGCATCCAAGAAAACTTCAAATCAGAAGCTTTATCAGCTTTTTGAGAGCCTTTTTCTTTATATCTCCAGTGAGCTGCAATACCATATTCTGCAACTTGGTGCATTTGCCAAGTTCTAATTTGAACTTCCAAAGGTTTTGATCTTGGACCAATTACAGACGTGTGCAAAGATTGATACATATTACCTTTTGGCATAGCAATATAATCTTTAAATCTTCCCGGAATAGGCTTAAATTGGGAATGAATTAATCCCAACACTTCATAACACTCTCTAACAGTATCAACAATAACCCTTACAGCTGTAATATCATACAAATCATCAAATGCAATATTTTGACGCTTCATTTTTGCATAAATACTGTAATAATGTTTTGCACGACCTGTAATCTGAGCATTTATACCACTTTTTTTAACATCCTGAGAAATCTTATCAATCAGCATATTAACAGTCAATTCTCTATCTGCCTTTGTTTGAGCTACCAATTGAACAATTTCATAATATTTATCAGGATCTAAATATTTTAAAGCTAAATCTTCTAACTCGGCTTTAATTTTATAAATACCAAGACGATTTGCTAAAGGTGCAAATATATCTAAAGTTTCTTGAGCAATTTTCTTTTGCTTAGATTCTTCCATAAAATTTAGAGTTCTCATATTGTGAAGCCTATCTGCAAGCTTCAAAAATATAACTCTAACATCATTAGCCATTGCAATAAATAAGCGTCTAAAATTTTCAGCCTGACGTTCTTCTTTTGACTTAAATTTTAACTTACTAAGCTTTGTAACACCCTGAACTAAACTTAAAACATCTGAACCAAACATTTGTTCAATAACTTCAGGCTTAGTGTCAGTATCTTCTAAAACATCATGCAAAAATGCGGCAATCAAAGTATGCGTATCAACTTCTAAATTTGCAAGAATCTTTGCAACTTCGCAAGGATGAATAATATAAGGTTCTCCCGACACTCTAAATTGACCATCATGGAGTTTTTTAGCAAACTTATACGCCTTTTCGATTAAATCTATATCTTCTTGCGAATGCTTTTGCGCAATTAATAATTCTTTTATTTCTTTAAATGTTTCTATGTCTGACATAATAGATTTATGATATAAATTATATTTATTATTTTCAAGAAAAATTAAAAAATTTCATCTAAAGATATTAGAAACTTTTATTTATGATAAAATTTACATATGATAAAAGAAACGTCCGATGGTGTAATAATTAATATTAAGATTTCTCCAAATTCATCTAAAAATGAAATACTTAATGATGGAGAAATTCACAAAATAAAAATAACTTCACCTCCTATTGATGGAAAAGCAAACAAAGCTTTAATTGAATATTTATCAAAGAGCTTTAAAATACCAAAAACATCAATAAAAATATTAAAAGGAGAAACATCAAAAGAAAAAACAATTTTATTCGAAACGTCAAACCAAGAAAAAAGAGATTTACTAAAAAATACATTTAAATAACTAGCAAAAAATAAAATTAGGAGTTTTAAAACAAAAAAGGGGTAAAATTAGAAAATGAATATCAGCAAAATAAATCCGCTAGGTTACGAAACTAAAACAGAAAAAGGAAACACCTATAAAAGTTCAAACGCAGGGAAATATTGTACTGTCGCTGCTTTTGCCGCAATGGACGCCAGTCCTTATATATTTAAAAAGAGCCAAACTGCAAAATTTATTTCTGGAGGAGATTGGATAATGAGCCTTGCTTCAATGTGCAAAATTAAAGTTCCTGAAAAATATAAAGGTATTTTAACAGGACTAGGCATTGCCATAGACTTAGCAATAGCCTATGGTTGCGGGAAAATGATTGATGATTCTATTAATAGAAAAAGAATTGCTAAAGCTGATTCTATAAAAAAATAGACTTTACAATTCAATTATTTTCGATATAATAAATAATAAAAAAGGAAATTAATAATAAAATGACAAAATATATTTTACAACAACATCATAATCATCATATCAACCTGAAGAGGTTGTAGGATTGATGATGCGCTTGTAAAATAAAAAATTTCAATTCTTATAACAACTTCTTCAGGATAACTAAGCGAGAAGTTGTTTTTTAGTAAAGAATTGAGGTTAAAATATTATGATTATAACAAGAATAATTTCGGCAGTCGGAAACAATAGCAGCATTTACCCATTAATGGCAAGAGACTTATGTATTGAAGCCCCTTCCAAAATTCTTATTGCAAGAAAAGAAAATTTAAAAGAATCTAAAGAATTGGCAAATGATGCAACAAGAGAAAAAACTATTGATGAATATGCAACATCAGCTTGCTGGTTAGGTGGAATACCTTTAACTGAATCTATTTTTGGCGCTTATATGAAGAAAAAAGGCTACAATCCTATTGTAAATTTAAAATTGTATAAAGAAGAAAACAACCTAAAAAATTCATCAAAAGAAATTTATCAAGGACTAGAATATAACATTAAAAAATTTGGCAAAAACGCAACAAAAGAAGTTCAAGATGCAGTAGCAGATTTGATTAAAATTAGAGATAACAGAGCTGTTTATGAAAGTTTACTAACGAAGAAATTTATTGCAGCGACAGTTATTCCAACCGCATTTATGGGATTTGTATTACCAAAATTAAACTTCGCATTAACAAAAAAAATAAGAGAAAAAAGAGCTCAACAAACTCAAAACCAAAACACTTTAAATTCAATTCAAAAAAACTCTACATCATTTACATCTTTTGATAAAAAAGTTTTTGCAGAATTTACAAATAACAAAAAATCACAAAACTTAAACTTTACAGGAAATATAACATCAACAATAGCAAATCTCAGAACAGTTGATAAAATGGCAATATCAGACGGTGGTTTAACTATAGGCAGAGTGTCAACTTCAAGAAACAAAGAAGAGGGTTATATGAACGCATTTAGAATGATTGGTTCTATGATTTTAAACTTTGTTACACCTGTTTATATAGCAAAAGGATTAGATAAACTGGCAAATAAATTATTTAAAGTAAATGTCAACCTTGACCCGCTAATTTTAGAAAACGAAGAATTTATTGAGGCTATAAAAAATAATAAAATTGAATTACCGAAATCAAATTCTGAAAAAGATTTGCTAGAATTTTTAGACTCAAAACCAAAATCATTATTTGCACAATTTGCACAAAAAGCAGGTGAAGTTTCTTACTTAGAATGTGATGTGAGAGATCCTAGAAAATATGTTGATATAAAAAGTCTTACAAAATTCAAAAATGAATTTGAAAACTTTATTAAATCTGCACAAAATTCTAAAAATATTGAAAAATTTGCAAAAAAAGCTAAATATATAAAATGTGGAAATATTTTGGCAAATGTAGGAATATCAAGTTTCTTATTAGCCGGAGTTTTACCTGTTTTAACATACAAATTTGTAAAACTTACAACAGGTTCATATTCAGATCCGGGCTTAAAAAAATAACATGCTTATTTTAAAATTTTCAAAAAGTTTTAATAATATTTCAAGACTAAACCTAAGAAATATAAAAATTTTAAGAATTATCTAATATTAAAATCAAAACTTTCCCTCTATGCAAAAATTGATTTATATGATATCATATAGGCAGATGTAGTAGGAAACATTTTTTGAAATATATGCAATGAAATTTATTTAAACTAAAAACTAAATAAACGCTCGGGTAGGATATATGTACCCGACATTGCGTGTATTATAAAAAAATAGAAAAGGATAAGGTATTACTTTATGGCAACAACCTTGTTATTAGTTATTGCGGCTATTGCGGTAATAGTCTTAGTTGCAATGCTAATTATTCAAAAAAACAAAGTCAAAAGTGCTATCGATTCTGTTGAAAAAGATAGAAAAGCACTGGAAGAAAAAGAAAAAATTCTCTACAAAGAAGCAAAAAT
Organism: uncultured bacterium; assembly: GCA_949292185.1. GTDB lineage: Bacteria > Cyanobacteriota > Vampirovibrionia > Gastranaerophilales > Gastranaerophilaceae > Zag111. The sequence goes on from CASEYP010000014.1 coordinate 27,026, forward strand.
TAAAGCAGTAGAAGAATTACAAGAAGACAGAGAGCAATTAAACGAAGAAGAAAGAGAAAGAAGACAAGAACTTGCAAGACAAGAACAAAAATTAGCAAAAAGAGAGGATATGCTTGAAGATAAAATTCAAGAATATACCGAAAAAGATATCCAAGTTCAAAGAAAAATGGATCAACTTTTAGAAAAAGAAGATTATCTTGCAGAACTTGTTCAAAAACAAACTGAAGAACTTGAAAGAATTTCAGGAATGTCTTGTGAAGATGCAAAAAGAACGTTGTTAGAACAATTAAAAAATGATCTTGCACAAGAACAAATGCAATTAGTAAGAGAAAATGAAGCAAAAATAAAAGAAATTTCACTTGAAAAATCAAAAGAAATTTTATCAACAACAATGCAACGTTGCATGATAGAACAAGTTGTAGAAACAACTGTATCAGTTGTCGGACTTCCAAACGACGAGATGAAAGGTCGTATTATAGGAAGAGAAGGTAGAAATATCAGAGCTCTTGAAACTTTAACTGGTGTAGATTTAATTATTGATGATACACCTGAAGCTGTAGTATTATCAAGCTTTGATCCAGTAAGAAGAGAAATTGCAAAACTTGCATTGGAAAAACTTATAGTTGATGGTCGTATCCACCCTGTAAGAATTGAAGAAATGGTTGAAAAAGCCAGAGAAGAAATCGATAAAAAGATTTGGACAGAAGGTGAAAATGCCGCTTTAGAAATGGGTGTTATGGGTTTAAACAAAGAACTTATCAAAACCCTTGGCCGTTTATATTACAGAACAAGTTATGGTCAAAATGTTCTAAAACATTCATTAGAAGTTGGTCATATAGCAGGAATGTTAGCAGCAGAATTAGGTGCTAATGAAAAAATTGCAAAACGTGCAGGCTTACTTCACGATATAGGAAAAGCCGTTGACCAAACTCAAGAAGGTACACATATTCAATTAGGTGTAGAACTTGCAGCAAGATATGGCGAAAAGCCTGAAGTTATTCACGCAATAGAAGCACACCACGATGATGTTGTTGCAAATACCATAGAAGCAGTACTTGTAAAAGTTGCAGATGCAATTTCAGCCGGCAGACCTGGCGCAAGACGTGATACTTTAGAAATTTATATCAAACGTTTACAAAAAATCGAAGAAATTGTTAACAGCTATGAAGGTATCAAACAATCTTTCGCCGTACAAGCAGGAAGAGAAGTTAGAATTATTGTTCAAGCTGAAATGTTTGATGATTTAGCATCAGGCAAACTTGCAAGAGATGTTGCTAAAAGAATCGAAAATGAATTAGATTATCCTGGTCAAATAAGAGTTACAGTAGTTAGAGAATTCAGAGCTACTGAAATCGCTAAATAAATTATATATAATGTTGAGCAAGGAAGTTAATAATAAAACTTCCTGCTCAATTTATATAAACTAAGAGAAGTAATTTATGACAAAAGAAATAATAAAAATTATATTTTTCGGAGATATAGTAGGCAAACCTGGAAGATATGCCGTAAGGGATTTTTTGGCCGAAAAAAACAGCTGCGAAAAATATGATTTTGTTATTGCAAATGTCGAAAATGCATCTCACGGATTTGGTTTAACCGAAAAAAATTACAACGAATTTAAAGAATACGGTATAAACTGTATGACTTGCGGAAACCATATATGGGATAAAAAGGATGTTTATAACTACATAGACAATTCAGATTGCTTAATTAGACCGATAAATTATCCAAAAGGTACAAGAGGGGTCGGAAGCAGAATTTTTGATATGGGTGATTTTAAAATAGGTGTTATAAACGTTCTTGGCAGAGTTTTTATGAATCTTGTAGATTCTCAATGGGAAATGGTTGCGGATGAAATAAAAAGAATAAAAGAAATTACACCAATTATCGCTTTGGATTTTCACGCAGAAGCAACCGCAGAAAAGATTTGTTTTGGAAGGTATTGTTCAGAATTTGGATTAAGTGCATTTTTTGGCACACATACACACGTACAAACCGCAGATGATTGCATAATAAATAATATGGCATATATTACAGATGCTGGGTTTTGTGGTGCATCAGACGGAGTTATAGGAATGGAATATTCCACATCACTTTCAAGATTCTTGACTGGAATACCTGAACGTTATGAAGTTGCTAAAGGCAATAGCATTCAAATTAATGCTGTCGAAGTTGACATTAATAGTTCAACAGGTAATGCCGTAGCAATTAGAAGAGTTTTTTGTAGTAGAAATAATGTAGAAAAGGAAAGTGAAAGTGAAAAAGAAGGCTGATTTACATATTCACACCTACTATTCTGACGGAGTATTTTCGCCCGAAAGAATTGTAGATACCGCTGTGGATGTTGGGCTTGAAGCTATAGCTATTACAGATCACGATAACATTTTAGCCTATGACGTCGCCCAAAAACACATTAAAGAAAATCATCTTGAAGATAAAATTGAAGTTATTAGAGGTATTGAAGTAAATACTCTATATAAAAATAATGAAGTACATATTCTAGGGTACTTAATGAATACTAAAGATAAGAATTTTCTTGATTTAATAAAAACTCAACAGCAGGCAAGAATTAAACAAACAAAAGAAATTATTGCACTTCTTGCAAAAAAAGAAGGTATCAAAATAAAATTTGAAGATATCAAAAAACTTGTTGCAGAAGGTGGAAGTATTGGACGTCCACATATTGCAAAAGCTATTACAAATGCAGGCGGAACAAACAATATAATGGATGCCTATGCAAAATATATCCATGACGATTCACCTGTTTATGTTCAAAGAAAAACAGTATCGCCACACGATGCAGTTGAAATAATTTATGATGCAGGCGGAATTCCGGTTATTGCACACCCACACGATTTAGATATTGCAGAACCTTTAATTAAAGATTTGATGAATTACGGACTTCGCGGAATTGAAGCATACCATAGAAAACATTCACCTGCTTGTGTTGAATATTTTTCATCAATGGCAGAAGAACTTGGTTTGATTGTAACAGGAGGTTCTGATTTTCATACTCCAAACATTATGAACGGACAAATTATTTTAGGTAAAAACTTTGTTCCTGAATGGGTATACGAAAAACTTATCGCAGAAAAGAAAAGAATTGATATGGCACAAACTTAGAGTAAATAATTATGAGAAAACGTTTTTGGAAAATTGAATATTCAATAACAATATTTATAATATTTGCAATAGTATTATTGCTTATTCCTTCAAACTTTATCGCATCAAAAGAAGCAAACTATATTTCAAAATGGAATGAAACATTTAACAAAATGGATTATATATTTACAGCAATGAACGCTCAAGCTGATGCAGATATTGTAAAGAGTTTCAAATACGCTAAAACAAATGATCAACGCGAAGAGCTAATGATTGAACTTGTAAAACCTTATATGCGAATAAGTGAACAAGACGAATTAACAAAAAAATATACACCGCACTATATGAACGGAAACAAAGTAAACCCAAAAGATGAATATTATTTTGATAAAGTTTATTTATCCGAAAACAATATCATAGTAGGAATAAAAGATATAAAAGATAGTGATATATATCATCCTGGGTTTATTATGATGTTTGATATGAACGGAATAAAAGCCCCAAACATCTGGGGGAAAGATATATATGGAATAAACATATTTGCAGACGGGAAAATTACCCCAATTGGATCAGGCTGGGATATTGATAAATTGAAAAGTGATTGTTCTCCAAATGGCACTGGGATTTCCTGCTCGCATTATTATAGAATTGGCGGAGAATTTAATGAATAAAATAAAAAATATATGCGTCTTTGCATCTTCTTCAAATTACCTTGAAGATGTATATTATAAAGATGCAAAAGCACTTGGACAACTTATTGGACAAAACGGATATAATATCGTTTATGGCGGTAGCACATTAGGATTGATGTGGACTTGCGCATCAGAAGTACAAAACAACGGTGGCAAAGTTATAGGAGTCATGCCTCAAAGACTTGCCGATATGGGGTGTAAAACAGATAATTGTGATGAATTTTTCATGGCAGTTGGCATGAGAGATAGAAAAGACAAAATGGATAAAATTTCTGAAGCAGTTATCGCATTAGCTGGGGGACTTGGTACACTTGAAGAACTTAGCGAAATGATTGTTCAAAAACAATTAGGATATAACAAAAAGCCAATAGTAATACTTAATACTAATGGATTTTATAATAAATTATTAGAATTTTTTGACAGAATTATAGAAGAAAAATTTGCAAATAAAATGACAAGAAATTTATACTATGTAGCCAAAGCCCCACAAGATGCAATAGATTATATAAAAAACTATCAAGAACCTGATAGAATTCCATCAAAACACGAAATTTATTCAAGATAACAAAATAAAAAAAAAAATGCGGGCGGATTTGTTAATCCGCCCGCATTTTATTTCTAAAGTTATTTTTATTTTCCGCTATCTATAAGATCTTCGATTGATTTTTGCAAACTTGAAGTATCATACTCTAATTTTGATTTATCGGCTTTTGCTCTAGCTACCTTTTTTGCGGCTTTAATATCTTTTTGCAATTTTTCTTGCAAAACTTTTTCAATATTTTCATCAGCTGACTGGAGATGAGAATCTAATAAGCCTCCTCTATAACCCTTTCCAACTTTTCTTTCAGGAGATATTGCTTCTACTAAATTTGCAGTACTTGTTTCAATACTGCGAGCTAAAGGATAATCTCTTCCCCATGCATGAATTGTAACTTGATCACTACTACTTCCTGTTAGTTTTTCAAAAAACTTTCTAAACTTTGATTTAGAAATATTATCAAAGAAAATATGAACAGAACTTTGTACCGCATCTTGCATCTGTTTTGCTGCATAAAATACAATATCTACATCATATTTTTTACAAAAAGCCATAGCTTTTGGGTTATTTTTTAAAGTCTCTACCAAATTATTGGCAAGCTCAGGATATTTTTTATATAAACCTTCACATCTTACACTTCGTATTGACGTAAAATTTGGATTAGAATTTTTAGAATAATTATTTTGAGATAAACCTACATTTTGCACTAACATTAATATTTCTCCTATATTACACTTTATTTTTAGAAAAAACCGTAAAAATAAAATTTGCTAGTTTTTCATGCAAAATATAAGGTATCAATCTAAAATTATTAGCAATATTTAAGCCTTTGTGATAAAATAAGCTTAAATAAGGAGATATAAATAAATGGTAGACCAAGAATTAAGAGACAAATACGAAGTAGTTATAGGACTAGAAGTTCACGCACAATTAAAAACAAAATCAAAAATATTTGCACCGGATAAAAACGAATTCGGACAAGAACCAAATACCCTAACAAGCCCAATTACATTAGGAATGCCGGGGGTTTTACCGGTATTAAATAAAGAAGCTGTAAATATGGGTATCTTAACAGGACTTGCTCTAAATTGCGAAATTCCTGCCCGTTGCAAATTCGATAGAAAACAATATTTTTATCCTGACCTACCAAAAGGTTATCAAATTTCACAATACGATGAACCTATCTGTGTAAACGGTCATATAGAAATCAATGGAAAAAGAATTGGTATTACAAGAGCACACTTGGAAGAAGATGCAGGCAAATTAGTTCACGCAGGAGCAGATGGACTTGCTGGTTCAAGTTATTCTCTAGTAGACCTTAACAGAGCAGGAACTCCATTATTAGAAATCGTATCAGAACCTGATATGAGAAGTTCTGAAGAAGCTCGTAACTATATGGAAGAATTAAGAAATATAGTTAGATATATCGGCGTTTGCGACGGAAACTTAGAAGAAGGTTCTATGAGATGTGATGCAAATATCTCAATTATGCCAAAGGGTTCTAAAGAATTTGGAACTCGTGCTGAAATTAAAAACGTAAACTCATTTTCTGCTCTACAAAGAGCTATTGAATACGAAATCGACAGACAAATTGAAATTGTAGAAGAAGGCGGCCAAGTTGTTCAAGAAACAAGACTTTGGGATGATAACGCAAGAGAAACAAAATCAATGAGAGGTAAAGAAGATGCTCATGATTACAGATACTTCCCGGAACCTGATTTGATGCCTTTAGAAATTTCAAGAGAATGGGTTCAAAGAATTAAAGATTCAATGCCGGAATTACCAAGCCAAAAACGTGAAAGATATAAAAGTTTAGGCTTAAGCGAATATGACGCTAATGTAATTGTTGAACAAATGGGACTTGCATTGTTCTTTGATAAAGTTCTTGAACTTGGTGCAACTCCTAAGATTGCAGTAAACTTTATTATGGGTGAAATTGCAGCTTACTTAAAAGAAGATCATATCGAAATTACAGATACTAAATTGACACCAGAAAACCTAGCTGAATTAATTAGCTTAATTGAAAAAGGTACAATTTCTAATAACATCGGTAAACAAATTATTATTGAAATGTTAAAAGATGGTACAAAAGCTTCTGTAATCGTAGAGAAAAAAGGATTAAGCCAAATCACCGATGAAGGTGCAATTAAAGAACTTGTTCAAAAAGTTGTTGATGCTCACCCTTCAGAAGTTGAAGCTTACAAAAACGGAAAAACTAACTTGCTAGGATTCTTCGTTGGTCAAGTTATGAAAGAAACTAAAGGTAGAGCTAATCCAAAAACTGTTAATCAGTTATTAAAAGAAATTATCGGATAAATTTACAAAAACGGTCATAGTATAACAATGCTATGACCATTTTTTGAATAAATATATAAGGGAGATTCTATGCTTTTTGATTTATTTAACAAAAAAAGAAAAAAATCATGTATGGAAAAAGAAATATTTGAGCAAGATAAAATCGCTCAAATTATATTAGATTCTTATATTGAAAAAGATGGAAATATAAATATACAAATTCCAGAAAATATCACTAGAATAATTTTAGTCGCAAGCGGATCCTCTTATCACTGCGCAAGATATGCGGCTGAACTATTTGGGTCAATAGCAAAAATAGAAGCTCGTGCGGTATATTCAAGCGAATTTTTACTTGAAGAAACTATTGCGCATAACGATAACATCTTATATATTTTCATCACACAATCCGGCGAAACTACAGACACAAACAGCGCATTGGAAAAAGCGAAAAATTTTGGAGTAAAAACTCTATGTATTACAAATAAAGAGGATTCAACAATATGGAATTCTTCTGATTATAAAATAGCTTGCCACGCTGGTGAAGAAAAAAGTATTGCAGCAACAAAATCTTTTACATCTCAACTTTTATGCTCCACCCTGTTAGTGCTAAAATTTGCGCAAGATAAAGGTATTGAAATATATGACTATCTGCTTGATTTAAAATCAATACCGTCTTTTATAAAACAAACTTATGAACTACAACCAAAAATAAAACAAATGGCAAGATTTCTTTCAAAATACAAAAATATTGTTGTTACAGCAGACGGTCAATCTTATGCCCTTGCAAAAGAAGCTTCCTTAAAAATTAAGGAAACCTCTTATATTCAAACAACATCTTCTATACTGGGAGAATTTATGCACGGACATGTTGCCGTTTTAAATAATAAACATTCATTACTTATTTATGTTTTGAATGATAATTTGACCTATACAGCAATAAAAAATCTTAATACGATTAAAGAAAATTACAATCCACCTATATTTATTATTGGTAATAGAACTAATCAAGTAAAATCTACTTATAATATAAATACTGACTGCGATAAACCAATTGTAAAAACATTTTGTATAGCTGTAATTATCCAATTATTAGCACTTGAAACTGCACTAAAAATGCATAGAAATGTTGATAAACCTCACGGTTTAAACAAAGTAGTAAAATAAGTTTTTCATAACATTTTCTATGAAAAATCTGGAGATGAATAAATTTCAGGTACGAAATTTAGTGAAGGTTCATTATCAGCAATTTTTTGCATTTCTTTAACAATCTTAGCTTTGTCATTTTCTTGTTGCAGTTTTACTGATTCAAGTTTTTTCTGAGCATTTTGCGCTAAAACTTTATATCTGTTGCCCATAACAGTTTTACCGGCTTCAAAACAATTTTCTGCAACACTTTCGTTTTTTGCCTTCGTAAATTCCAAATGTTCAATTGTTTTATTAGCATTATTTACGCAAACATCAAAAGCTTCACGTTTTTTCAACATTTTAAAATAATTAATTAAAGTTTTAACAATTTGATTATCTGTCATTCTTTCCATCATATTGTCTAACGGTTCAAATAAATGTGCATATTTATAATCTTCATATTGCATTTCGTTTATTGTTGTTGTAACAACAGGCATCTCATCAAAAGATGGATCCATACTTTTTGTTAAAGTTAAAGTATCATTAGCATAATGCTGAGTTTTTTTAGCAAATAAATCTTGAATATTTGCAAGTCTTTTCAAATTTTTAACAGGCATATCTGTTTTAAAAGCCGCAGTGAATGCTGGTTTCTGAGTTTGAGTTGTGCAATTGTTATTTATTATCATAAATACCTCCTGCAAATACAAAACCTCTGAAAAAAAATTTGCTAACAAATTAATTTATACACAAAAAAGAGGGAAAATCCATTTCTTAGATTTTCCCTCTTCAATATTAGTTATCTTAAAATTATAACTTAGAAGCAACCATATAAGTAGTTTCAGCAAGTCTTGTTGAATAACCCATTTCGTTATCATACCAAGAAATAATTTTAACTTGGTTTCCGCCCATTACACGAGTTAATAGAGCATCAACTGTAGATGATTGAGAAGTACCAACATAATCAGAAGATACTAATGGTTCTTCAGTGTAGCAAAGAATGTGTCCATCAGCGCCTTCTTTTAATGCAGCGTTAACTTCTTCAACTGTAACGTCTTTAGAAAGTTCAAATACAACATCAACTAAAGATACATCTGGAGTAGGAACTCTCATAGCGAAACCATCCAATTTACCTTTTAATTGAGGTAATACAAGAGCAACAGCTTTAGCAGCACCTGTTTTTGTAGGTACGATGTTTAAAGCACCAGCTCTAGCACGACGTGGATCTTTGTGTCCAGCATCTAGGATTCTTTGGTCACCAGTATATGAGTGAACTGTTGTCATTAAACCTTTAACGATACCAAATTTTTCATCAATAACTTTAGCAACTGGAGCTAAGCAGTTAGTTGTACAAGAAGCCATTGAAATTACATTGTGTTTAGCTGGATCGTATTCTTTATCGTTAACACCTAAAACGATAGTTTTATCTTCGTTAGTAGCTGGAGCAGAAATAATAACTTTTTTAGCACCAGCATCGATGTGAGCATGAGCTTTTGTAGCATCTGTAAAGAAACCAGTTGATTCAACAACTACGTCTACATTTAATTCTTTCCATGGTAATTGTGCAGGATCTTTTTCTGCGAAGAATTTAATTTTCTTACCATTGATAATGATACCTTCATCATAAGCTTCTACAGTACCATTAAATCTACCCATAACTGAATCATATTTGAAGATTCTAGCAGCATCAGCTGGTTTTAAACCAGGATCGTTGATAGCTACATAATTAATTTTGTCAAAAATACCTTCTCTGATAGCGGCTCTCAAAGTGTTACGGCCGATTCTACCAAAACCGTTAATTGCTACATTTACCATAAATTTTACTCCTTCTTATGTGTAACATTTACTACTATAACATGTGGAATATTATCATCAACAAAAAAACTAATCAAGTGGATATATTCAAAACATAATGGCTGAAAAACAAGTATTAAATAGCTTTCGATTAAATAATTAAGAAATAATTAAGATTTGTAAAATAAGTAAAAAAATATATCAATAAAATTTATTCACTAACATTATAGAAAGCAAAGTTTAATTATATAAAATAAGAAAGAAGGTAATACTTATGCAATTAAACATCGGAAAATTAACAGGAACAACACCTGGTGGCTCAAAAATTTTCCAAAAAGTTGAAAATGGAATTAGAGAAATTACATCAATTAAGGATGGAGACATTGCACAAAAAATTAGAATCAAACAACATACAGGTAGCCTTAAAGGATATTCTGTAGAAGTTGAAGATGTTAAAAAAGGTGTTAGTAACATTTTCTCAGATATAACAGATTATGGTTTTGAAGAAAATTATAGAACTGTAAGCAAAGGCGAAAGAGATAAAACCGGAGCAACAAAAAGAATTGCTATAACAAGAAGTAAAGACGGAGATAGCGTTGAAATAACAAAATCGCAAACAAGACCAAACGGTGAAGAATTCTATTTAACTAGAAATATTCAAAATGATGCAGATGGCATACAAACTATAGAAAATGAATTTGAAACATCAAGCTTTGGTTGGACAAAACCTGATGGAAGTAATATAAATGGTTTTCATCAATCATTTGAAATAAATAAAGATGGTAAAACAATCAATATTCAAAGATTTGGAGACATTGATACTTTACCAAAATTAAACGAACTAGCTTAAATTTTATAAGTTGTAGGGAAGGCGGCAGCGAAAATTTCGCTGCCGCCTTCGTTCTTATTTTTACGCAAAAAAAAACCCTTTCTTTTGGAAAGAGTTTGGAATCTTTTTCAATTCCTCGTGTGTAGAAGGTTAGTGTGTAGTAGGTAGTGTATAATTTATGTCTCGTGTTTATTTAATCTGATTTATTGTTTGCTTATCGCTTACATATTAATAAAGTATTTTTAAAGTATATAATTGCTATATCAGTTTAATATATTTACAAAACTTAACAATTATTTCGTATAGTATTTTTTATTTTGATTAGTAATATTTCAGACTTTGTAGTATCATTAGGATATGGAAAGAGAAACATTATTTAGCGGGAAAAAAGTATTAGTTGGCCCAGATAGCGGGTATGACAATTATATTATGGCAATTGAATCAAGTTGTGATGAAACGGCTTGTGCCATTGTAAAAAACGGAAGAGAAGTTATTGCAAATATTGTAGCTTCTCAAATTAAGACACACGAAAAATTCGGAGGGGTTATTCCTGAAATTGCGGCAAGGGAACATTTAGATTCTATAAATATCGTTGTTCAAGAAGCATTTGATCAATCAGGATTAAAACCTGAACAGATAACAGCCTTTGCAGGAACAGTTGGCCCTGGTCTTGTAGGTTGCTTGCTTGTTGGTCTTAACGCTACAAAAACATTGGCTCTTGTCCATGACAAACCTTTTATTGGCGTAAATCACTTAAATGCACACTTATGTGCTAATTATATTGATACAGATTTGAAACCTCCATTTATTGCTCTTTTAGTAAGTGGCGGACATACTCAAATTATTGATGTTGAATCTTATTCAAAACAAACTATATTAGGTGAAACCATTGATGATGCTGTTGGTGAAGCTTATGATAAAGTTGCAAGATTAATTGGATTGCCTTACCCTGGAGGTCCTAGACTTGATAAGTTAGCTCAAGAAGGTAATCCTCACGCATTTGAACTTCCTGAAGGCAAAGTTGATGGATATAATTTTAGTTTCAGCGGATTAAAAACAGCAGTCCTTAGACTTGTTAAATCATTTGACGGCAAAGAGTTACCTGTTAATGATATTTGTGCAAGTTTTCAAGAATGTGTTTCAAGCACGCTTGTTAAAAAATTGAAAAAAGCAGTAGAAGAAAGAGGATACAAACAAGTTGTAATTGCCGGTGGTGTTGCTGCTAATTCAGAAATTCGTAAAAAAGTTTTCAATTTAGAAAAAGACGGATATAGAGTTAATGCGCCTGCGATGAAGTATTGTACTGATAATGCTTCTATGGTTGCATCTTGTGCATATTTTAACACTAATACATTTGATGATATTGATGTTGAAGTATTCTCTAGAGCCTAATTAAAATAATTGATTTATAAGAGATTTTATAACTTTTAATTTTCCATTTAATTGAATGGAAACATCTTGTCCACGTAGTTCTTGCCCTTTTAATCTTTGAATATCCGTAAAAATATTTCTCATAAGGGTATAGTAAGTATTATTTTCTATTAAAGAATCTTGTTTTAATTTATATAACAAATTTGAAAAATCAAATTCCCAAACAGGTAGACATAAGTCTGAAGGTTTTGAAATTTCTTTTATTCCGGCATTCAAAATTTTATTAGCACAACTACGTTTATAATCGGCATCATCAATAACCGTCGTTAAAGCTGAATAAATTGAGCTCAATGGTCTGACTACTTCGGGTTCATAAGGAGAATTTTTATAAAAATCAATAGCTGTTATATCTTTAGTCTTCGGATTTATAATAACATTTGCTCCACAACAATCAAAAATCATATCTTTTTCTTTTGCGTGGGCAATTTGAGCTAGTAATTTTTGAAAAGATTCTATTGGAACAGCTTTTATCAAACTCTTAAGTTTTTGTTGTTTGATAGGTTTAATATCAGGTGCAAATGCATCAATCCCATAAAAGTATTTAATAATAGACGAAGAATTACCAATATGCGCGACAACATGATTTATTTTATCCTCTTCTGATAGGCTAAAATTTAAAATTGCCCTACGACTAATATGTTCATTATCGCATAACCTAACACAATAATTAGTATCTTCAATACGATAAACTTTTGCCTCTTTTCCTTCTCCTAATAAATTTTTATCATTAATAGATTTTTCTATTTTTTCATAAATTTGATCTTTTGGCAAAGTTAAAAAATCCCGCCCAGTAAACGCTACATTTTTACTTGCTGTTCTAGGACAAGAGTTATAAGCGTAATTATTATAGCCTGGATAAATGTAAATATTAGAATTTAAACCATTAAGCATACTTTTTTAAAGCCTAAACAGACAAAAGTTTGCTATTAATATTATCAAAATATTCAGAAGTTTTATTCACAATATAATCTGCAACCGTATTTTCTAAATTGCAGCCAAAATGAGCATTAATTTCTCTTATAAAGTAGCAAGGACTTGTAATATTTACTTCTATAATTTGACCGTCAATAACGTCTAACCCTGCCATATATAAGCCCATTGAATTTAACTTTTTAGCCACTTGTTTAAAGTTTTCATACTCAATATCTGATAACACAGCTTTTTTAATATTCTTATCATTATGTTCACAGAATTTAAAATCATTAGCACTAGCAACTTTTTGGACACAATATTCTAAAACATCATCCCCTAAAATTAGAACCCTCTTATCTCCATAAATAGCTTTACTAATATACTTTTGAACCATTATTAATTTCTTACCGCCATCAGTCATAGAATTTATAATAACAGCAGTATTTTTATCACCTTTTTTCAAATACATAACTCCACCACCAAAGCATTGATTTAGCGGTTTCAAAATAATTTCTTCATTTTCATCTAAAAATTGTAAAATATCTTGTTTTGATGAAGTTACAATATTCTTTGGCATAAATTCTTTAAAATATAGGGCATGCAATTTTTCATTAAAATTTCTAATTGCAGTTGTATCGTTCATTACAAAAGTTTTAGCTCTATCAACAAAATCAAATATATAAGTAGCACTAATATATTCCAAATCAACAGGAGGATCCGGTCTAAATAATACTAACTTAAAATCTTCAATTTTAGATTCGTGAAAAGAATCCTTATCATAAAAGATATCATTATTTTTTACGTAAGTGTCATAGCAATCGGCATATGCAATAGACGATTTGAGCTTAAGCATATCGATCGTAGTTATACAAACCTGATGACCTCGTTCTAAAAGACTTTTTATCATCCAAAAGTTTGTTACTAAATCATTAAATTCAAAATACTTTAACTCTAATCTGTCTATTACAAATAAAACTTTCATAATGCCTCTATTTTTATAAATTTAACTATTTAATTTCTTCAGGATTTAAAATTTGACAAGCTGTGTTACTAAATGCAATAAGCTTTGCAAATTTTTCTAAATCAGCAGTAATTTCAGGGAATGTTCCATAATGCATAGGAATAACTGTTCTTACTCCTAACCATTTAGCAGCTAATGCTGCATGTTCAACATCCATTGTATAATTTCCGCCAATAGGAAGTAATGCGATTTGTGGTGAATATAACTCTCGAACTGTCTTCATCTCTGAAGTTAAACAAGTATCACCTGCATGATAGATTCTAACACCATCAACATCAAATAAAATGCTTGCAGCACAACCGCCATATCTGCCATCAGGTAATGAACTTGAATGATATGCAGGTAAATAAACGGCTCTACCCCAAGAATAATTCAACCATCCGCCTAAATTAATAGATTTAACTTTTGCACCTTGCTCTTTACAATACCCTGCAAGTTCAGCCACTGCAGTAATTGTAGCATCTTTTTCTTTTGCAATTTCAATAGCTTGACCCAAATGATCACCATGTGCATGTGTTAACAAAATATCAACAATAGGTGCTTCGTGCCAGTTATACTTTTCATTTACTGAAACTAACGGATCAACCAATACGGCCTTATCATCTTTTCTGATTTCAAATGCGCTATGGCCAATATATTTTAAATCTACCATATTTACTCCCCTTCTTTTCACTATTTTCAACTATTTTAATTTATCATAATTTATTATAAAATACAAATATGAAACAATATATTACACTAATGCATAAATGTATAGAATTAGCAAAACAAGCGCAAGGTCAAACTTCACCTAACCCTATGGTTGGTTGTGTAATTTTAAACCCGCAAGGTGAAATTATTTCTACAGGCTACCACAAAAAATGCGGTCAAAACCATGCTGAAAGAGATGCACTACTAAAACTTGATAATGCTAAAGACTGCACGCTAATCGTAAATCTTGAGCCCTGCTCTCATTATGGAAAAACTCCACCTTGTGCGGATTTAATTATTGAAAAAGGTGTAAAAAAAGTTGTTTACGGTATGCAAGACGTAAATCCAATTGTTGCAGGTAATGGTTTAAAAAAACTGAAAGATGCAGGAATTGAAGTTGTTGGTCCAGTACTAGAAGATGAATGTCGCAAACTGAATGAAATTTTTATCAAAAACCAAACAGAACACAAAACCTTTATAGCCCTAAAAACGGCAACTACAATAGATGGGAAAATTGCAACCTACACAGGTGATTCAAAATGGATTACATCAGATTTAGCAAGACTAGAAGCTAGAAAACTACGAACTTTCTATGATGCAATCCTAACTTCATCATCTACAGTATTAGCAGATAATCCTACCATGGAACATAAAAAGAAAATAATTTTAGATAGAAAATTAAAAACAGATTTTCAGAATGCTACAATCTACAAACAAGGTGAAATTTATGTTTTCTATGACGAAAAACTAAATTCTCCAAATATTGAAAATATAAACTTTATCCCAACTCCTGTAAAAAATAATAAACTCGATATTAAATATATCCTAAATTCTTTATACGAATTGAAAATAATGAGTGTATTCATAGAAGCAGGAGGAGAAATAAACTCTAGCTTTCTACCATATATTGATAAATTCTATCACTTTATTGCTCCTAAAATTCTTGGAGATAATAATGGGAAATCATGTTTCTACGGTCTTAATATCGATAAAATCTCAAACTGCACTAATCTAAAATTTGAATCTGTAAAAACATTTGACCCGGATATTTTAATTACATATTCTAAAAAATAAATCTTAAAATTAAAGAAAAGTTTTACAAAGAAGAAGGCGCCAGCAAATAAATTTGCTGGCGCCTTACTTTTTACACTAAATATGTTTACTGAAAATTAACCTTTGATTTGGTTCATAACTTCTTCAGCAAAGTTATCTTGACGTTTTTCAAGACCTTCACCTAATTCATATCTTGTGAAAGCTTTAACTGTCAATTTACCTTCAATCAATTGAGCAATTGTTTGGTTAGGATCTTTAACAAATGGTTGTTCTAATAAGCATTTTTCAGCCATTAATTTATTTACACGACCTTCAACAATTTTAGCTCTGATATTTTCAGGTTTTTTCAATAAATCTTCTTTACCCATTTCAACTTCAGTTTCATGGTCAATTACAGATTGAGGAATTTCTGCTCTTGAAATGAATTCTGGAGCGCTTGATGCGATATGTAAGCAAAGATCATTCATCAATTCTTCATCTTTATTATCTGTTTGTAATAAAACACCAATTTTTCCATTGTGGATATATGATGCTACATTACCTTCATATCTTACAAATCTTCTTACTGTAATTTTTTCACCGATAGATGCGATTTTTTCTTTTAATGCATCTTCGATAACTTTATCACATTTAGCACATTTTGAAGCTAATAAAGCGTCTACATCTGCAGGTTTTAATACTTCAACATTTTCAGCTAAACCTTTAGCTAAAGTTTTGAATTCATCATTTCTAGCAACGAAGTCTGTTTCACAGTTAACTTCGATCATTGCACCACCGTTAGCATCGATGAAAGATTCAACTCTACCTTCAGCTGCAATTCTGCCCATTTTCTTATCAGCAGAAGCAATACCTTTTTGACGTAAAACTTCAGCTGCTTTTTCCATATCGCCATCAACTTCAACTAATGCTTTTTTAGCATCCATCATACCAGCACCAGTTTTATCACGAAGTTCTTTTACCATTTGAGCTGTAATATTCATTTGTTCTCCTTTATCTTCTTACGTGATATTTGAAAAGGTGAGTCATAAACACTAGTTCTAACTATTCATAGCTGTACTAATCTTTTACAATTCACCTTTTCTTATCACAAAACTAAATTATTATTCTGCTTTTTCTTCTGCTGCTTCTGAAACTCCAGCATCTGCTGCTGTAATTTTTTCGATTTTCTTAGTTTCATTAGCTTTGTTTTCTCTTAATTGTTTTCCTTCAATAACTGCATCAGCTAATTTTGAAGTGATTAATTTGATAGATCTGATAGCATCGTCGTTACCAGGAATGATATAGTTAATACCATCTGGGTTAGCGTTTGTATCAGCTAAACAAATTACAGGAATACCTAATTTATTAGCTTCTTTAATAGCAATTTCTTCTTTAGCTTGGTCAACGATAAAGATTACGTCAGGTAATCCTCTCATATCTTTGATACCGCCTAAAGTTTTAGATAATTTTGCAATTTGTCTGTTTATTTGAGCAACTTCTTTTTTAGGAAGCTTATCAACATAACCGTTATTAACAAATTCTTCTAATTCTTTTAATTTGTTAACTCTGCCTCTGATAGTTTCGAAGTTGGTAAGCATACCGCCTAACCATCTTCTGTTGATATAATAAGCACCTGAACGTACAGCTTCTTCAGCTACAACTTCAGCAGCTTGTTTTTTTGTACCAACAAAAAGAACATTTTTTCCTTTTGCTGCGTAATCTCTTACTAAATTGTAAGCTTCATCTAACAAATCAGTTGTTTTTCTTAAATCGATAACGTAAATCCCGTTTCTAGCACCATAAATATATGGTTTCATTTTAGGGTTCCATCTTTGAGTTTGGTGACCGAAATGTACACCTGCTTCTAAAAGTTCAATCATAGATGCTGTTGGCATCGTTTTTCTCCTTATCTTTTATGTATTGTACTACGGGCTATACCGTCCCATCTGAAGACTATTTACAAAGCTTTAGACTAGGGCAAAACCTATCGGACTGGTGTAACCGATTATATTTTATTATAAACATACTAATATGCAAACATTTTAGCAATAAAACTTAAAAAACATTGAATTTAATTGAAATTTAGTTGCAAAATTATTTTTATTTGGTATTAATAAAGTTACTCACATCCTCAACGAGTACGTGCAAAGTCATTAATTGCACAAAGTTAAAAGGAAAGGTAAATTCAATTATGGCAAATATTAAATCTGCTAAAAAAAGAGTACTTATAGCTGAAGCAAACAGACAAAGAAACGTAGCTTTTAAATCTTCTATCAAAACAGCTGTTAAAAGAGCATTAGAATTAGCATCTGGTGAAGATAAAGAAGCTTTAAATTCAGCAGTTTCAAAAGTTTATCAATTATGTGATAAAGCTGTTGTAAAAGGTATTTTACATAAAAATACTGCAGCTAGAAAAAAATCAAGATTAACTCTTGCTGTTAAGAAATTATCAGCTAATGCTTAATTGAAAAAATTTAGTTAAACTAAAAGAAAGCTCGGATTATTTAAAATAATCCGAGTTTTTTAATAAAACAAGTATGATAGTGTAAGTCTTATAATTCTTTTAATATACCTGTAGAAGTTGTTCTTGTTGTATTTTGTGGTTTTGCTCCTAATGCGGTTTTTTGTGCTTGAGTTAATTGTTTGATTATTTTTCTATCGCCATT
>CASEYP010000015.1 GCA_949292185.1 uncultured bacterium
ATTGGGCAAAACCAAAACAAAGTGCGATTATAACGCACTTTGAAATCCTAATTTTATGTTCTTTGATTCCATCACTAGCTCCTGCACACATTGCATCAGCAGCCATAGTAATTGATAAAACCAAACTTTCTAAAAAACTCATACAATTGATTTTATATAAATTGTATGGTTAGTTATAACTAAAATTAATAAGCTTTTGCAAAATAGACGACGTATTTTGCTTTTTTACCACAAACAGGGCAAACTTCGTCGAATGCAACTTGGTCAAAAGGCATACAACGAGCAGTTGCATTAGTATCTTCTTTAATCTTGTTTTCGCAATCTTGGTTACCACACCACATCATCTTAGCGTAGCCACCTTTTGCAACTACTTCTTTAAGCTCATCATAAGTATGAACTTCTTTAATATTCTCTAAAAGATTGTGTAACGCTGCATTATACATTTCACTATGGACTTTATTAAATAATCCTTGAACTGTTTCAATAATGTTGTCCAAAGAATATCTTGTTTTTGTTCCATCATTTCTTTTATGAATCATACATGAATTTTGTTCAAGATCTTTAGGACCAATTTCAAGTCTCAATGGGACGCCTTTCATTTCGTATTCAGCAAATTTCCAACCTGGAGTCTTATCACTTGCATCGAGTTTAACTCTAATGCCAGCATTTTCTAAAGTTTCTTTAACTTCTTTACATTTAGCAATAACTCCTGGTTCATTCATCTTAATTGGAACTATTACAACTTGAATTGGAGCAACAAACGGAGGTAAAACAAGCCCATTATCATCACCATGAACCATAATTAAAGCACCAATTAAACGAGTTGAAACACCCCAACTTGTTTGAAATGGAGTCTTTATCTTTCCGTCTTTATCTAAATATTGAATTCCAAAAGCTTTAGCAAAACCATCACCAAAATAATGAGATGTCCCGCTTTGTAAGGCTTTGCCATCATGCATTAAGGCCTCAATTGAATAAGTCTCTAATGCGCCTGCAAATTTTTCTTTTTCTGTTTTACGTCCTTTAACAAAAGGTATAGCTAATAAATCACGACCAAGTTTATCATAAATTTCAAGCATTCTAAGTGTTTCTTGTCTAGCTTCGTGTTCACTAGCATGCATTGTATGACCTTCTTGCCATAAAAATTCCGCACCTCTTAAAAATGGTCTAGTAGTTTTTTCCCATCTAACAACAGAACACCATTGATTATAAAGCTTTGGTAAATCTCTATAACTCTTAATAATGTGTGAATAATGTTCGCAAAATACACATTCACTTGTTGGTCTAATAATTAAAGGATCTTGAATCTCTTGCCCTCCACCAATTGTAGCAACTAAAGTTTCAGGGGCAAATCCAGCAATATGATCCTTTTCTTTTTGAAATAATGATTGAGAAATAACAAGAGGCATATAAATATTTTCATGCCCGGTTTTCTTAAATTCATCATCTAGATACTTTTGTATTTGTTCCCAAATTGCATAACCATAAGGACGATAAATAATAAATCCTTTAACGTTACTATAATCCATTAATTCTGCTTTTTTGCAGACATCTGTATACCATTGAGCAAAATCTTCATCACGAC
>CASEYP010000016.1 GCA_949292185.1 uncultured bacterium
AAAATTTCTTTTTCATTTGAATCGTCATCGGAATTTTCATTGTCATCATCAGCTTCTACAATTTCCGGTGCAGCTTTAGCTATAGATAGGGTTTCCATTTTAGCTTTAATCAACCCTAGAACTTCTTCGATTTGAGAATTGTCATCTGATAAATCTTTTATTAAATCTGAAAATCTATCAAAATCGGCTTTAATTTCTTCTATAATTTTTGCATTTTTAGACTCTTCAAAAGCTTGTTCGTATTGATTTGTTTTAAATTCTTCAATATCGTTTTCTTGATTAGAATTTACATTTTCTTTTTGAAGTCTTATAAGTTCTTTAATTTTTACTTTGAAGCACTTTTTTAAATTATCAATAGCATTTACAATTTCTTCATTGTTAATTGCAACAGTAAGCATTGATTTAATTTCTTCGTGCTGGTCTGTCATTTTTTCGCCAAGTGTTGTTTTAACATCTTCGGCAGCATCAGTTATGATTTTTTTCTGATCTTCTTTAAAAGTGTTAATTTGTTCGACAAAAGTTTTAAATTCTGCCATATTTTGAGCATCAGGAGGAACTATTTTGGCAAGGTTATCTTCCAGATATGCTTTCATGTTATCTACTTTGATTATGACAGAATCTATATCTCCAAGAATAAAATCTCTTAAGTTGTTTTCTGTTTCAGATAAGTCGGATTTTATTTGTTGATATGTACCTTCGATTTTATCAAAGGTACTTTTTGAATATTTTGTGTATTCTGTAATATCGTCTTTTACAGTGTCATGTAGTTCTTCAAGATTTTCTTTTACAATCTGACTGGTTTCAGCTTCCTTATTAGAATTTAGTGAAGCTATCATTTCTTTTATTGGAGCTAGATCTACAATAAGTTGATCTGTTTTCTCGTTTAAATTATTGATAATATCAGTATTTATCAATTCCAATTCTTGTTTAGAATCAAGTAATTTACTGTCTGCAACTGTTAATTTTTCATATAATTCAGGATTTTGAGTATTTGAATGTCTCAATTCTTGAATAAAATCAAGTAAAGTTGCAGTTTTTTCTTCAATTAATTCTGCACTATAAGTAAACCCTTCATTGAGTTTATTTTCTACATCAGAAGTTAATTCTGTTAAGTTATTACTAATTTCTGTAAGTTTGTCGGCAATAAATGAAGATGTATTATCATCATTTGAATTATCGTCAGCATTTGAATTCCCAAATGAGTTGCCGATTTGGATAATTTGATTTTTGATTTCTGATAATTCAGATATGCAGTCTTGAAGTTCTCCAGATGAAGTTTTGCCATTAAATGTGTTTTGGTATTCTTCAATTTTTTCAATAATTTGGCTAATAGAATTTTGATTAGCACTTTGATATTGAGCAAGTGAATCTTCAAGTTTTGAAATTCTTTCTTGAGTATCTGGGCTTATGCCTTTATCAGAAGTGTCAAGGATATTTTTTATATCTTTTAAATACGTATTTATTGATTGGATAGTTTCATTATTTGTCTGTTCTATTTCATCGAAATTTGATTTTTTATTTTCAAGAACTTCTTTAATGTCTGCAATTGATTTTTTAAATTCTTCATTATCGAATTTTAGCACTCCTGAAACATATTCAGAAAGTGTGGTAATTTTTGTGTCTAATTTTTGAGTATTCTCGTCAATAATATTTTTAAATGCATCCGCATCAAGCAGGTTAAGTCTTTCAATAATTGCATGTTGGTTGCTTGAAATTTCGTCGAGATTTTCACTAATTTCAATATTTTCGGTATTGATTTTTTCTATAAAAGTTTTTAAATCTTCTACAAATTTATTGAATTCTTCAGCTGACACAATGCTTTCTACAGAATTTTCTAATTCTGACAATTGTTCTATTACTGCAGAATTGTGCATGCCTGTAGTATTAATAAACTCATTTTTAAGTTCATCAATAATTCCACAAATATCTGAAGAGGTTTCTTCTGTTTCGGATTTATTTGTTTTTTCTGAAAATTCTTCAAGTTTTTCAAGAATTTTTTCAGAAGCTGATAAAATCTTTTCAACTTCATCATTGTTTGGTTTTTCGTCTAATTTAGAAAGGATATTATCTGTATTTTCTTTAATATTAGATTCCTCAAGCCAATTTTGTAGAGAATCTGTCTTTTTATATAAATTATCAAATTCTTCATCAAAATTTAAATTATCAATCATATTTTCGATTTCATCTTTATTAGAAGAAAGCGCATTGATTGTTTCTTGAGTTGGAAGATTTTCTATTTTTTCAGAAATTTCATTTGTTTTAGTTTCGATATTTGTCAGAGTGTCTTCATAGTTTTTTAATAGATTTTCAATATCTTCTTTTAAAGGCATTTTTGACAAAACTTCTGCAATGTGGTCTTTTAGTTCAGAAACATTTTTTTCTGATGTAACTTTATCTACGGACTTGTTAATTTGGTTTGTCACAACTTCATTTAGATCTGTAATAATATTTTTGACTGTGATAAGTTCATTTGTTAACGTTTCAATTTTTTTATCAAGATCAGCATAATTATGAGATTGTGTATTTGTAATATTTGTAGATAAATTATTTAAATTGACGGCTATATTTTGTAATGCAATTTCCAAATCCTTAGTATCAGGATTATTATCAATATTTTTAGTTATATCAGCAAGAGCTTTTTTAACCTCATTAGTTTGATTAACTAGATCTTCTGAGGTGTTTGAAATATTATTATAATCTTGTATAGATTTATCTTCGGAAGAATCGTTTGTATTATTGTTATTCTGTCCCTTTGCAATATTTTTTATTTTTGCAATTGTTTCTTCTGATTTGAAGATAATTGTATCTAAAATTCCTTGAGTTGTTTTCAAATTTTCGCTTGTTTCTAGATCTGATAAAATTTTAGATAAAGTTTTTTCATCAGTGCCAGAATTCTTAATTTCGTTTGAAATCTCTTTAAAGGTATTGTAAATGGCTTCAACTTGTTCATTGTTTGGTAGGATAATTTTTGCTCTACCAGGTTTTATAAATTTTTTTATTATTGGCTCAAAACTTTTATTTATATTGTCAAGGATTTCATCATAATTAAAATTAATTGATTTCAAAGAATCTATTATTTTAATAATAGATGCTTGTTTGTCTATACTTTTGTTATTTAAATCTTGCTCAATACTATTTAGGGTATTAATTTTTTCAGAAGACTGTATGCGTAGGTTTTCCATACATTCAACAAAACTGTTATACAATTTTGAAATTTCTTTTCCATGCCCGGATTGATCTTCAAAAAGTATTTGTAAAGTGTTTTCAATTTGAGTGTATTTATCAAGTGTTAGAGTGTATTTTCCCTTTATTCCAACTGTTAACTCTAACAAATATGATTTTATTAAGTTGATAGAAACTTTATCATTTTTACCTGATTCTATCTTATTTTTTATTTCAGCTAATAATTTGTTAAAACTCTTTGTATTATTGATATTAGCCCCACTTGTCTCCCTTAATAAATCAACGATTTTTTCTAACTCTTGAGCCATTCCTTTGTCCTTACAAAATATCCCTACTTAATAATATAATATTAGCAGGCTTAGAATTATTAGTAAATTTAATTTCATTTATTTATTACAAATGTTAAGATTAAGTACTTAATTTTTAGTATTAGTGATAGAATATGGTAAGGTAGATTTGAAAGAGGGATAGAATGAGTAACATAGTAATAGATCAAACAAAGTGTAAAGCTTGTTATTTATGTGTAAAAGAGTGTCCTAAAAATTTAATAAAGATAAGTGAAAAAACAAATAATTTAGGTGCAAGAGTTGTAGAATTTTGTGATCCGAAGCATGAATGTTTGGGATGTGCAATGTGTGCAACAAGATGTCCTGATTTAGCGATAACAGAAGTATATAGAGGATAGTGTAGATGGTAGTAGAATGTCTTACTGGTACAAAAGTTTTAATGAAAGGTAACTATGCAATAGCAAATGCAGCTGTTTTAGCAGGTTGTCAATGTTATTTTGGTTATCCTATTACTCCTCAAAGTGAAATTGGGGAGTTTATGAGTGGAAAGATGCAAGAGTTGGGAAGAGCTTATGTATCTGCAGAAAGTGAATTAGCTGCCATAAACATGGTTATTGGTGCTGTTTCTACTGGCGTTAAGGCTATGTCTTCTTCTGCATCTTGTGCAATTTCACTTATGCAAGAGGCTTTATCTTATGCAACATCAGATCAATTACCTGTTGTTTTGGTGAGTGTAATGAGAGGCGGTCCTGGTTTGGGCAATATTTATCCTTCTCAAGGTGATTATAATCAAGCAACTATTGGTGGAGGTAATGGTGATTATCATTTAATCGTTCTTGCTCCATCTAATGTTCAAGAATGTATTGATTTAACTTATAAGGCATTTTATTTAGCTTTTAAATATAGAAATCCAACCATGATTTTGGCAGATGGACTATTAGGTCAGATGATGGAACCGGTAGAATTCTATGAATATCCGTATCCTGAAATTGATACTTCATCTTGGGCTTTGACCGGTGCAAAAGGTAGAGATGGAAGAGTTATAAGATCTTATGCTCCATTAGCTTCTGATCAATGCGTATTTTTGGATAATTTGTTTAAAAAATATGAATTAATAGAACAAAATGAAGTTGAGTATGAAGAGTATATGACAGATGATGCAACCTTTGTTGTTGCTGCATTTGGTTCTATGTATCGTAATGTAAAATCTGCAGTAAAAATCTGTAGAGAAAAAGGTTTAAAAGTCGGCGCATTTAGACCTGTAACATTATATCCGTTCCCAAGTAAGAGATTATCTGAATTGGCAGATAGAGTGGATAAAATTTTGGTTACAGAAATTAATATGGGTCAAATGGTTCGAGATGTCAGACTTGCAGTAAACGGAAAAGTTCCTGTATTGTTTAAAGGTAAAGCTGTAGGTTCAATGATTGACGTTGAGGATCTTGTAGAAGAAATAGAAAAGCAAATGGGTGGTGTATAATGGCAACACAAGTTTTTAAAATTCCTGATGTATTTAAAAAAGATGTAAGATATTCATTTTGTCCTGGTTGTGACCATGGTGTTGCAGTTAGGTTGGTAGCTGAATGTCTTGACGAATTAGATTTAAAGGAAAAGACAATAACTGCAACTTCTATTGGTTGTTCAGTTGGGCTTTATGATTTCTTAAATATTGATGCTATTGAATCACCTCATGGTAGAGCTTTGGCTGTTGCAACAGGTGTAAAAAGAGCGCAACCTGATAAATTTGTATTCACATATCAAGGTGATGGCGATTTCGCATCTATTGGCTGGGGCGAGAGTATGCACAGTTCATTAAGAGGTGAAAATTTATCTGCCATTTGTATAAATAATACAACTTATGGTATGACAGGCGGTCAGTTAGGGCCAACAACTTTGTTAGGTCAAGTTACAACAACTTCTCCGACCGGTCGTAATGTTGAATATTATGGTTATCCTATCAAAATTGCAGAACATATTGCACTAAATGATGGTACAGCTTATAGTGCAAGAGTTGCATTGGATACGGTAGCAAATATTAAAAAAGCAAAACAGGCTATTAAAAAGGCATTTGAAGTTCAAATAAAGGGTTTAGGCTTTGGGTTTGTAGAAATTTTATCTAGTTGTCCTACAAACTGGAGAATGACTCCTGAACAAGCTCACGAAAGAGTTAGAAAAGAAATGATGCCTGTTTTCAAATTAGGTGTATTTAAAGATATTACAGAAGAAGTTTAATTAAGGATAAAATATGGAAAAAGATTTTATGATTGCCGGATTTGGCGGACAAGGTGTATTATTGGCAGGTGAAGTTTTAGCAAATGCCTTTATGTTGGATAATAAAAATGTTACTTGGTACCCTAGTTATGGCGCTGAAATGCGTGGAGGTACTGTTAATTGTGGCGTTGTAATGAGTGATGAAGAAGTTAGTTCGGTACAAAAATCTAAAGCAGATTTTATTATAGCCTTAAATCAAGCTTCTTTTGATAAGTATACATCTTGGGTTAAAAAGGGTGGTTCAATTATAGTAAATTCATCTTTGGCTAAGGTTAAAAAGGTTCGTGATGATATAAATTATATTTTCGTTCCGATTACTCAGCTGGCTCAAGAAAAACTTGGAAATATAAAAATGTCTAATATTTTTGCATTAGGTGTTTTGTCAAAAGTTTCAAAATTGGTGTCTGTTCAAACTCTGGAAAAGGCTTTGAATAACGTAATTCCACCTCATAGAAAAAATTTAATTCCTAAAAATATTGAAGCTTTAAAACTCGGTTATGAGTATGATTTATTGCCTGTTTAGTTTAAAATCACCTAAAAAGTTGATTTTAAATTTGATAAGACAGTTTATTCTTTTAATGTGATATATGAGAGGTTTAATTAACGTGAAACAAGATCTTATTTTTTCTATTAAAGAAAAAGAATTACAACTGTCGAAATTAAAAGAACATATTGATAAGAGTGAGGTTTGTTCAGATTTATACAACAAAGTTCTTATTGAAAAGGCTATTTTAACAAAACAGCTAGAAGATTTGCAAAATAAGTCAATTATAAATCGTATAAAACATTTGCTTCCTCGGAAGGAAAGATTAATCTGTGATTATTTCAGAGGTAAATAAATTCTTTTGTTAAGTTTTCTGTCAGTTATGTAAGAGTTAATTGGTTTGATAATAGGTTTGATTAAATAATATACTTGTATTTTAAAGTATTTTATATTATAATTAGTTGTAACCCTATTGTTAATAAGCTATAAAGGTGGTGAAAATATAAATGGCAGAAGTTAAAGTTGGCGAAAACGAAAGTATCGAAAGCGCTTTAAGACGTTTCAAAAAGAAAATCCAAAAAGCTGGTATTCTTTCTGAAGTTAAAAAACGTGAAAGATATGAAAAGCCAAGCGTAAAAAGAAAACATAAATCTGAAGCTGCTCGCAAAAGAAAAGTGTAAGATTTGTAAATAATAAAAAATATAGAGTCTACGTTAATGTAGGCTCTATATTTTTTTATTAGAAAATTATCCCAGTATACTAAAGCCAACAATAGCTCTAGCACTTATATTAAACCACTTATAGTTTGCGTAAGATTGTAAACTGCATTCATCGTAATTGTTTCCGCAATTGCAAATGTCATCAATTCTTGCAATTTTGACATCTTTTAGGGCAATTAAGCAATCGTGGCAATTTTCGCAGTTGTTGTAGTAGTCGTGAATTGTTCCAAGAATTTGAAGGTGATTGGTAAGAATTAGTACTTTTTTTGTTGAATTTTCTTCCATAATTTTATTTATAACTTCACCTAAATTTTTTGACATAATAGATCCTCCTTTTTAAAAAGGATAATCTATTGTTATAAATTTTGAATTCAACTAATGGTTAATTAAAATGATTTATTTTCAAAGATGTTTTTATTTTTAAGTTTTTCTTTTGGGACTACAAGCCCGCAATATTTACAGGCAAACATTGTGTTTGAGCTATCAAGGGGTAAAAACAAATGATCACACTCATTAGTATCATCTTCTTGAAATTCTGAAGATTCATCGAGTGGATCAAATGTGTTTATAATTTGTTTCTTTTTTTTGAAAATTTGTGCGATTAATTCAAAAATGTACATTTATAATGTAAATCTTTCCGGAAGAAGTTCTGTAATTTTATAAACTTTAAGATTATCTCCGATTTTTACAATAATATCGGTATTATCATCACAAAATTCGCTGATAACTTGTCTACAAGCTCCACAAGGAGTGCAATTATCTTGATTAGGTGAATAAATTGCTATAGCTTTAATTTTTCTTTCTCCATCAGCGATAGCAGAACCTATAGCGTTTCTTTCGGCACAAATTGTTAATCCAAAACTGGCATTTTCAAAATTGCAACCGCAGTATGTTTTGTCAGATTCTGTTAATACGCAAGCTCCAACATTGAATTTTGAATATGGAGTGTAAGCTTTTTTAGAAACTTCTATTGCATTTTTCATTAAATCTTCGTAATTCATAATAAACCTCTTTTTCTTATTATATCGTGTATTTTTAAAAAGTTATCCATTGATTAGAGGAATGATTTAACAATTTGTTAAAATTTTTATAAAATTTTAAAGTTTTTGGTAAATATACCGTAATACATTATAAAACATATAAACAAGGTTGAACTATGGAAGTTTCAAGAATTGGTGCAATTTCACCGACTCAAGTAGATTGGCGAAAGCTTACATCAAAAGAAATAATTGAATATGAAAATCAAGGAGTTGAAGTTCCATCTCAATATTTGCAATGGGCACAGGAATTTCAGCGTACTTTAGCTGCAGGAGATAGTGATGATACAACTTACGAAGCAGCTATTGCGCCAGCTCCTCAGGCGTCAAGTAATGCTACACCTATAGATACAGAAACTTCAGGGGATGATACATCTTCTACAGGTGAGGTTTCTGATAATACTCCAAAAACAGCAGCACAAGCTAAAAGAGAAGAATTGGAAAATGCCGGAGTAAGTTTATCAAATCAGGCAAAAATATTTACTAATGAGAGTAAAAGTGCAACAAGAGCTGTATTAGAATCTATTGTTCAAATGACGGATGCCCAAGAACAATCTGTTAGTGAGCTCCAAGGTTTAGAAGATTATATGAACAGTTTATTATCAAATGCAGAGTCTACTCAAAATGATTTAAAATCAGAAGTAAGTAAGATTAATAATGGCGACAGTGATATTTCTTCTTTTGCAAAAATTAATAAACTACAACAACAATTAGAAAGATATGGTACTGAAGGTCAAGCAAATATTGCATCTTCAGAGTCTGATTTTAGTGTTTATCAAGCAACAATTAATGGTCAGACTAATTCAATATTAAATGCTCAGGATTTTGGAGCTGAGACTATTGAAATAGGTAATAGTTTGTTGGCAACAGTGCATAGTTTCTTTAATTTAAGAGATATAGTAATAGGTCGACGAGCTGTAAAAGCTGGTGAAAATGCAGTTTCTTGGTCAGAATCTGCTTCTGAAGTACAAACACAGGCTAGTGAAACTAATACGGATAATATTTCAGCGGCTAAAAGTTATGAAAATCAGGTTGAGGCAAGAACAGGTGTAGGCGCAGCTCCAAAAGAGCAAAATGCTGATAATAGCTCAAATCAAAATGGTGAAAATAAAAATGAAGCTGATAAGTCTGTCCAAACAGCACAAAATGATGGAACAAAATCTTCTACACTCGCAAGTGCAAGTATTGATGAAATCTTGAAGGCTAAAATCCGTAAAGGTGAAGATATTAATGCTCAATCAGCGTAGAGATTTGATAGCCTGTTCAATATTTTCTGATTTATAAATGTAATTTCCTGCAACAAGTGATGTTGCTCCATAATCTTTGCAAATTTTTCCGGTAGTATTATTTATTCCGCCATATACCTGAATAATTAAATTATCGTTTGCATGATTTTTTATTGTTTTTATTTTTAAAGCACAGTCTTGCATAAATTTTTGACCGCCAAACCCCGGTTCTACAGTCATTACAAGTAATAAATCTAATTTATCTAGATATTTTAAAATCTTTTCAGGTTCAGTTTTAGGTTTTATAGAAAGACCTGCCTTTATGCCAAAAGAATGTATTTTATCAATAATTGAGATAATATTATCTTCATCAACTGCTTCATAGTGAAATGTTAATATATCAGCGCCGGATGTAGCAAAAGGTTCAATATATTTTTCAGGATTTTCAATCATTAAATGAACATCTAAAGGTAAATCTGTAACCTTACGAATTGATTTTACAACAGGAACTCCGATTGTAATATTAGGTACAAAATGTCCATCCATAACATCTACGTGTATCCAATCAGCACCGGCTCCTTCTACTAATTTTATGTCTTTTTCTAAGTTAGCAAAATTTGCTGATAATATTGATGGTGATATAAAAATCTTTTGTTGCATTAATTTATAATCCCCAATTTTTTGCAAGCTTCATAAGCACATTTTTGTTCAGCTTCTTTTTTTGTTGAACCTTTTTCTGTTGCTAAAATTTCGTCATTATATATTACTTCTATTACAAATTCTTTTTTATGCTCAGGTCCAATTTCATCTATTACTTTATAGATAGGTGTAGTTTTTGTTTTATCTTGAGTATATTCTTGCAAAATGGCTTTTGCATTAAATTTTTCAAAATGTTCCGCTACATCAATAATGTATGGTTTAAAATTTTCCTTTATGTATTCTATGATTTCTGCAAGTTTTCCATCTAAATAATACGCACCAAGTACCGCTTCAAATGCACAAGCACATATTGAATTAAGTTTTCTGCAACCTTGTTTTTCTTCGTGTTTCCCTATTATGATAAGTTTTTGTAACCCGTTTTTCTTGGTAACATCAGCTAAAACATTATCAGAAACAACAACTCCGCGAATTTTAGATAAATCGCCTTCTTTAGAATCAGGATACATTTTAAATAGGACATCTGATATTGCTAATTTTAAAACAGCATCTCCCAAAAATTCTAGTCTTTCGTAGCATTGTTTGTATGGCAAATCATTTTCTATAGTAAAAG
This sequence comes from uncultured bacterium, assembly GCA_949292185.1. Taxonomy (GTDB): domain Bacteria; phylum Cyanobacteriota; class Vampirovibrionia; order Gastranaerophilales; family Gastranaerophilaceae; genus Zag111. Next base: position 10,478 of record CASEYP010000016.1, read on the forward strand.
ATGAATGAGTTAATGCTATTTTATATAAATCGCTTGATGATGTTTCTATTCCAAAAATATCAGCAATTTCTTTCATTTATAGTAAATCCTTTATCCAATTAGCTAAAGTTCCCATCCATTCTGTGTGGAAAACAAAACATTTACTAAAATAATACATAATAGGAATAGTTAAAACAAAACTATCTGTTCTATCTAAAAATCCCCCGTGTCCAGGTAAACTTGTTCCAGAATCCTTAACCCCAGCATCACGCTTAATCAATGATTCGCACAAGTCTCCAATTTGAGCAAAAACTGTACAAATTATACCCGCAGCTAATGCCAAATACCATTCAAGACCTATATATAAGCCAATAACCATAGCTCCAATTATTGCAAAGAACATTCCGCCAATAGAGCCTTCGATTGTTTTGTTAGGACTTATTACAGGTGCAAGTTTATGTTTCCCAAATTTTGAACCTACATAATAGCAACCAACATCAGTTAATAATATAGTAATAAACATTAAAACGACAAAACCTAAGCCACTATCATACTTGTCACAAGATAAATCCCTTAAAAATATAAGGTGTAATGGAAACCATCCGCAATAAACCATACCTAATAAGGTTGTTGCAACATTTGCAATATAAGGTTGTCTACCTCTAAATAAAACCCACATAAATGAAGCCATTGCACATATTGTTAGGGTTATTGCAACTAAGTCAAATCTTTTAAAATAAACTACAGCAGCAAGTATAGCTTCTGTAACATAAATGACTTTAAGGCTTGGATAAAATCCTTTATGGTTAAGCATTCTTACATATTCTCTTGATCCGACAAACAGCATAAATGCCAGTAATAACAATAGTGCAAAATCGCCCCATATAATACAAAGCATAACAATGGTTCCCATAATGAAACCTGTTAACATTCTGGTTGCATTTTTATTCAAGCCTAAATCAATCATTATACAGTCATAACCTCTTTTTCTTTAACAGCTACTGCACTATCAATATTTGCAGTATATTTATCTGTTAATTTTTGAATTTTATCTTGGTTGTCTTTAACCATATCTTCAGGAAGATTTTCATTTTTTTCAATTTTCTTAAGTTGATCAGTCATATCTCTTCTAATATTTCTGATAGCAACTTTAGCTTCTTCCCCAAGTTTTTTAACATCTTTTGAAATTTCACGTCTTCTTTCTTCTGTTAAAGGCGGGAATGTTAATCTTATGCAAATACCATCACTGTTTGGAGTAATACCGATTTCAGCTTTGATTATTGCTTTTTCAATTTCTTTCATAATAGATTTATCGTAAGGGGTAATAACAAGTGTAGTACCATCTTGTACTGAAACTTGTGACATTTGTCTTAATGGAGTTGGAGCTCCATAATATTCTACAATAACTTTATCTAATATACCCGGATTAGCACGGCCTGAACGAATGGAACTGAATTCTTTTTGCAACTGAGCAATAGCTTTTTCCATTTTTTCTTCTCCGAATAAAAATAATTCTTCTAAAGATTCTGTCATTTTTTACCTCTTTCGTATTTATTATTAACTGATGTAGGTTCCCAATTTTTGACCATTAAGTATATCTTTTATTCCATCTTCTTTTTTAAAGTCAAATACAACTATTGGAATTTTGTTTTGTTTGCATAAAGCACAAGCTGATGTATCCATTACTTTTAGTCCATTTTTAATAATGTCATCGTAAGTAATATTATCAAGTTTTTTAGCTTCAGGATTAGTGTTTGGATCATCTGTATAAACGCCGTCTACTCCATTTTTAGCCATAAGCATAGCTTGAGCATTAATTTCAGATGCTCTTAGAGCTGCTGCTGTGTCTGTTGTGAAAAATGGATTTCCTGTTCCTGCTGCAAATATAACTACTCTACCTTTTTCTAAGTGTCTGATTGCTCTGTGTCTAATATATGGTTCTGCAATTTGATTCATGGCTATTGCAGATTGTACTCTACAAGGAACGTCAATTTGTGTTAATGCACTTTGCAATGCTATCGCATTCATTACAGTTGCAAGCATTCCTACATAATCGCCAGAGGCTTGATCCATTCCAAGTTTTGCACTGTTTTTCATTCCTCTAAAAATATTTCCGCCACCTACTACAACTGCTACTTCTGCACCCATTTCGGTAGCTTTTTTTATTTCGTTTGCAATCATCTTAACCGGAGTTTGGTCAATACCAAATTGTTGGTCGCCTAATAATGCTTCTCCGCTTATTTTTAGTAATATTCTTTTATATTTCAACTTTCTATATCTCCCTTAATCTTGTTTTATCCTAGCTTAAAGACATTCCTTTGTAAAGTTCTTTGTAACAGATTATTTTACTTAATCTAGGCATTCTTGGATTGATATTGTATCAATTCCTTGAACATTACTGAATGCTTTATATAAATCTTTAATTGGTTTTCTGCTTATAATATCTAGTGTACAGGTTATTTTGGAACTATTTTCTTCTACTTTTAATTGTTTTGTAGATATTTCGGAGATTGATTGGTATTTGTCTATAATATATTTTTGAATTTTTTGAGTGTATTCATTTTTGCAAGTGATATTAATTTTTACTCTGCTTGTAATTTTTGTACTTGTTGGTAAAACTTTTCTTTCAAAAACTCTAATAGAAACAAGTGTAAGGATTGATAAAACTGTTCCTGCAAATGCAATATCAAACATTCCTGCACCACATGCCATACCTATACTTGCTGCAATCCACAAAGTTGCTGCTGTTGTTAGTCCTAACACGATTGGACCGTTTCTTAAAACTGTACCTGCACCGATAAAACCAATACCGGTAACAATTTGAGCTGCAACTCTTGATGTATCTCTTACACCTGTTGCTTGATCTATAATTACGTTATCTCCAGGTGCAAAGGTTGGAAATCCATAGATTGAAATTAGTGTAAATACGCATGCACCTAAACAAACTAATATATGCGTTCTTAATCCTGCATATTTGTTTGTTAATTCTCTTTCTAACCCGATACAGAAACCGAATATTACTGCAATGACTATTCTTATTATGTATTCTAGATTTACGATATGTGTAAGTTTATATATTATAGCGTCCATTATTTTCCCTTTTTAATTTATTCTATTACCTAGTTTTATTTCAATTAGTCTGCTTATTTTCATATATTTTCTGTATGCTTTTAGGTTTTCAAGTTTTCTTGATATTCTGGCTTTGTCTTGTAAAGCTTCTACACTCTTTGGATTAATTTTTAAAAATTTATCTATAGTAATATTTGCTTCTTTCCATTTGTTTTGTCCCATATACAATTCAGCCTGATATAAGTATATTCTTGGTTTTAATGGTTTTTCTTTTGATAATTCATCAACAAGTTTTTGTGCATTATCAAAATCTTTCATTTTTATGTAAACTCTGGTTTCTCTTAATTTATCATTAGATTTTTTTGCATATTTTAGTGCGTTTTCATAATCTTTTGTTTGTTCATAAGCAAATGATGCCAAATAGTAATTTTTATCATTTGCAAGTCCTAGGTTTTCTAATTGTTTAAAATAATTGATGGCGGTATCATATTCTTTATTCAGTATTAATCCTGGAATTGCAGAATTAATTGTAAATTTCTTTTGGGGCTTAAATATAGAATATTGAACGGCTAATTTATCCCATTTAATATTTCTGGTATTAGTTTTACCTTGTTCGATTATTCCTATGTAAGAATAGATAAAAGGGTGAATAAATAAGAAAATATAAATACCACAAAGGATTAGACCTATTGAAAGGATATTTGCAACGCTAAATATTTTCTGTTTCATACTTCAACTTTCTCCTTATATTTGTTATCGAACTTTGCTTTTAGGATCTAAGACATCTCTTATGGTATCACCTATTAGGTTAAATGCCAAAACTGATACAAAAATTAAAAATCCTGGAGTTAAAAGCCAAGGTCTGTATAAAATATTGGTAAATTCTTGTGCTTCTTTGAGCATATTACCCCAGCTTGCATCAGGTTGTTGAATGCCTAGACCTAGGAAGCTTAACCCTGATTCAGATAGAATATATGAAGGAATTGATAGGGTCATTGCGACGATTACAAAACTTGTTGTCTGAGGCAAAATGTGTTTTACGATAATTCTAAGTCTAGACGCGCCTATTGATTGTGCGGCTTGGACATATTCTTGATTTTTGATAGATAAAACCATACCTCTTACAACTCTGGCAAATCCCGCCCAGCCAATTAAAGCTAAGATTATTACAATTAGTAGAAATCTCTGAGTACTTGTCATGCCTGATGGTAAAATTGATGCTAATATGATTAAAAGATAAAAGCTTGGTATAGACATAACAGCTTCCGCAAATCTCATCATTACCATATCGACTTTTCCGCCAAAGTATCCTGAAATTCCTCCATATAATAAACCTATAGGAAATAGTACAAATAAGGCTAAGAATCCTATTGTCATAGAAATTCTTCCCCCAAAGAGCAATCTTGAAAATACATCTCTGCCGTTTATGTCTGTCCCAAGGAGAAATATTCTACCGTCTTTATCAGTTGTAAATAGGTGAATTCTTGACGGTATGAGCCCTAAAAATTTGTAAGGCTGCCCTTTTGCAAAAAATCTAATGTAGTGTTTTTTGCTACGGTCGAATTTATATGTTATTGAAAGATTATCTTCATCAAATTCTCTTATATAATTGTATGTATACGGTCTTGATAATTTACCGTTTTCATCTATTGTAAAGACTTTAGATGGCGGAACATACGCCATTGTTCTGTCAGAAAAATCTTTTGTATAAGGTGCGATAAAATCTGCCAAAAATAGAGCCAAATATATTATTCCAAGAACAATAAGGGATGCTCTTGCAAATTTATCTTTCCATAATTGAGTTAAAACTTCTTTTATCATCATGATTTCACCCTAATTCTCGGATCTGTGATGATAAGAAGTATATCCGCAATTAAGTTACCTAAAACAAGCATAACAGCACCCATCATCAAAGATGCCATAACAAGATTAATATCAGATTTCAAAACGGCTTCCAAAATTAGTCTTCCAAGTCCCGGATATTGAAAAACATATTCAGTTAAAGCAGCACCGCTTAATAACCCTGCAAATTCAAATCCAAGTAATGTAATCATTGGATTTATTGCGTTTCTGAGTGCGTGCTTATATATAACCATAAATTCAGGTAAGCCTTTAGCTCTTGCAAATTTCACATAATCGCTATCTAAAACATCAAGCATATTTGCTCTCATTTGTCTTTGTAATCCCGCAAGTGAAATTGTAAACAGTACAAATACCGGCAAAACTAAGTGGTAAGCTATATCTAAAAATTTATGGAAAAAGTTCATATCTGCAAAGTTTGGACTAGTCAAACCCCCAATAGGAAACCACCCTGTTTTTACAGCAAATAAAAGTAATAGAACAGCAAAGAAAAATGAAGGTATAGCCATTCCGATACTTGTTAGAACTGTTAGAATCCTATCAAATGGCGTTTTCCAATGAACTGCTGCAATTATTCCTAAAGGAACTCCGACAAGCCAAGTTAAGAGAATAACAATTGATGTTAAAAGAAGAGTATTTGGAATTCTTTCTTTCAACTTTTGACTAACCTTTTCCCCTGTTGAAGTAACACCAAGATCACCTCTTACAAATGAGTATGCCCATTTGCCGTATTGAACAATAATAGGTTTGTCTAAACCTAATCTTTGGCGTTCTTTTTCGACTGTAACAGGTGAGATTGACGGATTAAGTTTTAATTCTGCTAACGGGTCAACCGGAGAAAGTCTTATTATAAAAAAGCTTATTAAAGATACCATTATTAAAAGTGGTATGGTTTGAAGTATTCTTTTTATTATATATTTTAAGGTTTCCATATATTTTAATCTCCGATATAAATTTCTTCAATATTATGAGTTAAACCACTCAAACTTGAAGGATATATATTTTTAAACTTGTTTCTGATTGCAACGATTATTACAGGTGAGTAGATATAAATAAAAGGCTTTTCATTATAGGCAATTTCTTGATATCTGTCATAGTATTTTTTTCTGTCTTCAAATTTGGTTGCAAGAGCACCTTTAGTGAACATTTCATCTAATTCTTTTTCCCAAGGTAAAATTCCCTGTTTGCCATCTTGAGGTGTTCGTTGGTTGAACATGTGAAGTCTGCCATCAGAAAGCCAAACATTTTTGCCTCCGTTTGGCTCAAGGGGAGAACCTGTAAGTCCCATAATTACCATATCCCAATCAAATGTACTTACAAGTTTATTTACCAAAGAGTTAAATTCTATAGGTTTAAAGTTGACTTTCATACCTAAATCTTCAAGGTCTTGTTTAACCATAACGCCTATTGCTTCTCTTTCTGTATTTCCTGCATTAGTGTATAGGTTAAATTCTACTCTGTGACCGTATTTATCAAATAATCTTCCTTTTTTATCTGTGTAAAATCCTGATTTTTTTAGCAATTCTTTAGATTTATTTATGTCTTTATCGTAAGGTTTTAATTTTTTGTTTAGGTATATAGAATTTAAGCTTTCTGCGGTAAATAAAGGTGCGCCAATTCCGTTTGCAATATTAAATACCATACTTTTTCTATCTATTGCGTAATCTACGGCTTTTCTAAAGTTTAAATCTTGGAACCATTTTTGTTTAATCGGATCTACATAGAATTGACCTTTGTCATTTTTTCGGTTATTCAAATTCATAGACAAATACATTGTGCCAGTTGTAGGTCCAAGGTTATACAATTTGAAATCAGAATGTGGCTCTAGAGATTTATATCTTTCGACTTTTGAGCCTTGAAGGGTTATAACATCAAGTTCTTTTGCTTCAAATTTTAGAACTTCATTATTTAAATCCCCTACTATAAGATAAATTAATTTATCAAGATAAGGTAATTTTTGGTCTTTTTTGTTTATTTCATAATAGTTTGGATTACGTTCAAAAACTACACGTTGCGCAGGTACATATTCTTTTAATTTGAAAGCTCCAGATGTTACAAAGTCTTTTGGCGGAGTGTTTGTTGAAAGAAATGAATCAAAATATTCAGCACCTTTTTTTGTTGCAGGCATGAAAATATGTTTTGGCGCTATTGGGGTAGAAAGCATTCTGATAAATGGTGCAAAAGGTTTCGGGGTAGAAAATACAACTGTGTAATTATCTATTTTTCTGACAGTTGGAAGTTGCCCGTCTATTACAATAGAATCTCTTGTTGAAGTATCTCCAAGTCCTGCAAAGATTATGTCATTCCACGTAAATACAACATCATCGGCAGTAATAGGCTTTCCATCAGTCCATTTTATGCCTTTGCGAAGTTTTATCAGATAATCTTTACCATTATTTGAAATTGAGAAAGATTTTGCAAGTTTTGGAATAGGTTGACCCGTAATAGGATCAGATGTTAATAATCCATCATACATTACACCTGTTAATTGTGCAGAAATATTATCTTTGCAATTAAACGGATTAAAAGTTTTAGGACCTTCCCCGATAGTGGATGCTATAAGAGCACCTCCAAAATTTCCGATAGGCGCTTGAGATTGTAAGTAATCAACACCATCTAATGTAATATTTTTAGGTGTTGGGTAGGCCATATTTATCGAATTATTTGTTGTTGCTTTTTTAGGTTGAGATGTTTGAGGCTCGTCTTTAACCAGACAACCCTTACAAAGGATTGCCACAATTAAAATAATCCATAAAACCCTAAAACCTCTCCTTGTCATGATTTCAGGATAGCACAAAAAGTTATAAATGTATTCTCTTTGTGGATAGTTTAATTTTAAATAATATAAATACTTTAAAATAAGGGTCTATAAACATTACGAAATGTGTTGATGATTTAATCTTTTTATTGCAAACGGTTTATTTGCTGTAGTACAATTTTAGAAAGTCCTGTTTAGGGCATGCTTATTTAATCTTAGAAAATTGAAATTATGTAATAAAAATATATTAGGGAGGTTAATGTGTCAGATACAAGCAGTTCATGTGTAGAAGATTCTTTGAATTTGTCAGAAAACGCGATTAAAGTATTAGAAAAAAGATATTTAAAAAGAGACAAGGAAGGTAAATGTATAGAAAAACCTGCTGATATGTTCCGTAGAGTTGCGGATACTATAGCATCTGGGGATTTGCAATTTGGAAAATCTCAAGAAGATGTTAAAAAGTTATCAGACAGATTTTATAAAGCTATTACAAGCAGATATTTTATGCCGAATTCTCCTACATTAATGAATGCCGGTAGAGAATTAGGTCAGTTAGCTGCGTGCTTTGTTTTACCTGTAGAAGATAGTTTAGAAGGAATTTTTGAGACTGTTAAGAATACTGCTTTGATACATAAATCCGGTGGTGGAACGGGGTTTTCATTCTCAAGATTAAGACCAAAAAATAGTGTTGTACGTTCAACAATGGGAGTTTCATCAGGCCCTGTTTCATTTATGGAAGTATTTAATGCAGCAACTGAAGCTGTTAAACAAGGTGGTACAAGACGTGGTGCCAATATGGGTATTCTAAGAGTTGATCACCCTGATATTTTGGAATTTATTAATTGCAAATCTGATAATAACAAATTAAATAACTTTAATATTTCTGTAGCGATTACAGATAAGTTTATGGATGCTTATTTAAATAATACAGATTATGATTTAGTAAATCCTCAAAATAATGAAGTTGTTGGAAAATTAAGTGCTAAAAAAGTTTTTGATTTAATTGTAGACGGAGCTTGGAGAAACGGAGAACCTGGAATTATCTTTATCGATAAGATGAATTCAGATAACCCAACTCCATTGGTTGGTCAAATTGAATCAACAAATCCTTGCGGAGAAGTTCCATTACTTCCATTTGAAGCTTGTAATTTAGGTTCAATCAATTTAGGTTTGATGTTAAAACAAGGTTCAAACGGTTGGGAAGTTGATTGGGATTTATTAGAACAAACAACAAGAACAGCAATGAGATTTTTGGATAATGTAATTGCTGTAAATAATTATCCGTTACCACAAATTTCTCAAATGGTTCAAAATAACCGTAAAATTGGACTTGGTGTAATGGGTTGGGCTGATATGCTTATGAAAATGGGCATTTCATATAGTTCAGAAGCTGGTACAAAATTAGCTGGTCAAGTTATGGAATTTATTGATTATATTTCTAAAACAGAATCTATTGAACTAGCAAAAGAACGTGGTAGTTTTAATAATTTCAAAGGTAGTATCTACGATCAGGATCACTATTTGTATAACAAATACAAAGGAAAATCTGCAGGTAAAATTACCGATGATATGTGGGCAAAAGTAGATGACGATATTAAAAAATATGGACTTAGAAATGCTACAACAACTTGTATTGCACCAACTGGTACAATATCAATGATAGCAGGAGCTTCAGGCGGTGTTGAACCATTATTCGGTCTTGTATTCTCAAGATTGATTATGGATGGTACTGAAATGCTTGAAGTAAATCCTATATTTAAAGATTATATGATTTCACACGGTCTATATTCAGAAGAAATTATGGCGCAGATTGCAAAAGAAGGTACAATTGCTCATATTTCTGGAATTCCTGATGAGGTTAAGCAAATATTTGTAACAGCTCACGACGTTTCACCATATTGGCACGTAAAAATGCAAGCTGCATTCCAATTACATACTGATAATGCAGTTTCAAAAACTGTAAACTTTGTAGAATCAGCAACTAGAGAAGATATTAAAGAAGCTTATATCTTGGCTTATAAAAATAATTTGAAGGGAATTACAGTATACAGAAATAATTCTCGTCAATTCCAACCAATGAATTTGGATGATAAAAAGAAAGAAGAAAAAGCCCAAGAGGAATCAAAAGCTGTTGAATCAAAGCCTGAAGTTGAAAATAAAAGTGAGAGTGCAGATGCTGAATATAACCCAACAGGTGAAATTAAGAAGATAAAATGTCCTGAATGTGGTAATACTATTGAAATGGCCGAAGGATGTTTTATTTGCTTAAACTGTGGATATTCAGGTTGTTCATAGACAAAAAGCTGTATATATTTTTAAAAAGGGTTTCAAAAGAAACCCTTTTTTTGTGCGTATTTTTCTAATTCTAAAGAATTAATAAGAAAAAGCTATTAAAGGGTTGAATTTTTACAAAAACAAATATATAATATAAGATATAGGGAAAGATATACAGTATTAAAGAATGTAAAAAGCCCCGAGGGAAGTCTCAAGAATGTTACTCAATCTGTCGATATGAAAAATATTGATAGAGCAAGTATGAGGTGTTAAGCTATGAGGAAAGATTTGACTACAGCAAAGACTTTATTAGTAGCATCAATTACGGCATTAAGTATGACAGGAGCTTATGCATCAGAAAATTTGGCACCTGTACCAAAGGAAGCAGAAGATAATCCAAAAGGTACATTGGATAATTTAGCAGGACAAGATATTCCGGGATCAGATCCTGTGCAACAATATCCAAGTAGCGGAAGTTCTTATATAATGACAAAAGTCCAAGAAGGTGGCGAAAAGCCAACTGGGGATAATATTGTAACTAAATTTACATATAATTCAGAAACCAAAACAATGACACCTGTATATTATAGGTTGGATTTAAAACAGACAACTTATGGCGGAGGTAACACATCACAAACCTTTACTCTAGATACAGAACCGGTAAAAGGAGTGGAAATTACAGCAAAATATGATGATTTGTCAGGTAAAACTTATTCAAAGGAATATAAAGACACAAATTATACAGCAACTGTAACCTCTGGCGGAAGTAAGTTAGATCCAAAACAAGAAATACATAGTGTATTACAAAACACTAGTGGAAATACAATATCAATTAAAAATGCCATATTTAAAGATAATAAAATGGAAATAGATTTTAGTACATCAAATACATATTATCTGGATGTCATAGGTGGAGCTATATATAATGCAGGCACAATAGAAAAAATAACAGCAGATTTTTTAAATAACTCTGTAACTGCAAATACTACAGGACGGAATGGATATTCTTATGCCAAAGGCGGAGCTATTTATAATAATTATAATGGAACAATCGGTGATATCACAGGCGATTTCATTGGCAACTATGCATCTTCTTCTACTGGTTCTGCCAGGGGCGGAGCTATTTATAATTATAATGGAACAATCGGTGATATCACA
>CASEYP010000017.1 GCA_949292185.1 uncultured bacterium
CCCCCGGACAAAACTGAATTGGGTTAACAAATACTGAAACAACTACTCTGTCACATTTTTCTACGGCTTTTTTTATTAAACTTAAATGCCCTGCGTGTAAAGCGCCCATTGTTGGAACAAGTCCTACTGTTAAACCTTCTTTTTTCCATTGTTTTACTTGTTCTCTTACTTCTTTAATTGTGTGTAATAACATTATTATTCTCACTTTCGTTTAAAAATTTGTATTGCTTATATTAAAAATTTTTCCAAGTTATTTCGGGTAAATTTAGAAAACTTCTTCTTCATTTGGAAATTTGCCTGATTTAACATCTTCATTGAATTGTTTTGCAGCATTTAGAATTAATGATTTCATATCTGCATATTTACGTGCAAATTTTGGTTTAAAGTCTGAAAATTTACCAAAGACATCATCAGATACCAAAACTTGTGCATCGCAATATCTTCCGGCACCACAAGAAATAGTTGGAATATTTAAGTTTTCAGTTATGTATTTCCCGCATTCTTCAGGTACCATTTCTAAAACAATAGAAAATGCTCCAGCATCTTCTAATAATTTTGCTTGTTTAAGTAATTCTTCTGCAGCTTCTTGAGTTTTTCCCTGAATAATGTGTCCACCAATAACATTTTGAGATTGTGGGGTAAAACCTATATGACTCATTACAGGAACACCCATTTGAGTTGTTCGTTTTATTAATTCTAACATATAGTCGTTACAGCCTTCGAGCTTTACTGCGTTAGCTCCAAGTTTTACCATATTTCCAATATTTGTTAGGGCACTTGGAATATCTATTGTATAACTCATAAATGGCATATCCGTTACAACCATAGCTCTTTGAGCACCTTTTGCCACAGCTTTTGTAAATATTGCCATTTCATCTGTACCAATGCTGTTTGTTGTTTCATATCCTAATGCTACCATTGCAAGGCTATCACCAATTAGGATTATATCTATTCCGGCTTCGTCTAAGTATTTAGCTGTAGAGTAGTCGTAGGCTGTTAAAACTGAAAATTTTTCGTTAGATTCTTTTAATTTTCTTAATGTTCTAACTGTTACTTTTTTTACCATAGTGTAAATCCTCTATTTTAAATTTATTTGAAAAATCCGGATTTCTTTTGGGTCTTTCTAAACCAATAATATAAAGCTCTTGCAACTCGATGTGAACTGTGTCTTACAAGACCTTCTTTGCTATCTTCAATTAATTTTTTAGCAACAATCTTTATTCCCATACTTTTTACTTCTTGGGCATCAAGTTTTACAGGATAAGAATTTGCTTTTTGATATTTATCAGCAAGATTTTCCGGTAAATAATCGTTTACTAAAACAGCATCAACAATCTTATTTGAACCTGCGTGTTTTATAAGTGCTTTCAAGTGATCTGAAACCTTATAATTATCAGTTTCACCAGGTTGTGTCATAATGTTGCAAACATATATTTTTTTAGCTTTAGACTTGATAACTTCTTCTGAAATTTGTTTAACTAATAAGTTTGGAATAACACTTGTGTATAAACTTCCAGGTCCTAAAATTATTAATTCTGCATTTCTTATTGCTTGGATAACATCATCTAAGGCTTTGCAATTAGCAGGTTCTGTGTATAATCTTTTAATTTTGCCGTGAGCTTCAGGAATTGCAGATTCACCGTGAATTATTCTACCGTCTTCCATTTCAGCTACAAGTTTCATATCATCCAATGTTGCCGGCAATACTCTACCTCTTATAGATAAAACATTAGAAGAAGCTTTTACTGCAGATACCATATCACCTGTGATAGCACAAAGTGCAGTGATAAATAAATTACCAAAACTGTGACCTTCTAAACCTTCACCAGTTTTAAATCTGTATTTGAAAAGTTTATTAACTAAATCTTCGTCATCAGCTAAAGCTGTAATACAGTGTCTAATATCACCTGGAGGTAGAATGCCCATAGTTTCACGAAGTCTTCCTGAACTTCCGCCATCATCTCCAACTGTAACAACAGCAGTTAAGTTATTCGTGATATTTTTAACTCCGCTTAATAACATAGATAATCCAGTACCGCCACCAATTGCAACGATTCTTGGACCTCTATTTAATTTACGTCTTCTGTATAAATTTTCTAATAAAATATCATTGTTTCTATCATCATCAATATCCATTATGGATAAGTTAGTCTTTTGCCAGCCTTTAAAAAATATAGCTGCACCAATCATTACAATACCAAATGCGAGCCATTCTGTAGAAATTTTATTGGCAATTTCACTTATAAATTGCATAGTGTAATATACAGGTTTTATATCAAATAATATTAATATACCTATAGTCATTAATATTGTTCCAAGTAAAATTAATGCAAACCATCTTTTTACTTGCAATCCAGGAATTAACCATCCAGCCTGTTTTGGTATTTTTATTTTTTTTAACATATTTATCCTTTTCGTTTACTAATCAACCCAGCCTGATTTTTGAGCATTTTTATAATTGTATGGTATTGGTTCAATAATTTCTTTTGCTTGCATTATTAATTCTTTTGCATTTGCAAGTTTGTTTGAAAAATGTATTGAATCTGCTCTTACTACAGTTTTGCCGCCAATATTATTTGTAACTTGAGAATTTTGTAATAAATCTTTCAATCTCTGTATTGAAATAGCGGTATTTTCAAGATCTCTTGCAGAAAAATCAATATTTCCGTGTTCATCATAAATTTTTTCTAAATGAACTTCGTGTGCAACTTGAATATTTTCTTCTTCTCCTACTTGAGCTAGATTATCCCCGGTAGCACCATAATAGATAAGCCATTTTGAACATTTTTTTATAGCTTTTGCTATTGTTCTTGAAACTTCAATATCTTCTGATGCTTGGCGATACATTGCTCCATGTGGCCTTACGTGTTCTATTTCCATATGGTAAGATTTTGCAAATGTCATAATTGCACCAACTTGGTACATAACTAATGCTTCTAATTCGTCACTGTCTAAATCCATTTGTCTATAGCCGAAACCTTGAATATCATCAAAGCCAATATGAGCTCCTACAACTACATTTTTTTCTTTAGCTTCAAGTAATGCTTCTTTTATTGTCAACGGATCTCCGGCATGAAATCCGCAGGCAATATTTACTGAACTCACATAGTCTAGCAATCTTGTTTCTGTACTATTTTTGTATATTCCAAAACTTTGTGCTAAATCACAATTAAAATCTATAGTTTTAATTTGTTTTCTCTCTAAAACATTTTGCATAAATATATCTCACTAAACTTATTTCCAAGTTTATTATACAACATAAAGATAATAATTCCATTTCTTTATATATTTTTTACAAGCTTTAATCTTGTTAATTTAATAAATATAAATTTTATATTATTTCATATTCTTATATTATTTCATTTGACTATATAGAATATTATTTATAATATGAAAGTATGGTAAAAGTTTCAATTATTGTTCCGATTTATAATGTTGAGAGTTATGTTGCTATGTGTTTGGATTCATTGGTGAACCAGACATTTTCGGATATTGAAATTATATGTGTAAATGATGGGTCTACTGATGAGTCTTTAAATATTTTGGAACATTATAAAAAACTTGATTCAAGAATAAAGATTGTAAATAAAGAAAATGGCGGTTTGTCTTCTGCAAGAAATGCAGGAATGAAAGTTGCTGAAGGAAAATATATTTTATTTGTAGATTCAGATGATTGGATTTCAACAAATGCTATTGAACATTTATATGCAAATGCGGAAAATAATAATTCAGATTTAGTTGTGTTTGATTTTGTCAGTGATGATTTTGCAAAAAAAGAAAAATCTGTAATGACAATTATGCAGTATAAAGATAAATATATGAATATGCCGTTTAATGTTGATAATATGGATTCTTGGGCTTATAAATATATTCCTGTTTCGACTTGGTCAAAATTGTATAGGGCTGATTTGATAAAAAATAAAGTATTATTTTTTGAAGATATGATATTTGAAGATTTACCATTTTGGGCTTATGTATATTCTCATGCAACTCGTATAACTTATCTTCCAATACCTTTTTATTATTATAGAAAAAATCGCGAGGGGTCTATAATGATGAATAAAGGAAGATCTTTGTTTGATGTTATTAAGGCTTATTCAAGGGTTGAAGATATTTTAAAAGAAGCAGGAAAGTGGGAAAAATGTAAGCCTTCTGTAGAAATATTAATGGTTATGGATTTTCTTCTCAAATATAATGTTATGGCTCCTGAATTAAAAGAAGAATTTTTTAATAAAATAAAATCTTTGAATAAAAAAATAGATACTGTAATTTTTGATAAGTCAAATTTTTCAAAAGTTGAAGAAGCTTGTGTAAAAAGATTTAATTTATTAAATACAGTTGATTATAAGACATTTTGTGAAACACCTTTTGAGGTTAAATATGAGTAATTCTCCAAGAATTTCAATAATCGTACCGGTATACAACACCGGAAAATATGTAGAAAAATGTTTGAAATCTTTAATAAATCAAACATATTCAAACCTGGAAATAATATGTGTAGATGATGGTTCTAAAGATAACAGTGTAGAAATAATCTCTGAAATCCAAAAGACTGATTCACGAATAATTTTATATCAAAATGAACATTCAGGAGCTAGTGTTGCAAGAAATTTGGGTATAGAAAAATCTACAGGCGAATATCTTTCTTTTATTGATTCTGATGATTGGGTATTTTTAACATTATATAAGACTTTTGTAAACTATTTGGAAAAATATAAACAAATATCTCTAAATACAACAAAGTTACCATTAGATATTTATATGTTTAATGCTTCTGCTTATGTCGAAGGTCAAAATGATGTTATCCCAAAAACTTTTTTTGATTTTGCAGATTGGAATAATCATAAAAATAAATATACAATTCATACATTTGATGATTGTATGCGACCATTTTCAAGAAATTTATCAGCCGCAAATAAGATATATCGTAAAGGCTTTTTGATAGAAAATAATATTAAATTCCCTGAAAATTTAAAATACGAGGATCAATATTTTGGTTTAAAGACTTTTTTGCGAGCAAAATCAATTCTTATAAATGATGCAATCTTTTATCGTTATAGGAATATGACAGATACGTCTTCAACTTTAGAAGTTACGCCAAAAGTCTTTGATATTTTTAAAATAGTGGATCTTGTAGAAGATGAAATATATAAATTGCACAAATATGAATCTGTTAAATATGCATTATTTCAGTATAAATTTAATTCCTATATAACGCATTATAAATATTGTCCAAAAGATTTGTGTAAAAAATATTTTGAAGAGATGAAAGTAAGATTACTAGACGCTGAAAAAAGAAATTTAAATCCTCAAATATATTCCAGATTGCGAAATTATAATTTATTTGAAAAAGTTAAAAATAGTACGTTTGAAGAATTTGATAACTATATATTATAATATTTAGAACAGAAGGGCGAACTTAATAATTTAAGTTCGCCCTTCTGTATTCTTTTTAATATTTTTAGTTATATATTTTCTTAGTCAAATCAGCTTTTCTTAATCTGATATTTTCAGGAGTTACTTCAACAAGTTCATCATCTCCGATATATTCTAAAGATTCTTCTAAAGTTAAAATTTTTGGAGCTTGTAGTGTAACCATTACATCAGCTGTAGAACTTCTCATATTTGTGAGTTTTTTAGTTTTACAAATATTTACTTGAATATCTTGAGGTCTGTTGCATTCTCCAATAATCATACCTCTATAAACTTTTGTTTTTGGAGTTATGAAGAATACTCCTCTATCTTCAAATTGTGCAAGAGCATATGGAATAGCTTCACCTTGTTCAAAAGCAATTATAGATCCGCTTCTTTGTCTTGGAATATCTCCTGCGTATGGTCTGTAATGAAGGAATGTATGATACATAATACCTTCACCTCTTGTCATTCGGATAAATTCACTTCTAAATCCGATTAATCCTCTTGCAGGTATATGGAATATTAAATGAGTTCTACCTTTTGATGATTGCATATCTTTCATTTCAGCTTTTCTTGCTGAAAGTCTTTCGATTGCACTTCCTGCATATTCTTCAGGAACATCTATAATTAAGTTTTCATAAGGTTCGCAAAGTTCACCGTTTATATGTTTATAGATAACTTCAGGTTTTGATACGGAAAATTCATATCCTTCTCTTCTCATAGTTTCTATAAGAATACTTAAATGAAGTTCACCTCTTCCTGAAACTTTAAATCTATCTGTAGAATCTGTATCTTCAACTCTTAAACTTACGTTCTTTTCCAATTCATTATATAAACGTTTTCTAAGTTGTCTTGAAGTTACATACTTACCTTCTTGACCTGCAAACGGACTGTCATTTACTGAAAAATTCATTTGTAATGTAGGTTCATCTACATGGATTAATGGTAAAGCTTTAGGATTGTTAGGGTCACAAATAGTTTCACCAATTTGGATATCAGCAAATCCTGCAATACCAACAATATCGCCGGCTTTTGCACTTTCAATTTCAACTCTTCCTAAGTCTTTAAATCCAAATAATTTAACAACTTTACCTTTTTCTTGACTTCCGTCTGCGTGAATTACACAAACTTGGTCTTGAGAGTTAACTTTTCCGTGAGCGATACGGCCTACAACAATTCTTCCTACATATTCATTGTAATCAAGTGTTGTTGCTCTAAATTGGAATGGCTCATTTTCATCACCTTCTGGTGGTTGAATGTTTTCAATGATACAATCTAATAATGGAACCATATCTTTTCTTTCATCTTCAAGATCTTTTATTGCAAAACCTTGAAGGCTGCTTGCAAAGATAAATGGAAAATCTATTAAATCTTCTCTATCTGTTAATTCTGTAAATAAATCAAAAACTTTATCTAAAGCTGTTAAAGGTTCTGCTGCAGGTTTATCAATTTTGTTAATAACAACAATAATTTTTAAGCCTAATTCTAAAGCTTTTGATAATACAAATCTTGTTTGTGGCATTGGTCCTTCTGCAGCATCAACAATTAATAATGCTCCATCAACCATGCCTAGTACACGTTCAACTTCACCACCAAAATCAGCGTGTCCCGGTGTGTCTACAACATTGATTTTTGTTCCGTTATAGGTGATTGAAATGTTTTTAGAAAGAATTGTAATTCCTCTTTCTTTTTCCAAATCGTTACTATCAAGAACTCTTTCTTCAACGTGTTGGTGAGCACCAAATACGCCTGCTTGTTTTAACAAACAGTCTACTAACGTTGTTTTACCGTGGTCAACGTGTGCGATAATCGCAATATTTCTAATATTTTCATTACATGTCATACATATCCTGCCTATCGTATATTTGTTTAGTGTAAATTCTACACTTGTATGATAACCCAGACATTTTAATTTTTCAATATGAAAAATTTTCAAAAGATATTAATATTTTAGATATTATTTATTTCATTTAACAGTTCTTCTATTTCTTTTGTATATTTGCCTTTGCCAATACTAGATAGTAATTCGTATGCACTTTGTAATTCTTTAGTTGCATCTTGCGGACTTTTTTCTTTTAGAATTTTGGCAATTTGAATTTGAATTGCGCCTTGCATAATTTTGTAATTCTCAACAGGCTTCATTTCTTTTGTAATTGTTTGAAATCTGTTTTTAGCACCTTCATAGTTTTTAGAAATAGAATTTAGGGCTCGTTTTTCTTCATAAAGAACTTTTAGCATTTTATCGCTTTGAGGACCCGTAATGTTATAAATCTTTCTCAAGTCTTCGCATCTTGCCATAATGTGAATTGGATCATGAAATCTTTTTGCTATAGCAAGTCCATTTGTTGCAAGTTTTTCTACCATTTCAGGGTTATCGCCATTTGCTTTAATGAGTAAACTATAGATAATTGCAGCTAATCTGCCTTTACCTTGGCTTACAAGATGTTCGGCAAATTGTATACTGTTTTTGTTTAGGGCTTCTAATTGATTATTGCCTAAAAACTTTTTAATAACACTATTTAATTCCCCAAAGAAAGATTTAGGTTCAATCTCTTCTTTTTTTGAAATTATTTTTGTTACTTTATGTTCAAATAAGTCAAATGATTTTTGAGGGTCAGCAACATCATTTTCATTAAAAACCAGCTTTGTAACTTTAGGTTTTTGTTTTTTTATAATTGGTTGAACTACATATTTATTTAATTTTACTTTCATAAGAATCCTCCGATGTTAATTAGAAAACCCATAAAAATAAAATTTGCTATATTTTTTTTAGTCAGTTTGAGGTTTGTAGGCTATATATGCGCTTAACAAACAAATTACACCAAAACCTATACCAAAGCACATTGTCCAGTGATAAGATGTTAGAAATGCTTGTTGGTATACAATGCCTTTTTCAACAAGTAAATGTCTAAAACTATCAAATAGCGTAATAGTTAAAGCTACACCTAAAATGTTTCCCAGATTTCTAGCTAAAGATAAAATTCCGCTGGCAATGCCCAGTTCATCTTTATTAACACAAGTGATAATTGCGTTATTTGATGGTGATTGGAAACAACCATTACCAATCCCCATAATTATAGAAGCTAAAACGATTTCCCACATTGGAGTTTTAGTGTTGAATGTTGTAAATATAATTAATGCAATTATATAAATAATTGGACCTGTAATTGTAAGACCTCGGCTACCGTTTTTGCCAGCATAGCTTCCTGCAAATGGAGCAACTGCAGAAGATGCTATAGAATATGGTAAAATTAATAAACCTGTAACAAATGCATTATATTTTACTACCTCTTGTAAAAATAAAGGTAACAAAATCCCGTTTGTAAACATACACATATAAGATGTCATAACTGCGATATTTCCAAAGGTAAATGTTTTGATTTTAAACATTTTGAAATTGATAAGCGGATAATTTATTTTCATATCTCTAAAGTAGAATAAAGCTCCAAATATAAGGGTCAAAATTCCAAGCGCAATAATTTTGATTGATTTCCAGCCCCAACTATGACCTTCAGATATTGCAAGAAGTAGAGCAAAAAGTGCTACAGTGAAATATAAAAATCCTTTATAATCAAATTTGAAAGTTTTTTTAGTAACGTAATTTGGGAGAATTTTATAAGAAACAAGGGCTCCAATTAAAGCTATAGGTACTGATGGTAAAAATATAGTATGCCATCCAAAAGCATTTATAAGTAAACCACCAACAGCAGGTCCGCTCATTCCGCCGATTGCAACAAGGCAAGCATTTATTCCTAAAGCTTTTCCTCTTGCTTCTCCTTTAAAGATAGTTGCAATAGCCGCAGGCCCGTTTGCAATCATCACGGATGCGCCCATTGCTTCTATGCATCTGTAGAATATTAATAAATAAAAATTGTTCGCGGTTGAATTTAAAAAAGCTCCACAAGCGAAAGTTAAAAATCCGATACAATAGATTTTGTTTTTAGGGAAAATGTCACCAAGTTTTCCAAAAAATGGTAAAAATATTGTTAACACAAGCATATAGGCTATAACAACCCATTGAACTTGAGCTAATGTAACATGTAAACCTTGAGATATTGGAAATAATGCCAAATTAACCGTACTAGAATCTAACATCCCCAAGAAGTTGCCAGCAATAATGAAGAGGCAAATTGTCCATTTTATAGTTTTAGTTGTCATGCTTTAATTTTAGCATATCAAATTTATTAAAATGTAAACTTTTGTATATAATAAATATGCAGAATTTTATAAGAAAAATATGCAGATAGCGTATAATTCTTCTTAGGCTATGCTTGGGTTATTGAAATATTCCATTTAGTATGGTATAATTAAAGATATAATATTGTATTTGGAGTTTGATGAGGATGAAATTATCTAGAATTAAGAAAGCTTTTTCGCTTACTGAACTTTTAATAGTCTTAGTAATAATTGCGATATTATTTGCGGCAATGCTGCCAATGATGACAAAACGAAGAGCCGGAGATTCCATAGCAAATGAACCGGTGTGGAGTTTTGTTGCCAATAACGATCAAAAGGATGCCTTTTATGATCCAGGTGCCATTGCGCAAACATCAACGGCTTATATTGGTGTGAGTCCAAATAATTTATCAAATAATGTAACACCTTATTCAAAAGTTGTTGTCAAGGCTCGTCCAAATCAAAATATGCTACAGTTTAGATATGGTAGTGGCATTGGTCGATTAACCGGCTTGTTTGCAATGGATACTAATGGTAATACAATGATGACAAGTAGGTTAAATGCGCCAGCTTCAAAGAACTATTGGTTTACTTCAAGTTCTTATAATACAGTAGCTGGTGTTGGTGCATTCTCTCAAGCTAATTCTCCATATTATAATGTCGCTATAGGTTCTAATTCTTTATATGGAACAAGTTCAGGCGGTCCATCAAAAATTACTGCAGTTGGGTCTAGTACCGGACGTTATATTTCTTATGAAGGCAATGACATCTTTTTGGGGGCAAACGTTGGTAGAGGCAGAGCAGGTGCTATTAAAGATACAATTGGTATCGGTAGTACTATTCTTGCAAATATGAATGACTCTGCTGGGGCGAATAACGTATTTTTGGGTTATTTGGTTGCTTCTTCAGGGTTTACAGATACAATTAAATCTATTAACAATACCATTGTAGGATCTTCATATTATGGTACTGTTGCAAATAATAACACGATTATCGGTTATGATACATATACAAAGGCTCCTAAGTTCGCAACACATATTAATGTTGCAGGTGGTTATGGGGCTTGTGATTCTATGCAGTATCAGACTAAGTCAGGTACAACTATTGCTAGTTCATCTGCTGGTGGTACAAGAACTTGTTTAGGGTATGGAACTGCAAGAAGTAGAGGTTCTGCAAGTTATACTACACCTTATAGTTTCGAAAATGATAAATTTGAACATATTTTCTTAGGAGGTTCACCTAACAATTTTGGTGGACGTAGTGTACTTGAAGTTCATAATACAAATGTTGTACCAAAAGTTCCTGCCCTTCCAAAGTTGGGTCCAACTGTTGTTTTGAACTCTCATCTTGTAGTTAGAGGAAATGTATATTTTCCAACTGCAATGGATGGAACTTTAAGAACTTTTGTATACAGTACATATTTTGATAATGATGATGAACGTGGTAAAGACCGTTGTGGACGTAGATGTTTGTTTGGTCGTAAGGAATGGCGTGATTCAAAAGCTTGTTCTTGGTTCCTAAACTTATTATCAGCGTTACTGGTTGCATTGTCAGCAGTTGGGGGTTGTCTTTCTTTCGGTGCAAGTTGGGCTCTTACTGTTGCAATTGCAGTTGGATCAGGCGGCTTAGGTTTAGGCGGTGGTGCTATGATTTTTAAGGGTAAAGATTATAACCGTTTAAAGGACCCTGCTTCATTCTCATATATTACGTATGGTACTCAAGAAAGTAAATCTGCACCTATTAAGTTAGCTCCGGCTTGTGTAAAACGTGATAAGGATACTTATCCAAATACAAGTTACTGTCCAAATTTGAAGCTTTCAGATATAAGATTAAAAGAAAATATTTCTGATAATACAGAAGCTTTAAATAAACTATTATTAATAATGCCATATAATTACACATTTAAAAACGATAAGGATAAGACTCCACAAGTTGGTGTAATTGCTCAAGATTTGCAAAAATATTTCCCTGAATCTGTAAGTGAGCAAAAAGATGGATATTTAGCTATTCGTTGGGATGAAATGTTTTTTGTTATGATAAATTCTGTAAAAGAATTGAATAGCAAAGTTGAGACTGTTTTGTATGATATTAATTTATTAGAAAAAGATTCAGATCGTGTTGCGCATGATCAGGATAAAATTCAAAATAAAATTGATAAATTAAATAGTAAATTGGATAAGCTTGAAAAATAATAATGGAGTAGTCAGATATGAGATTTAATAAACTAAAAGCATTTACATTGGCAGAGGTAATGATATTGTTATTAACGTTATCAATATTATTAGCTGCATTTGCTCCTGTATTTACTACTAGATATAGCAATTATTCTAGTGATGATGTATGGGCATTTGTTCCTGGTGATGATAATAATGATGCATATTTTGATACCTCAAATAAATCATTTACAGCTCAAGCTTTTGTCGGAATTTCTCCTGCTAATAAGTTAGATGTAATGAATGCTTCATCTGACGATGATCCATCTTCTACTGAAAAAAGGGTTTATTCAAAATTAGTTATAAGAGCTACTAATGCATTAACAATAGGTAAGCTTCAAAATCAAATGCAGTTTAGGTATGCAAATAATAATAGTTCAGCTGCCGGTTCAGTTGTTGGTACTTTATTTGCTGGTAATGGTAATGTGTTATTAGGTGGTAAATATAACAATATCAAAAATGACGCCAAGGCTAATACTGCATACGGTCAAGAATCAATGTCTGCATTGACTACAGGTGTTGCAAATACAGCTGCAGGATTTTCTTCATTAGCAAGCTTGACTTCTGGTAATTATAACACTGCAGTAGGTTTTCGTTCCGCCTCAAAGATGACTTCTGGAACCGGTAATATTTTTATTGGTTATGAAGCAGGTTATAACGTAACTTCTGGCGTAAACTATAATACTATTATTGGTAATAAATCTGGATATAAACTTTCTGGTTCATATAATACTGCTGTAGGTAATAACATTATGGCATCAGAATCTTCAGCATCTTCAGGTTCATACAATACAGCACTTGGTAACTATGCTTTAAATAAAGCTTCATCTGGTTCTGCAAATACGGCTATTGGTTATAATTCAATGTCTGGACTTACATCAGGTTCTTATAATACTGCATTTGGTGATAACTCATGTTTAATGGTTTCATCAGGTAGCTATAAAACTTGTATTGGTACAAGATCAGGTTCAAAAGATGCTACGGAAAATGAAGCTTTAACTCCTTTTGCAGGTTTATTTACAGGGAATGAAGAACGTGTATTTATTGGCGGTGTTCCTGTTCAAAACTTTGGTGGAGATGATCACCCTGGTGCAGTATTAGAAGTTCATAATGTTGACGGTACTCAAGCTAATTCTTTGCCTATGTCTAATGTAGGTAATGCATCAGTCGTTATTAACGGAAATTTAATTGTAAGAGGTATTTCTTATTTTGAAATGCCAATTGCTACTCAATATAACTATTCTGTATCATCTGCTAAAAAGCCTAAGGGGTTAGTTGCAATGAGACTAGTTGATGGACCTCAGAATTTTAAATTGTTTGCTGGTTATGATGGTGCAGATAGAGCCGGCCGATCTTATGAAAGTTGTAGAGGATGTAGACAACATAAATATGATGATATAAAGCCTCAATGTATATGTACTGCGGTTTCTTCAAAGTTTGCTCCGGGGCAAAAAAATAACAATAATAAAAGAGTTTATGATGCCCTAAATTCAGATTTGCCAGTAAGTACTTCATATGACTGGACTACCCCAATGATTGGTAGTAACGGTTTAAATGCTGGCAATTGTGATGCAGACGGGTATAATAAGGGAGGATATTATGTAGACACTTCTGTTGTAGACAGTAGTGGAAACAAAAAGACTGTAAAATTTGAACGTAATGCCAACAATGGTGATGCATCTGAGAGAATGACTGAAAGACCTTTGGCTCATATAAGTAGTGAAGAGTCTTGTTGTCCTATGTTAAAATCAGACATCAGATTAAAAAATGTTGGTGAAAAGTTCACTGCAGGTTTAAATGAAATTAGAAAATTAAATATTTATAATTATACATTTAAAAATGATTCTGCTCAAAGTCCACATGTTGGTGTTATTGCGCAAGATTTAAAGAAAGTATTCCCAACTGCAGTTTCAAAGGATAAAAATGGATTTTATAAGATTCGTTGGGATGAAATGTTCTATGCTGCAATTAATTCAATAAAGACTTTAAATGCTAAAATTGAAAAGTTAGCTGCTAAAGTTGCAACAGATAGACAACGTATAGCTACTCTTAAAAAAGATAATGCGGCTTTAAATGCTAAGTTAGATAGATTAGCTGATGAATTAGCACAAATTGAAGCTAAGAAAAAATAATAAATAATAAATAATAAAGATGTGTTTAAATAAAAAAAATAGGTTATATCATATGATATAACCTATTTTTTACAAGTTTATAAATATTTTATAAACAACCGCAGCCTGCTGAACAAGCTTGGTTTTTAAGTGTTTCAGCTTTATCAACGTGTTCCCAAGGTACATCAAGATCAGAACGTCCCATATGTCCATATGCTGCCAATAATTGATAGAATCTACCACCATTTTTAGCTGGTAAGTTTCTTAAATCAAATTTATTGATAATTGCAGCTGGTCTTAAATCAAAGTTTTTAGCAACTAAATCTGAAATTTCATCATCAGAAATTTTACCTGTGCCAAAAGTATCAACCATAATTGATAAAGGTTCAGCAACACCAATAGCATAAGCTAATTCAATTTCACATTTGTCAGCTAAACCTGCTGCTACAATATTTTTTGCAACATATCTAGCTGCATAAGCTGCAGATCTATCAACTTTTGTTGGATCTTTGCCAGAGAAAGCTCCACCACCGTGTCTAGAATAACCACCATAAGTATCTACAATGATTTTTCTTCCTGTTAAACCGGAATCACCTTGAGGACCACCTATAACAAATCTTCCAGATGGGTTGATTAAAATTATTGTATCTGCATCTAGTTTTATTTCTTCATTTTCAAATACATAGTCGATAACGTATTTTTTCAAGTCTCTTTGTATGATTTCTTGAATTTTTTCATTATCAGCAATTCCGTTTATAACAGGATTGTGTTGTGTTGATAGCAAAACTGTATGTATTCTTGAAGGTTTACCATCAATATATTCTACTGTTACTTGGGATTTACCATCCGGTCTTAGGTAATTTAGAATACCTTCTTTTCTTACTTGAGCCAATCTATGTGAAAGTTTATGAGCTAAACTTATTGGTAGAGGCATTAATTCAGGTGTTTCATTACAAGCAAACCCAAACATAATACCTTGATCTCCAGCTCCAATATCTTCTGTTTCAACAATAGAAGTATCAGCATTATTTGATCTTGCTTCAAGAGCTTTGTTAACTCCGTTACCAATATCTGTAGATTGTTCATCGATACTTGTTAATACTGCACAAGTATCAGCATCAAAACCTCCAGAACTTGTTCCTATGTAACCAATATTTCTAATTGTTGTACGTACAACTTGCGGAATATCAACGTAACAATCTGCTGTGATTTCTCCACAAACTAATGCCATACCTGTTGTTACTGTTGTTTCTGCAGCAACTCTTGAATTTTTGTCTTTTGTCAAAAATTCATCAAGTATTGCATCTGAAATTTGGTCACATACCTTGTCTGGGTGTCCTTCTGTTACTGACTCAGAGGTAAATAAAAATTTTTTTGATGTCATTTTCTTTTCTCCTTAATTTATATTCTTTCGCCGGTAAGTTTTTTAATTCCAACCCGGCACTCCATTTTCCTATACAGTTTAGTTCAAATAAATTTTTAAATCAAATTTTGAAATAATTTTTTATAATATATGTTAATAAAAAGAGGTACATATTTTAAATGTACCTCTTTTTATCTTATTTATAAATATTTCCTGAGAGCTATTTATTGAGCTTTCAATTTATTTATTCTTAATGCAATGCTATCAACTTGAGATTTTAATGTTGCATTCTCTTTCTCTAATTCTGAAATTTTTGTTTCCACATTAGTTATTCTTTTTGCTATTGCAACAATTTTCTTATCAAGTTCTTTTATAGCATTAATTGTAGCATAGAACATTTCATCCCATCTTATACGTAAGAATCCATCAGTTCCTTGGAATACTGAATTTGGAAATACTTTTTCTAAATCTTGAGCCATAACACCAACGTGAGGCTTTTTGTCAGGATCGTTTTTAAAATTATAATTATATACTTTTAATTGCAATATTTTATCTAGTCCATCATCACTTCTAGATCCAATATTTTTTAATCTTCTATCTGATGTAGATTCAAAATCAAAGCACTTACTTTTCATACCAGTATAATCATAAGGTATAGATGAACATGAAGCATAGTACTGTGATTTTGTTGCATAACCAGATCCACCACCGTATGCTCTTAAGTTATAGTTAGCCATATCGTTAGCGTTTCCTGATATAAAGTTTACATCGTGGAAATGATATAAAGTGTTGCCGCTTGTAAAATAAGGTCTTCCTCTTACTATTAGGTTTCCGTTAACTATTGTTGTTGTATTCGCGCCTGTCGTGTTACCTAAATATGTAGTACCAGTATTTTGTCCTCCGATATTATGGATTTCAAGAACAGCGTCTCCACCAAAGTTTTTAGGTTTTGAACCAATATAAGTAACTTCATTACTATTAGTTCTTCCACTTAAGTATCTTTCAGCAGTAGTATTTGAGTGTGGACCAGAATTAGCTCCGATACAAGTTTTTTTAGAACCAGTTGTAACTTCAGAACAAGCATTAAAACCAATTGCAACGTTATATGATCCTGTTGTAAGTCCAGATAGTGCGCCATAGCCCATTGCGACATTATTTGAACCTGTAGTAAGACTTGATAATGCTCTATAACCTATTGCTACGTTTCCTGAACCAATGCTATAGCCAGAGTTAGCACCTATGTATACGTTATTTGAACCACTCATAGTTGCAGAGTTTCTAGCAGAGTTATAACCTATTATTGTATTATTAGATCCACTTGAAACGTTTTTACCAGCATTGGCTCCAATATAGGTATTATCATTTCCTGTATTTTTATAACCTGCTGAGTATCCAATAGCGGTGTTTCTAGTAGCTCCTGATACTTGGTATAATGCATTGTAACCGATAGCAGTGTTATATGAGGCTGAATTTATATTTGTTAATGCATCATATCCGATAGCTACGTTATCTTTAGCTCCAGAAGCAGAGTCTTCATTTATATTTTTGTAACGACCACCAAGCAATGCATTATTACCATCCATAAACCAGGTTCCTGCGAATTTACCCATGTCAGTTGTTGATGATCTTCCATATCTAAATTGTATTTGGCGTTGAACCAAGTTTTCAGAAGTAACTTCACCAGAACGAATTACAAGTTTAGACAGTGGTAAAAATGTTGAGGAAACATCGTTCTTACCACCAGGGGTTATACCAAAGAACAACTCTCCCATATACGATGGATCGCCAGGATCATAATATGCATCTAATGCTACTCTGTCTGCATATTCCCAAACATTATACTTACTTGTGTATGAAGATATTTTTCTTTTTGTAAAAATTGGTGCAAATGCTGCAAATATTATTGACAGAATCAACAATACAAGCATTATTTCTGCAAGAGTATATCCTCGTTTAGCAAGATTAAATCTCATTTTCAAACTCCATTAAAAACAATCTATCTTTATAATAGTATAACATATTTTTGAACTGATTTCAATAACCTACAAATTTTGTTACATAATATATTTTGGCATTATATTTGTGATATTTTTATAGTATTATATGGGTTAGAGAGGAATAGATATATGTTAGCTACAAAGATTGAAGATTTACCTACAGTTTATAATGCAAAAGAAACTGAAGAAGATATTTACAAATTCTGGGAAGATAACGGATTTTTCAAAGCTGATGCAAAAAGTCCTAAAAAGCCTTATTCAATTGTGATTCCACCACCTAATGTTACAGGTGTATTACATATGGGGCATGCTTTGGATGAAACTTTGCAAGATATTTTGGTGCGTTATCATAGGATGTCTGGTTATGAAACTTTATGGGTTCCTGGTACTGACCATGCCGGTATTGCTACTCAGAATGTTGTAGAAAAGAAATTAAGAGAAAAAGGACTTTCCCGTTATGATGTAGGTCGTGAAAAATTTCTTGAAATGACTTGGGAATGGGCTAATGAACATAAATCAAGAATTTTGGATCAATGTAAACGTTTAGGAGCTTCTTTTGATAGATCGAGAGAGCGTTTTACATTTGACAAAGGTTGTAGTGAAGCAGTAAAAGAAGTTTTTGTAAGATTATATGAAAAAGGATTAATATACAAAGGCGCATATATAGTAAACTGGTGTCCAAGATGTCAATCTGCAATTTCTGATGTTGAAACAGAATATGAAACTGAACAAGGACATTTATGGGAAATTTCTTACCCATTAAAAGGTGAATCAGGTGCTATTATTGTTGCTACAACAAGACCTGAAACAATCTTCGGTGATGTAGCAATTGCTGTTCACCCTACTGACCATAAATATTCAGAACTTGTAGGAAAGACTGTTGTTGTTCCTCTAACAGGCAGAGAAATTCCTATTATCGCTGATGAATATGTTGATAAGAATTTTGGAACAGGTGCTGTAAAAATTACACCTGCACACGACCCTAACGACTTTGAAGTAGGAAAACGCCATGGTTTTGATCCTATTTGGGTAATTGATGAACAAGGTAGAATGAAGGCTTGTGGCGAGGTTCCACCAGAACTTCACGGTTTAGACAGATATGAAGCTCGTAAGAAAATTATAGGAATGCTTGAATATAATCATTTCTTATTAAGAGTAAAAGATCACGAACATAATGTTGGAAAATGTCAGCGTTGTGGAACAACTATTGAACCGTTATTGTCAGAACAGTGGTTTGTAAAAATGAAACCGCTAGCAAAAGAAGCTATTGCGGCTGTAAAAGACGGTAGAATTAAATTTATTCCTGAAAGATGGGAGAAAAACTATTTAGGTTGGATGGAAAACATTCGTGATTGGTGTATTTCACGTCAATTATGGTGGGGTCATCAAATTCCGGCTTATCATAACAAAGTTACAGGTGAGATGATTGTAGCAAAAGAAAATCCGGATCCATCTGTTTGGGAACAGGAAACTGATGTTTTAGATACTTGGTTTTCTTCAGGTTTGTGGCCATTTTCAACTATGGGTTGGCCAAATACTGAAAGTGAAGATTACAAAAAATTCTATCCTACAACCACTCTTGTAACAGGTTTTGATATTATTTTCTTCTGGGTTGCAAGAATGATTACAATGGGCTTAGAATTTACCGGTAAGGCTCCATTTTCAACTGTTTATATTCACGGATTAATTCGTGATGAAAAAGGTCAGAAGATGTCTAAATCCAAAGGTAATACGATAGATCCTGTTTTGATTATTGATAAATACGGTTGCGATGCTTTAAGATTTACAATGACATCATTATGTACTTATGGTGGTCAGGATATCAAAATTAGCGATGAGCGTTTTGAATATGGTAGAAATTTTGCTAATAAAATTTGGAATGCTTCAAGATTTGTTTTGATGAACCTTGATGGTGTTGATAATAATGATATTGATTTTTCAAAACTAACTATTGCTGATAAGTGGATTTTAGATAAATTAAATAATGTAGCAAAAGAAGTTAATTCTAATATCGAAAATTATAGAATTGGTGAAACGGCTCACGTTTTATATGATTTCTTCTGGAATTCGTATTGCGATTGGTATGTTGAAATTGCAAAAATTCAACTTCAAGATAGCGATTTGAAACTAAATACTCAAAGAGTTTTACGTTATGTATTAGATATGTCTTTGAGATTGTTACATCCAATAATGCCGCATATTACAGAAAGAGTATGGCAGTTAATTCCTAAGGAAACTGAATTTAAAGCTATAATGCTTGCTGATTATCCTGTATATCAAGATAAGTTGAGTTTCCCAACTGAAGCAAAAGAAATGGAACTTGTATTTGAAACTATCAAATCATTACGTAACGTAAGACAAAGTTTCAATATTCCAATGGGCTTGAAGTTTAATATTACAATTCACGCAACTGATGAAGAAAAACCTATCTTTAAAGCTATTGAAAGTTATATTAAACGAATGGCAAAAGTTGAAGAAATTTCTTATGCGGATGTGGATGCACCTGTTGCGAAAAAATCAGCAACTGCAGTTGTTTCAGCTTCAAAAATTGTTATTCCGTTAGAAAATCTAATTGATTTTAATGCAGAAATAGCAAGACAAGAAAAGAAACTTGGCAAATTGCAAAATGAAAGAAAATCATTAGAAGGCAGAATTAATAATCCGAAATTTGTTGCAAATGCTCCGGCAGAATTAATTCAACAAACAAAAGATAGAATTGAAGAAATTTTGGTTCAAGAAAAAGCTATTAATGATTTGATTTCATCTTTAAAATCATAAACATAAAAAATAGTTGAAATAGTTATAAAAAGCGGGATTTAGTTATCTCGCTTTTTGTAATTTGTGGGCTTTTATAAAATTAGGTGTAGAGTCAGAAATATTAAGCAATCGTTACAAACCTTTACATATCGCTCAAATTCTGTTACTATGTACAAGTAATATAATGGTAGTGTCTATTAGACAATGGAGTTAATTATGGTAACAAAAAAGGAAACATCAGATCAAGATTTTGAAGCGTTATTGTCGAAGTATGATTATAATTTTCAAAAAGGAGACTTAGTAAAAGGTGTTGTCTGTGGTTTTGATAGTCAAGGCGTAATGGTTGATATTGGAGCCAAGACTATGGCTGTTATTCCTACTTATGAAGCTGTAGAAAAAGGTGAAAATATCGAAGATAAATTTCAAAAGGGACAAGAAGGTGAATTTCTTATTATAAGAGAAGAAGATGAGGATGGAAAATTCTTGTTATCTAAGAAAAAAGTTGATTTTGCTTATGCTTGGAAAGAACTTGAAAAAGCTAAGGCTGCAGATGAAACTATATTGGGTACTGTAGTTAATATAGTAAAAGGCGGCGTATTAGTAGATGTTTCAGGTGTTAGAGGATTTATTCCTTCATCTCAACTTAGAGCAAGAGAATCTGAAGTTGAGGTTGGTTCTAAGTTAGAACTTAAGATTTTAACACTGGATGTTCAACAAAATAACTTTATTTTATCTAATAAAAAAGTTTATGAAGATACTGTTGAAGAAGCTAGAAAAAATATATTTGCACAAATTGAGCCTGGACAAATTGTGAAAGGTGAAGTTGTAAGAATTACAGATTTTGGTGCATTTATTGATTTAGGCGGATTAGATGGTTTACTTCCATTATCTCAATTATCTTGGCGTTGGATTGATCATCCTACAGATATTTTAAAAGTTGGAGATAAAATTGATGTAGAGGTAATTTCAGTTGATCACGATAAACAAAGAGTTTCATTAAGTTTGAAAAATCTTGAACCTGATCCTTGGATTGAAGCAGCTAAAAATATTAAAGAAGGCGATAAGGTTGAAGGTACAGTTACAAGATTGAAACATTTTGGTGCTTTTATTGAAGTTTATCCTGGTGTTGAAGCTTTATTACCACATAATGAAGTTGTTGATTATCAAAATGAAAATGAAACAATTTTAAAAGTTGGTGATAGTATAAGTACTTATATTTTGAAATTCAATCCGGCAGATAAAAGAATTGCTTTATCAGTTCATGATCAAGAAACTGTTTCTGAGGCTCCGGCTAAAGATGAAAATGAGGAATCTTCAAACTAATATAGGTATATTAAAACTTGTAAAATATAATAAAGCAGAATTTTTTAAGAAGTTCTGCTTTATTTTTGACTTTTAAAAAATAATCCTTAAATCAATATCATACATTTAGATGTTTATTACTCTTGAAAAGTAATACATAATATGTCAAGAAAGAGTAGTAGATATGCCGTTCAGATATAGATTGCAGAAGATTTTGGATTTCCGCATTAACCAGAAAGAAGAACAGTTAATGAAAGTTCAAAAAGCGCAGCAAGCAGTATATCAAGCGGAACAGGATATTAAGAAGAATAATCAAGATATCCTGGATACAAAAGAAGGTATGCGTCAGGCTGATCCAATGATGTATGAAGCGTATGACAACTTCTTACGGCATCTGTGGAAAAAAGCCGAAGAACTGGAAGCAGTCAGGCAGGATCTTCAAAAAAAATTAGATATCGAAGTTGCAAAACTGGTCAAGTGCGAACAGGCAGTTAAAGTTCTTGAGAAACACAAAGAAAAAAATAAAGAAATGTATTTGGCAGAAGAAAAAGCCGCAGAGCTTAAACAGTTCTCAGAATTAGGTGTAACAAGATTCTTTAAACAGAGCCAAGAGCGCAATCTTGAAGAAGAAAACGAGATATTAAAACATTTAAAAGAAATAGAAGGTAATTAAGTTATGAGTATTAATGCAACAACATCATCATCAGCAGCAAGTGCAGCATCTTCAACATCACAAGTTTCAAGTGCTGCAAGTTCTGAAAGTACAAAAAAATCATCAACTGATTCATCTTTTAAAGATGAAATGGATAAAGTTTCATCAAAAGATTCAGATAACAAAGCTGAAAAAAGTGATTCTGTAAAATCAGATAATAAAGTGGATGCTGTTGATAATAAAACTGATAAAGATAATGATACAAATTCGCAAACAAATGATAACAATCAAATGTCAGATTTGAATAATAACCAGCAGCAACAAAATATGACATTAGAAGGAAATATCGATTATAGTAAATTTGCGTCAATGTCTATGAATGATGTTAATTCTATGTTATCAAATGATATTCAGCAAATGATGAATACAAATTCTGTAAATGCAATTTATGGAGACTCAGCAGTATCCGGCAAAGGCGGAATGATGAGTTTAGATTTTTCAAATAATATATCAATGACTCAAAGTGATGCTGACTTTTTCATAAATTTAACACAGAAAAATGATGTTTCAATGCAAAACGTTGTGGCTCAAGCTCAAAATATGGTAAATAATGGAGCTGAGACAAAAGAAGTTTCACAAAATGTGCAAGTTTCACAAACTTTATTAAATGCATTAGCAAATTCAAGAGAAACAAATCAACCGATCAGAATTGACTTTGATCAAAATGTATCAGTAATTTTGAAAGTAAATAAAGACGGCGCTATATCAGCAAACTTTATACCTGGAGATAAAGCTGTAGAGCAATATTTAAAAGCTAATATAGATTCGCTAAAGGCAACATTTGTTGAAAATGATCTTCCATATTCAGATTTATCATACTCAAATCGAGGAAGTAAACAACAAAAAGAAAGAAGAAATAATAATAAATAAGGAGAGAGAACTTCTATGAATGACGCTTTTATTACAGCTATAAATACACAATATGCAACTGTCAATTGGATGGATGTTATTGCTGATAATATGACTAACGTTTATACTCCTGGTTTTAAAGAAAAGCAGGTAAATTTTAAAACGTTTTTAGGCGGAGCGATAAATGACGATTACACCAAGAATATGGGTCAAGGTAAATCAACTCCGGGTACCTCTAAAGATAATGTTTTCTTAGAAGGTAAGGGCTTTTTCTTGACAAAAACACCAGAGGGTAAAAGTGTTTACACAAGACTGGGTGAATTTACATTTGATGGTGAAGGTGTTTATCGTGCAAGTAACGGTAATACTGTACAAGGCTATATTTTGAACGATAAAGGTGAAATAATGCAAGGCACCAAACCGATAAGTGCAGATTTATACCAAGAAACAGCATTAAAAGGTGGGGCTCTAGATATTCCTACAACAAATATAAAATTGTGGATAGATCCTAATAACGGTAAGTATTTAGGTAAATATGATGAGTATGAAATTAAAAATGATGGAACGATTGTAGGTAAGGCAGAAAGCGGTAAAAAAGTTGTTCCATTATACAGAATAACAACAAGAAATTTCCATAATTCTGCAGGTCTTTATGAATATAAAGACGGATGGTATTTGGAAACTGAAGAATCAGGAAAACCTGTATTAGGTTGCGGTGAAATTCGTTCAGGTTTATTAGAATTATCAAATGCAGATTTCAAGGGGAATATTTCATACTATCAAATGGCAAAAGTTCAAATGGAAGTTGTAAACAAGTTAATTTCTTCAAATAAAGAGCTATTACAACAAGCTATGCAGATGGTAAGTAGTTCTTAGACTGTTGCATGATGTTAAACTCCATTTTAAAAGAGGCATATTGCCTCTTTTTTATTTTAAAAGTATTTACTTATCCTAAAAATAATTGTAAAATAGATATATAAAGTTTTCGTTTTTAGATGATATAAGGAGTTACGTATGGAAAATTTGAAAGTTGTAATCGGTTCAGATCATGGTGGTTTTCGTTACAAAGAAAGCATTATAGACTACTTAAAATCAAGAAATATAGAATATGTTGATGTAGGTACGCATACTCCTGAATCCTGTGATTATCCTGTAATTGCACATAAAGTTGCAGAAAAAGTTATTTCAGGAGAGGCAAATCGTGGTATACTAATATGTGGAACCGGTATCGGAATGTCTATAGCGGCTAATAAAGTTCACGGTGTAAGAGCTGCATTATGTGGAGATACATATTCAGCACGTGTATCAAGAGCCCATAACAACGCTAATATCTTATGTTTAGGTGAAAGAGTTATTGGTGAACATTTAGCTTTAGATATTGTTGATATTTGGTTAAAAACAGGCTTCGAAGGCGGAAGACATAAACGCCGTGTTGATATGATTGAGTAAGAGGATTTTTAATCGTGGAATCATTAACATCACATAAATTCGCTTGTATTATTGCACAATTTTTAGATGATAAATTGGCAAAGGATATAACAATATTAAATATTAGTAATGTTTCATCTTTAGCAGATTATTTTGTAATTGCAACAGGTGATTCAACACCTCATGTAAAGGCTTTAATGGAAACTGTTAAAGATAAGGTTAAAACTGAACTTTCAAAATTACCTTTAAGACAAGAAAATGATGCAAAAAATCGTTGGAATTTGTTGGATTACGGTGATGTTGTTGTTCATATTTTACATAAAGAGGAACGAGAAACTTACGCTATAGAAAAATTCTGGAGCCACGCATATAGTGTATCAGAAGATGAATGGCGTGAAGAGGCTAAGGATTATAGCGAATATAAAAAATAGTTCTATTTTAGCTGTAATAAATTGAAAAATATTCCAATAACTTTTTATAGCTATTGGAATATTTTTGTGTAATTTTATATTAAATTAAACCAAAGTTTTAGATTTTATAAATTTATCTAAAAGTGTTGTCATAGTATTTTTTAATCTATCACATTCATCTTTTGTTTGAGCTTCAAAACGAAGTGTAAATACAGGTTCTGTATTACTTTGTCTAATTAGAGCGAACCCTCCTTTAAATACAATTCTCATACCATCTAGAGTAATGATATCTTTAATTTCAGAACCGAATATATCAGGGTGATTTTGAACTTCGTTTTTCATAGCTTCCAAAACTTCTTTTTTCAATTCATTTGGGCAAGGAAAACGAACTTCATCACTTGTAAATACTTTTGTAAATGGTTCAAGCAGGTCTTCAAGTTTGAAATTAGGATTAGCTTTTTTGTGCTTAGCTACAATTTCAATCATTCTGCAACCTGCATAAATTGCATCATCAAAACCGTAATAGCGATCTTTGAAGAATGTATGACCACTCATTTCACCGCCTAAGATTGCATTAGTTTCTTTCATTTTATCTTTGATGTAGCCGTGACCTGTTTTGCACATAACAGCATTTCCACCGGCTTCATTAATTGTATCGTATAAAACTTGAGAACATTTTACTTCAGAAACTACTGTAGGGTGTTGATCTATTATGTCCATTGCATAGATAAGAAGCAATTTATCACCTGTTAGAGGATTTCCCTTAGAATCGACAACTCCAATTCTATCGCTATCACCATCATAAGCAATTCCAAAATCAGCATTGTTCTCAACAACTGTTTTAGAAAGTGTTTTTAGGGTAGATAAAACGCTTGGGTTAGGGTGGTGGTTAGGGAAATTTCCGTCAGGTTCTGAGAATAATTCCATAACTTCACATCCAAGATCTTTGTATAAAATAGGACCAACAATTCCACCTGTAGCGTTAGCACTATCTACAACTACTTTTACGCCTTTACCTATTGTTCCAAAATTCTTTTTCATTTCGTCAATATATTCTTTTAGAATTTCTGTTGAATAATCATATTTTGCTAATTTTTCAGGTAAATTTTTCCAATTTTCAAATGTTAATTCTTTAACTTCTTTAATTTGTTTTTCATTAAGAGTTTGTCTGTTAAAAGTCATTTTAAGACCATTATATTCTTTAGGGTTATGGCTTGCTGTAATAATCATAGCTCCATCAAGTTTATGAGCGACTTCAGAATAATAACCTATAGGAGTAGGTTTTAGTCCTAAATCTTCAATATGTCCAACATTATTTGCCATAAGACCGTTTATTAAAGCGTCTTTTAGTGCTGGTGAATGTAATCTTGCATCCATACAAACGCTTATTTTTATATCTTTTGGAGTTTTATCAGTTTGTTTGATTATCCAATTAACATATCCAGTCGCGATATTGTAGAATAATTCTTCTGTAATATCTTCTTTATAAATTCCTCTAATATCATTTTTACCAAATGCGTGTTCATATTTTTGCATAATTCACATCTCCCAATCTTTAGACTATAATTAAATCATATCATGAAAAAGTTTGTGGAAAAGTTGTTAATAAATAAAAATTCTGCCGCTTGGATATTTATATTGCCGGCAATTATCGGAACTTTTATATTTATTATAATTCCTGTCATTTGTTCTTTTTCATTAAGTTTTACAAAGTGGGATTTGCTAAATCCTGTTCAATTTGTCGGGTTTAAAAATTATTCAGAACTTTTTCATCAGGCTTTATTTTGGAAAATTCTTTTAAATACAATAGTTTTTGCACTTTCAACATCTGTTTTTGGAGTAATAATTCCATTGATATTAGCTTATGTTTTGAATAATAAAATAAGAGGTTCTGAGTTTTATAAAAGTGCATATTTTTTACCGTTTATAACGCCAATGGTAGTAATTGGTATTATTTGGTCTTGGATATTTGACCCAAATATTGGATTATTAAATCAAGTTTTAAATATTCATATAAACTGGTTGTACGATACGAAGTTTGCTATGCCGGCACTAATTATGGTGTCAGTATGGAAGTTGATAGGATATAATATGATAATATTTCTATCTTCTCTATCTGCAATCTCTCAAAGTTTGTTTGAAGCGGCAAAAATTGATGGAGCTAATTCTTTTCAAATATTTAAGAACATAACAATTCCAATGTTATCACCAACTATATTTTTTGTTGTTATTATTACAGCTATAAGTTCATTTCAGGTGTTTGATTTAATTTATCTAATGACACAGGGCGGACCTTTTGATAGCACGAACGTTTTAGTTTATTCAATATATAAAGAAGCTTTTGAGTATTTTAATGTAGGAAGAGCAAGCGCTATTGCTTATGTTTTATTTGTAATAATTTTGGTTTTGACCTTAATTCAGTGGAATTTGAGGAAAAAACTTGTTTATCTTGAAGAGAACTAAGCTTATATATTTTGCGCTTGTTTCGTAATTCTAAAGAATTAATAAGAAAAAATTATAAAAGGGTTGAATTTTTACAAAAACAAGTATATAATATAAGATATAGGGAAGGATATACAATATTAAAGAATGTAAAAAGCCCCGAGGAAAGTCCCAAGAATGTTACTCAATCTGTCGATATGTAAAATATTGATAGAGCAAGTATGAGGTGTTAAGCTATGAGGAAAGATTTGACTACAGCAAAGACTTTATTAGTAGCATCAATTACGGCATTAAGTATGACTGGAGCTTATGCATCAGAAAATTTGGCGCCTGTACCAAAGGCAGCAGAAGATAATCCAAAAGGAACTTTGGATAATTTAGCAGGACAAGATATCCCAGGATCAGATCCTGTGCAACAATATCCAAGTAGCGGAAGTTCTTACACCTTGACAAAAGTCCAAGAAGGTGGCGAAAAGCCAACTGGGAATAATATTGTAACCAAATTTACATATAATGCGGAAACAAAGGTTATGACGCCTGTATATTACCGTTTGACTTTAAATAAAACAGCTTATGGAGAAGGTGATACTCCGAAGTATTACGGCTGGACAAAATCAGATGACGGTAACAGAACATTTGGAGAGGTTTCTCAGGCTGATGCAGATCTAACCTACAGTTATAACACTCCGTCATCATCTCTTGAACATATTGACTATGATAAATCTCCTGCTGTGGATGCAGTTACAGGAGATTTTGTAGGTCAAACAGCAGCTTCAGGTGGTGCTATACATAATGTTGCTACCAATATAGGTACAATTACTGGTAATTTTATCAATAACAGTGCATCTAACGATGGCGGGGCAATTTATCATGCTGAAAGTAGTGATGGTGGCGGACGTATAGATACTATTCAAGGAAACTTTATCGGTAATAATGTCCAATATAATGGTCGGTATAGTTCTTCTTACGGGTATGGCGGAGCTATATATTCTATAGATGATATTGGTAGTATCAAAGGAGATTTTGTCGGAAATTATGTACAAAGCAATCAGAGCGGTATGGGCGGCGCTATAGCTAATGTATACATCGGTTATTATGGATCTATTGGCGGAATAACAGGTGATTTTATAGGAAATTACGTTTCTGCAGAACGTGCGGCTTATGGTGGAGCTATAGCAAATTCATCAAGCAGTAATTCGCTTAAGCCATCAATAAGGAGTATAACAGGTGATTTTACAGGGAATTACACTGTTTCCACAAATAGTATGGCATCAGGCGGAGCAATATATAATGAAAACGGAACTATAGACAATATTACAGGTAATTTTATTGGTAACTCTGTTATTTCACATAGCACAGAAAGCTATTCAGGTAGTGCCATGGGTGGAGCTATTTATAATTATATATCTGATATAGGTAATATCAAAGGCGATTTTATTGGTAATAATGTTTTATCAGAATCTTCTTCTGCTTCAGGTGGAGCTATATGGAATAGTTATTTGGGCGACATCGGTGATATCACAGGCGATTTCATTGGCAACTATGCATCTTCTTCTAATGGTGATGCCTATGGCGGAGCTATTTATAATAATTATAATGGAACAATCGGTGATATCACAGGCGATTTCATTGGCAACTATGCATCTTCTTCTACTGGTTCTGCCAGGGGCGGAGCTATTTATAATTATAATGGAACAATCGGTGATATCACA
>CASEYP010000018.1 GCA_949292185.1 uncultured bacterium
CCAAAAGTTTGATTATATATATAAAAATAAATATTTTCAACAATATATTCCACTCTTTAATGATAAAGAATTTCTCAATGCCATAAAAGATATGCCTGGAAAAGAAATTCATAAAACTTTTGATGAGGTTACTGATTTATATAAAACTTTACCCCATAAAGCATACGACTTTGACATGGTAACAAATAAAGCAATTTATAAACCTCAAACACCTAATTCCATAAATCTCGCACAATTAACAATTTTAAAGCATCATAATCCTGATGCTTACAAATACATTATAAATATGTCAAATAAAGAAGCTCTATCAGATCTTCTGAAGAGGTTGGAGGTGGGATACTCTGGTTCTGCCATTGAAACTTTAACTATTCCCCAAATCAGACAAATTCAAGGGGTTGGAAGAACTACAAGTTTAGATTTCAAAAAAGATTTTTCACTTATTTCAAACGGTAATGCAAACTTAGAGCGATATGTTATATCAAGCGATGCCTTTTCTGCAAAACCTGAAAATATACAAGCTATTCACGATTATCTGTCAAAAATAAAAGTTACAGAACCATTCACAGCATTCAGAGCTGAAAGAGATACCGGCATGTTCAAAAACATAATTCTGCCAAAAAATATTGCACTGAAAACTAAATTATTAGTTTTAAAAAACTTTCTAAAAGCAAGAAAAATTTCTATACACGATTATACCGGTAAATACGATACAGCTTTTATGCATAAATCAAATTTTCTTAAATATATATTAGCAAAAAGGCAACTATCGCTTGCTGACGCAATGCAAGTTGCAAAATTTGGAGATGACTCCTACCGTAAGCAAATTATTGATATTATAAAAAATTCTCAAATCACTGATAATCGTTTCAAATCAGTAACTTTTGACAGACAAATGGCTGTCGGATGGTTACCAACACAAAATGAACATACAACAGGAATTTTACATAACGTAACTATTGAAAAAGGAACACAAGGTATATATTCTCCTATCCAAAATAGGCAAGCTGAATTTATTCTAAATAATAATGATAAAATTATGACTTTCCAAAATGTAAAATATGACCCTGATAAAGATTTATTTTACTTTGATACCACTATTAAATAAAAACAAAAAAACAGAGAGGATGGGATTCGAACCCACGGTGAAGTTACCCTCACACAACCTTTCCAAGATTGCACCTTAAGCCACTCGGACACCTCTCTATTTCTCAATTATCTTTGAAATCTCAATTTTCGTCAAGTCTATATATCGTAATTCTTTTCTGTAGCTTGCTCATCAAGTGTTAACATCTCTTGTTGATAATATTCTTCTGTCTTTTCTATACTTGATATCTTTGCATCAGCTAATCTTTCAAGAACTTTGGCATAATCCATACAACGTTTTCCTTTTATGCCTTCTGTATCCATTTGGATTGACCCATCCGGAAACAATCTTATTTTCATTTTGCCCATATTATCTTAAACCTCTATTGTCAAAACTATTGAATTATCATCCATTACTGTTTCACTTTCAAGACGCATATTTTCTTGATCCAGACGTTCTTTTATCTTGTTATATGTTATTTCTTGTATATTTAATCCATACTCTTCATTCAAATCATTTATCACATTAACACATGTATTTTTATCTGAAATTTGAGTTATATCAAGGGTATATGAGTCATTATCCGATTTTTTGTAATATACCATTTCCATTCCAAAAAGCTTACATGAAATTTCACCATTATTTTCGGCAATTTCTTCTGCTCCGTGCTCTGTTAATGTATTTAATAAAACACCTTTGTCTGTGTAATTTGTTTTGTATGTATATATTGCAGTTGAAACATCATTGATGTAGCGCAAATCTCTACCAGCTGCAATATTTAATTTTCTAAAAATAATCTCTGCTTCTTTTGTAATTGCGGCATTATTACTTCCCTCAAATTCTGCAGTATAATATCCGTTTTTATAAATCCAATTTAAGGCGGCATTACTGTTTTTTAATGGGGTTTGAGAATTTGCCTCGTAATATAAATAATTTGCAGCTTTTAAAAATTTCTTCAACTCACCTTTTTTAATATTAGTTTTAATTTTTAAATTCGTAAGTCCATAAGTAACATTTGCACCTTGATAATCACCTGATAACCCGATATTTAAAATTTGAACCTTTTGTTCTACTTCAAGAGTAAAAGTTTCCTCGTTTGCAGGCTTATAATATTTTATATTTTGATCATTTAAAGTTGCTACAATTTCATCATCAGATGTCGCAAAAATTTGCTTTGCACCTTCTTTTTTCAAATTTGCATAAATATCAGTTACATTAGTATAGCCCGTCTCATAAACATTATAGAAAAATTCACTGGATTCAATTAAACGCACATTTCGCTGAGTTACTTTATCCATTTGAGCAAACATTTGCTCTAAATTATTTCGTAATTCTTCAGCATTTAAACAGCCATAACCATAAGCAATTTCGTACTTTCCTTTATTAATCCACTTTACCCTCAATCCATTTTGGAAAAATGAAGTATCATCTTTATTAGAACAATCCAAAAAGCGTAGAATTTGCGGCAATTCATCGTACTTAATATTTGTCAAAACCTTTATTGCTTTAAGATTTCCCTGTGCAACATCTTTATTATGTTCTGCATTATCTGTTGCAGGTTTTAAAGTTTCTTTTTTAGCCTCATTTGGATCAATCAAAAAAGCCATTGGATAAGCCATTAATGTAATTGACATAATTAAATCTTAAATCCTTTCTATTATACATCCAAAGCTCTTCCGCCACGAGAAGTATTAACATCATCACTATCTTCAGGATCTGAATTATATTGAGCCATATCATCGCGTTTTGTCGCAGCAACAGCTCTTACATTAGCCCATTGACGAAGTGATAATATCTGTTCTTTTTGCGTTACTGATAACGGAACAACATTTTTAATTGTCGTTTCTAAATCTGAAAATTCTAACGGTCTTTTATTGAAAAATGCTTCATATAAAGCCGTAATTACAACCTGTTCAATTTCAGCTCCGACAAACCCTTCTGTCATATCTGCCAATTTTTCGTATAATTCATCGTTTACCACAAGCTTGCTTGCTACATCTTTATCTTTCAAACGTTTCAACAAATGTAATTTGAAAATTTCCTTACGTTCATTGCGTGTTGGTAAATCTACAAAAAATATTTCATCAAAACGACCTTTTCTTAAAAGTTCAGCAGGTAAACTACTAATATTATTTGCTGTTGCAATTACAAATACAGGCGCAGTCTTTTCTTGCATCCAAGTTAAAAATGTACCGAAAATTCTTGATGAAGTTCCGCTATCTCCGTTTGAATTCATACCACTCAAACTTTTTTCAATTTCATCTACCCACAAAATAGACGGAGCTACAGCTTCTGCGGTTTTAATAGCTCTTCTCATATTTTCTTCAGAACTTCCGACAATTCCTGAAAAGATTTTACCAAAATCCAACTTTAACAATGGTAATTGCCAAGCAGCACTCATAGCTTTTGCCGTTAAACTTTTACCGCAACCCGGAACCCCTGTAATTAAAACACCTTTTGGCGCCGGTAAACAGTATTTTTTTGCTGCCTCTGACCAAGAATTGTTTCGCTTATTTAACCAACTTTTTAAATTTTCCAAACCGCCGACATCAGAAATTTTTATATCGGTATTTATAAATTCCAAAATTCCGGTCTTTTTAATTACCTGCATTTTTTCACTCAAAATAACGGACAAATCTTTTCCGTCGATTTTACCATCATTTACCATTGCAAGTGCAAATGCATTTTCTGCTTCTTGCAAAGTCAATCCCAATGCTGCCTTACATAATCTTTCTTTACCGTCATCATCTAAACCTGATGTATCTATTTGGTTATTTTGAGTAACCATTTTATCAAGTTTACCCTTAATTTCATCTAATGTTGGTAATGGCATATCTACGATCGTTATTTCTTTTTGCATTGACTCAGGAATTAACAATTCTGAAGCAATAAAGATAACATTTTTTCTAAATTTACTTGTTTTTAATTCTCCAATAATATCTCTTAAACGTCTTACAACATTATAATCAACTTGTCTTCCCTTAACGCCAAAATATACATGGAAATCACACAATATAAAAACAGCATTTTTATTGCATTCACTAATAAATGAAATAGCTTTATCCGGACTATTTGTACCCTCAACCTTTTGTCCGTTACAAATAAAACCATTCGTCTGAGTCCAAGTGTAAACATCTCTCGGTACTCTAATTAATTTTTCTGACTTTGCTAATTTTTTTATTAATGTAATTGCTCTTTCTTCTTCCCACGTAATTAAATATATGTAAGGAAATCTTGCTCTAAATAATCTTGATAATTGAAGAATTATTTTAGTGTTCATTTAACCAAACCTCTTTTTTTTACTTATTTTACCTTATTTTTACCCAGTTGTAAACACAAACTATCTTTTATATGCCGAAAATCCCCCATTCCGTTTATTTCTAACCGACCGTTAGAATTTATTCTCGCTTCTATTTTATTTTTGTACTTACCTATAATACTCTCATCATAAAAATCTGTTAAAAATATATATCTCTGATTGGATGAGCCAACCCAAGGTCTGGACAAATCAAAATTTTCAACCTCAAATCCGCCATCAATTAACAAATCTATATTTGCCAATAAATCATCAACGAATTTATCGTTCTTAGCTTTTAATTCTTCTATTGTATACCCCGTAAAACATACAACTGATAATCCCTCTGACTTTATCATCTTTGCTAAAACAGACAAATCTTTTGATTGTTCAAAAGGTTCTCCGCCTAAAAAAGTTACCCCTTCTATTTTTCCTTTTTGAGCAACAATTTGATTATA
This sequence comes from uncultured bacterium, assembly GCA_949292185.1. Taxonomy (GTDB): domain Bacteria; phylum Cyanobacteriota; class Vampirovibrionia; order Gastranaerophilales; family Gastranaerophilaceae; genus Zag111. The sequence continues at coordinate 4,838 of CASEYP010000018.1, forward strand.
TAAATCTTGGACTTCATATTTTTTTCCACAACCAAAATCCCAAGTTTCTTTCGCCCAACAACCAGAACAATGTTTTTTACAACCCTGAGTCCATATACAAAATCTATTTCCAGGGCCTTCAACTGTTGTATTTTTAAGAATTTTATAAATATCAAGCATTAGAAATCAACAACTCTTCCCACATCTTGACCATCATCAGGGTTATCATCATTTGGCTTGCCTATTTCTATATGATTTTTAATTTGAGAAACAAAATGATCTTTTACCCCCGCAACCTTTATAAAATCATCGATATCTCTAAATAACCCGTTAGTATCTCTATACTCAATAATCTTTTTTGCAATAACTATATTTATTCCGGGCAACATTGCAAGTTCACTAGCAGATGCTTTATTTACATCAATTTTGTTAGATGATTTTGATAAAATATCACCCATTTCAACAAATTCCGGAGCCTTTTCCTCGCGTTCCGCTACCGGTTTTTGTTCCTGCATTTTATTTATATCTACAAAATTTTCTTTAACTTCTCTAGGCTTTTCTGTTCCTTTTGAATAAGTATCTGGTTGAATATTATCCATCTCTACAAAAGATGGACCTATTTTTGACACATCAATATCAACTTGTTTTTTCTCTTCTACTCTTTTAACTTTTGATTCTAACGTTACTATATCAATTTTTGTATCATAACTAAAAAAAGACGCTAATGAATCTAGTGTAATAAAACCATCAAAAACCCTGCATAATCTATTCCAAGATTTATTTATATTCACTTTTCCTTTTTTCAAAGTAAACATTCTTTTTGCATGATTTCTATCTGCAATATTATCCATTACAACAATTTTTTCATCCGGAGTGTACATAACTGTGCAATGTTCATTATTTATTGCATTTTTACCTATTACAAAACGTTTTGCGACTATATCAATACTATTTTGATACAATTTATCCAGAAAAATTTGTCTTAAAATCAAAACCGGTATCATCAAAACTATAAAAACAGCAAGCGAAAAATTTGCAATTTGTGGCGAAAAATAAAGAAGCACACAGTATATTACAAAAGCTGAAAGTATAAAAATTCTGATACGTCTTTTCATATACATAATAAAACAACATCTTAGCTAATTTATCAATGATATAAATAGAGGATTTTGACTAAATTTCAGACTAAAAATCAACTATTCTGCCACCATCATCATCATTCATATTATTATCAGATATAATTTGAGATTGCCCAATTGTAATCATTGCCTTGATTTTATCAACAAAATGAGGTTTTACTCCTGAAACTTGTATAAATTCATCAACATCTTTAAACAAACCGTTTGCATCACGATGTTCAACAATTTTCTTTGCTCCAATAAGATTTATTCCAGGAAGTTCCGCAATTTCTGATGCCGTCGCCTTATTTACATCAATTTTAATAGAAGAATTAACCTGTTGAATTTGCGAAGTATTAACTTGAGTATTAACACTTCCGCTATTTACAGCAGTGACTCCAGCTATAGCAACAGAACCTGCTTGATTTATTGATTGTCTATTTGTTTTTGTAACTTCTTTTGACTCTTCTTTAACTTCTCTTCTATCATACACAACAATATTTACTTCAGCTTTCAGATTATAAAACATAGAAAGACCATCCAAATTAGATGAAGCATCAAACGTCTTACAAAGTTTATACCATGCCTGATTTAAATCTATATCACTTTTAGAGAGGTTAAACATTCGTTTTTCATTTTTAACATTATACTCATTATCCATAACAACTATCTGTTTACCTGGGGTCAAAATAACCGTACAAAAATCATTTCGCAAAGTTAAATTATTTACAACAAACTCTTTAGATGCCACAGTAACACCATACTTCGCAATAATAGAATCTATCATTGCCCATCTTAGAACACCAATTATCACAGCTAAAACTATTAAAACAACAAGTGCCGTCCTACCTATCGAAGTAAATAAGAAAAACTTAATACCCATCAGGATAATAAATAATACTACAGAAAATACAAATCCATCATATCTATACTTATTATCATACTCAAACATAATACATAACATAGTATAACATAAATATATATATTTTTCCATACATTTATGTTAGGATTTGCGTATGACAAAGAGCATAATAAAAAATTTTAATACCCTTAAAGGGCAAGTAATCGTCCCAGCTGATAAATCTATATCGCATCGTGCGATTATATTTTCATCACTTGCTAAAGGAAAATCTATAATTAAGAATTTTTCAGATGGACAAGACCCAAGATCAACCCTAAATTTATTTAAAGAACTTGGTGTTGATATAGATTTACGAAATGATTCTACAGTAATCATAAATTCTAACGGAATACTTTTACCCCCAACCGAAGAACTTGATTGTGGCAACTCAGGAACAACAATGAGACTAACTTCAGGAGTATTAGCCCGTCAAGAATTTGAATCTGTATTAGTTGGAGATCAAAGTCTTTCAAAACGACCAATGAAAAGAATTATAGAACCTTTAACACTAATGGGAGCAGATATAAGCGCTACTGAAAATTATACCGCACCATTAACAATAAAAGGTCAAAAACTTCACGGAATAGAATATTATAATAAAAATGCTTCCGCTCAAGTCAAATCCTGTATCTTACTTGCAGGGCTTGATGCAGAAGGCAAAACCACAATAACAGAACCTTATCTATCAAGAAATCATACAGAAATTATGCTTCAACATATGGGCGCAAACATCAAAGTAAACGGCTGTTGCGTAGAAATAGAAAAATCTGAACTATCACCTATCGATATTGAAATTTGCGGTGATATATCATCAGCTGCATATTTTATTGCAGCGGCTCTAACGATTCCAAATTCTGACATAATCCTAAAAAACGTAGGGCTAAACCCAACAAGAACTGGAATTCTAGACATTCTAAACAAAATGGGAGCAGACATAAAAATTCTTGATAAAAAGCAAATATGTTCAGAAGAAGTTGGAACCTTAGAAATTAAATATTCACACTTAAACGGTTGTGAAATTTCAGGAGAAATAATTCCAAGACTTATCGATGAAATTCCAATCATTGCAGTAATTGCAACTCAAGCAAACGGTACAACCCTAATAAAAGATGCACAAGATCTTAGAGCAAAAGAATCAGATAGAATAACAACCGTTGTAACAGAATTAAAAAAACTTGGTGCAGACATTAAAGAAACCCCAGACGGTATGATTATCAATGGAGGTAAACAACTTATAGGAAACTGTGAAGTTGAAACCTACCACGATCATAGGCTTGCTATGAGTTTATATGTTGCGGGTTTGATTTGCCAAAAAGAAATTTCAATCAATCACTTTGAATGGGTAAACATATCATTTCCAACATTTGAAGAACTTTTTGAAAGTATAAAAGTTTAGTAAATTATTATTCTTTTACACTTCCTTGCAAAATATCATTAATAAAATACTTTTTACCCAAAATAAACACACCAACAACAGGAATAGTACAAATAACAGAACAAGCAAGCAAATCACCCCACAAAGTAAGTTCTCTAAAGCTTCCCTTAAATATCGCAAGTCCGACAGGCAATGTTCTCATCCCTTCCGTATTAGTAACAATTAACGGCCACATAAAGCTATTCCAAGAAGTTACAAACGTAAAAATAGCTAAAGTTGCAACAGCAGGCATTGCAAGAGGTAACAATATTCTAAAAAATGTGCCAAAGATATTACATCCGTCAATTTCGGCAGACTCTTCCAAATCTTTTGGCAATCCTAAAAAATATTGCCTCATTAGAAATATTCCAAATCCCCCAAATAACCCCGGCAAAATCAATGCCTGATATGTATTTATCCAGTGGAATTGACGCATTAAGAAGAATAATGGAATAATATTTACTTGAGGTGGTACAAGCATTGTAATTAAAATTATCAAAAATAAAATATCTCTACCCTTGAACTTTAATCTTGCAAATGCATATCCGGCTAACGCCGAAAACAAAACCTGTCCCACAGTTGTCACAACAGCTACAAAAAGACTGTTTATAAAATATTTCCACAATGGTATTTTTTCAAAAACATTAACATAATTATCTAAAGTTAATGGCGTGTAAAATAATTTTCCACCCTGATTAAAAATCTCTCCATTCGGAACTAATGATAAATTAAGCATAGCAAAAAACGGATATATCATACTTATTGCAGTAACTATCAAACAAAAATATCCTAATATCTTTCGCCAATTCTTCATTACATAATTATATCATTAAGATTATTTGTGTATAAAAAATTTAACAATATTTACTTAATTCTAAATTTTAAGCTATAATTTAACAATGAAATTCTTAGACAAATTTAATCTTAATTCTGAATCCAAAATATATCTTTCCGGTATTCTTTTTAGCTTAATAGCATTATTTCTAATAACCGGAATAGTATTTCTAATCCTATTTGCAGCAAAATTAAACATTGTAATGACTCAACCTGCAGATGAAACTTTTTCATACTTTCTTCTAATAATGGATAGAATTATTGCGATATTAACGATTTTAGCCATATTACCACTTACAATTTATCAGATTTTTTCAAAAAACAAATCTCAATTAGATACCGTTGTAAGTATGTCAGGGCTTATTATTTTTATAATTATACTTTCTGCCTTCCTTGGCGGTGAAAAATACGTTATGCAAAAATACACATCAGGTGATTTGAATTATTCCAAAATGTTTTGCTCTAAAACAATCGAAACTAAGACTTTTGATTATATTATAACAAAACAAGGTCAAACCCCTCCAATTACCTGTCAAACAAGAAAAAAATAAATTACTCAAAAACTTCTAAAACCATTTCAAATAATTAAATAAAAGTTAAGGACAAATGACTTTAACAAAATTAACGTTAAAATAAAAATATAGAAAATTATTTGAATGGAGTTGATGTATATGCTAGATTTCGACAAATTCACTAATTATTCCCAAGAAATCCTATCTAGCGCAAGCACTTTGATGAATTCATATCAGAATTCTCAAATGGAGCCTGAACATATAATGCTAGCAATGATAAAAGCTGACGGAATAATTAAAGATTATTTAACTGAGTTGAAATTATTAAATCAGAATTTTATCAATAAAATTGTTTCAACAATCGAAGGTTTCCCAAAACTATCGGGACCTATTAATCCTCAAAGTTTGTATTTATCAAACAATACAAACAGACTTTTAACAATGGCTATAGATGAAGCCCAAACTCTAAAAGATGAATATGTTGGAATAGAAGCAATTTTGCTTGCTATGACAAAATTAGACAACAGCAATATTAAATCATTGTTGGAAAGTTTCAATGTAACCCCATATTCAGTATTAAATGTAATGAAAGAAATAAGAGGAAATAAAAAAGTGGATACGAAAAATGCAGAAGAAAATATGAAAGCCTTAGAAAAATATTCTACAGACTTGACAGATTTAGCAAGAAAAGGAAAACTCGATCCTGTAATTGGAAGAGATGAAGAAATCAGACGTATAATTCAAGTTTTAAACAGAAGAACAAAAAACAACCCTGTACTTATTGGTGAACCTGGTGTAGGTAAAACTGCAATAATCGAAGGTTTAGCACAACGTATAGTAAGAGGTGATGTTCCTGAAAGCTTGAAAAATGTTAAATTAATTTCATTAGACTTAGGAGCCTTAGTTGCAGGTGCAAAATTCAGAGGTGAATTTGAAGAACGTTTAAAAGCCGTACTAAAAGAAGTCGAAGACTCTAACGGTGAAATTGTAATGTTCATCGATGAATTGCATACAGTCGTCGGTGCAGGAGCTACAGAAGGCTCTATGGATGCAGGTAACTTATTAAAACCAATGCTTGCACGTGGAGTTTTAAGAACAATTGGTGCAACAACAATAAATGAATACAGAAAATACATAGAAAAAGATCCGGCCCTAGAAAGAAGATTTCAACCGGTAATGGTAAACGAACCTTCTGTAGAAGATACAATTAGTATCCTAAGAGGTTTAAAAGAAAAATACGAAGTTCACCACGGAGTAAGAATACTTGATAGTGCAATCATTGAAGCCGCTAAATTATCAGATAGATACATCACCGATAGATTTTTACCTGATAAAGCTATCGACTTAATTGATGAAGCAGCAAGTTCATTACGTATCGAAATCGATTCAATGCCGGAAGAAATTGATACAATGATGCGTCAAAAAATTCAATTAGAAATTGAACGAGAAGCATTGAAAAAAGAAGAATCCGAAGAAGCAAAGGCAAAAGTTGAAGACATCACAAAACAAGTAAAAGTTTTGGAAGATAAAATTAATGTTATGAAAGCTCAATGGGAACAAGAAAAAGCATCCATAACATCAGAAGCTGATATCAAAGATGAAATCAACAAAGTTAAAACAAAAATCGAAGAAGCTGAAAGGAATACCGATCTTCAAACTGCAGCCGAATTAAAATATGGCAAATTACTGGAACTTGAAAAACAGTTAAAAGCTTGCCAATCAAAAGAAAAAGCTGACAACAGTTTATTAAAAGAAGAAGTAACAGCAGCAGATATCGATGAAGTTGTTTCAAAATGGACAGGCATTCCGGTAACAAAACTTGTTGAATCTGAAATGAAGAAATTATTAAATATGGAAGATATCTTACACAAACGACTAGTTGGACAAGATGAAGCCGTAAGTACAGTTTCAGATGCAATAAGACGTGCAAGATCAGGTCTAAAAGATCCAAGAAGACCAATCGGTACATTCTTATTCTTAGGACCAACCGGTGTTGGTAAAACTGAACTTGCAAAATCTTTAGCTGAATTTATGTTCAATGATGAAGATGCTCTAATAAGAATTGATATGTCAGAATATATGGAAAAACATAACGTAGCAAGACTTGTCGGAGCTCCTCCGGGATATGTCGGATATGAAGAAGGCGGTCAATTAACAGAAGCTGTTAGAAGAAAACCTTATTCTGTAGTACTTTTCGATGAAATCGAAAAAGCTCACCCTGATGTATTTAACATAATGCTTCAAATTTTTGATGATGGCAGATTAACAGATTCTAAAGGAAGAACTGTCGATTTCAAAAATACTCTTATCATTATGACAAGTAACATCGGAAGTGATATTATCCTTGAAAATACACTTAATTCAATAGTATCACCTGAACAATTCAATGACACTAAAGAAAAAGTTTTAGCTGTCCTAAGACAAAGATTCAAACCTGAATTTCTAAACAGAATTGATGAAACGATATTCTTCAAAGCATTGAATTTACAACAATTAAGTCAAATCGTAGATATTCAAATGGAATATTTAAGAAACTTACTAAAAGATCAAGAATTAGAATTTGTAATAACAGATGATGCCAAAGAATTCTTAGCAACTCAAGGATTCAATCCTGTATACGGTGCAAGACCATTGAAACGTGTAATTCAACAACAAGTTGAAAATCCATTATCTAAAATGATTCTTGCTCAACAATTCAAAAAAGGCGATAAAATTAAAATTGACCTTGATGACGACAAATTATCATTCAAAAAATGCGAATAATTAATCAAATTAGCATGATTTAGCTAAAACCATTAAAGGGGTAAATATATTGATTTTTCAATATTTTACCCCTTTTTTGAACTTTTTATTTTTCAAATCGTTATATAAATGTAGGCAGGAAATTAAAAGAGAAAAAGGAGGTCCAGTTATGAAAAAGATTATAGCAACAGCATTATGTTTAACTATATTAGCACCTAGTTGTCTGGCTCGTGGTAAAAGACATCCGGCACCACCTAAAAGACCTCCTCATTATACATACGTAGTTTATGATAATCACTGCAATTACCATTACAGACATCATAGAGCATCAGAAAGAACAAGAACTCTCGCTGCAGTAACTGGAATTGCCGGAGTTGCAGCATTAATTTCAGCAATTATAGACTAAATTTAAAAACTTACATATATCTTTTTACCTATAAAACCAATCTAACTCTTAATCTAAAAAATTTACCCCGAATTACTCTTAATCTTATAATCCAAACTCCAAAATCACCTTGAACTATTCAAGGTGATTATTTTAGTAAATATTTGTAATAATATATAAATTACTATTCAAAAATTTTATCTTGGGACTTATAAATATATATAAAATTATATAAGGAGAATTTATGGAATTAAAAATTAATCATAATAAGCAATATTATAATACACGAAGAAACGCATCATTTGTCAGAAAAGAGCTTGATACAAGATTCTTTCCTAATGAATATGGCAAATATTATTACGAAAAACACCTTGAAGAAGCTATAGAACACCCAACAATAAGTATGATAGCTATGAATGAGGCAAAAAAATTCCCTTTGTTAGATTTTCCATACCATTTTGAAAGAAATAAAAAAATAATAGAAGAAAAAAGCGGAACTGTTAAAACTCTAAAAAACAGTCTGGATGATATTATAGATTTTTTATACCCAAAAACTAAAAAGATTAGAGCCTACATAATTGATAATAGTAGAATTGAATTCGATAATATAAAAAAATCTAAAGGTTATAACTTTATCGATAAATTAAAAATATTTTTAAAATAAAAATTTTGAACTACATATTAACAAAAAGGCCTGCATTTTAGCAGGTCTTTTTGTAACGATTTCTTAACATTTAAACACTAAAAATTAAAGTTTTTAAAATTTCCTCCGATAAATAGAATGTAACTAAACAAAACTAATTTTCCTCCTTTTCCCTATCGAAAAAATACTAACCTACTAAACGGAACCTAAAAGGTTCCTTTTTTATTGCCTAAAAATTTATTTATTTTCATCTATTAAAAAAGCTTTTCTCAAATAAACAAACCAGATAACAAATAATAAAGGAATAATAATAACTATCAAATGATTGTAGTTATATGCCTTTATAAAATCACCTTGAAAAAATGCAACAAAAGCTCTGGTTAACCCACACCCCCAACACTCGTGATGATACAATAATTTGATTAAACAAAAATTTTTTAAATGAGCTGCAACAGCTAAATTTGCAAAAATTATTGCCAAAAACGGTAAACTTACTATAAATATTTTGTATAAATTTTTTTTATTCATCACAAACCGATAAACAAAAGCTGCACTTTTTAAAGTACAGCTTTTGAGTAACTTATTTCATTTAAACTATTTAGCAATAGCATTTGCAGCTGCACTAGCAGAAGCCGCATCTCCATGCAAAAACGCTGCAACAAAAGCTATAAATACTGAAGCATATAATAATGATAATAAAACAAGTAATATCATAACTATTATATAAGCATAACCAACCCAAGGTATTCTTTCGTACAATTCACTGCCATCTTGATGTCTAAATTGACCTAATGCAATTACCACACCGTCAATTAAAGCCCAAACTGCTGAAATTGGAGCTAAACAACCGGTAATCGTCATAATAAGCATTGCCCATCCTGAATATGTTTTACCTGTATAAAATCTATGACAACCAAATGTACCTAAAAACCAAGCCAATGTCATTGTTGCAACCCAGTTTTTACCTTTTAAATTTTCTAATTCTACATTTTCCATAAAAATAAATCTCCTAAGCTCTTAAAAATGACGGTAATGATAGAAAAACTGCAATAATAAGGAATATTAATGAAATACCGATCAAAATACCAGCTACAAGTGCACAACCAGGATTATAAGGTTCTAACTCATCTCCGTCAGCATCCGTAAAACGATTTGAGCATAACGCAATAGCATCAATAAAATACCAAACAACAGAAACTATTGACAAAAACCCGGTAAGAGTCAAAACAAGCATTGCCAAACCTGACTTCCATTTTCCTACATAAAATCTGTGAACACCAAAACAACCGAAAAATAAAGCCAAAGCTAAAGCCACAACATAAGACTTAGGTTCTTTTTTAGGTGCAGCATTCAACCCATAATCATAACTCATTCACTTAACCTCCATTTTTATAAGCCAGTCAAATTATATAAAAAATCTGAATTATTGTAATCATCTATTACTACGATTTAAAGAATTCAAAAATAAAAACAGCCCTTAACAAAGAGTTAAAGCCGGCTTTTAAAGTACACAATGTTATGTATTATTTACCGGTAGAACCAAAACCACCAACACCTCTTGCGGTTTCGGTTAATTCTGTAACAACTTCTAACTCAGCTTGTTCTACACGTGCTATAACCATTTGCGCAATTCTTTCATCCGGTTGAATTGTATATGCTTCATTAGAAATATTTACAACAGGAACACAAACTTCTCCACGATAATCTTCATCAATAGTTCCAACACAATTTATCAATGTAATACCGTGTTTTATTGATAGACCTGAACGAGGTCTAATTTGAGCTTCATAACCATGTTCAAGTTCAATTTTTAAGCCGGTCGGTATCAATTTTCTTTCTAATGGTTTTAACTCAACAGGTTCAGATATTGCAGCACACAAATCCATACCCGCAGCACCTTCTGTTTTATATTCCGGTAATACTTTATTATTTTCTAATCTTTTAATTTTTAAAACTGTCATTTGTCCTCACTCCTTATATACTACAAAACCTCTTTGTATTTCATTATCATATACAAAGAGGTTTTTGTAAATTTGTTAAGTTAAATTATGATATATTACATAATACCTGGAAAATCTGACATAGAATCAACACGTTCTATAGTATCAGTAGCCGGAGTTCTTTCTAATTTAAGATCATTTAAATTATTTTTAACCATTTTTGTATCAAAATACTTATTAAACTCATCGATACTATCCAATTTTGCAACAGATTTTGTAACCTTTGCATTTTTCAATATATCCGGACATTGAGCAAACACACCCAACACATCAAAACCATTAAATTTTATTGCCATAATTTTCTCCTTTTTACTAGCTGTAAAAATAAAACCCTAACAAAATTATTTTTGCTAGGGCTTATTTAAACCTATAAAGATTTTAAATCTGATTCAATTTTAGGTAAAATCTCATCTAATTTTGAAGCATCTTTTACTCCGCCTTGCGCAAAATTAGGTCTGCCACCACCGTTAGCTCCCGTAGCTCTTGCTATTTCACCAACTATTTTTCCTGCATTTACACCTTGTTTTACAAAATTATCAGAAACTTTAACCGCTACTGTTGTTTCACCCGCCAATACGATTATACTGTTTCCAAGTTTTTGTGATAAAAATTCTAAACCAATTTTAATTCCGATAGGTTTCAATGCTGAAACTTTTGAAATAAACAATTTACCACCATTTATATCTTGAGCTTTTGAAACAAATGAAGCAAATTTATTTCTTGCATTTTCTTCTTCAAGTTTTTCTACTTGTTTTTGAAGATTTTTATTTTCATCAGAAAGCTTTTCAACTCTTTCTACAACTTCATCATAATGTGATTTAAATTTTGCAGATAATTTATCTAATTCAGCTGATTTTGCATTCAAATATTCTATTGCAGCTTTTGAAACTACAACTTCAATACGTCTTGTTCCTGCTGCTATTGCGCTTTCTGAAACGATTTTTGCAACTCTTAAATCTTTGAGTTGTCTTGCGTGAGTTCCTGCACAAAATTCTTTTGAAATACATTCTTTATCATTTTCAATAGAAACAACCCTAACTGTGTCGCCATATTTTTCACCGAATAAAGCTGTAGCTCCTGTTAATTCAGCTTCTTTAATACCCATTACTTTCGTATTAACTTGATAATTTCCGCCAATCCAGTCATTCATTATACTTTCAGTTTTAATGATTTCATCAGGAGTCATTGCTCTTGAGAATGTAAAATCAAATCTCATACGATTTTCATCTACATAAGAACCTGCTTGCTTAACTTCATCACCTAAAACTTTAACTAAAGCTGCTTGTAAAAGGTGAGCAGATGTATGGTGAACTCTTATTTCTTCACGACGCGCAACATCGATTGTAGGTTTTACGACATCTCCAATAACAACTTCTCCATTTAAAACTTCACATCTGTGAACATATAAATCATTTACTTTGAATGTAGTTAATACTTCAGCTTTCAAATTTGGACTTTCGATAATACCACTATCACCAATTTGTCCACCGCATTCTGCATAAAATGGAGTTTTGTCTAAAACTATATCAACGTAGCCTTCACCTTCAACTTGAGCTAAAATCTTAGCATCTGAACATTCATTCTCACTGTAACCTATAAAGTTTGTTGAACCAACTTCTTTTTCAATTTTGGCATACTTCATATCACCGGTTACACTAATCTTTGCAGTTGCAGCTTTTGCTCTTTCTTTTTGTTCAAGCATAGCGTCTTTAAATCCTGCCTCATCTACATTCAAACCGTTTTCTTGTGCTATTTCTTTTGTCAATTCAAATGGGAAACCAAATGTATCATACAATTTGAATGCACTTTCACCGTCGATATCTTTTTTATTATCGATAAATTCATCTAACATTTTATATCCACGATCAAGAGTTTTTGCAAATCTTTCTTCTTCCTTCTTGATTGTATCGATAATTTTTTGTTTATTTTTAACCAAATCAGGATAAGCTTCGCCATACATTTCAACAATTACGTCAACAAGTTTATACAAAAATGGTAATTCCATTCCTAAAATTTTACCGTGACGAAGTGCTCTACGTAAAATCATACGTAAAACATAACTTCTACCTTCATTTCCAGGAATTACACCATCTGAAATCAAGAAAGATACACATCTTGCGTGGTCTGTGATAATTCTCAATGAAATATCAGTTTTTTCTGATTTTTTGTAAGGAACACCACTCATTTCAGAAACTTTATCCATAATAGGTTTTAACAAATCAGTTTCAAAAGTAGAAGCAACCCCTTGGCAAACCATAGCAATACGTTCTAAGCCCATGCCGGTATCAACGTTTTTCTTACCTAGTGGAGATTGATTACCTTCTTCATCTTGATAAAGTTCAGTAAATACTAAGTTCCAAATTTCAACCCATCTATCGCATTCACAAGTATCAATTCCGCAACCTCTAGGGTCATCACACTTATATTGTTCACCTAAATCATAGTGAATTTCTGAACAAGGACCACAAGATCCTGAAGCTCCAGGAGGGCCCCAGAAATTATCTTTTTTACCTTTTCTTTTGATACGTTCTGCAGGAACACCTACGCTTCTCCAAATTTCATAAGCTTCATCATCAGTTTCAAAAATTGTAATCCATAATCTGTCTTTATCCAATTTCAAAACTTCAGTAACGAATTCCCAAGCCCAAGGAATAACTTCTTTTTTATAATAATCGCCAAAAGAGAAGTTTCCTAACATTTCAAAAAATGTATGATGTCGAGGGGTACGTCCAACATTTTCGATATCAGAATCTTTACCGCCAGCTCTTGCACACTTTTGGCAAGAAGTAGCTCTTGCAGGTTCATAAGGACAAGGTTGGATACCTAAAAATATTGGTAAAAATTGCAACATGCCAGCTGTAGTTAGTAATACAGTAGGATTATCAGGTACTAAACTTGAACTTTCTACAACAGTATGTTGATGTTTATCTTTAAAATAATCTAAATACAATTTTCTAATTTCATTTCCGGTTAGCATAGTTTTTAATTCCTTATATTCATATAATCAATAAGAGAATTATACCCCAAAAAAATTTATAATATAATTAATGAGGAAAAAGTTCATATAATAACAAGAAAAATATATAAATAAAAAGAACACTTGCAAGAAAAAATTTTCGTGGTAGGATAAGAAATGTAAGCCCTGGTAGCTCAGCTGGATAGAGCAACCGCCTTCTAAGCGGTAGGTCATGCGTTCGAATCGCATCCAGGGTAAATAAAAAAGAGGATAGGATTTTCCTAATCCTCTTTTTTTTGCTTGTGATAGCGACGAGAATGCCAGTTTGCGTTCGGCGGATTTTTTGCAGAGAGCGTAGGTCTTTTGCCAAAAGAATATTTTTATTCTCTTGCAGGCAAAAACCGAAGGCTCGTTTAACGCAAAAAATCCAAGACAGAACGAGCGAGCCAAGAATGTAGCTGAGTGCCGATTAAATCGGCTGACCGCAGGTCAAAGAGGCACTCACGAAATTCGTTTATGGCGAGCGAAGTGATTAATCGCATCCAGGGTAAATAAAATTGTAAATATTAAAATTTTATGTTTTAATCATATCAAGAGGGTTAAAAATGGCTAATGAAAATTTGAAAAAAGCAAAAAAAGCCAAAAATGATGAATTTTATACTCAATGGGCTGATATTGAAAAAGAGATAATGGCTTATATTGATTATAATCCTGATGTTTTTAGGAATAAAACGATTTTACTTCCTTGCGATGATCCTGAATGGTCAAATTTTACAAAGTTTTTTGCACAAAATTTTGAAGCTTTTGGATTAAAAAAACTTATCAGCACAAGTTATGCTTATGAA
>CASEYP010000019.1 GCA_949292185.1 uncultured bacterium
AATTTTTTTATTTAATATAAATAAGTGAAGGTTAGAATATAGTATGAATATTAGTCCCGTTAGTCTAAAAATTAATACAACACAAAATAACAATGTTCACCAAAACACTCAACAAAATAGAGTGAATAACCCTAATATTTTAAACTTTTCAGCTAAAAGGGAACGTAAAATAAGTTTTAAAGAAGGCAGCAGCATCTTTGTCAGCGGGATAATAAAACAAGGAATTGATACCATTAAATCAATTGTTGAACATCCAATAAAAACAATAGCTATCGTTGGAGGAACAACTATAGGACTAATGGCATTACCTTTTATTGGAATACCAACAGCAGTAGGCGGAGCAGCTCTAGCAATAGGATTTGCAAGCTTTGCATTAGCAAAAGGTGCATATCATACTATACAATTTGCAAATAATAATAAAAACGGGAATTATAACCTTGCAAGAAAAAATCTTCAAAACATGGGTGAAGATACTATAGATATTGCACTTTCTGCACCATTCATTCCAAAATCAGTTTCAAGAATTCAAAATTTTGCTCAATATGGCAAACTTGGATTTAATCAACAATTAATCAATACTTTAAGAAATGAAAAATCTATTATCAAAAAATTCAAAGCGCTTAAAAACTTTGATAAAAATATGTCCAGAAGTATAAACTATCAAAGCTCTGTGGATAAAGAACTTGCAAAATATAAAGACTTCACAGACAGTGAAAAAGCAGCCCTAAAAAAAGATATCCTTGATTATAATGTACCAAAACAAGATATTCCAATAGTTGTTTTGCAAAAATGGGCTGAGAAAAATGGTATAACCACTCTGCCTGAAATTAAATTTGCAACAATCCCTCAAAATGTAGGCGGCTATGCTATTATTAAAGATTGCTCTATTGTACTTAACGATTATAAAAGAAAAATTACCCCAAACAACTTCAGTAATTACAGACAATTATCTGCTAGATTACTTAATAATGAATACGAAATTACATATAGAGATTTAAAAACCGGCAATATAATTAAAGAAACCATTAGTAAAGATTTGCTGGACAGCTACAATAGATTATACGAACTTGAAAAACAACTAACTCCTGAAGCCAGAAATATACTTGTTACACTTCATGAAAGAGAACACATAAATCAATATACACAAATATTTGGACAAAACGGTTTTACTTGGTCACCAACAACAACAGAAGGTCAAGCAAGATACACACAAATGATGAACGAACTAAATCGCAACCCAAAAATCAAATTTTCACAACAAGAACTTGAAACACTATCTGATAAATCCGCAATAACAACACCACTTTCTTATATTAAAAACCCTCGTGAAATTGGTGCAAGAAACGTTGAATGGAAAACATTAGAAGATAATAATTTCAAAATCTTAAACAATGTATTTGACAAAACTAATAAAATGAAAACACCGCACCTAAGAGAAACCGTTATGTTAAATGCTCTAAGACCTGAATCTGCAGCAAGTTAATATCTTAAAGGTATTTTTGATCTATAAACTTCCTTATCTTGATAACCAAAGTTTGATAACATTCTATTAGTACTTGTATAAAATATATTTTCATCAAAGGTTGGTCCAATATTTATAGAAGTTACAGAGTCTTTTGAAAAATGATATTCCAAATACGGAACAAATAAACCATTTTTTTCAACAACTTTTGTAGGTTTAGATGTTTCGACTCCGAAAACATTAACTATAACAATTCTGTATTCGTGCTCATTTTCAAATTGCGGATTTTTAAAAAATAAACTTACAATACTCAATACATCAATTAATTCAAACAAAATATCAAATAATTTTACTTTATTATGTTTTTTAGATTTTAGGGCACGTTCAAACAACATATTCCATTTTTTAAATATTGCATGAATAATTTTAACCTGCTTTTGCTTATCATAAATTACACTGCCATATATCGGCAAATAATCGTTTTCAGCCATTTCATTAACGAGTTTTTTCTTATCAAATCCAATATTATAACCGGTATAATTTTTACCTTTAGCATAATTATTCCACAAAGTAAGATTGTCATTTTCCGTTGAAAAAGAAGTCGTAAAATATTCCAATTTATTCACAAAATCATTATTTCCATCAACAATATGCTTATATTTATTGCTAAAATGATTTCTAATTTTTTCGAACAAATCAGGATTTAACCCTTCAAATTCATCAATTAAATGAACAATCAAACGATAAGAATATGCGATTTCTTCTTTATCATTCAAATATAAGGCATTAGAAAATCTCAGAGTCCCGCCGGATAAAATATTCAAAAGTTTTTCAGGTTTTGTATAATGGTAAATCGTATAATTTGTATCATTATCCAAAATCTTTTTTATCTTTGGAATTTTTTCCAGCAAAACATCATAATATGACATCTAAAACCTCGCAGATTACATATTAATTATAACATAAATCAATCTTATACGCCACAGAAGTTATTTTTTATTCTTGTTATTTTCAAGACGTTTTTTTATTTGTTGAACTTCCTCAGGTGTCAGGTAGTTATAAAATTGAGCAAACTCTTCCATAATTTCCCAACCTGAATAATTACCGCTTTCAACCTTTTTAATCCAAGCGTTAACTTCCTTTGTCATCATAAATCTTAACCCCCGCTTTCGCATGCATAATATAAAACACTTTTTATATTATACATTATTTTAGAAAATCATCAAGACGTTTCATTGCTTCGATTGTATTTTCTCTGCTACCGAAAGAAGTTAAGCGGAAATAGCCTTCTCCGTTCTTTCCAAAACCTGAACCCGGAGTTCCGACAATTTGAACATTACTTAACAAATAATCAAAAAATTCCCAAGATGACATGTTATTTGGACATTTTAACCAAATATATGGAGAATGTTTTCCACCAATATGCCAAATATTATGTTTTTCCAAAGTTTGAGAAATTATTTTAGCATTTTCTTTGTAATAATTTAAATTTTCTTGAATTTCAGTTTGACCTTCAGATGTAAATACAGCTTCTGCACCTTTTTGAACAATATAAGGCACACCATTAAATTTTGTTGTTTGACGTCTTAACCACATTTTATTCAACAAACCGTTTTCCAACGCCTTAGGAACAACTGTATAACCGCATCTTGTACCTGTAAATCCTGCCATTTTTGATAATGAACAAAATTCAATAG
Organism: uncultured bacterium; assembly: GCA_949292185.1. Taxonomy (GTDB): domain Bacteria; phylum Cyanobacteriota; class Vampirovibrionia; order Gastranaerophilales; family Gastranaerophilaceae; genus Zag111. The sequence continues at coordinate 3,160 of CASEYP010000019.1, forward strand.
CACAAGTTTTTGCACCTTCAATTTCATAAATACTGCGAGGTAAATTTTCATCAGTTATAAAACATTCATAAGCAGCATCAAATAAAATTACAGCTTTATTTTTATTTGCATAATCAACCCATTTTTTCAACTGTTCTTTATTATAAACAGCACCTGTTGGATTGTTTGGAGAACACAAATAAATAATATCAACTTTCATTGATTCATCAGGTAAAGGTAGAAAATTATTTGAAGCATTAGCATCAATATAAACAATCTTTCTTCCTGCCATAGTGTTTGTATCAACATACACAGGATATACAGGATCCGGTACCAATACAGTATTATCAACTGCAAATAAATCTAAAATATTTCCTAAATCTGATTTTGCACCATCAGAAATAAATATTTCATCTATATCTAATGAAACATTATGACTTTTATAATAAGCTTGAACTTTTTCTCTCAAAAAATCATAACCTTGTTCAGGACCGTAACCTCTAAAAGTTTCTTTTACTCCCATTTCTTCTGAGGCTGATTTTAATGCATTAACAACAACTTTACATAAAGGAAGAGTAACATCACCAATACCTAATCTGATAATTTTTTTATCAGGATTTTTAGCCGCAAACTCATTAACTTTTTTAGCTATAGTTGAAAATAAGTAGCTATCTGAAATATTTTGATAATTTGTATTTACCTTCATGTTATGCTCCCTTTCTTAATCATGTCCTGATGTAATTATAACATAAAACCTCTGATAAAATATCAGAGGTTTTATGAATTGCTACGCCTTATTTGGTTGCATATATAACCACGGGAATAATACCCGCAAAAAGAGATTATCAAATGGTTTTATCTGATGACTTGGTTTTGAAATCCCGTTATCTACATAGAAGTTATCAACTTTTGATTTAGAAATCGGAGCGACATTAAGACTCATAGCCATTGCCTCAAAATCATCACGAGGAATACGTTCTTTTTTATTTGTATCCCAAGGATTTACAACTTCGACATAACTATCGGTAATTTTAGTTACAGTTAATGCATGCCCGCCACCAGCTTTTGTAGAACCATCAGGGCCATCTTTTCCGACAATTACACCTACTGTAATTGAATATTCAGATTCATGACCTTTATATTTATCTAACATTCTTTGTAAATCAGAATTCTTATTATAAACATGGTTTACCTCAACTATACCACTTTTACTTTTGCATAAGCCTTTGCTCTTTATTGAATCTTTATCGCCGACATAGCCATATTCTCCCGGCTTATATAATTTTGCCTTACGTCTTTTTGCTTTACTGGCACAATAATAATCAGATTTTTGACCTGTTAAAATAAATACAGCATCATACATTTGCCCGCTGGATAATGTATCAGACTCAGACATAGGACCAATTTGACCGGCTATATATCTTTCACTTTTCTTACCCAAAGCTTTATTTGTTTTTAAAACTTCAGCTCTAAATGCTTCCATTGCTAATTCCAAAACTATTACTTCAATATCACCATAAGCATAAGATTTACCTGACATTGATTTGGCTTTTTTAACAGCTGCAGCGGTTATTGTATATTGACCTGTAATAGCACATTTATCCCCTTGACCGCATTTGATATAATGATTTCTTGCAGCTACAGCTCCCGGTAAGGTAACCGTATATGAACCGTTTGAATTTTTTTGAATATTCTTTTGAAGAATTTCTTGTCCTTCTTTTGTTCTTGCAATTGAATCAATTGCAGCTAAGAAATAACAATCTCCACGTTTTCCTTGTCTAAATGCATCAATTTTACCATTGTCATAAAGTATATTATCGTGATATTCTTCAATCAATTCCGGTGAACAGCTGTGAGCTCTTGGTGCTGAAGATCCGGGATGAATCGGATCAGAAACATTTTCGACATCAATTACTCTGTGATCATTTTTCTTAGGTCCCAATTCATAAGGTTCATCTTTTTCAGTTTTTTGATGCTTACGTTGGAACTCAAGAATAAGCTTCATATATTGTTCTCGTGTTATTGGAACAAGCCGACCATCAGAACGTCTAACAAATATAATAAATTTTGAATTTTCTTTTTTCGATACAGGTAATTCATATCCAGGTTGAGTCAAAAATTGCCCAGATACATTGTCTAAACTTTCTATCCCCATAAATTCCCCTTTACTTTATTTTCCCCTTTCTTTTATAAAGTAATTTATTCAAAAAAAATGCTTATAAATAATAAATTGTAAAAATATATTTACTTAAATTAATATTTAGGCAAAAAATATTTTATTTTTCATTTTATTCTGGTATAGTCATGAAAAAAAAGACTATGAATGTAGTAATGTAGAATTGAAAAAGGTAGCTAATGGCAGATTATATAATGCAAAAGACTAAGGAAACAACAGAAAACAAAACTAGAAAAATGTATGTTTCCGTACCGTTTAACAGAGTAGATGCTGTAGAAGCACAATTGAAAAAGATTTTTGAAGAAGAATTACAATCAGAAGGTTCAATTTTAATAAGTTATAAACCTGAGATTCTTTCAAAATTAGCAAGATTTTTATCAGGACACATGAACCGTTCAGCATCAATCGGAATTGCAGGAGAAACCGCAAGTGGAAAATCCACAATTACATTAGATATTATTGATACAATAAAATCTTTCACTACAGAATTTGAAATCGAAAATGCAATTACCCGAGTAAATACAGATGATTATTACTATGATAGATCCGATATGGTAAAAGCAGCCGGTTCTTTTGCAGAATTTGCAAAACATTATGACCTTGATGTTCCTCAAGCTTTAGAATTAGAGCTTATGAATAAACATATTAAAGAATTATTATCAGGTAAATCTGTTTACCTTCCTAAATATGACATGTCAGGAACTGCTAAAAGATATGATAATTACACACTAACACATCCTTCCAAAATAATTATTTCGGAAGGATTGTTTGCACTTACAGAAAAAATTAAAGATGTATTTGATTTTAAAATCTACGTTGATATCGAAAAAGATGTTCAAAAGAAAAGATTTTATGTAAGAGCAGCTGAAAGAGATTTAGGGGATTCTGCAGACGGAATTTATAAAAACGCATCGCAAAAAGCAGAGATTTATATTCGTCCTTGCAAAAATGAAGCTGATATTGTTTTATCAGGAGAAGCTGTTAGAGCTAGATATAAAGCATTTTTAAACAAATTAATCCATATTGTTCAACAAGAAAATTTCAAAAATAAAGTTATTTTGTAATATGTAACAAAATAATAATATTTTTGAAAAATTTAAGATACATATTACAATATTAACGGGATACGTATCTTAAAAATAGACTAGAATCAGATGAACAATAAGCTAAAAAGATTTTGGGTAATTGCAGCTTGTATTGCCATAGTTGGGAGTACTTGTAGTCCTCTTTTGGCAGAAACAGTAAGTATTACAGATACAGCAACAGCAAGTGGTTCTACAGGAACTTTAAGAAATAAAGAAGGGTCTGTTATAGCTCCAACGTATGAAACATATACGTGGGTAGCTGGAGATGCCTCAAGTTCTACTGCGGCTTTAAATGGCGGAACACTTTCTATAAACGGCTATTCTTCTTCTGTTGTAAACGGCATATTAAATGCAACATCAGGAAAAATAAATTTAACAAACGGAACACTTACAATATCATCAGACAGTAATATCGAAAATGCTGTTAACACAACTATCGCAGCAGGTTCAGAATTAGCCGTATCTGGCGGAGTCGTTAATTTAAACAATGATGATGTTTTAAGCGGTAATATTAATCTTACATCAGGTATCCTTAACATTGATTCTGCAACCAAAAGTGGTACATTTACCCAAAGCAACGGGACTTTAAACCTAAGCGGAACAGGAATTGACCTAAACAACAATAACGACGGCATAACAGGCGGAACAGTAAATATAGGTCAAGGAACACAAAGCGGTCAATTAAGTCTATCAAATGGAACACTTGACCAAAATGCAACTACTGTAATCTCAACAAACGGAACATTAAATGTAAGCGGAGGAAATGCTACATTAGACAGCAATGACACCTGGAATGGAACAACCAATGTAACAGGTGGAAGTTTAGCATTAGTAGGGATTACCAAAAATACTTCAGGATCATTTAACCAAACTTCTGGGTCAACAACTATAACCGGAGATTTTAACCTTAATAATTCATCTGATACAATAACAGGCGGAGATGTTAATATTGGGAACGGAACAGACGCAGGAAATCTAACTGTCTCTAATGGTATAGTTTATGAAGGTGCCAATGTTGATATTTCTGATTCCGGAACATTAAATGTCACTGGCGGGAATGTAACTTTAGATTCTGCAACAGATACCTGGAACGGCGATGTTAATATCTCTAGAGGAACATTAAACCTAAATAATGCCTCAAAAGATCTTAATGGAACATATACCCAAACCGGCGGGACCGTAAATATTACAGGTTCAAACTTTGATATGAATAATACTGCAGATACCATAAGTGCAGGTAATGTAAATATCGGAACAACATCAAATGCTGGGAAACTTACAGTAAGCAGAGGTTCAATTGATGAAAATGCAATTATAAATGTTGCATCAAAAGGTGAAATGAATGTAACAAAAGGTTCCGTAACTTTTGATAGTGAAGATAGTTGGGATGGCAGTGTAGGTTTAAACGGAAGCGGAACAATTAATATAAATAATGCTACCAAAACAGGAACCCTAACCCAAACAGACGGTACAATAAATATCACAGGAAGTAAATTTGACCTCAACAATGAAGCAGACTTGATTGATGGCGGAAGTTTAAATATTGGAAACGGAACGACATCTTCAAAATTTAATGTATCAAAAGGGACAATCACAACAGATTCAACAGTTACTTTAAACGATAAAGGAACAATAAACATCTCAGGCGGTAATGTAACAATGGATTCAGATGACACTTGGGGTGGAACGATTAATATGACAGAAGGTTCCTTGAATATAAACAGTAATAATAAAACAGGAACTTTAAAACAAGAAGGCGGAAGTACTACCGTAATTGGTAACGGGTTTGATCTGAATAATGAAAATGATCGTATTACAGGCGGAAAATTACAAATCGGAGATAATTTATCATCTTCAAATATGTCTGTTTCAAAAGGCTCAATCTCAAGTAACTCAACAGTTGATATAACAAAAAATTCTACACTTAATGTCAACGGCGGAAATGTAGAACTTGGCACAGGAACAAAATGGACTGGAAATGTAAATGTTACAGATGGAAAACTAACTCTTGATAATACCCACAAAAATTTTGATGGCGTATTTAACCAATCAGGAGGTACAACAATTGTAACAGGTTCAGGATTTAGCTTAGATAATTCCGCAGATATAATTTCAGGCGGAACACTACACATTGGTGACAAAACCAGTGAATCTGATATGGGCGTAACTCAAGGTTATATAGATTCAAATGCTACCGTAAATATCAATCGTAACGGTACATTAAATGTTACAGGCGGGAATGTAACACTTGATGAAAATGATGCTTGGGAAGGAAATGTAAATGTTTCAGAAGGTAATCTTGCAATAAATAACATAAATAAACATTCAAATGGTAAATTTTCACAAACCAGCGGCAAGACCTCAATCAACGGAACTTTTGATTTAAATAATGCCGAAGACAAAATCTCTGGCGGAAATCTAATCATTGGTGATACATCAGAATCTACTGTTACTGTATCAAAAGGCTCTATTGAAGGTGGCGCAAATGTTACATTAAATGCTAGTTCAAATATCAATGTTACCGGCGGAAACCTAACAATGGATAATATTGATACTTGGGATGGAAATATAAAAGTTGCATCAGGAACATTAAACGTATCCAATGTAAATAACAAAAATGGAATTTTGACTCAAACAGGTGGAAATACAATTGTTACAGGCGAAGGTTTCGATTTAAACAATGCTTCAGATAATATTTCAGGTGGAAATCTTCAAATCGGAGATGGCACAATCAATTCTGATATAAGTATTTCGCAAGGTACAATCGGTTCAAATACCAACGTAACAATTAATGAAAATGGCGCAATGCATGTTACAGGAGGAAATGTAAACCTTAATAATGCACAAAAACACGAAGGTGGTATATTTACTCAAAATGCAGGAACAACAACTATAACAGGTGAAAGTTTCGGACTAAATAATAGTGCTGATACAATTTCAGGTGGCACAATAAATATTGGAAACGGTACAAAAGTAACAAAAGTTGATGTTTCAAAAGGTTCAATTCAAGAAAGTGCAACAACTAACATTAATGCGAATGGAACATTAAATATTTCAGGCGGGAAAGCCACACTTGATAGTACTGACACTTGGAATGGGGATGTAAATATTGGCTCAGGAAGTCTTGCTCTTGTTGGTATAAATAAAAATACTTCAGGCAAATTCACACAAACAGGCGGAAATACAACTGTTACAGGAAATACCTTTAACCTTAATAATTCTGACGATTTAATCTCTGGTGGAACATTCAATATTGGAACAGCTGCTGAAAATTCAACTGTTACAGTTTCTAATGGTGCAATTTCTAAAGATGCATCTACTAATATTGCATCAGGCAGTAACCTGGATATTATTGGTGGAAATGTTACTTTAGACGGCGAAACAGACAAATTTATCGGAAATGTTAACCTAACCGGAGGCAATTTAACTCTTGATGGAATGAACAAAGATAAATCAGGAGTTTTAACTCAAACTGGTGGTACCACAACTGTTACAGGAGTTGGTTCAACATTAAATAATACCCAAGATTCTATAGCTTCAGGAAATCTTAATATTGGGACAGCAGATACAAATGGTGAATTAAATATTGAACAAGGCACAATAGCTTCTGATGCAGCAACTACAATAGCCCAAAACGGAACCTTAAATATTAAAGGCGGAACAACAAATTTAGATGGAATAAATGATAAATGGAACGGAAAAGTAAACGTTTCTGACGGAACATTAAACCTTTCTAATAACCTAAATAAAACAACTACTTCAAATGCAACATTTAATCAAACAGGTGGAACAACAAATTTAACTGATGCAAAATTAGCACTTAACACATCAGATAGCAAAATTACAGGCGGAACTGTAAATATTGCAGAAACAGGTGAACTTGATATAAATAATTCATCTGATAACGCATCTGCAATAAATTCAACAGGTGGGAAATTCTCAATAAGAAAAGGTAGTAAACATTCCGTAACAGGTGGAACAATTGATAGTGCATCAAAAGTAACAGTTGATGAAGGCGCTACACTTGAAGTAAATGGTTCTGATACTAATATAACCATAGATGGTCAAAATGATAGTTTAAAAGGACACACTAATGTTGCAAACGGAACATTAAATTTAACTAATGGACTAAATAAAACAACAACAGAAGAAGGCTCATTTAGCCAATCAGGTGGAACAACAAACATAACAGGTGGTTCAACTTTATCAATAAAAGATTCTAAAAGTTCAATAACAGATGGAGAAATAAATGTTTCTGACCACTCAACTCTTGAAATAAATAATGGCAAAAGCCATTCTTCAAGATTAAATGTTTCAGGAAGCAATTTTGGAGTAAAAGGAAACAGCACATTTACAACCAAAGGTGGAACTGTCGATGCTGATTCAACAGTAACAATAGAAGCGCAATCAAATTTAAAAATCGACGGCAATGATGCTAATGTTACATTAAACAATAATGATTCTTGGCAAGGTAGCATTGGATTAAATAATGGAAACTTATATATTTCAGATGATTTAACAAAAGTGACTGATGCTAAAGGTAACTACATTCAAACCGGCGGTAATATGACAATGTCAGGAGCTTCTTTATCATTAGATGATGAAAAAAGTAAAATTTCAGGCGGTAACGTTAACCTTACAAATAATTCAACACTTACAGTAACCAAAAACGGAGGCTCTTCAATTACAGGAGGAAATGTTGTAATTGATGATACTTCAGTATTAAATTACCTAGCATCAAAAGGTTTAATAACATATTCAGACGGAAACCAAATAAATATTGATACATCCGGCTTAATAAATATGGCAAACGGTGTAATTACAAATAGTACAATTAATAATCTTACAATCAATAACGGAGCCTTAGGCGATGGTCAAGCAAACTTTGCAATTGATTTGCAAGCAAGAAGTAATGGAAACGCATCATCAGATTCAATTAGTGCAAATTCAATAAAAGTTGCAACAGCAGGAGAGGCCGGAACTATACATATTTCAGATTGGAATTTGAAAGGTGATGTTTTTGGTTATGATGCACCAATTGAAAAACACATAAGATTAGGTAAAATTTTTAAATCTGATAATATAGATAATGAAATTAACTTTACAGCAACAGATAAAGAAATATTTACTCCAATAGGTTATTATAAATTGAACCCATCAAGTGCAAATGATGGAAGTTATTCATTAGATTTATCAAGATTTAATCCGCAAGTATTCCGTGGACAAGTTGCAACAGCCGCATCTTATATGAATCAACTTGTTGTAAATGACACGTTATTTAATCGTGCTCAAATAAGACGTTATGGCGCAAGTTATGATCAATTATTCAAAAATAAAACAGCAATTTTAGATGGCACAGCAAGTTATGAAAGAACATTAAAAGATGGCGGATTGTGGACAGAAGTATTTGGTAACTTCGAAACCTTAAAAATGAACAATAGCCTTGATAAAGTTAGAAATAATTCTTGGGGCTTCATAATCGGTGCTGACTTTGGAATGAAAGAATTGAGAAACGGCTGGCAATATATTCCAACAGCATATATCGCATATAATGGCGGACACCAAACATTTAACGGTGTTGGAATATGGGAAAATGGCGGACAACTTGGTTTTATGAGCAGTTGGATGAAGCAAAGATTTATGGAAACTGCAATGATTTATGCCGGAGTTTACGGAACAGAAATGAATATTGCAGGAACATCAGAAGATGCATTTAATTATTTCGTAGGTTTGGCAAGTAAAACTGCTTATGATTGGAATTTGGGTAAAAACTTTGTAATTCAACCATCATTGACGTTGGCATATAATATGTTCGGTCAACAAAACTGGCATACGGATTATGGTCAAATGGGTATGAGTTCAGGATTTTTGAATGGATTTAATGTAGCACCGGGTGTAAACTTTATTTATCAAAGAGAAACTTGGAAAGCTTATGCAACAATCGCTTATGCTTGGAACTTCTTTGCAGGAATAGACGGAGAAGCAGGATATGTAGATTTGCCAAGTGTTAAAATGGCACATGGATATCTGCAATATGGTTTTGGAATGTCAAAAACATTCTCTGACAGATTAATGATGTATGCCCAAGCAACAGTAAGAAATATCGGTAGAACCGGTATAATATGCCAGGGCGGCTTGAACTGGAGATTGTAAAGTAAAAGAATTTTGTGATAAGATAAATAAGGAATTTTTGCGGGCATAGTTCAGTGGTAGAATGTCTCCTTCCCAAGGAGAAGATCGCGAGTTCGAGTCTCGTTGCCCGCTTTTTTTATTGTTTGTGCAAATTTTTTTTAATTTAATAAGGGCAATAGTGACGAGAACTCTTTTTTGCGAGTTCGAGCGCGAGTGAGCAGAGGGCGAAGCTTTTGTCCTTATGATTTATTTTATTTTATAAGGACAAATCGTAGTCCCGTTTATTGCGAACGATGCAAGACTGTCTCGTTGCCCGCTTTTTTATTGTTATACAAAATTTTTTCTAATTTAATACGGGCAATAGTGACGAGAACTCTTTTTTACAAGTTCGAGCGCGAGTGAGCAGAGGGCGAAATTTTTATCCTTAGTAACTTATTTTGTGATAGTATCTTCTCACAAGGAGATGTTGTTATGAAAAAAAATTTCGTATTATTTTTATTATTGATGTTTGCAACTACAACTATTGCCAGTGCAAATACAACAAATTCTTATGATAAATATGGACGCAAAACAGGCTCTTATAAATCTAATGGTTCTGTTACAACAAAATACAATAGATATGGACAAAAACAATCTACATACAAAACATCAGAGAATGTTACAACAAAATATAACAAGTATGGAGCAAAAACTGATACTTATAGAAAAAATGGAAACACAACAACTCAATATAATAAATATGGCCAAAAAGTAGGAACCTATAAAACTAATTCAAACGGAACAACTACAAGCTACGATAAATACGGACGTAAAACAGGGTCTTATAAAAAAGACTCATCAGGAAGAATAACCCAATATGATAAATATGGCCGTAAAGTTAATAGCTATAAATAATAAATTTTTTTTCAAAAAAGTCATCTAACATATTGACAATAGTACATGCAATTGTTACAATGATAGCAGATAGGAGTGTGGTAGGCGTGTTAAATACATTATCAAAACAAGACGTAATTACAAGAAATTACAATCACATTTATGCGCACGAAATGGCACATAAAAATGCAGGAGGTGTTTTTGCAGGTGCTATTTCAATCGAACGAAATTCAGAAGGCATACCAGTTTCAGGTCATGTACCTATTCAGATGCCAACATTAGATAAGAAAAATCCACAAAAAACTATCGATCACGCTAATACTGTAATTAGTGCAGCATTAGCCCCATCTGATCCGTCAGCTCAAGATTATAAAGTTGCAAATCAAGCATCTCAAATAAAAATGCAAGCTCAAGCTTTGAAAAATAATAATCAAGGTAAAAAATTAAATATTCAAGCGTAATTTTGAATTCAAAATTCAATAATAATTATTTTCTTGAATATAAAAACAAATTTATAAACTATCGCTTTAATAACGAAAATTATTATCGCGATAGTTTAAAATTATTTGAATAATTCTGTTACAAAATATTCAAATAAGTGAATTGTAGATTTTTTAGTATATAATATAAAGTAATAACGTAGGAGGTATAATGGAAAATATAGTATCAAGTTACTCCGGTAACGAAAGATCACATATAAACCCAACCCGCATCAAAGTAGTAGGTGTAGGCGGTGGCGGCGGAAACGCTGTTAATAGAATGATTAATGCAAAACTTGCAGGTGTAGAATTTTGGTTAATGAACACAGACTTACAAGTTTTGACATTCAGTAAAGTAGAACATAAAATTCAACTGGGTTCAACAACAACAAAAGGTTTAGGAGCCGGCGGAGATCCAATAACTGGCGAAAAAGCCGCAATGGAAACTAAAGATGAAATAACAAAAGCCCTAGACGGAACTGATATGTTATTTATAACAGCCGGAATGGGCGGTGGTACAGGAACAGGAGCAGCTCCTGTTGTTGCACAAATCGCAAAAGATTTAGGAATTTTAACTATTGCTTTTGTTACTAAACCATTTTCTTGGGAAGGTAAAAAGAGAATGGCTCAAGCTGAAAGCGGTATTGAAAAATTAAAGAACTATGTCGATGCAATTTTAGTAGTTCCAAATGACAAATTGTTACAAGCTGTTGAACGTCAAATGGGACTAAGAGAAGCTTTCTGTGTAACAGATGAAGTGTTATACAGAGGTATTCAAGGTATTTCAGATATCATCACAATTCCTGGAATGATAAATATTGACTTCGCAGATGTTAGAAAAGTTGTTAAAGATTCAGGTACAGCATTAATGGGTATTGGTAGAGCTCAAGGCGAAGGCAGAGCCGTAAAAGCTGCTGAAATGGCTATCAATTCTCAATTGTTGGAATCTTCAATTGACGGCGCATCTGGTATTATTGTTAATATCACAGGAAGTTCAAATATGACATTATATGAAATTAATGACGCAACTGCAGTTATTAATAATGTTGTAAAAGATGATGCTGATGTAATTATCGGTACAGCTATTAATGAAGATTTCCAAAACGAAATCCAAATTACAGTTATCGCAACCGGATTTGCAGAAAAACCTCAAACTCCTGCATTCCCAAGAATGTCTGCTGCAGAATATTTCCAAGGAAAACCAGCAACAACTGCTTCTACAGTTGCAAATAATTCTACTGCATCTGCAACAGCAACATCAGCAGCAACATCATCTTCTTCTTCAGGTTTGGAATTTCCTAAAATGCCTAATCTGAATTTAGATGTTCCTGATTTCTTGAAAAAAGAATAATAAACATACAAATAATAAATCGATTTTTAAAGAGTAAGCTAATTTTAATAACTTACTCTTTTTATTTTAATATTTAAACATCACGAGTTCCGGCATCAGTAGCCAAGCCAAGTTCCTCATAATGTTTTGGAGTGATTGACATTCCTACTTCGTGAAATCTTTTTAAATAATCTTCTCTTTGCTTTATTGCCGGAGAATTTTCAGGCAACTTCAATTCTACAATTAAATCTTTAACTTTTTGAATAGCCTTCAATTCGGTATTTAAAATATCTACTTGATATTTTCCTGCTGCAATAAAGGCTGTTTTTGCTTCTTCCATTTTTAAATACAATAAAGCAGTTTTAGACTTATCTGGATTATTTTTGATATCCTCTTTCAATGTAGAAAATGCTTTATCCATAATCTTTATAGTAATTCTGTAATTTGTATTTTTAAATTTTCGGACAATATTATCATGCATTATATCCAATTTTTCTTCATAATTAGGATCATTATCTATATCTCCAATTTTATCAAGTTCAGATTTAACAATACTTGTTTGTTGAGCTACAGATGAGAATATGTTATTTATTCGTTTTACATATTTTTTAGCTCTATCCAATGATTTATTTTTAGAAACCATATCAACAATACGTTCAGATAATCCTAATTGCTCTAAAAACATTTTTGCCGGTTCCAAATCTTCATCAGCTAACAATGGCGCAAGCATTATATTAATTGCAATATCAGAATCTAATGTTACAACCGAACCATTTTTCAATTGAATTTTTGACTTTTTAAATTCATCACGAACAACATTAAGATTTGACTCTCCTGCACAATTCATAAGAATATATTGCATTTCAAGTAAACTAGCCTGATATAACAATCCTTTAATGTCAGATTTCAATGATTCTTCTAAATTCTCACTAGCTGCATCCTTTTTAGCTGGAAGTTCACCTTTATCAGGTTTTGCCAATAGCATTAAATATTCATTTAATAACTTTTCAGGAGTTCTTGTGATTATATGTTTGCTATATAACTGACAAAATTCCTCATAATATCTGTCACTATCTGGGCGTTGTTTTACACTGTCGCTAATCCATTTGTTCAATAACTCAGCTGCTCTTGATTGATACTTCGGATCAATATAACTTATTATTTCTTTTTTCTGACTATTTATATCCTTAAGAGTTTCATTAGCAGCTTGTTTCATAGTCTTGCCATCAACAGTCGTATTATAGAAATGTATCTCATCATATATTTCTTTAATTAAACGTTTATATTCTGATGATGGAACGGTTTTATCAAATTCTGTCATCTGTTTCAATGCGGCTATAGTCTTTGGTATAGTCTCATCTTCACCGTTAACCTCTAATAAATCGGATGCGTACTTATGAAATTTATTATATTGCCTTGTCGTTAATTCTCCGTCTGGAAGATTATTGATAGACTTGTACATATCATTTACAATATTTAGCGTTTCATCTTGAATATTATAATTGTAAATGGCTTCCATATTTTCTGAAACGTCATCATAAAATCTTTTTAAATTCTGTTGTAAAAATTCTTTTGTTTCAGGATCATATTTTGGATAAGCAGGGAAAGTTCTATATTTATCAAATGCTTCCTGTCTTAACGCTCTGTATTGTTTACTCAAGGTTAGTGAGCGTAGTGAATAATAATAATCAAGATAAATATCATCAAATGTTCTTTTATTTTTATCATATCTTGCACTTCTTAATTTTCGATTAATTTTATTATATTCATACACAGGAATAATTGTGCTCATCTTTAAATTTACACCAAGTTTTTGATTGAACAACAAATTATACAACATATCATGAGTTCTTGAATCCATACCTCTAAATTGTTGCAATACATCATATCCTGAAACCGGTTTTATACCTATAGCGGCATCAGTAATTTTAGAATTATATTTTCGTTCAAACTCTTCTTTTGTCATATTTCGAAGATTGTTAATAATTTGAACAAGTTCTTCATCTGTTGCAGGATCAAAAGTATCATCAATCCATTTGACAATATCTTTCATATTGTCATCATCAAATGAAGAACTGCCCAAATCGGCTAATGTGAATCCCATATTAGTACGTAACATATTACGCACCTTATTAGCCATATCTTTAACTTTTTCATCTTTGTTTTCAATTTGTTTTGGGGTATTTTTCGTTAATGAATTTGCAAAATTATTGACCATAAGTTCTATGGTTTTATCAAGACTACCATCAAACTCTTTTTTATCAATATTTTTCAAAGAATTTATTATATTATCTTCTACAGTATTTGATAATTTAAATCCGTTTACTTGTGCAAATGCGCCCAATAATGCATCCAATTCTTGTCTTACACTTTCTGCCCCATAGTTTACTATCTCAGGATTTTTTGCAAATACATAATCAAAATTCTTTCTGGCCTCTATTTTTATTTGCTGTCTGATTGTAGCTAAATCTTCATTAGAAGTCTGTTTGTAGAAAATACGTCTATTCGGTAATCCTTTGTAAGATCTGATTAATGCCATTTTTTCAAATATTAATCTTAAAGGATCATTTTTTGATAATTTGTCATAATCTTCTTTTGTAACTATACCTTTATCAAAAGGCGGACGTCCAAAAATACGATTTTCATACTCACTATATTCTTTGTATAAATTGTTATTTAGAGTTTCTGCTTTCAAAATTACGGATTTAATCTCGCTTTTTGTCATATTTTTAGCAGCTGTTTCTAATTGCGGCAAGAATTCAGATGAATTTATAAATGTTACATCGCGCATCATCCTTACATATTGCTCAGCTTTTGGGTGTCTTCCTGGAGTAATAATATCTACGAACATAGGATATTTATATTCCCCTGCTGCCCCAGCCATTTTTCTATATTGTTTATTATTGATATCTTCACGTTTTAAAACACCTACAGAATCAATCAAATTATCAACTAATTTACCTGTTAAGTAGGCATCATCAGTAATATAACCTAACTCGCCACCATAACCTCTCGCATAATCTGTACGTAATAAACCTTGATCATCTACCCAAGTATTTTCATGCTCCAATGGTCCCCAAGTGTTATCATGGAATAGTGCTTCTTTTATTTCTTTTTTACCATCCACATCAACTTCTACAGGACGAATATCCGCAATATATTGAGCATGCCATACCGGTTGTGAACTATCCACTGAAGTTGTAGATATACCTGAATATGGTGATTGCTTAATTTTTTTAATAGCATATTTACGGTTATTTTCGGTATAGTACGGTCTATCTGTCATATGCTCAATAATTTTTACTTCTTGAGATGAAGATAACCCACTGTGACCTTCAGGAGCAATCCAATTCATCCCTATCTTTACACCAATTTGCCTATTCATTTCACTTAACGGTTCTTTTATTTCTCTATATTGATAATTCAATGCTCTTGTTACAATTGAATACCAGCCATTTATTCTTTCATCTATTTGATTTAAAACAGCTTTTTCTCTTGGTGTAAATGTAGTTAATTCTTTTGGCAAATCCTTGTAATGTGTTGGGATTCCGGAAGAATTAATAGTAGCTTGTTTTATTTTTGTAAATTTCTCGTTAAGCATCTTCAAATCTTTTGATGAAATAATTTCTCCATGATTTTCAAGTTTTTTAACTACAAGTTTTTTACCGTCGACTGTATTTAAGAACTCTCCATCTTCACCAACTACATCCAATGAATTTTGGAAACTGGTTACAAGACCTACAATTCTGTTAAATGCATCTGCTAATTTGTTATACATTTCAATAGACTGTTCCCTTGAGGCATCTATCGGCAAACCGTTTACTTTGTTAAATCCTTGTATAATAACAGGATTACTGTCTTGGTTTTTAAATAAAATTTCACCTAGTCGTTCAAAATTCTTTTTGAACATTAACATTTGTGATTTATGCCCTGTTTTATTAAATATTTCAATATATTGATCTTCCGTACAATTGTCTGATTTTAATGTTTCAATATATTTGTCCAACGTATTTAAAACTTGTTTTTTATTATCTTTTATATGCAATCTGTCAGACATTTCAAGCAATGCTTTTTTATCATTTTCTTCTGCTATAGAGTTTCTGATACCACTTAATTCATTTGCCAATACTGTTTTTCTATTAACTGATAATGTACAATAATATAAATCATCCAGTAATTTCGTTAGGACATAATCGAATGTTTCCTTATTAGCTTTCAAAGATTCTACTAAAGCTTCTGTATCATTATCGGTAGAAAGATTTTTGGCTAATGCTGCTTTTAATTCAGGACTTATTGAATTATTTTGCAACTTTGAAATTAAATAATCCATATTCTTACTTATCAATGTTTCACTATCCGGAATATTTAAATTATTCAACATATCATCTAACTGTTCAGGTATATATAATTGATAAATTTGTTGAGTTCTGTATGCAGCTGCAGCATCATATAAAAGTTGAGCTTTTAAAATATTTCTTCCGGCATAAGATGTTTTTTGCTTATATTGCATTGCTCTAAGTTCTTCTGCCAATACAAGTATTTCTTTAGCTTTTTCGTCATCGAGATTTATATTGTCTATACCTGATAAATTACTCTTCAATAAATCTTTTATTTTTTTAACTTTTATTTGCTCAGGTTCATTTGGAAGATATGCAAAAGCTTTCTTAGAATCTTCAACTTTTGCTAAAGCTTCTGAGTTTGGAATTTCTTGATTTATTAATAGTGTATAAAGTTTGACAACTTTATCTTTTGAAATTTCCGGAGAAATCCCTTTAATTTTATCTGTTAATATTGCATTATATTTTATTTGTCTTTGAATATTTTCTTCTCTACTACTATAAATCTCATTTTTCTTATATTGTTGTTTTAATTTGGTACGTTTATATTCACCTATTGCATTCTTTGCTTTTGACAGAGTTCTATACCAATCTTGTTTATCGACAAGACTTCTGTCTTCTACATTTATAGTTAAATGAGAATCTTGGAATGTATCAAAATTATTTTTATCAAATGCTTTATAAAGCCCTACAAATTCATTTGTAGCACCTGCTGTATTTGCCACATTCATCCAATTTAAAGCTGAAGTATCAATAATTCTAAAACCTTGAGACAGCGCATAGTTATAATCTATATCAGCTTTTTGTATAGGGACTTTTGTATGTGAACCTAGTTTTGTAATATCATATACCTGCATATATGGACTGTCATCCAATTCTGATAAAATCATATCAACATAATTTGCTTTATCTTCATAAGCTAAATCTTTTCTACAAATAGAAATTGCAGCACACATTCCATGTGTCTTTTGGTTTACTGATTTTATATTAGGAATTTTAGATTCAGGAGTATTAACAACCATATCATTAAACATTTCGGCTAAAGCCTGAGTCTTTTTATCCTTTAATTGTTCATTAATTTTATATTCCGGACTCATAAAGTAATCCAGACGCTTCATTATGTATAATTTTTGAGATATTGGAATTTCTGATGAAATTATAAAATAATCTATATTTCTGTTTAATTCTTTAATATTATCATTTTTTATATTTTCTAATTGATTTTTATCTACTTTATCTAAAATAGATTTTCTCAAATTTAATATTTCTACTTCTTCTTCACTCAAATCTTTTTTAGATGAAGATATTGCATCTAATTTTGGGGATAAGCGTTTTTGAGTTTGGGCATCAGATAATGCTAATGATTTTTTTGCAGCGTCATTTAATTTTACACGCCAATCATGATAAGGTTGTTTTCCCAAATCAATATTTGTGCCATATTTTAAGTTTTCTGACACATCTAATAAGAATTTTACATTATCCTCTCCAGGAACTTTCGATAAATTATCTATTGCCTTAGATATATTTCGTTGATTTATAACATTTAAATCGTAAGCATTATCTTTTTTTAATTGTTCAACTGATTTTCTATCTTCCCTTTTCCCTTTAAAACTAAGAGAAAATGGTGTTGTTGCATATATTTTCATGAAAAATTCCCCATAACTGATATGATATTCTAAATCATCAAAAAATATTTTTTGACAGATTTACTCAAAAATATTAAGAAATTTTATAATAAAAACAGATTAGCAATATATTATGGCATAATCGCAAAATTAATCTTTTCCCATATACGTGATACAATAGGTGTAAAGGAGAAATAAAATGTCAGAAGAAATTATACAATACCAAACACATGGAACATGCTGTCGGGCAATGCAAGTAAAAATAAATGATAATAAAATTGTAGATGCAGAGTTTTTTGGTGGCTGCAACGGAAACCTAAAAGGAATAAAAAGTCTAATCAAAGGCATGGATATTGACGATGTAATAGAAAAATTAAGTGGAATAACTTGTGGACCTAAACCGACAAGTTGTCCTGATCAATTGGCAAAATGCTTAATTGAGTATAAAAATAAAGTAGTTGCTAATGTAAAATAAGGAGAATACGATGAAAGTTGCTGTAACATACAATAATGATGAAATTTTCCAACACTTTGGACACAGTGAACAATTTAAAATATACGATATTGAAGATAACAAAATTGTTAATTCTGAAATCGTTAATACACAAGGCGCAGGCCACGGTGCTATTGTACAATTTTTAGTTAACAATAACGTTGATACCTTAATTTGTGGCGGCATCGGCGGTGGTGCTAAAAATGCTTTAGCAGAAAATAATATCCAATTATTTGGTGGTGTTTCAGGTAACGCTGATGATGCTATAAACGCACTAATTTCAGGAAATCTTGAATTTAACCCTAACGTAAGTTGTTCTCACCACGACCATGAACACGGAAATGAAGCTCATACTTGCGGTGCTCACGGCTGCGGGAAATGCCATCATTAATTTTAAAAAATATTTATTCTAGTAAAAATGACTTCCATTCTAATAAGTTTGGAAGTCATTTTTATATATAAAAAGCAATTATTCAGATCAAAAATACTTTATATATTCATAGGAGATTAAAATGTCAATATTAACTTCCGGATTAAAGTATATAAAATATTTAGGAAAGACATCTAAAGTTGGGGCAAATGTTTCTAAAACACTAAAAGAAACTCCACCCAAAGAACTCTTTTGCCAAAAATATTGGAAAGATGCACTGGATGAAAAACTTATAATAAATTCAAATAAAACAAGTGTTCAAAATCATGGTCTATTAAATGGTATTAATCACCATTTGATACTTTCGCCATATCCAAAACAAATGGATATGAAAGCTTGCAATTCTAATTTAACCGTAAGAGAAATGATTCGCGAAACTGATTTTGAATTTAAATCGCTCAAACCAACAACAAAAAAAATGATTACCTATCGATGTATTGGCGAAAAACCTGAATTTTTCTCAGAATACAAAATGTATCAAAAAGCAAAGAATATCAAAAAAGGCGATATCATAACAATGAGAGAATATGCTTATGCAACATCAGACAAAAATTATGCAGAAGTATATCTTCCGGATAAAAGAGGAATTTATTATGAAATTGAAATTCCGGAAGGCTCGAGAGTTTCAAGAATTGGAGAACTCGGTTCAAATGATGAAGTTGTATTTCCTAGATCATCACAATTTGAATGCCTGGACACATCTCATATTAAAGATGGAACAAGTGATTATATATTAATTAAATTAAGATATATACAACCAAAAGAATATTGGCGCACATAAATCAAAAATTTATGCCAAATCTTTGTGATGAAATTGTTTAACACCTTTTGCATAATCATCTACAATATGACCATCACCAACAAGTTTATATTTGTATATAGTTAAACCCTCCAAACCAACAGGGCCTCTTGCGTGAGTTTTGTTTGTAGAAATTCCAACTTCAGCTCCAAACCCATATCTAAATCCGTCTGCAAATCTTGTTGAAGCATTCATATATACACCTGCTGAATCTACATTATTCATAAACTTTTCAGCATTTTTAATATCTTTTGTTATAATACAATCCGTATGACCTGAACCATAAGTATTTATATGATTGATAGCTTCATCTAAACTATCCACAAATTTATATGCTAAAATCTTATCGCCATATTCAATATCCCAAGCTTCAGGGTTTGATACAAGCTTTATTTCTGATAATTGTAACGAAGCTAATAAATCATCTGCCTTTTTAAAATTCTTATGAATTAACAAAGTTTCTACAGCATTACAAGCGCTTGGATACTGAGTTTTTGCATCTATTACAACCTTAGATGCCATATCAATATCAGCTGATTCATCTACAAAAATATGACAAATTCCGCTTGCATGACCTAATACAGGAATTTTTGTATTTTCTTTAATATATTTTACTAATTTATTTCCGCCCCTTGGAATAATTAAATTAATATAATTATCACATTTCAACATTTGTGCAACATCTTCTCTTGTAAACACTTGTTGAACAACATTTTTTGGAAATCCATCAACTGTATCCAAGGTTGAATTAATAATTTCTAAAATCTTTTTATTCGTATTTTTAGATTCTTTACCACCTTTTAAAATTACAGCATTAGAAGATTTTATTGCTAATGATGAAATCTGTGAAATTACATCAGGTCTTGCCTCAAAAATTATTCCCAAAACTCCGATAGGACAAGATACCTTTGTCAAAATTAAATCTTTATCTAATTCTCTTACGAATAATTTTTTGCCAATAGGATCTTCCAAATTCGCAATATCACGAACACCTTGAATCATATCGCGCATTTTATTTTCGTCTAATTTTAAACGGTTAAATGTAGATTTAGTAATTTCACCATTTTTAACTAAATCCTCTGCTTCTGATAAATCTTTTTTATTTGCAGAAAATATTTCTTCTTTATTTTTTTCAAAAGCATCAGCAATTTTATTTAATGCAAGATTTTTTATTTCTGTACTCAAATCAGCAATTTTTAAAGATGCTTGCTTTGCATTTTTAGCAATTTCTATAAAATTTTGTTCCATAAATTCAACCTATAAAATTGTTATATTATCTCTTGTTATAATTGCATCGTAATTTTTGAAACCCAAAATATCAACGATATTATCTGAATGACTACCTAAAAGCTTTTTGCAAGATTCAGAATCATAATTTACAATTCCACGTGCAAATTCGTGTTTTTCTTCATCCAAAATTGAAATTACATCACCTTTCTTAAAGGTATTTTTAACTCCGACAACACCAATTGGCAACAAACTTTTTTCACCCGTCATTAATGCTTTTTTAGCACCATCATTAACTATAATTTTACCGATAATATTTGTTGCATAGCCTATCCAACGTTTTTTATCAGGCATATTTTCTTTTTGAGGTAAAAACATTGTTCCTAAATCTTCACCCTCAAAAATTCTTTTAATTACATAAGGTTCCTTACCATTTGCAATTAGAACTTTTCCGCCAAATCTTGTAACAAGTCTTGCCGCTTTCAATTTGGTTTCCATTCCGCCTCTGCCGCCTTCTGATACACCTGATGCCATAGCAAAAATTTCATCATTTACTTCAGGGATAGATTTTAATAATTTTGCATTTGGATTTGTCTTTGGATTATCGTCATATAATCCGTTTATATCAGACAAAATTATTAACAAATCTGCATCTAATTCACTTGCAACAAGAGCTGATAATTTGTCATTATCAGAAAAACAAACTTGCATATCTTCTTTGATATAACGTAATGCAACATCTAGTGTAGATACGGTATCATTTTGGTTAATTACAGGAATTACACCCATTTCTAACAACTTATTTAATGTTGTTCTTAAACTTAAATATCTTTCCCTTACAGAAAAATCATCTTCAGTTAATAGAATTTGAGCTGCCGTTAGTCCATAAGTATCAAACCCACTTTCATAAATAGACATCAATTTACCTTGTCCAATAGCTGCACATGCCTGTTTTACAGCTGTTCCTTGAGTATCTGATAACCCTAGTTTTTTCTTACCTAAACTTACAGCACCGGAGGTTATTACAATAACCTCTTTACCACTATTAACTAATCTTGCTATATCTTCAATAAATGTATAAACTCTTGGTAATGATACAAAACCATCATCATTTCTTAATACATTTGTTCCTAACTTAACTACAATTCTATTTGCATTTATAAATTCTTGTCTGTCCATACTCAAAATTTTAACACAAGGACTTTTTATATGCTACAAATTATTATTATGTTATATTTAAACTTGAAAAAGGGGTAAAAAGAACATGAAAATCGGAATAATTGGTTTAGGATTAATTGGCGGATCTATATTCAAGGATTTATCAAAACTTGGATATGATGTTATCGGAATTTCACAATCACAAAATGGTAAAAATATTTATAAGGATTATAATGAATTAAAAAATTGCGAAATAGTTTTTGTATGTTCTGCAATGAATAAAACCCTGCAAATTCTTGATAAACTTGAAACAATACTAAATCCAAACACAATCGTAACAGATGTTTGTTCTCTTAAAACTTTTGTATGTAATAAAAAGCGCCCTTATAAATTTATTCCATCACACCCAATGGCAGGAACTGAGAAAAAAGGGTTTGAAAATTCTTTTGAAGGATTATTTAAAAATGCGAAATGGGTAATTACACCTGTATTTGGAAATGATGAAAAACTTGAAAAAATTATCGAACAACTTGGCGCAAAAATTGTCAAAACAACTCCTCAAAAACACGATGAGGCTGTTGCATTAATTTCTCATATGCCAATGCTTATAGCTCAAGCAATTTTTAAAACCGCTCAAGAAAATGAATTAGCCCTAGAAATTGCCTCTTCTGGATTTCGAGATATGACACGCCTTGCAATGTCTAACACGGAAATGGCAAATGATATGATAAATATGAATTCTCATAATATCCAAATGAGTCTTTTAAAACTATATAAATCAATCGGCGATTTAACTAATTCAAATTACCTTGAACAGATAAATGATATTAAATTAAATCGCCAATCGATGTTTATATAATTTATTTATTTATTTTATGCTACTGTTTTCACTGGATTTTGCAATTTTTCCAATTCTGCAACTAATTTTGCT
Source organism: uncultured bacterium (assembly GCA_949292185.1). GTDB lineage: Bacteria > Cyanobacteriota > Vampirovibrionia > Gastranaerophilales > Gastranaerophilaceae > Zag111. The sequence continues at coordinate 26,214 of CASEYP010000019.1, forward strand.
TTAGCATTTTGAGCAGGTTTTGCCCATTTTTCCATACCAGGTTTTGACCATTGTGCAATAATTTCATCTTGTTTTGCAATTTTAGCTTGTAACTCTGCAATCTTAGCTGAATTATCAACTACCGGTGCTGCAGCTACAGGTGTTGCAGGAGCTTTTGGTGCTTGAGGTTTTTGCTCTAAAACCACTCTACCTGATTTATTTCTAGTTCTTACAATACCTTTAGATTCCATTACATCTGCTAAAGAATTTGTTGCTGGTCTATTATTCTTTTGCATATATGCAAGATCTTCTGCTGTTGCCGGGGTTCTCATTGAAGCACTGAGAGCGTCTAAATCTTTTTCTGTAAATGCTTCCATTTCTTCACGTAATTTTGTTTGTTCAATAATTTGTTTTTTATTATGTCTTATTTTTCTACTATAATCTTTTCCTTTAGGTTTAACTTTTTGATTTGGACGTATATCAGCATTTTCTGCAATAACTACTTTTTGAGGTTTTGGTTTTACAGACTTTTTAATAGTTTTTGCAGCATCATCAGCTTTATCAGCTGCAGCTGTAGCTGCGGATTTACTGCCTTTGAAGAAATTAACTAATTTCTTAATCAGACCTTTGCCTTTACCTTTTGTGAAAAACCATACTGCGGCTGCACCTACTGCCAATGCGCCGACTGTTAATAAAGTTTTCTTACGTTTTTCAGCTTTTTCTCTTTGTTCAGGATCATAAATTCCTGGTTTGAAATCTTCCGGGCCTCTATATTCACTATATTTTTTGCCTGTAAATGCTGTTACACCTGGTGAATATGAATATGCCCCTACATTACTAATTCCTGACATAAACTTTCCTTTCTAATCTTTCAACCTTACAAGGTTATAAAAAAATTTTTTCAGTCAGAATTGCCAGAAATTAAAAAAAATATTTTACAAATCTTTACAAGTTAATTAAAATTTTACTCCACACTTGAAATTTCAGCATTTTTTTCTAAATGTAATGTATCAATTAAAGCATTCAATCTTGCAAAAACTTCTTTAAATTGAGGAATAGACAAGCTTTGTTTTCCGTCACTTAAAGCTTTTGTAGGATTATGGTGAACTTCAACCATTACACCATCAGCTCCAACAACCAAACCTGCCTTTGCCATCGGTTCAATTAAATATCTTTGTCCTGTACCATGGCTTGGATCAACAATTATAGGTAAATGAGAATATTTCTTAATTACAGGAATAGCGGAAATATCTAATAAATTACGAGTGAATGCACTATCAAAACTTTTCAAACCACGTTCACATAAAATAACTTTTTCATTTCCGTTATACATAATATGTTCAGCAGCAAGCAAAAATTCTCTTATTGTACTTGCAGGACCACGTTTCAAAACAACAGGTTTATTACAATGACCTACAGATTTCAAAAGTTTAAAATTCTGCATGTTTCTTGCACCAATTTGAATAACATCCGCATAATCACAAACCATATCCAAATCCGCTGAATCCATCAATTCTGTAACTACTAATAATCCTGTTTCTTCTTTTGCTCTAGCTAAATATTTTAAAGCCTTTTCGCCTAAACCATCAAAATCATAAGGTGAAGTTCTTGGTTTGAATGCTCCGCCTCTTAAAAATTGACAACCCATTTCCTTAGCTGCCAATGCAACTTGCAAAAGTCCATCATAATCATCTTCCACAGAACAAGGACCAACCATAAATACAGGTCTGTTTGCCCCGCCTATTTTAACACCATTATCAAATTCGATAACAGTATCCTCTGATTGTCTATCTCTAGATGCTAATCTGAAAGGTTCTCTTATAAGTTTTACTTTTTTAACACCATCCATCGCATCAATTCGACCAGGAGATAATGTTGTTTTATCCCCAAGTGCATCAATCACGGTATGGACATCACCTTCATGTTCAATTACCCTAAATCCGTGCTCTTTTAACAAATCTGTAACAGCCTTAATATTTGCAGCTGTTGCATCCCTTTCCATAATTATAATCATAGTGTAATTTACCTCATTCCAGACTAGCAAATAAATTATATACAAAAATTTACAATTAATCAATTTTACATAGCTTAAATCCGTTTATAAAACTAAGGGGATATATAGAAAGTAAAAGGAGAATTTTTATGATTGGGAAATTAATTGGACAAGTTATACGTAAAACTGCACCAAAAATAACAAAATTAAACGTATATGCACGCACAATTGCATCAAAAGGTAACGGCCAAAGACGTGCAATCATAAAGGGATTTGGTGGTGCAAATTTAGAAGAAACAAGCCATTTTAACAGACTCACTAATTTGAATTTTTGGAACTTAAGACCTGTTGTTACAGGATTTGCCAGTGACGGGAAATTTTATGCCAAGAGAATAAGTCTTCCTCAAAATAGAGCTAGAATGAGATTTTTCCAAAATAACAATAATCTCAAAATGTCAAGACACGTTGTCCATGATATTCCATCAACAAGAATACAAGTAAAAGGATTTTGCACTCACGATAAGAATATTACAGGTTCATTACCAACACAACCTGTAAAATTACCAACAAAAGATGAAATTTTTGCTCAAGAAAGAGTTGTTGTTCAAGGCTTTGGTGGAAATTCAGCAAAACCGATTTATAAACAGATGGACAATACAAATTCTAAACCTAGAACTGTTGTTAAAGGATTCGGGGGTTAAAGGCATTTATCCCAAAATACTTTGCACTAGCTCCAAGTTCTTGTTCAATTTTTAATAAACGGTTATATTTTACTACACGCTCACCGCGAGAAAGTGAACCTGTCTTGATTTGACCGGAGTTTACTCCAACAGACAAATCTGCAATAAATGTATCTTCTGTTTCACCTGATCTATGAGAAATTATAGTAGTATAACCGTAATTTTTTGCATAATTTATAGCATTTAAAGTTTCTGTCAATGTTCCTATTTGATTTAATTTAATCAATACTGCATTTGCTACAGATTCTTCAATGCCTTGTCTAATTCTCTCTAAATTTGTAACAAATAAATCATCTCCGACAAGTTGACATTTTTTCCCTAATTTTTGCGATAAAATTCTCCAACCCTCCCAATCATCTTGAGCCATTCCATCTTCTATTGAAATTACAGGATATTGGGATACTATATTTTCTAAAACCTCTGAAAATTCTAAACTCGTATAATAATTACCTTTTACAAAATATTTTCCACCACTGTAAAATTCACTTGACGCTACATCAAGACAAATTTTTACTTGTTCAGTTGTATAATCAGCCTTCTGTATAGCATCAATAATAAGTTCGATAGCATCAAAATTAGTACCTAAATCAGGTGCAAATCCGCCTTCATCTCCAACAGAGGTAGATAAACCTTTTTTATTTAACAATTTTTTTAACGTATAAAAAATTTCCATACCCATTTCCATAGCCTCTGAAAAACTTTCAGCTCCAACAGGTGCTATCATAAATTCTTGAAAATCTAAATTATTATTTGCATGCTCTCCTCCATTTATAATATTCATCATAGGAACAGGCAACACACCCCCAAAAATTCCACCCAAATACTTGTATAATGGTATTTTATAATAATTTGAACAAGCCCTTGCACATGCCATAGATACCCCTAAAATAGCATTTGCACCTAAATTCCCCTTATTTTTTGTACCGTCAAGTTCTAATAACCTTTGATCTATTTCATATTGAGAAGCAGCATCCATATTCAATAATTCATTAGCTATAACAGTATTAACATTATCAACTGCAACTCTAACACCCTTTCCATCAAAGGCAGGTTCATTATCCCTCAATTCTACAGCCTCAAATTTACCTGTTGAAGCTCCCGATGGAACAGATGCAACTCCTACATCACCTGATTTTAACTCAACTTCAACTTCTAATGTCGGATTACCTCTGGAATCCAATATCTGACGTGCCTCAATAGAACTGATTGTAGATAACATAATTTACCTCTTTATTTAAAACTCTTCTTTGGTAAATTAAATTAAATATCAATAATATTCTACTGCCTAATAAGATTAGACTACTTTTCTAAACTATTAAAAATATCAATCGGTTTATCAACAATTAATTCTGCATTATGTTCAATTAAAAATTTTCTATCTTTAAATCCCCAACTTACACTAATACAAGGAAGTCCAGAATTTTTTGCCGTCATAATATCAACTTCAGAATCCCCAACATACACCGCCTGAGATTTATCAGCACCAAAATCTTTCAAAACCTTTAAAACAGTATCAGGTGCAGGTTTTTTGTGAATTCCCTCAGCTTCATTTTCACCTGCTGCAATATCTATCAAATCACCAAAATATTTCTGGCATAACTCTTTCACTGCCGCATCAAATTTATTTGATACAACTGCCGTCTTATAACCGTTAGAGCGGAATTTTTTCAACATTTCTATTATTCCGTCATAAGGTTTTGTCTTGTTGTACATATTTTCTGAATAAGTTTTTTTAAAATATTCCAAACACCCCTCAAAATCAGGATTGCTCATTCCATTTGGAATTGCTCGTTCAATTAATTTAGCAACACCGTTACCTACAAAATTCCTAACTTCTTCTATTGTTCGTGTAGGGTAATTGTAATGCGCTAACGCAATATTTGTACTATCTGCCAAATCTTCTAATGTATTTAATAATGTTCCGTCTAAATCAAAAATTATTATATTCTTTTTCATATCAAACCTCATATTTATTATACAATAATTATGACTTATAAATTTAAATTTCTGAGAAAATAATATGGCAAATCAATCGAAATATACAAAACTAATCCTAATAAGTATATTTGTGATTTTAGTAATAATCATTGGATTATTGACAAATTACAAACAAGAAACTTTATTATGCTCAAAATCTGACAATATATGTACTATTGAAAAAATAAATCTGCTCAATATGAAATCTTCTAAAAAATTATTAAACTACTCAGAAATTGATAACACAGGATTTATTAGACAAAAAATTAAAGGAAATCGCTACGCAAGCGGTTATACCGAATACTTACTAATTTTTAACCTTAAAAACGGCGATAGAAAAATCATATTTTCAGAATCTTTCTACGACAAAAATGAATTATCTTCTTACATAAAAAATTTAAATAATCAAATAAACAGTAATAATGATAAAATTATTCTTAAACGTGATTAAAATTTCAATCTTTTGATTGGTTTTTTACAAAAATTTCAGAATTAAAAATTTTCTTATAATTTTAATTGTGAAAAATATCTCAAATATACTCATAGCAATTATTTCATTTTTTAATTATAAAAAAATTATGTCATAATTTTTTCATTTTCACTAAAAATTTTGTACAATTTTTGAAAAAAACGTAAAATTTTCAAAAAAATACTCTATTTTTATGAATTATTTTTTTAATTTTACATATATAATTTAGAAAAGTTTAGAAATATTAAGAGCCAAAAACCTTACTATATCTTGATTTTTCTAGAATTTTAAAACTAAATATTCCATTAATTATAAAAAAGTAGTATTATAATTTTGTGATTTAAAGGAGGTTACGAACATGTTTACATCAAGCAAAAAAGAACAAAAAGAAATGCAAGCTCAAATTATTGAATCTGCAGGTAAAATCTACAATTACCTATCAGACAAGGGTGAAGTTACTATCAACAAATTAAGAAAAGATATGGATTTAGATGATAATTTCACTTACATGGGTTTAGGTTGGTTATCAAGAGAAGATAAAATCTCTTATACTCAAAAACCAAAATCAGTTACAGTTAGATTAAGCTAATTCTAATTGATATGCATGATTTGAAAGGCGGGACGAGTTTAAACTCGTCCCGCCTTCTTTTACATTTTGTTATATCTTTATTTATTTTTTACTTAATGCTATAATACTCCTAAAATAAGGAGTTTTAAGGTGAACAAAAATATTTTTAGTCCAAAAGGTTCAATTGATCAAACATTTTTTATTATATATTATATCGTTTTAACAGTTTTATATATTGCCTGTGGTTTATTTTTAATAATTTACGTATACAAAAATAATTTGCCATCATTATATTATATGTGGCCGCTTTTACTTATTAAAATTTTTATTGCTTTTAATTACAAAAAAAGAATTTTAGATATTTGTAAAAATCTTCCTGTGGCAGTTATTTTAGGATTTATTTTAACTTTTGATATCGAAGGTTTAGCAGCTTGCCAATTAATTAAAGATATTCAAGTTTCAATGCTTACATTCTTTGTACTTGGAATATTCTTTCTTTTTATTCAACCGGCTATTATTGCACTTATACCGGGCGAACTTGATAAACAAAATAATAATACTGAAAACTAATGCAATTAATTGAAAATAAAAATATTGATTTAATTTCATTTTATTCTACCTTACAAGAATATTTTCCAAAATCTGAACTTAAGGACATAAAAGTTATACCAAAGATTTTGGACCTTTCAGAATACAGAGTTTTTGATATTTATAATGAAAACAATATTAAATGTGGGTTTATAACTATTTTTGAATTTCTTGATAATACCTTTTTAATAGATTATTTTGTTATATTTAAAGAATTTCATTCGCAAGGTTATGGATCTAAAGTTTTAAATTACATAAAAACTCAGCCAAATTGGAAAGGTTGTTATCTTGAAGTCGAAAAAGAAAACCCGCTAGATAAAAATACTACCAGAAGAATTAAATTCTATGAAAAATTAGGAGCAAAACTCCTTGATATAAATTACTTATATCCAAACAATTTTGCTCCATTACCAATGAATTTATATTTTTTACCTATCGATAAAGATTTTCTGCCAACAAAGCGGCAAACTTTAAATAATATAAAAATATTATTTGAAAAAGTTCACTTTGACATAAAAAATATTAATCTTATCTATAAGCAAATAACTGATTAATCAGCAACTTCTGTTACAGGAACTTTATTATGACGATATTTCCAATAAAGTGCCATATCTACTAACAAAAATGCTGTATTTAATATGTATAGCCAGAATACCCAATCCATACTATTTAAAATTTTATGAGTAATTCCACAAATATAACCTAACAATATTAACAATGAGAAATGAATACTTTTTCCACCAACACATTTACTTTGATAAGTTTTATATGCTGCAATAGGCCAGCTTATGCCAAAACAAACCATCATGCCAGCTTCAAATACGCTCATGCTACTTCCTCCAGTTTTTTATTACTAACATTTGCCTTATTATCTATATTAGGCTTTTCGTTAACTTTTTCCACTGATTTATTATTTTGTTTCAAACCCAACATGTTCATAATAGGGTGCAAAATATAATTGCTAAGCTCTGATGCAATCCATGCCAAACCAATTACTGTTCCAACTAAGTTACTTAATTCGATTACACCTTTTGGGAACGGGAATTTAGGCGGATTTTCATCTTTTAATAAATGTTGTTTAAGAGTCATTGGATCTTCATCATTTGCTTTCAATGTATCTGAAATCTTTGACATTAATTTATGATTTTGACGTTCATGAACATCCATTTTAGCAAGTCTTGTGTAATGCAAAAATTCATTCGCATCTTTAAATGCAGGGAAATCTTTATCTCCCTTCATAAGTTTTTGCGCTAATTTAAAACCATATTTTTGGAAGATAAAAGGAATCATTGTAAGATAAATTGCAACACATAAAGTTTGATACAAACCTTCTTTAGTTGCTGCATATTTTCTAGTATCTTTATCAACTTTTTTATCCATCATAATAGCAGCAGGACGACCTGTAGCTTTGAAAAATGATTCTGTTGTTACTGTATATTTTGTATTATTTGCAAAATTTACAAATTGCGGATTTAGGAGAATGTTTGCAACTTTATCTAACATTACACACCTCCTATTTTCATGCCTGAATTATAAAAATTATTAAAATGATAAACATTCATATTCTTATAATTTCCAAAATTAACGGATTTAACAGGTTGTGGGTTATTAACCTTTGCCAACTCAGGCTGCGCAGGTTTTTGATTATTCTTTTTACCGGTAAATAAGTTCAACAAAGGTTTTGTTGCAGCATTACAAATGGCAGGAATAACAAATAATGCAGTTAAACTAACTGTAATTAAGGATAAAGTTGATTTCATTTTTGGTAATTCTTTTAAATGATTTGTTTTTTGAGCCAACTTCGTAGCTAATTTCTCAACTACAGCGTCGGTTCCCAAATAAGAAACAAAAGCAACTGCACCTGTTAAACCTTCTCTAAAGGCTGTGTATACTCTGGAATCTCTATCTTGTTTTTTATCCATCATTGTAAATGTAGGACGCAAAATTCCTTTTGATACTGCAATAGTTAAAGCTCCATACAGGGCTTTATTATTATTGCCGAGGTACATACATAATTTCTTAAAATTTTTTTGAAACGGGGTAGTCATCTTCTACTATTCTCCAACTTTATTTTAAACAGTAAATTTTGTTTGTAAAATATTTTTTTTAACCATTAAAATAATTATTGACATTTCTACAAAAACGCACTAAAGTTTATTAATACATTAAAATATGGGGTTATGAAAAAGAAGAAAGGATTTATTTTATGGAGTTAAAAGGTTCAAAAACAGAAAAGAACCTGCAAACAGCATTTGCAGGGGAATCTCAGGCAAGAAACAAATACACTTATTATGCATCTAAAGCTAAAAAAGAAGGATTTGTTCAAATAAGTAAAATTTTCGAAGAAACTGCAAACAATGAAAAAGAGCATGCAAAAATTTGGTTCAAATATCTGCATGGCGGAGAAATTCCTGAAACTCTCCATAACTTGAAAGATGCAGCAGACGGTGAAAACTATGAATGGACAGATATGTATGCTACTTTTGCAAAAGAAGCAAAAGAAGAAGGATTTGACGAGTTAGCAATACTTTTTGAAATGGTCGGAAAAATTGAAAAACACCATGAAGAAAGATACAGAAAACTTCTTGCAAATATTGAAAAAGGTGAAGTATTTAAAAAAGTCGGCGAAAATATGTGGGAATGTTCAAACTGCGGTCACGTCCATATAGGAAAATCTGCCCCTCAATTATGTCCGGTTTGTAAGCACCCTCAGGCTTATTTTTTCTTAAAGGCTCAAAATTATTAAAATCAGAGATTGATTTATGAAACTAATAGAGGCAGGATAAACTATCCTGCCTCTATTTATTAATATTTATAATATTTTAAGTTTATGCTTCAATATCTAAACTTGTATGAGGGTCATAATCAGCATCTACAGCTTTTTCATATTTTGCAAGTTTTGTGTTTAAATTATTAATATTATCGGCATATTCTTCAGCTTTTTTTACAAACTTCAATCCTTTTGGATTAAACAAACCTTGTGTAAATACTTTATTATCTAAAGCATTTTCACTATTATCCACAACTTCTGCAGCTAAAGCTTGTCTGTTATTACATTTTCTAATTATTATATTTACTAAATTATCTTTTTGATCTTCTACTATCTTATCAAAATCTTCCCAAAATTTCTCTGCTTTCTTTGCTGATAATTTAGACACTTGTTTTTTTATAATAGAATGAGCATCACTATCAAGTTTAACTGCCATTCCAAAATTTGGATTTGTTTGACCCCTGGATACAGAATTCACATTTAAATTCATTAATTTACCTTTTCTTTCTTTATTGTGTACTATTATTTTTTCTTATTAAATTCGCTAAAAATATTTTTTGCTATTTAGATTACAATGTATCTAAATATTCTCTAACCTTTTGCATTCTAACATTTTCGCTCAAACCCGCTTGGCGCAAATCCATTAAAGTTTCATATATTGCGCCAAATGGTCTATCTACTTTTGCATTTTTCAAAATATCATCTAATAATGATGGCATATATTCAAACGCTGCGCTCATTGGTAATTGACATTTTTCAGAAGCTAAAAGACATTTTTTCAAAATTTCTTTTTTAAAATTCTTATCTCCACCATGCTGAATAAATATTCTTAAAAAAGAAAAAATATCATTAGGTTCTGAGCATGGAACCCAATCAACTTCATCAACTATTCGAATACTATTACCAACTTTTATAAAATTATTTGGATTATTTGTGTCAAATCTATAATATAAATTGGCATCATGAATGTCATTAAGTTTTTGGAATTCTCGGGCAAGAGTATCAAACGCACGCTGAGGTAATGACAAAAATTCTCTTAATGAATAATTATAAGCCGTTGCACCTTGATTATTACTTCGTGCCAAAAGAGTATATTTTCTTTTATCAGCAGACGCGTTACGCATAATTGGAATGTTTCCGAATTTTGCTACATATTCACCAAAATAACTCTTTATATCTGAAAATTTGTGAGCACTATTAACTTTAATTTCACCAACTTTTGGCTCTTCACTGTAAAAAGTTTTAAAAACATAATAATCATCAATTTTAGAAACTTTACCATAAGCGCCTGCACCTATAACATTTTTTTCCTTAAGTTTAAATACTTTAGAAAAAGAATCTACAAGTTCATCAGCACCTTTACCTGTTTCTAAATATTTTTCTAACTCTTTGCTAAATGGACTTTTATAATATGCTTGAAATGTTGGGGTATAATTTTTTGAGGTTACAGTATTCATTTGTGAATTTAAAAACTCAAAAACAAATATTTTTGCCAGTCTATTTATACAATTTTATAAATCAAATAATAAATTATTGAAGATAAAATCATACAGGCAGGAATAGTTAAAACCCAAGCAATAACAATATTTCCTACTATTCTCCATTTTACTGCATGTGCATGTAATGTTGAACCCACACCCATAATAGATGTAGAAATAACATGTGTAGTACTCAATGGAATTCCAAAATGAGAGGCTGTTAAGATTAAAGCAGCAGCAGAAGTTTCTGCGGCAAAACCATGTATAGGTTTTAGTTTTATAATTTTATGCCCCATGGTTTTTATAATCTTCCAGCCGCCGTTCATAGTTCCAGCTGCCATTGTAATTGCACAGGCCAAAATTACATAAATAGGAATATCAAATTCGCCTGACGGTCCTTTATGCAGAACACCGCCTGCTAAAAGTGCCAATGTTATTATACCCATTGTTTTTTGAGCATCATTTGAACCATGGCTTAATGCCATTAAACCGGATGATATTAACTGTAATTTTCTAAAGCTTTTATTTACAGTATACGGATGTGCGCGTGTTATAACAATTATCCAGGCAAGAATAAGCATCAGTGTAAACCCTACACAAAAACCCAATACCGGAGATGTAAACATTGGTATAATAACTTTATCAAGCAAGGTATTTAAATGTACTGCTTCAAAACCAGCTTTGACAATAGTTGCGCCGAGCAAACCGCCTATCAAAGCATGAGATGAACTTGATGGAAGCCCTTTCCACCATGTAAATAAATTCCATAAAACAGCAGACAACAGCGCACAAAAAATTACTGTTAATGTAACCATTTCACTATTGACAATACCGGCTCCTATGGTTTTAGCGACATGAGTACCTGTTAATGCTCCTATAAATTCTAGAGTAGCACCAAATAGTACGGCTTGTTTTGGGGATAAAACTTTTGTTGAAACAACTGTTGCTATGGCATTTGCACAATCATGAAAACCGTTTATGAATTCAAACACAAGAGCAACAATTATAACTGCTATTAAAATAAAAATTAATATTGACATAATACTCCTAAGATTGTTTTAATACGACGTTTAATATAGTATCTGTTACAAAGAAACAGGCATCAAATGCATTTTCTATTTCTTTGTAAATATCTCTTAATTTGATAACCTCAAGAGCATCATATCTTCCGGAAAATAAATTTTTCATGGCACGTCTGTGGATTTCATCCCCATGAGATTCGATTTCTTTCATTTCAATATTTAATTTAGTTATTTCTTCAACATTTGAAACTTTTTTAAATTTTTTAATCATCTCACCGAGTTTTTCTGTTGCCTGAACCAAAGTTAAAGCCTGTTCTTTCATCTCATCCGTATACTTGTCTACTCTGTACACTTCAAGATTTAAACAGGCTTTTGCTATTCTTTTATTTATTTTATTTAATTGAACGGCAATAATTTGAATATCTTCTCTTTCAATAGGAGTTATAAAACTTTTATTTAACTGTTTTAAAATTGCCCTGTATGAAAGTTTTCCTTTTTTCTTATACTTCAAAGCTTTTTCTTTATATTCATCAGTAAATTGATTATGCATTATCTCATCATATAGCCTTGCTGTTTTCTGGCAAACTTCCGCACTGTCTTGAAAATACGTAAAAAACATCTTATCTTCAGGCGGTAATATATATGACATTAAATTAAATTTTGGCATAAGCTATTCTCCTTTTATGTATTCAAACACAGCATACCTTAAGCATAGTTTTTTAAAAAGTACTTTTTTACAAAAATTAATCTTCTAAAAATAACCTCCTTATTTATATAAATAAGTTAGAATTTGAATTTCCGCTTGCGGAAATATATTTTGCAACTCCAGCAATTTCAACGCCGTCAATCAATTCTTCTTTTTGAATTCCCATAACATCCATACTCATTTGGCATGCTATGAATTTAACACCTTGATCCTGAGCTTGTTTGATAAGTTCTTTTAATGTAGAAATATTTTTGCTTTTCATAACTTCTTTCATCATAAATGAACCTAAACCACCCATATTCATTTTTGAAAGTGTCAATTTATCAGCACCTTTTGGCATCATCATACCAAACATTTTGTCGATAAATGATTTTTTTACATTAACATTATCTTTTCTCAAAACATTCAACCCCCAGAATGTGAAAAATAATGTTACATCATAACCGCTAGCCTTAGCGCCATTTGCAATAATAAACGCAGCTAAAGCCTTATCTAAATCATTAGAAAAAACTACAATAGTTTGTGCTTTTTTATTATTATCAACAATAACTTTATTTTCTAGCGCTTTATCTTGCCCTTTTTGAATTGTTGCAACTATTTTTTTATCAACAGTATTTAAACTTAATAAAGTATTATTTGTAGAATTACACCAAGCCTCAACATCAGCATAAAAACCTTTATCCGTTGATGAAATTTCTAAAACTTCACCATTTTGCATCCCAGAAATATTTTCAGCCAACTTCATAATAGGCCCCGGACAAGATAATCCGCAAGCATCAACTTTCACAATACTATCACTTGATTTTGATGCCATTACAGGAAGCTTATTAATCTTGATAACCTTACTTTCTTTATCTTTTAGCATTTCCTTATACAACTTCATGCCGGCCATCAAAGAATAAACATTGTTAAATCCGTTTTGTAATAATATTCTTGATGCAACATAACTTGTATAACCTGAATCGCAAACCAAAATAACTTTTTTATCTTTCGGAACTTCATCAAGTCTGTTTCTTAACTGCGCAACAGGAATATTAATAGCTCCCTCAACAGATTTAATTTTAAAACTATCAGGAATTCTCACATCTATAACATAAGAATTTTCAAGATCTTCAAAGAATGCAGGTTTGACAAATCCTCTCAAAACATTATCCGCACACATTCCCAAAATATTTACAGGATCTTTAGCAGATGAATAAGGAGGAGCATAACACAATTCACTATCCAACAAATCTTGTACCCCTCCATTATTTCTCATAATAGTTGAAATAACATCAACTCTTTTTTCTACACCCTCTTGACCAACTGCCTGAACACCTAAAATCTTACCTTCGTTATTAAAAAGTAATTTATATAACGTAGATGTTGAACCAGGATAATATCCAGCATGAGAATTTCCAAAAGTTAAAATCTTCCAATACGGAATTTGCTGTCTTTTCAAAAGCTTTTCATTATAACCACAACAAGCAACAGTATAATCAAACACCTTTAACACAGATGTTCCTTGAGATTTTTTATAAACGGAATTTACCCCGTAAATATTATCCGCAATAATTCTTCCCTGTCTATTTGCAGGCCCTGCCAAAGGAATTAAAACATCATCATCAGTTACAAAACTCTTAACTTCAATATTATCTCCACCTGCATAAATATCTACATCAGAAGTTTGCAAATTATCATTAACCTTTATACCTCGATTAACTTCAAGTCCGGCATTTTGTGCCAAAGTAATTTCAGGTCTAACCCCGATTGATAAAATTACAATATCATAACCAATCTTTCTACCTGAAGCTAATTCAACTTCATTCTCACTAAAGCTCTTAACTCCATCTGATAATATCAATTCTACACCATTTGCCCTCATTTCATTTTGAGCAAAACAAGCAATTTCATAATCAACAGGAGCTAAAATTTGATCAGATAATTCAACAAGCTTTGTATCAATATTAAGATGTGCAAGGTTTTCTGCCATCTCAACTCCGATAAAACCTCCGCCAATTACTACTGCACTTTTTACATCATGCTCTGCAATATAATCCTTAATTTTATCAGCATCAGCCAAAGTTCTAACAGTGAAAATATTTTTATTGTCAATTCCTTCTAAATTAGGCTTGATAGGATTTGCACCCTGAGCTAAAACTAATTTGTCATAATAAAATTTTTCGCCATTTTTAACTAAAACATATTTTTCAGCTCTATTAATTTCTACAACTTCACTGTTTAACTTAACGTCAATATTAAACATATTCTTAAATTTTTGAGGATTAGAAACAAGAATTTTCTCCCTTTCTCCAATAACCCCAGAACAATAATAAGGCAAACCACAATTGGCAATAGAAATTTCATTCGTACGCTCTAAAATCGTAATTTCAGAATGTTCGTCCAATCTTCTCAATCTTGCTGCACAACTTGCTCCGCATGCCCCGCCACCTATTATAACTATTTTCATTTTTGCCTCTTTCAATTTTCATATATTCGTATATTCATATATTTATATTATCAAATTTTCTATTCCTCGTCAATATATAATTTGACAATATTCGCATATTGTAATATTCTCATAATATGAAAAACCAAAATATAAATATAGATGAATATACTGCTATTTTTAAAGCATTAGCGCACCCTACAAGATTGACTATTGCATACAATTTGATGACCCAACCGGAATGTAATGTGAGCAAAATGTGTGAATGTCTAAATATTGCGCAACCTACAGTTTCGCAACACTTGACCATTTTAAAAAATGCAAACGTAATTTCAGGTCATCGTCACGCTAATCAAATATGCTACAGAGTTAAAAATCCAAAGGTTTTAAAGATTTTAAAACAGCTTTCATAAAGTTAATTATTTTTACACCCTATAAAGTTGTTATAGACAATTTATAAAAAAAAATACAATTTCCCCAAACAAAAATACTTTATATAAATATCAACAGTATAGGGGAAAATATATGCAACTTGGAAAAATTGGAACAAATATAATACGAAAAGCTGTAGTTTGGGCAAAAACAGGAAAAAACACAACAAGCATAATCCAAACAAAAATTTATGCTCACTTCTTACTTTCTTTAAAACATAAGTTGAAATGCGCAAAATTCTATTGCCAATAAACTTTGAAGTTTTCAATTTCTTCAAGCGTTTTGTGATAATCACCCTTAAAACAAATTGTCCTATCATCAATATAAAGATATGATGATAATTTTACATTAGTTACATCCTTAAAAAATTTATCTATATTGTTACTAATTAGCCATTTAGTTGCAAGCATCAAGTTTCTTGATGTAAAAAGATACAATTCAGCACTTTGAGATAACTTTTCTAAAAACTCATAAGCCCCAACTTTAATTTTAGGAATATGATTTTCATTATATTTCTCTTTCCCGTACTCATTCAATACGCCATCTAAATCTATTAGTATCTTTTTATTAAACATAAACCTATTTGTCCGTCATACAGTTTGTTTATATTGTCATTATAGCGGACAATTTAATTATGGACAAGGTTTTATTACAAAAATTAGCAAATCGCATAAAAGAGTTAAGAAAAATACATAAGTACACTCAAGACGATTTAGCAGATTTAGCTCAAATTGCACGTTCCACTTTAGGGAACATTGAAACTGCTCAAAATGATGTAACCTTTTCCAAATTAAACAAAATAGCAAAGGCTTTTAATTTAACCTTAGCAGAATTTTTAAATTTTTAACATGAATCAAGATATTAGACAAAATAGACAAAGCCAAAAGTAATATAAATTTATATTATTTATTTAATTGTCTCAAAATCCTTGTAATACCTTGTGCAACACATTCATCACTCGTTTTGAGACAGAAGTCAAGTGGGGGTAAATATAAATATAAAAAATATTATTTCCAGTAAACTTTGAATTTTTCAATTTCTTCAAGAGTTTTGTGATAATCCCCCTTGAAACAAATCGTTCTATCATCAATGTAAAGATATGACGGTAATTTTACATTAGTTACATCTTTAAAAAACTTATCTAAATTATTATTAATTAGCCATTTAGTTGCAAGCATCAAGTTTCTTGATGTAAAAAGATACAATTCAGCACTTTGAGATAATGTTTCTAAAAACTCATAAGCCCCGACCTTAATTTCAGGAATGTAATTTTCATTAAATTTTTCTTTTCCGTACTCATTTAGTACGCCGTCTAAATCTATAAGTATCTTTTTAGTGAACATAAAATTACCTTATTAAATGGACTGTCATTCCTGTTAATAATGTTCTAATAATAACATAATTGGAATATGAGTCAAGATATTAGACAAATATTAGCAAATAATATTAAAAATCTGCGAACACAGAAAAAGTTAAGCAGGGAAGAATTATCTTTAGTTTTAGGAGTTGATAATTCTTATGTTTCAAAACTTGAAAAAGGTAAAATAAATATTACTTTAGATAAAATTGAAATGCTAGCCAATTATTTTGAAACAGAAGTATATTTATTATTAAAATAAATCTCATTGATAATTTAGGGTATCTTAATTTGCAAGTATAAACAAACTCACATTATAAGATTCAAAACATAAGAAGATAAGATTGATTTAAAAAGTTAAAAATGCCCGTAAGGAACAACATCTTACACAAGCAGATTTGGCGATTGCTGCAAATGTCGGGGTAAGGTTTCTTGTTGCCCTGAAAAACGGAAAAGAAACCGCACAAATTGGGAAAGCCATAAATGTTTGTCATGCATTGGGGATTACAATAGATGTCAAATCTCCTTATGAAAAAATTTAAGAGGTAAATGTTGAGTAATTCTTTGAACGTATTTTTGAATGATAAACATATCGGAATATTAGAACAAGACGGTAATGGCGGTGTAATTTTTCAATATTTGAACAATGCTGACAGAAGCCATTAGAAGAAAATGCACTCGAAAAATTTATCAACGAACTCCCCCTAAAACCATTGGCAACAGGGATTGAAGATATGCGATTATCTTTAGCCGGTGCACAGGATAAAATCTCTGCGATTGTTATGTTCGGTGCATTTGTGCAAGGTTGAGAGTTTTTGAACTTAAGCCACATATCAATCATTTTGACTGTCTCAACTTGGTTTTCCATTGTCTCAAAATCCTTGTAATACTTGGTACAACACATTCATCACCCGTTTTGAGACAGAAGTCAAGTCATTTAATCAAAATACTTTATTAAGAACTTATTAAGAATAAGCACTCAGAAAATTGACAAAGTGTCTGCTATAGTTTACACTATATTTTTGAAGCAAAGAGTCTAGTTAAGAATGGTAAACAATGAAAGAATTAAAACATACAATAGATTTAGAAAATTATATTGTTAATGACTTAAAAACTGATGAAGATATTAAATTATACCTAAATGCGAGTTTAAAAGATTATATTGAAGATGGTGATTTTAATTCTTTTTATCGAGCATTAGAAATTGCAATAAAATCAAGAAATTCAATCTCAGGTTTTGCAAAGAAAATTGGCATGTCAAGAACTCATTTATATAGTTTGTTTAAAAATGAAAAAGAACCTAAATTCTCAACTATTGTAAAAATATTCCATGAATTAGGTTATGAACTTGAAATTGCGTAAATATACCAATCTTATTGATAATTTGCGGTATCTCAAATTGTAAGCAAAAATAAAATTGCACTTTTTTGCACTCATTTGCACTGTCTAAAAATAGGCTTTGTGGGCGGGTTAGACCCTGAAATGAATTCAGGGTGACAGAATTTTAGTGCAAAAGAGTGCAAGAAATGAGTACTTGAGTGCAGCGGATTTTCGGTAGGGCGATGCGAGGCTAGACGAGCAAGCCCGTAAGGTGTCGGTCGGACGTTACTCCGCCGACACCCCGAATAATCCAAGACAAAATGACCGGTACATCTCAATACTAAAAAACAGCCTCAATTATAAAGAAACTTATGTTTAAAGATTAAATGCACAAAAAGATGAGATTAATTAAATAATTTAGAACATTTCTCTTGAATATCTGATGCAATATCTTTTGCGAATTTTTCCTTGAGTCCTATATTTTTTGCCACTGCTAAAATATCATCTAAAGTAGGATTTTTTCCTTCTCCATTAATTGTTGTTGCATGTTCTCCATTAAATGAAAAACTGTAAGTCAAATCGTAAGCGGGGGATAAGCACCATTCTTTTTTTGTATCATCGAAAAGAAAAGAAAAATTCTTTGAATGATCATCTCGATTGTGAGCAAACACATTAAAACACATCAACCTAAATAACTGTTCAATATTCTGATAATTTCTTGTCAATTCAAGTGTTAATTTCATCAATGTATTGTAATCAAGATTAGGAAGCCTGTGACTTGTCTCTAACAGCCCGCTAACAGATATCATATGAATTTTTTTACCGTTTTTACGGTCAAACCTTTTTATCCCAAAATATCCTGAACAAATTTTAGATGGAAAAAGTCTTGTTTCAGTCATATTTATTCCGCAATCTTTTGCACATAAGGAATATTGATATTCTTTTTCTCCTATATTTTTAGGATCAGATGATGATGGGAACTTAATAATCCAATCCTCATTGTCAATAGACGTTAAAATTTTGGGTCTTGCTCCACCAGATGAACCGCCTAAATTAAAAATCTCATCTAAATTTTCTGAATTTTCTGATTCTAGTATCTTTGAACACTCTTGAGCAAGAATATCATAATCAGAAATGCTATTCTCTGATTCAAATCTATGTGCAGGTTTATAAGTTAAAGCCCCCATACCACTTTCTTGAACAACAGCAAGACGATTGAGATTATCTATTTCAGCAGGATTAATTTTATTTTTCAAAAATAATCTGTCAACAAGCAATTTCCCCCAACCATCAGGCAAACTATCGTTAAAAACGCCAAACAATCCGCCAAAAGGTTCGTATTTAGGGAAAAAAACTTTCTTGACAAGGGGTAGACTAAAGGGCGAAATGCTAAAACCATTATTTAGCCAGTCAGAATCATATTCAAAAGCAACAACCCTTTCGGGAGTTTTTGCAAGAGTTCCGACTAAAATATCATTATAAAATACTTTTAAATATTTATAGTTGTCCATTTATGACCTCATCAATGGAAGTGTAGCTTTTTTGCGTAAATAAATTTTCCAAATCCCCTTCTAAATTGAGAGCAATCAGAATTTTTATAAAAGAATTCAAAGAAATTTCATACTTTGATTCAAACCTTTTGATAGAACCAAGGCTGACACCCGATTTTGAAGCAAGCTGAATTTGTGAAATCTTAAGTTTTTTACGTTGCTGCTTAATTTTTTCAACTAATTCTTTTGCTATTTCATTAGGAGTTTTAGGGTTAAACAAAAAACTGTTCATAGATAATATATTATACTATTTTTATTAAAAAGTCAATATTTAGATAATATATTATCTAAAAAGATATACAATCTTCCCCAAAACAAAATACAACAAAATGAAGTTGTGTTGTATTTTTAGGGTAAATATATGTTGGTAGGGGTGAATGAATTTTTTGCAGGTGGTAGTTTTTGAACGCTATTTAAACAATATTTAAACGCTGTTTAAATATTGAGGATGCGGAAAAATCCAAAAATTGACAAATTTTTGAGATTTTTCAAATCCGACCTTAGGTGTGTGAGTATCAGGTCGTGTGCGGGATAGCACACAACCTGATGCGAAACCGTTCCCCGCAGTTTGCGAGAAAAATGTCAATTTTTCCGCAAACTCAAGTGTTTAAATTTTGTGTCATTCGACTTTACTTTTTATATGAAAGAAGCAATCATTGTCGGTGATTAAGCGAGTTTAAAATGAATGTAGTACAACCTATAAAAAAGCTAGAAGATATTCAAAAGATTAAAAAATATTTGGCAAAAAAGCCAAGAGATGCACTGCTTTTTAGTTTCGGGATAAATACAGGACTTAGAATATCTGATATATTATCGCTTGATGTTGGTGATGTTAAGGGTAGGAATTATATTGAAATTAGAGAGAAAAAGACGAATAAGTACAAGAAATTTCCGCTTAATAGGTTTTTGAAAGAGGAGATCGATGTCTTTGTAGAAGGTTTACCGAGTGAGCAACCGCTTTTTTATACTCAAAAACATTGCAGGCTTGATAGAGCACAGGCATATAGAATTTTGAATAAGGCAGCACAAGCCGTCGGGGTGAAGGAAAGAATCGGAACACATACACTGAGAAAGACATTCGGGTATCATCATTATAAAAAATATAATGATATAGTACTCCTGCAAAAAATTTTTAACCACTCCTCGCCATCAGTAACACTTCGCTACATCGGCATCGAACAAGACACAATCGACGAAAGCTACATGAATTTTTATCTGTAAATAAATAATTGACAAATAAATGTGTATTATGAATATTTATAATACAATAAGCTTATGAAAAATATTGTTCCTCAACATATAAATCAAGAAACATTAAAATCCTATTATTTGTATTTTGACGAAAACGGTAATAAATCTTCGGAGCTTCTTGATATTCTTATGGATTCATTATTAGAATTTGTATTCGGAATTAAGTATAAAAATATTCCAACACCTAGAGAACATAAAAAATTTTTTAATGCTTGTGAAAAGTTATACAAAGAGCCTAAAGCAAGAAATAGCAAAAAAGAAGGTGATCTCGGAGAGATTATATTACATACATTATTAAGAAAGTATGTAGGAACAATTCCTTTTGCTGGTCGTTTTTACTTTGCAGTAGATAAAAATACAAGTCCGAAAAGCTTTGACATTGTACATGTTTTACCTGACGAGTTTAAAAATATACTTGTATTAGGTGAAAGTAAAATGTATGCTGATGCGAAAGGTGGTATTGATGCATTAGCAGATGATATAAAAAAACATTTCAATGCAGATTATGTAAGAAAACAATTTGTTAAAATATCTGAAGCAGTATCAAGTGATAATTTAATAGATCAAGAAACTATAGTCAAACCAATGATAAGAACTATTGAAGACTGGGAATACATGCTCAGAAAAGAAAAAACATTAGAAAATGTGATTGATGCACTTTGTGTTCCACTCCTGTGTACTTATAATTATGATAAATATAATGAATATACAAGTTTATGTGAACAATTTATAAAAGAATATGAAATTCACATTGGAGAATTATATAATTATTTTGATAATAAAAATATTATACGACCAGCTTGTTTAAATATTTTATTAATGCTTTTCCCAGTACCATCTAAAGACATTTTAATTGAAGAATATTATAAAAGAATTAGTGAGGTTGTAGAGTAATATGTTAGCAGAAGAATACAACAACATTATAAAACAAATTAAAAATAAATCTTTTACTTGGTATGATTATTTTTCTTTAGCAAAGGATCTTAATACTATTTTGGAGACAGAAGATTCCTCTGAAAAGCAATTAGCAAGAAATATCATTATTTATATTATAGATAATTGGCTCAATATTCCTCAAGAACTACATAAATTATATACTGATATAGTAACTAAGTGTGGTTTTTATCCCTATCTTGAAAAAGAACAAGAAAATTTTTATCTTGATAATCTAAGAGGTGAAATTTCAAAAGAATTCCATAAAGCTAATTATATAAAAGGGAACATATATTTTCATTCTGCACAACAAGAGGTTTGTGATTTATTACTCAACACAGAATCTAATCTTGTAATTAGTGCTCCTACAAGTTTTGGCAAAAGTCTGTTAATAGAAGAATTAGTTGCAAGTAATAAGTATAAAAATATTGTTGTAATTCAGCCAACATTAGCATTATTAAATGAAACAAGAAATAATTTAAGGAAATATGAAGATCAATATAAAATTATTGTTAGGGTTGCAGATGAACCTGATGAAAAAAAGGGAAATTTATTCTTATTAACAGCGGAAAGAGTTATGGAATATAAAGATATGCCACATATAGACATGTTTATTTTAGATGAATTTTATAAAATAAGTCAAAAAAGAGATGATGAAAGATATGAAGTCTTAAATAATGCTTGTAATAAGATGTTAAATATACACAAATCTAGATTCTATTTTCTTGGCCCCAATATTGATAAAATTTCCCAAGAATTTATTGATAAATATGATGTAATATTTAAAAAGTATGATTATACTTTAGTTGTAAACGAAGAAAGTGAAATAAAAAATAATGAAAATTATTACACTGATAAAAATGTAGAAATTAAAGAATTAAGATTGTTTGAAGAGTTAGTAAAGCTAAATGAACAGACTATTATATATTGTTCTTCACCTCAAAAGTCAACTGAAACCGCAATCAATTTTACAAAATATTTAGAAAGTTTAGATTCTAGAAATTTAAATACAGAACGTGATATTCCATTAATACAATGGATAACAGAAAATATTTCATATAAATGGGAACTTTGTTCCTGTTTACGCCATAAAATTGGTGTACATAATGGAGTTTTCCCTAAGCATATTAATTCTGCCATTATTGACTATTTCAATGAAGGTAAATTGAAATATTTATTTTGTACTTCAACAATTATAGAAGGTGTTAATACTACAGCAAAAAATGTTATTCTATATAATAATTGGAGAGGTCCTAGACAAAAGAAGATAGATTATTTTGATTATAAAAATATCAAAGGTCGTTCAGGCAGAATGTTCAAACACTATATTGGACGTTTCTATTCATTTTATCAAAAATTAAAAGAAGAATCTGTTGAAGTTGATATTCCTTTTGTTGATCAAGAGAAGCCACTGAGTAAGGAAATATTAGCCAATACATCAGAAGAAAACATTAAAGATAAAAGCTCCCAGGAATACCAAGAATTACAATTAATACCAGAAGAAGAACTTGAGCTATTTAAAAAAAATGGTCTTAGTATAGATGGCCAAAAAAATATATTAGATTATTTAAAAACAAATATAAAACGAGATTATAATTTAATTAATTGGACATATTATCCAAACTATAATCAGTCTTTGTATATATTAGAACTATGTTTTCAGAATCTTATCAAACCAACAGAAACAGGTGGTAACATAACTCCTAAAAAATTAGCAGTATTAATAAAAAAATGTAATAAAGTTCAAAATCTTTATGCGGTAGTAAAAAATGAAGTTAAGTACTTAAATGAAGACAATAGTAATGATTATAACTACGCATTGACCTCCGGGTTTCAAATTCAACGACACTGGTTTGATTATAAACTCCCAAAATGGTTTGGATGTTTTAATGAATTACAAAAATATGTATGCAATTTATACGGGCTTATTCCAGGAGATTATTCATTATTTTTATCTATGCTTGAAAGTGATTATATGTCACCAAGAGCAAGTTTGCTAATGGAATTTGATTTACCCAAAACAGCAATTAGAAAAATAGACAATTACATTCCAAATAACATTAAGGATGAAAATTTCATTCCATATATAAGACAAAATAGTCAAGATATAATAAAAAAGACCCTATTATCAAATTATGAGTATGAACGTTTGAAAAAAGAGATTCTTTAATTTTATGAAAAATTTTGATTTAAAGTTCATTACTGTTAAGGATAATTGGTATTCCAGAATATTTAGTTGATTTTAATATTTTCTGTAATTCTATATTTAAATCTTTTAAGAGTACTTGCTTATTTTCAATGTTATCAACAACAATAATTAATATTAGTTCTATTTTTTTTATCGAATTAAGCATATTGGCCCCAGATATTAATTGTTCTACCGCATTGCTAAAAATTTGTTTTATTCGCTTGTTGTCGTTAACATATTTAACTTCTAATAAAATATCTTTTTCTTGTAAACTAACTATACCGTCAAGCATTATCTTTTTGTTGAAATTATTTATATCCTTAATCCTAATATTTGAATTAATTTCGTAACCATACAAGTTTTGAATATATGATAGTGCTTTGTTTTCAATTTCTTTATATTTTTCCATAGAAATATGTTTTATGCCTGAAATATTTTTATTTATCTCTTGAAGCTCTTTTTCATATTTTATAATTTTTTCATTATTTGTTAAATATTCCCAGGTATTTTTCTTTCCATGCATTAACTCAAATAAATCTATATCATTATAATTAAGAAACTCTCCGTAAATATTATAAACCATGTGATCTAAATAACGAACATTAGCTAATTTTCTTGGATTATATTTATAAGTTTTATACTTATTCTTCAAAAAAGGTTTTACGTCGTTGTCTTCTTCTCCAAAAAATCTATTTATTAACATATTAATTTCTTCCGGCATTTTGGGATATACAGGTAAATTAATAATTTTTTCCAAATATTCATTAGTTTTAGAGTCAGGAATGCCTTCCTTTATTAAGGCATTTTTAATTATATCTTCATCCATTGCAAAAACAGATATTAAATTTGTATTTGGTGTCTTACATATTTCAAGGAACTGACAAATAGAATCTAATATTTGTTTGATATTATTATGCGAACATCTGTCAAGATTATCAATAAAAAGCACAATTCTTTTTTTCCCATTGTTACTTAAAAAATAAAGAGCAAAATCGACAAGATTTTGTATTTCATTTTTAAAACCTAATTGCTCTTTATATGATGGCAGTTTGAAACATTTAAGAAATTCCTTATCTATTTTTACAAAGCCAATTTTGGATAGCTCAGGCATTATTGTAAGTAGCAAAATTATAATTGATTGTGTTAATAAATCAAGTTCAAATATTTTTTCAACAATAGGAAAATTCATCGTTAAATTTATATATCCAATGAAGATAAATACAACAACAAACATAAAAAATTTTATCAGTATTTCTTGCCAATGTTCACTAAAATACCTTGCAAATTTATTTATTGTATAACGAAGGTAAAAAAAATGATGTTTATTGCAATGGTTTAATATTGTCATTATTAAATTTGCCCAAATTCGTTCTTGATCATCATACATCCAAGCATCAAAATCAATAATTTCACAATTATATGATTGCTTGTCATTCTTTTTATTTGAATTCAAAAATTCTTTTATAAAGTAAAAAATTTGTGTTTTACCACTTCCCCAATTTGCGTATATTCCAATATTTAAAGGCTCAATATTTTTGTTTAATATAATTTCATTTGCTAAGTATTTTCCTATTTTTTTTCTATCCAAATAATCTTCTGTTTTTTTTATATTTGGATATATTTTTTTCGGACTTGTCTGTTTTGCATTTTTTATTTTTAGAGTATTTTCTATAGATTTTGACTCATTTTTTTCAAGAGCATCATATGGATCATAAAGATTTATATCATTTCCACTGCTTAATTCCGCATTACCTTCAGCTGTTTCTGCTGATCTAATACTTGGATTCAACTTAATTAATTGTTCATTGTTTTTTTTAGCAAAATCTAAGTTGCTTTTCAAAAACTCAACAATTTCAGAAAACTTTTGTTTTATTTTGGCATCATCAGTTACTTCATTACAGTAATTATTAAAATCAAAATCAATGATTTTTTCCCAATTGCCTAGTTTATCTAATAAATTTTCAGAATTAACATTTACTCCTGTATCACAACCGGCAGAAATTTTCCCTTGACTAAAATAGCATACTAGTTGCACAGCATTTTTATGATCAGGAATATTTTTAGGATGGAGCATTAAGACTGCTCTTTGAGAACCATAATTACTAGGTCCTTCAAAGCCGAAATAACTACGCACTTTATTGTACCATCCTTGAGAATTTTTGCTTTCCCAACTATCCTTTATGTTTAGATGTTTAAGCAATTCATCTCTTATTATTTCAATTGCTATCCATATTGTGTTACGTAGTTCTATATCATATACAAATGGTAATAAATATCTATATAGTGGTCCCCAAGATTGAAAGGGATTTGCTTTACCGTAATTTTTAATAAAATTAATTGCACTTTTAGTATGTTCGTTTAAATATGGTTCAAAAGCTTGTATATTTTTATTTATAAAATCATTTTTTAATTGTTCTATTTTATCCTTCAAATCTTGTGCAGAACTAACCTCTTGCTTAATAAACATTTGAGCTATTACATATCTGATAATACTTATAGCTCCATCCATATATGATTCATTGGCAATTTTATGTAATTCATTTTGGTTTAAGTTAATAATTTCATTAAACAGATTTACATCTATACCTTGAACCTTGGAGTTATATAAGCTCATTTTTTTTGAAGTTGTGACAATTAAATCAATAGCTGCAACTAGTAATACATCTGTAAAATTTCCTTTATACTCTGACTCGTTATCAAACCTGTTTTTTAACTCTGTAAATTTGAGCCTTTTTCTATTTACCTGGTTTCTTAATTCTATGATATTCAAATATTCCATAGTTTAATTTTAATAAAAAAATATATAATTGTATATTTGGGATATAAATATATATTTATTAAATTAATACAATGGTCGGTGTATTTACATACTTAACATTTCTTAATATATTTAATATAAAATGAGGTATAGTATGGGTTTTGATTTAAAAGAATTTGAAAATAAGCTATGGAAGACAGCTGATGATTTGCGTGCTAATTCCAGTTTGAAATATAATGAGTTTTCTACTCCTGTATTAGGATTGATATTTTTGCGTTTTGCAGATTATCGTTTTCAAAAAGCAAAACCTGAAATAGAAAAATTAAAAGCTGCATCTAGGCGAGCATTTGACGAAAAAAATGCCTATATAGCAAAAGGGGTTCTATATGTACCAGAAAAAGCCTCATACAAATATTTATTAAATCTACCAGAAGGAGAAAGTGCAGGTAGTGCATTAAACGAAGCTATGTCATTAATGGAAAACGAAAATTCTATTCTTAAAGGAGTTTTGCCTAAAAATTATTTAAGAATTCCTGATGACTTATTAGTTTCAACAATGAAAATCTTTAATGATGTTGAGTTTGACCGCAACAATGGTGATATCTTTGGTAAGGTTTATGAATTTTTCTTAGGAGAATTTGCAAAAAAAGAAGGTCAAAAGGGGGGAGAATTTTATACACCAACCTGTCTTGTTAAATTATTAGTTGAAATATTAAAACCGATTGAAGGATTAATTTATGATCCAGCTTGTGGTTCAGGAGGTATGTTTGTTCAAACCTCAGAATTTATAAAAAGAAATTTTTCTTGTGCTCCAGATGATAGAATTTCATTATATGGACAAGAAAAAGTCGAAGAAACTATTCGTATATGCAAAATGAACTTGGCAGTCCATGGTTTTTTTGATTTAGATACAATTAAACAAGCAAACAGTTTTTATGAAGATGTTTTTGATTCTGTCGGAAAATATAATTTTGTACTTGCTAATCCGCCGTTTAATGTTGACGGTGTTGATAAAGAAAGATTGAAGGGCGATAAAAGATTTCCTTTTGGTTTGCCAAAGGCTGATAACGCTAACTACTTGTGGATTCAAATGTTTTATTCTGCACTAAAGACTCCTGAGAATGGAGAAAACTCTCGTGCAGGATTCGTAATGCCAAATTCTGCAAGTGATGCTAGACAAACAGAACAAACAATAAGAGAAAAAATTATTAAAGATAATGCAGTTGATGTAATGGTATCAGTCTGCTCAAATATGTTCCACAATGTAACCCTGCCTTGTACTCTCTGGTTTTTGGATAAAGGAAAGAAAAATACCGAAAGAAAAGACAAAGTGCTTTTCCTTGATGTAAGAGAAATTTATACACAAATAGACAGAGCCCATAGAGAATTTACAGACGAACAAATAGAATTTATTACAAATATTGTCAAATTATATAGAGGCGAAGCTCCTGAATACAAATGGGGAAGTAAAAAACTGACCCTCGAACATTTCCCGAATGAAAAATATCAAGATGTAAAAGGGCTGTGCAAAGTTGCGACGATAGAAGATATAGAAAAACAAGGCTGGAGCTTGAATGCAGGACGTTATGTCGGAGTAAAAGAAGTAGAAGAAGAGGACTACGTCTTTGAAGAAAAACTCCAAGAATTGAATTCCGAACTTGAAAAACTAAATGCAGAATCCAAAGACCTTGAAGAAAAGATTGCACATAATATAAAACAATTGTTGGGGGGGTAAGATGGCACAAGTTATTTTAAAAGAACTTATTAAGACAAATACTCAATCTTACCAAAAATCTGATAATTGGAATTATATCAATTATCTTGATACTGGAAATTTAACAGAAAACGTAATTAACGAAATTATTCGTCTAGATCCTAATAAGGATAAAATTCCAAGTCGAGCAAAACGAAAAGTAAAAATAGGAGATATATTATATTCTACTGTTCGACCAAATCAAAGACATTATGGGTATATTGAAAAAAAATATGATAATCTACTGGTTTCCACTGGATTTGTTGTAATTGAACCTAATAAATCAAAAGTTAATGGGAAATATTTATATTATTATTTAACACAAGATAATGTGATATCTTATTTACAGACTATTGCAGAAAATACCGTTGCGACATATCCTTCCATTTCACCTAAAGATATTGAAAATTTACTTGTTGATTTTCCCTCACTAGATAATCAAGAAAAAATTATTCACATTTTATCAAACTATGATGATTTGATAGAGAATAACAACAGACGTATAAAGATATTAGAGGAGATGGCACAGAAAATATATAAAGAGTGGTTTGTAGATTTCAAATTCCCCGGACACGAAACAACAACATTCAAAGATTCCCCTCTAGGCAAAATCCCAAATGATTGGGAGGTTGGCATTATAAAAGATATAAATGATGTAAAAGGGGGATATGCTTTTAAAAGTAAAGATTTAAAAGAAAATGGAAAGTTTGGAATTATAAAAATAAAAAATATACAAGCTGGGAATATTGATACAAATATGTGTCAATACATCGATGAAAAATTAGCACAAAAAGCTTCTGACTTTAAGTTGAATGCAGGGGATATATTGATTGCCATGACAGGTGCTCAAGTAGGTAAAGTTGGAATTATGCCACAAACAAAACAAGTTTATTATTTAAATCAACGTGTTGCTAAATTTATTCCCAACAAAGATTTTATTATTAATAATCAATATTTAGCAATATATACACAAACTGAAAAATTTAATATTCAAATCAATAATATTGCATCTGGTGCTGCACAACCTAATATAAGTGCATCTCAAATTGAAAATATTGAAATTTTAGTGCCAAAAGCTGAAATTATTTCAGCTTTTGAAAATTTTATTAATCCTAATTTAAAAGAAGCGCAAATTCTGAAAAATAAAAACGAAAACTTAAAACAAACACGTGATATATTGCTTCCTCGCCTAATCTCCGGCGAAATTAATGTTGAAAATATGGAGGTGTTGTAAATGTTGTTATCAGCAACTTCTATTGAAAAGCTCACAAATATAATTACCGGATTTGCAGGATTAACTGAAAAAATAAGAAAAATAGATATTGATGAAATTTTAGAACATTCTGGAAATCTTTCAATTGTATGTACATATGATAAATGCTTTGAAGGACATCCAGATATTATAAATAATCCATTATATAATTCAAGAGAATTTCAACAAGAAAAATATGTAAAACTACAATTAGAAAAATTAAACGGAACATCTCAGATTCATAAACTTATTATAACTTATTTTAATAATATTGGTAATTATACAGAAGAACCTGAGGAAGTTGTAGAATACTTGAACAGATATTTTGACAAAGATGGATATTCTGTTGAGAAAATTGAAGAAACAGAAGAATACAAAATATACTCAATTGATGACTGTCTTATTGATTATGATTGCTTGTTTAATGAATCAGAAAGAGGGAATTATATATTAATCAATGAGCATAATAAAAAATGTTTTGAAAAAATTAAGACTGAGGATTATACAGGTGCAATTACAAATTCTCGTTCATTGCTAGAACAGTTACTTTGTGAAATAAAGGGTGAAATACAAGTTAGTCAAGGACAAAGAAGGAGTGGTTATAATGGAGAAATTGATACATTAATAGATAGTGTTTTTCCAATGTTAAAAATATCAGATGATTTAACTGGAGCTCCTAAAAGCGCATATTTAAAATTAGAAGATAGTTTTAAAGGACTTATTAAAGGTTTAGCGATATTAAGAATTGGTATGAGTGATGCTCATGCAATAACTTATATTCCAACTCAAAAAGATGCTATATTGGTAGTAAACACAGCTAAAACTTTGGCAAATTTTATTGTGCAACATTACTTTGAAAAATTTGTCAATGCCGCTTAAATGTTCAATAAAAATTTTTATTTTTGCTATATACTAATTGTATAGGCTTATATGGAACGTAAAAATATCTTTGAAATTTTGAATGATAAATACGATGTAAAAGAAGAAATTGGAAAAATTGATTTCTTATTTAATAATGCTCTATTAATTGTTCATAATAATTTAACTTTTCAACAAAACCAAGGGAATGTTGAGGCTGTAGTTCAAGATATGTTATTTTACAATTGGAAACAAAGAAGGGCTTGTTTAAGTTGTGAAGAAATTCGTGAAAAGTTAAGAATTGATTTAACGAAAAATGAGCCAAATGATATTTTAACGCGTCTTGAATATTATCTGAACATCATTAATTTAGTAAATACGAAATTAACATATCCAAGCTGTCAAAAGACTCAACAGTTTGCAATGTTAGAAAAAAATATTGAAATTTTACTTGATCATTTAAACTATGAATGCCTAAGTATTAAAGAAGACGAGAAGATTGTATTAATCCCTAAAAATCCAGCAGCAACATCTGTTGCTGAAATATCAACAAAAGAAACAGCTATTGCTATTTTAATGTATAATCATTCCACCTTAAAAGGTAATTTGAGTCAAAAACAAAATTTATTACTTAAAATATATTTAGAGTATGAAAAATTACTTAAAAAAGGGATTGAAGGATTTTCTGATTATTTTGATAAGACAAGAGGATTAGTTAATAAATTAAATATCAAACATAACAATAAAAAGGAAATAGAAAATCTTGACAACAAACAACTTGAAGAATGGTATGATGAATTATATCAATTACTTTTATTTTGTGTGTTAATAAAAGATAATGTAAAACGTAAAAATAAAGCTGAAGAATTTCTGAAAAGCTTAAAGTAAGATTATAAAGGAATTTTATGCATAAATTATCAGAAGAAGCATTTGAAAAAGACTTAATGCAGGAATGCAAAGATAAACTTGGGTTTGAACTTTTTGACGCAACCTATGAAATTGTTGGTTCTGATGATTCTACTTTTGGCAGACAAACAACAGAAGAAGTTATTTTATCTAAAAATCTAAGAAATGCATTGGAAAAATTAAATCCAGATTTACCTCAAGAGGCTATTGATAATGCGTTTTATGAATTAACTCAAAATTTATCAAATAAAACAGAAATTGGTGCTAACCAGTTTATTTATAAAATTATTAAGGATGGGGTTAAAGTTCAATTTAAAGATAACAACGGGATTGATTCCAGTGACATTGTAAAAGTTATTGACTTTAATAGACCTAAAGAAAATGATTTTTTACTCGTTAGGCAGTTTAAGATTTCTGGAGAAAGGTACAATTGCAGAGCTGATTTGATTTTATTTGTAAACGGTTTACCTCTTGTATTCATTGAATTAAAAGCGACTCACAAACATATTGAAAATGCGTTTTATAACAATATAACTCATTATAAAAAAGAAATCCCGCAAGTATTCTGGTATAACGCTTTTATTGTGGTATCTAATGGAACAGATGCTAAATTCGGAACGGTTACTTCTAAATGGGAACATTTTTCAGATTGGAAGAAAATAAGTAATGAAAATGAAAAGGGTATAATTTCTGCTGATACTTTATTGAAAGGAATGTGTTCTCCTAATAATCTACTTGATATTATTGAAAATTTTACACTGTATCAAGAAACAAAGGGCGGAACGATAAAAATTTGCGCAAAAAATCACCAATTCTTAGGTGTTAACACTGCTATTGAGAATTTTAAAAATAATAAAGATGGAAAATTAGGGGTTTTTTGGCATACCCAAGGTAGTGGTAAAAGTTTTTCAATGATATTTTTTGTTCAAAAAATATTGAGAAAAGTCAAAGGAAACTGGACATTTCTAATTGTTACAGATAGAACAGACTTAGACGATCAAATATATAAAAACTTTGTTTCAACAGGAGCAGTGACAGAACATAATGTTCAAGCTACCACAAGAGAACATTTAAAACAACTTTTAAGGGAAGATCATAGAACTGTGTTTACTATGATTCAAAAATTTGGTACTGAAGAAAAAGGACAAAGTTTTGAAAAAATTTCTGATAGAGATGATATTATTGTAATTACTGATGAAGCCCACCGAACTCAGTATGGAACGCTCGCTATGAACATGCGAGAAGCCTTGCCAAATGCAAAATTTATAGCATTTACAGGCACTCCATTAATGAAGGATGATGAAAAAACTAAACTTGTATTTGGTGATTATGTTAGTAAATACACTTTCAAACAATCTATTGAAGATCATGCAACTGTTCCATTGTATTATGAAGCACGTATTCCTCGAATGCAGCTTACAAATGATGAATTAGAAAAGGATTTGCAAAATATCATTGATTCTGCAGATTTTACTCCTGAACAAGAGGAACAGTTTGAAAAAGAATATGTAAATATGTATCAGGTAATTACAAGAGAAGACCGGCTTGATGCAATTGCAAAAGATGTTGTTGAACATTTCATGAACCGCGGTTTTATGGGAAAAGCTATGTATGTTGCAATCGATAAAGCAACTGCGGTCAAAATGTATAATAAAGTCAAAAATGAATGGGAAAAATATATACAAAAACTAAAAAATAAACTTAAAACGGCAAATGATGATCTTAAAGAAATTATCAAAAAAGATATCGATTATATGGAAGAAACCGATATGGCTGTAGTTGTGTCCCCTTCACAAAATGAAATTGAACAATTAAAACAAAAAGGTGTTGATATTACTCCTCACAGAACAAGAATGAAAAATGAGGATTTAGCAACTAACTTTAAAAATGAAAAACATCCGCTACGACTGGTTTTTGTTTGTGCAATGTGGGTTACTGGCTTTGATTGCCCTACTATTTCGACATTGTATCTTGATAAAATTTTAAAAGAACATACTTTAATGCAAACAATTGCCAGAGCTAATAGAGTATCAGAAGGAAAGTTTAATGGTCTAATCGTTGATTACATTGGGATATTCAAAGCATTACAAAAAGCTTTGGCGATTTATGGTGAGCCAACAGAACCTGCAGATAATGATGAAGATCCAGCAGAAACAAAGGCAAAATTAATAGAGCTTCTTGATAATGAATCAAAAAAGATGAAGAATTTATTTGATTCTAAAGGAATCGATGTAGATGAAATATTTGATACAAGAGCATTAGAATGTATTAAAAATACAGAAGAAGCTGTAAATAAACTATTGGAGAATGAGAAAACAAAAGAAGATTTCTTAAAATATACACAAAATTTAAAAATGTTATTTAAGGCTATATTACCAGATTCAGAAGCAAGAAGATATGCCAAATTAGTTTTTGTGTCTTCAGTAATTTATTCAAAAATTAAAGAAGCTTTAGTAGAATATGTAGACAAAACAGAAGTAAAAAAACTTGCACAGCAAGTAGAAGAGTTGTTAAATGAATCAATAAAACTAGCATCTTATAAAATTAATTCTGGAGAAAAATTAGATTTAAGTAAAATTAATTTTGAAGAACTTCAAAGACGAATCCTAAAAGAGAAAAAACTTGCATTATTAGAAAAATTAAAAGCATCTATAAGTTCTAAATTATCTTCGATGTTGAAATTAAATGATATGAGAAAGCATTTTCAAGAGAAATTTGAACAAATTATTGAAGATTATAATAATGGTAAGTTAACTATGGAACAAATGTATGTACAGCTCGTTGCTTTAACTAACCAACTAACAGAAGAAGAAAAACGTCATTTGGATGAAAATTTATCAGAAGAAGAACTTGCAATTTTAGATATTTTAACAAAACCCGAACCAAAGCTTTCAAAAAAAGAATTTGAGACGGTTAAATTAGCAGCACAAAAATTGGTAAAAGTAATAAAAAAAGAAAAATTAGTTTTGGATTGGCGCAAAAAACAATCAACTAGAGCTAAAGTAAAAGAAGCAATCGAAACAATTTGTGATGAGACATTACCTGAAATATATGATAAAGATTTATTCCAGAAAAAATGTAATTATTTATACAACCACTTTTATGATCACTATAACAATTACAAAGACAATATTTATGATGTTGCATAAAGTTTGACTTTAGCAAACTTTTAAGTGATGAATACGACACTTAAAAAGGAGGTCGTATGAGTAAAAGTAAAAAGTATAGGATTAAGCAAAAAGATTTTAGGAAGTTGGAAAAACTAGCAGAGCGGATTTACAATACAGTTACTGTTATTGACTATTTTTGCAGGACGCAACAAGAGATTGAAGAGCTGTATAATCTTACCCCAATTGTAGAAAATTTAAGGCGAGATTCTGATACTGTAAACGCATATTTTATAAATTATCCTGACAACAAGAATTTTTAAATGGTATTTAATCACTGTTTTAATTCTGTTCAAATTATGTTCAAAAAATGAATTGTGTCTGAATGATACATTTTGAGAGAGTTTGCTTGATATTTTACTCATTAAGAGTGATGAATGTCATTGCTATAAATGAATATAAGGGGTAGCAATGATTGAATTAGGCAAAAAATACAGACTTAAAAAGATTAAAGGTTTTAAGAACTCTGATAACGAGTACTACAAAGTAATTGGAATCTATAACTTTGACACTGTAATTTGTGAAAATTCCTACGGGGAAAGATTTGTATTTATGAAAGAGTTTTTAATAGACCCACAAAAGCCTGATGATATCTATTCAGATTTAATACTCGAAAGGAAAGAATAATGACAGAAAAAGATTATCACTTATACGGAACAAAGGTTTTAAACTTAAAAACACAAGAAATCGGCTTGTTGATTTGTATTTGGAAAAATAAGTTTGCTGATGCAGAGGTAGATTATGCAACTTGTGTTGATAAGCAAGTCAAAAGATACAACATAGAGCTTGATAATATAAGAGGGTTTGAAGATGATTTTTGCAAAGCGAACAGTTGAACCTTTGGTGAAACTTGTGAGCCTGTATCTGTAATGGAGCGTAGCGAAATGAAAGTGAAAAATAAGCTTACAAGAGAAACTTTAGAAATAACTTATTCTGAATTTAGAAAAAAGTTTGTAAAAGAAATTAGGACTGCTTTTGAAAGTTATTGCAGAACACAGTTAAATAAGTATTCTTATAACTTTAAAGATGACAACTCTATGGAATACAATTTCTACTTCCAATTACAATGGAACTTGCGGCTTGTCGGCAGAGGGCTGAAGCGTAGCGTGCCCGTTTAACGCCGACAAACAAGAGAATCACTTTGGGAATTCTAATTGGTATATTGAAAGAATATGATATTTATTATTCATTGTGTTCTAAATATGTACTATTAGCATCATCCCAAAAATCATATCCCCCAATATCAACAATTTCCCAGTTTTGCTCGGAATTTTTATTCAATTCTATTTGTAAATTATTTATATTACTATTATCATTAAATTCAAAAATTACTTTTTTAGGTTCATTTTGAGTTTTTACTAAAGTTATTCCATTATAATTTTTTATTATTAAAAATATTAATAGCTTAGGTGTTGATACTTCTTGGAAAATATTATCTGGACTTTCTACAATATTTTTGAATGAATCTTGTACAATAGAAACAAATTTAGGTTTTACAGCCTCTACAAACATATAGGCTAAACCCGCAAATGGATTGTTATCTAATGCTGGATCATTCATCATTTCAATTGTGACAGCTTCAAATCTGTTATTTACAATTTTTTCAATATTGATATATTTAATTGTTTTTTCATAATTATTTGCTTTCATAGCACTTACAGCACTATAAATAGTGTATTCTGGAGATTTAACAAATATTGTAAATAAAACTCCAGCAAAGATTATAAATAAAACAAGTATTGTTACCCAAAAATATTTTATATTTTTCGATTTATTATTCTTTTCTTGTATATATTTATCAATAAAATTATCAGAAGTTTCTTCATCTATATTATTATTTTGGGATTCAACAGATGCTCCACAATAAGCACAAAATTTATAATTATCGGCTATTTCTTTTCCACAATTATTACAATACATATTTCACCTCAACAAAAATTATTATTTAGTTTATTTCAGTATATAATCAATATAAAATAAAAATAAAAAAGGAGTTATTATGTATTGTCAAAATTGTCAAAAAGAAGTGAATAATAATTCATCTTATTGTCCTTACTGTGGTCAAAAAATTAAAAATAATAAACTATTTAAAATATTTACAGTTACAATAACAATTATTTTATTAATTCTCATAGCTATAATTGGATTTATTATTATTGATAATAACAATTTTAAATCAAGAAATTTTTCAGATTATTTTAATCCAAATATTGGAGGTGTCGGCATTGTTTTTGGATATAACGATAAGAATGAATTAATAATTCGTGATGTAAAGAAAAATTCACCAGCATCAGAAGCAGGAATACATATTAATGATTTGATTGTAAAGGTAAATGGTAAAGATGCAAATGATATTGAGAAAGTATCAAAAATAATGCGAGGTAAGCTTGGTACTAAACTAAATATATTAATAAAGCGTAATAATCAAGAAAAGGAATATACAATTGTCAGAGGAAAAATATTCGGAAATGATGGATATTATGAGTTAACAGATAAAGTATACTTAAGACAGGATTATTTAAAGTATGATAATGGAATATATTACTTTTGGCTAAAAAGGCTTCCAGGTGCATTTGGTATAAAAGAGGAAAACAAAAATATAAGTTATATTAGTGAATTAATTGCTGTGGATATAATAAATCAAAAATTTGCAGATGTAGAAATGTATGTATATGATAAAAACAATCATATAATCGATCAAATGGTGTCAAAACAAGGTAAAGTTGAATTTGAAACTATTGCTCCAGATACAATTGCTCAAAGTTTTTTATTTTTTGTAAGACAGTTGGATAGTGAAATACCTAACAGATACAAAAAAAGACTTAAAGGTTATTTTAATTAAAGATTACTTAATAAGTAATTCACTCCTTTTTCTACAAGGATAGCACAAAAATTTGCAGGAGTTATTCTATACCTAAAATTTCACGCTCTATTTGGCGAATGAAGTCTGGGGAAAGTTCGGTTTTTATTTGCGGTGTTTCGTTTTGAGTATTATTTTCTTTCAATTCAGGCAGAAAGTTCAAAATATTTACAAGGGAATAGTACTCTGCTTGGCTTATCTGGCTATTAGTTTTATTACTGTTTGCGATTTTATCCATAAGCTTTTGGGCAAACTTTTGCAAGTCCTCTTTGAACTGGAATTTATCATACATTGATTCTTTTCGCTTTTTATCCCAATCATATTGCTTTTTCCAGTAAAACAAAGTCCTTTTTGCAATCCCAAGTTCTAAAGAGATTTCACTAACAGTAGAGCCTTTTAAATACATTTGCTCTGCTTGTTTAAATAATTTCATTTTGCTCATTAAAATCCCTCAAAAATTAAGTTTTCTATTCCAAAATGGTTTTTGTCTTGCACTTTTTTAACCTGATAAACGCAGCTCCTATCAATCACTCCAAGGTGTTGGAAATATTTTATCAGCTGATTTAGAAGTGCCATTGTGTTTTTAATTCTGCGGGGCTTCAGGCGTCTTAATTCGCAGACTTTAAAAAGTTCTTTTATAGAATCAATATCAATTTCGTGCAGGTAATAGCAGTTTATAAAAGGTATAATATTGAAATTAAAAATCGCGTTATAGTTTCTATAAGTCTCGAATTTGCAGTACTTTTTAACATAATTTTTCATAAAATATTCTTTTGCATCTTCTATACTAATTTTTATGTGTTTATTCTTTAGCGGGCTGAATATTTCATAATTTTCATCTGTTTTCGTTTCTTCATTGTATTTATAAATCCCATTTTCAAAAAGTATTTTATTGCTGTTCAAAAGCTGTTCAAGTTTTGTTTTGCAATCGCATTCTGCTATCAATTCAATATCATCAAGGGTAAATTCTTTTAATCTTTTAGCTAATTTTTCAATGTTCATATAATTTGCTCCATAACTTCTTTTGTAATTTCTTCTAAATTATTTTCTTTTGCAAAACTTTCAAGTTTGCTTATAAGCTGTACTATTTGTCTGAACCTATTGTATTTTTTGTGTATATATTCTATCGAATCAGGGGTAAACGGTATTTCAGATAGTTGGCTAAAAATTTGACTCAAATCTTCTATTTCAAAGGTTTCAAACTTTACAATTTCACTAAATCTGTCATACAGGTGCTTGTATCTTTCAAGTTTTCTAAGAGCCAAGCCCATTCCGACAAAGACTATCGGACAATCGGTTTTATCATGGATATCTCTTAAGGTTTCAACACTTTTGTAATTATTCATCAGGTAGTCGATTTCATCTACAAAAATAATTTTGGGCTTTTGAATAAGTTTGCTAATCACTACATTAAAGTTATCCGAGGTCAAATACCGAGGGAGTTCGTCCATTTCTCTAACAATTTCTTCAACAAGCCACCTGCTTGTCATAAGGTTTGAGGCTCGAATGTAAATTCCGTCATATTTGCAGGCTAGCCAAAGTGCCGTTTGTGATTTTCCGAGCCCCGGCTCGCCATATATAAGGCCCATTTTAGGAATGTTTTTGGATTTGCTTTTCAGGGCTTCAACTAAGCCTATAAAATTCCTTACATTTCGAGTTTTTATAAAGATTTTTTTCATTTTATCCTTTCTTGGTTGCTCGCAATAAACGGGTACGGCTTCGCCTTTCACCCACTGCTTTCAATCCGCTATTCATATAACAGTTTGTACTCCTTTGTTTGTTTAAATTCTGTAATCCAAGCGTCGCTTGGGTTATGTTTTATCAAATATTCGTACTTTTCTGAATTGTTTTTGAATATCGGGAGTGACTTTTCTCCGTTGTTTATTTTTTGAACACCATTTGAACGAGGCTTGAACTCTTTTTGAAAATTGTTAGAATTTTCCATTTCTTCTTGGTTCGACCTTGCTTCAATCAGTTTTATTTCATCATTAGTCAATAATTTTTTAACCGAGTTTATAGTTTTTCGTTTCAGTTTTTGTTGTTTTTGGATTTTTTGTTTGTAATCCTCTAAATCCTCAACCGTTCCTAAAATCTTTGCCATCGGGTGGGTTTCGGTTACTCGCTCTGCTGTGCATAAATATTCACCTTTCGGGGTAAAAATTTTTACATTAGTCAGATCAAATAAGTTGTATTTTACTAAAACTTTTCCTCTCAGTCCGTATAGTCTTTCGTCAAAATAGTCGCAGTTCAAGAACCTTACACCATTTCGCTGAATTGTTTTGACTTCAGCTGCCAGCATCAAATCGTCAAGCACGCTTTTATCAATATTTTGTTTCTTTCGATTTTCCAAAACCTCTGCGATTGTCATATTCGGTGCATTTGTGCAGGGCTGAGAGTTTTTGAACTTAAGCCACATATCAATCATTTTGATTGTTTCTTCTATAGTTGGGATGTAGCGGATTGCCGGCAGAGGGCTGGAGTCAGCTCCGCTGCGTGCCCGTTTAACGCCGCCAACCAAGAGGGCATTATGCAGGTTGGAGTGGAATTTTTCGTTTCGTTTCAAGTATGCAGGTTTGTTGATAATTGATGAACCAACATAACTTGGCATTAGTTTTTCAAATCCTTCTTGAAATTCTTTGAAGAACCTCTCAATAACTTTTGACCTTGCGTTATATGGTCTTGCAAATACCGTTTCAATCCCGAGTTTTGCATAAAGCCCATAAAAGCCTAATTCTCCAAATCCTTTGTCATATGTAAAATACTTTGCTCTAAATGCTCTGCCGTTATCTTGATAGACAATTTTAGGTATCATATCGAGGTTTATTATTGCATTTCTTAGGGCACTTGCAATGCATTGGGTGTTTTCTTCAAGCATAATTTCATAACCGACCAGTGCTGTTGATTTCCAGTCCAAAAATCCGACTAAAGTTGCCCGACAAGGCTTGCCCGTAAACGGATTAATCACTTGAAACGCCAGTTTGTGCCCGTCTGCGACTAAAATATCCCCGACATCAAGCAGGCTAGCGTCCCTTTTAATATATGGTTCGACTTTGTCTGAAAGTGCTTTTTCACCGTCTCTAGCGAGCACCCATTTGTCGTAATTATTGTCCTTAAACCATTTTGCATAGCGTCTAAACGTAATATCCGCAGGGATAAAACTTTGGCCTTGCTCTTTGAGCTTGTATTTTGTAAGTGCGATTGCTTTGCCGATACAAATTCTATTCGGGTGCAGGAGCAAGCCCATAAATATTTTGATTTCTTCATCCGTTAGACATGTTCTGTATTCATTTACAGAAACGTATTTATAATTAGGAATTAGCCTTGTGTAATCCTCAGTTCCGTCCAAACTGGCTTTCCAGCGGTGCAGGCTTCCTCGTGAGATTTTACCTAAAACACTGAAAAGGTAAGAATCTGAACTGTTATGCAGTTTGACAAAATCATAGTCTGCTTGAAGTTTGTTGACAGCCTTACGACGAAACTCTTGCCATTTGCGGATTAAATCAAGTTTTGCAAGAGCATTTTGTTTTGCCTTCTCAGGGGTGTATTTGATTGTCTCAACTTGGTTTTCCATTGTCTCAAAATCCTTGTAATGCTTTGTGCAACACATTCATCACTCGTTTTGAGACAGAAGTCAAGTGGGGGTAAATATAAAATAAATATGGTATCTGTTTTCATGTTATAGTAAGTTCATAATAGTGAGGTGTTTATGAAAAAGTTTGTATATTTAGCAGCTACTCTATTTTTATTTAGTTCTAATTTATCTTATGCAAATTCTAATGAAGCATGTACAGACGGGTCAAAATTTTTAGTATTACAAGTTTTAGATAATGGCGTTTTAGGACATATATGTCCACGCATTAATTGGGATTCATATGATTATAAAACTGCTTGCAAGTTAAATGGTAGATTAGTATTTTTATCTCCAGATAATAATTATGTTGACGATCAACTTGTAAAAATAAGTAGAAAAGAATGCTTTGCAGAAGTTGGCACGTTTCAATATATTAACAAAAATAATGATAGAAAAACTGTAAGAGCTGTAGAAATTATAAATAAGTAAATTAAGG
This sequence comes from uncultured bacterium, assembly GCA_949292185.1. Classification (GTDB taxonomy): domain Bacteria; phylum Cyanobacteriota; class Vampirovibrionia; order Gastranaerophilales; family Gastranaerophilaceae; genus Zag111. The sequence continues at coordinate 67,584 of CASEYP010000019.1, forward strand.
TATTAAAAATGATATCCAAATCTCATTGATAATTTAGGGTATCTCATTTTGCAAGTAAAAATAAAATTGCACTTTTTTGCACTTTATTGCACTGAACTTAACTTCAAACACCAAGCCAATTTTAGCCTAATATGGTCTTAAAAATTTGCAAATGGAGTGCAAAAGAGTGCAAAAAATGAGTAGTTGAGTGCAAGAAAAGACCCATACATCTCAATACTAAAAAACAGCCTCAATCGTGCTGTCTGTGTGATTTTTTATTAAATTTTCTCTGTCTCAATGTCCCAGAAACCTATTAGCAAGCAAAAATAAAATTGCACTTTTTAGCACTTATTTATACTGATAAAAACTTGACTCATAATACATATTACTAAAATAAAAGAGACTTTCGTTTGAAAGTCTCTTTTATGGTGGGCCGCAGTGGACTCGAACCACCGACCTCACCCTTATCAGGGGTGCGCTCTAACCACCTGAGCTAGCAGCCCATTTTTTGCTATTCATTTCGCATGAATAAATGTACTATAAACATTTTTTAAAATCAAGCCTATTTTTTATAAAGATTTAGGAGCTATAAAAATAGCTCCCTAATCTCTTGTTTCTTTATACTTTTCTATGCGTTATTACATATTTATTTTTTGTTCAAAATTCTTTCTGATTTTTGATTTTGCTTTATCTAAGTTTTTAATTCTCTTTTCTGCTTGTTTTACTTGTTTTTTTGCTGCTTTTCTATCTGCTTTTACTTGTTTTAATTGAGCATCTAGAGCTTCATAATTTGTTTTGTAATTTAATAATTGATTTCTTACTTCAATTTGAGCATTATCTAATTGCAAAATAGCATTTTGCATTTTTGTTCCACCTGTAACTTGGCTTGGATCAAGCATTGTGTTTCCACTTGTTCCTGTTAATACTGATGATGATGCTGTTGAAGATGTTGTTGTAGTTGTTCTTATTGCTGAGCTATCATCAAAGTTTAATGGTGTGAATTGAGTTGATTCTGCCATTGCTAAGCCACTTGTGATTATCATTGTACCTAGTACAAGGGTAAAAATTCTTGATAAATTCTTCATAAATTTTCCTCCGTATAGTCGTAAACCTTGTAATTGTATTTTAATTTATTTTGTTTTAAAGAAAAAGAAATTTACATAATTTAATATCCGGCAATTCTATGCTATTATTTTAATATATAGGACTTGGAAAATGAAAAAAGATTGGGTTTTAGATAGCAATAACACAAATGAGAAATCTCTTATTAAAAGGCTTTTAATATCTCGTGGAATTAAAACTGACGAAGAAATTAAGGAATTTTTGCATCCGCTTGAAATGCAATTAACTTCTCCTAACGCATTCACTGATATGCAAAAAGCAGTCGATCGCCTATCACATGCCATTGATAATCAAGAAACAATTATTATTTATGGTGATTTTGATGCCGATGGGGTTAATTCGACTTCTGTTTTATATAAAACGCTCAAATTCTTAAATGCAAATGTTCATTATTTCATCCCTGATAGAGAAAATGAAGGGCATGGATTTGATAAAAAAGCATTGATAAAACTTATGACAACCGTTAAACCAAAAGTTATCATTTCTGTAGACTGCGGAATTTCTGATGTCGATGCCGTAAAATTTATCAATAGTTTTAAAATGATTGATGTTATTATAACTGATCACCACGAAGCTCCGGAAGAATTACCACCTGCATTTGCTATCATTAACCCAAAAGCTGAAGGTGCTTTAGATGAAAATTTATCCGCAAAACAAATTGAATATTTAACATATTTGGCAGGATGCGGAGTTGCATTTAAAGTTTCGCAAGCACTTTTGACAAAATATGGCAAAACAGAATTTATATATGAAATTCTACCGTTTGTCGCTGTCGGAACAGTAGCAGATGTTGTACCATTATTGGGTGAAAACAGATATTTTGTAACTAAAGGCTTAGAATTAATCTCAGCCGGCAAACATTACGGATTAAAAAGGCTACTTGAAAGTGCAGGATATGATATTACAAACGGTGTAACCTCTGAAAATATAGCATTTGGAATTGCGCCAAGAATTAACGCATCAGGTAGACTTGATACTGTTGAATCAGCCTTAAAGGTTCTAATTTCAGACAACCCTCAAGAAATAGAAATGGCTATCACAACACTGAATGAATTAAATAAAGTTCGTCAAACCCTATGCCAAGAAGTTTTTGAACAAGCCGATAAAATGGTTCAAAAAGAAGGTAATAAAAATTCTGCAATAGTTTTATATAGTGAAGCCTGGCATATTGGAATTATCGGAATTGTAGCCTCTAAACTTGTTGAAAAATATTACAAACCTGTATTTTTAATGACTTATGTTAAAGAAAAAGATCAATTTAGATGTTCTGCAAGAAGTATTGAAGGTGTACCTTTATATGATGTAATAAACGCTAATGCCGAATTATTCGATGGTTTTGGAGGTCATAAACTTGCTGCAGGGTTAAGTTTTACGGGTTCAAAAACTCCTTTTGAGGTCGTAAAAAGAGCCTTATGTGAAACTGTTAAAGAATATACCGCAAATAAAGAATTAAAACCTTTTATAAATATTGATTTGCTGGTTGAACCACAAGATATAACAGTTGATTTAGTAGAAGAAATTTCACAACTTGAACCTTTTGGCGCATCAAATCCTAGCCCGATTTTTGAGATGAATAACTTGAAAATTAAACAAAAACGCCAAATGGGTAATGATAATTCACATTTGAGATTAGTTGTAACATCAGGTGCTGATGAATTTACTGCAATATGGTGGAAAAATGGAAATGCATCTTTATCTAGTGGAGATTCACTGGATATAGCTTTTCACCCGCAAATTAATGAATTTAACGGAAATATATCTGTTCAACTAATCATTGATGATGTTCATTCTGATGCGTTAGTAGAAGATACTCCGGCTAAAAGTAGTTATAAAATATATGATAACCGCAATAAAACAGGCATTTTACCAAATGTAAATGATTACATTAAAAATTCTAAATGGAATATTGGAGTTTTTGCAGAAAGTAAGTATATTTTAGATACCATAAAAAACTTCCCTGCAATAGCCTCAAAAGTCTTTACCAGACAGGATGTTCCTAAATGTGATATTGTCATGTTTTTTGATTATCCGGCAGATAGGTTAACCCTTGATAATATCTTGGAAAAATCTCAACCTAAAGGAATTCATTTTATGAATTATGAGCCGAAAATCCTTGATGAACAAGAATTTATAAAAACCTTCAACGGAATGATTAAATACGCTGCCCATAACAATTCAGGTAAAATTGAACTTGTGCGTTGTGCAAGCTTTTTAGGCAAGTCAGTTAAAATTTTTGAAATGCTCCTTGCGTTATATGAAGAAGTTGGATTTATAAAGATTAAAGAAAAAAATTCTTCATTCTATGTAATAGATTTTCTTGGAATTGATGATATTTCAAAAATTCTTCATAGCGAAAAATACTCACAAATCTTTGATATGATACTTGAATGCGAAGAATTTCAAAAAAGTTTGTTAGAAGATGATTTAGCTCAAATTGTAGGCTAAAAAATATCGGCACTTAACAAAATGTAAGCGCCGACATTTTATTTTATAAATTTTCTACTGCCTATTCAGTAATTAACATACTTGCACCGATAACACCTGCAGTATTACCAAGTTGCGCTGGAACAATCTCAACAGATTCTCTTGCAACAACCATAGCTCTTTCTTGAATAGTCTTTCTTACAGGAGCTAAAAGTAATTCACCGGCTTCTGCAACGCCACCGCCAATAATTACTTTTTCAGGATTCAAAAGATTAATAACACTTGTTAAACCCATACCTAAATAGGTACCAATTCTTTCAAAAATTCTTCTTGCAACAGGATCACCGGCTTCTGCAGCTTTTGCAACAAGATATGGTGTAATTTCACCTTCTGCACCTGCAAGTTCTCTGAATTTGGTAGATTTACCACTTTTTAAATAATCCTGAGCCATAGCAACAATACTTGGGCCTGATGCAAAAGCCTCTAAACATCCTGTATCACCACAACCACATATTGGTCCATCGTTCATTTGAAGTTTTATATGACCAATTTCACCAGCAGCATTTGCAGCTCCTCTAACCAATTTTCCATTAATTACTAAGCCTGAACCAACTCCAGTACCTACAGTTATACAAATAAAGTTTTCACAACCTTTACCTGCACCAAAGTTTAATTCACCTAATGCTGCACATCTTACATCATTATCAATTTTTGTAGGAATACTAAATTCATCTTCTATCATCTTTGCAATAGGAACATTAACCCAACCAGGAATGTTCGGAGCTAATTTTACAATACCTTTTTTATAATCTACTTGTCCAGGGAAATCAAAACCTATACCTTGAATAGTTTTTGAATCAGATTTTGTTTCTTTCATCAAATCTCTGATTGCTTGCTTAATATTGTTAACTGTATATTCATAACCCATATTAGCGTATGTTGGAACGCTGTTTGAGTAAATAATTTTACCCTTATCATCAACTAATGCAATTTTTACGTTGGTACCACCAACATCAATACCTATTCTCTTTGCCATTTTTCTCCCCTTTTTAATTCTTACGGTTATATATAAATATGATAAGACAAATATTTTATTTTAAAAATTGTTAACTTTTATTACAAAAAATGCTCATATTTTTAAAGTTATTAGCCCAAAATTCCGTAATACTACATGAATAAACAGAAAAGTTACGTCAAATAAAAAAGAAACGAAAGGAAATCAATGGGCTTAGCAGCATCACAAGCTAGATTATTAACAATAACAGCCAGAAAAGCTGACTGCGAGTTTCAATCTATGAGTTTATCTCATCAGAAACTTGCACTTGCTCGTGATATGGAAAATGTTTCTAATGAATACCAAGACGCTTTAAATACAACAAAACTTGTTTATGATTATTACGGTTCAGGTGATAGCGATATGGCTCTGACTTATGATTTGTTAATGAGCCCGTCTGTTTATAATGATTACTATCCAAAACTTGTAACAGATGCTAAAAATAGAGTAATTTTGAACTCTTCTTATGCAGCAGCAGCAAGAGCTGCCGGAATACCTGCAGAAGGTTTATCAGGTACTCCATCATCTGATGTTCGTAATAAATTTATTGAAGCTTTAGTTGGAGAAAATATTATTACGGCAAATAAAGCTGCGTCAATAGAAGGAGTAACTTATGGAAATACATTAGGACTTGGAGATACAGTATCTGTTACCCAAAGTACTACAAATATTTCCTATGATGATTTATTAGATTTATTAAACACATATTCTGCAGATTCTGCAAGTGATGGCGTTCTTCTTGGTAAAGCAAATGCCGATCCGCAAGCAGGAAAAGAACAAAGATTAGTAACAATTGCTGAAGATGGTACATATTCTGAAGATACATCTTCCGGAGCTACAATCACTTTAGCAGATTTGTTAAATGGCAAAACTCAATACATTATCGCTTATGAATCTCAAGAAGGTGTTGCCGGTAATTATCCGGTAGATGCAGCTCACAGATTACAACAAGATTTATTAAGTGATGGAGAACACGGTTCAAAATCTGTATTAAGTTGGATTCAAGATGCATTCACAACTGTACTTGGTGGAACCAGTGCAAGTGATACAGCATTAGATTACGCATATAACGCTGTTTATGACCTTATTTGGCCAAATAGCGAACTTGCAGATGCTGCTGGCGATGGTACACGAAATCAAGAAGTTATGGATACTGTAGGTACATTAGTTCGTAATAAAAAGAATGATAACGGATATAAAAAAGATGTAGCTCAAGCATCTCCAAATTATCTTGGTATGACATATAGCCATACTAAAAATTATGGTGGTATTAAAGGTTGGTTCCACAATAAAAAGAATGATAACACAACTGTATCTATCAACTTAAACAATGTTGCTCAAGTATTTTTAACAGCTTATGTTCAATATATGGAAGGTATTGAAAATTCAAATTATTCTTGGCAACTTGGTGAAAAATCTAAATCAAATCTATATGATGGTGACAAAGATGAGTTTGAATTCACAATTGTTGGTGACACATCAACTTCTGAAGAAGACAGCGATGTAATGGCTTCATTCTATGACACAATGTTCAATATGATTTGCTTAAATGGATGGACTGAAAATGCCCAAATTGATGATTCTGACTATTTAAGTGAAATGCTTAAATCAGGTATGGCGTATATTTCATCTATAAGTGATGATGGATATTATTATCAAGGAAATTACTCTACAGATCAATATATTCTTGAAGTTACTGATGATGAAGCTATTTCAAGAGCTGAAGCAAAATATAATACCGAAAAAACCAAAATAGAAAACAAAGAAGATACAATAGATTTGAAAATGAAAAACCTTGATACAGAAATATCTTCACTAACAACAGAATATGATACAACTAAATCGGTAATATCAAAAGCAATAGAAAAATCATTTAAACGATATGATGCATAAAACAAGGAAGGCGAGCTTAAAAAAGCTCGCCTTCCTTTCTTATTAAACTTTTTGGAATACAAAGATATATTCGTGAGTAAAGATACTAAAGCCGCCTGCCAAAGCTCTATATCTCCATAGATTTGCAGTCCTGCCTTTTCCGCGTTCATTACCTTGAATATCTTTTACGATTGTTGATTTTAAGATAAATCCTAACTTTCTCATTCTATTCATACATTCAAAACCTAAAGGCTGAACTTCTGAATTTTTATAGCTATCTCCAATAATAAGACAAGCAAATCTACCTTTTTCAAGTAAATCATAACCGTTTTGGGCAACTTTTTCGAACATATCATAAAACTCTTCGGTTGTCGCACAATTTGATAAATCTTCTTTCTTATCAGAAAATTTAATAATATCATCATAAGGCGGATGAAGCATTAAAAATTGAGCTTTTTCTTCACCCATAATCTCTAATCTTGCCTTAACTTTTTCAACTGCAAGTTCACTTGTTGAATCTGCACAAATTATATTAACATCAGTTACAAGTTGTTTTGGTGTGAATTTTTCAGAAACACTCTCTGCCAAATCTTCTTTTAATTCAACACCAATACAGCGTCTATTCATATTGATTGCTTCAATACCTGATGTTCCTGAACCAAAAAACAAATCCAATACTACATCATTTTTCTTTGTATATCTTTCATACATTTGCTGAGCAATTTGTGGAATATAATTACCGTGGTATTCATTAGAATGCCCGTGTTCTTTAAGTCTTGATGGGAATTGCCATAATGTTCCGGTCAAAATATGTCCGTAATCTCTCCATCTTTTCAAATTGATATCGCTGTATTTCGTTGTTTTAACTTCAGCTTCTTTAACAATTTGTAAATTCGCTTTTTTAGGCTGTAATTTTAATGATGAATTTTTTACCAAAATGCCCCCACAATCTTTAAAAATATATTATCGTCCAAGTCTTTATTTTCTTACTTGGTTATCATATAAAATTGTTTCAAATTTGTAATCAAACATTTAGATGATTTTGTGTTTGATGTAGATTGAGATTAGGGATTAGAGAGATATGGCAAGAATTAAACAATTATCAAAAAACTTAATTAATCAAATAGCCGCTGGGGAAGTTATTGAAAGACCGGCATCAGTTGTTAAAGAATTAATGGAAAATTCTATCGATGCTGGTGCTACAAAAGTTAGTGTTGAAATTAACAATGATTGTAGAGATATAAGAGTTGCAGATAACGGTTCAGGTATTCACCCTGATGATATCATGTTGGCTTTTTCAAAGCACGCAACAAGTAAACTTCAAAATGATGATGACTTATTCGATATTCACACATTTGGATTTAGAGGCGAAGCTTTAGCAAGTATTATTTCAATCTCAAAATTAACCTGCACAACAAGAACCAAAGACTTTGATACAGGTACAAAAGTTAAATGTGAAAATTCCGAAGTTACAAAAGTTGAAACAGGTTGCGCGGTTGGTACAATTATGGATATTAAAGATTTATTCTATAATTTGCCTGTTCGATTAAAATTTTTAAAAAACTCAAATACTGAATTTTCATATATACAAGAAGTTGTGCAGTCAATCGCATTATCTCACCCGGAAGTTTCTGTAGAATTAAAAAAATTCGGCAAAACAGTCTTAAAAACAACAGGGCAAAATAATCTTACTCAAACAATTAAAGAAGTTTTTTCATCAGATGTCACAAACAATCTAAAAGAAGTTTTAAAAACTGATGAATTAGCAGGTCTAAGAATAAGCGGATTTGTAAGCACTCCAGATTATACTCGTTCAAGCAAAAAGAATTACCATATATATATAAATTCTCGTAGCGTAAAATGCCCTATATTCCAAAAGGCAATAGACACAGCCTACAAACACTTAACCGCAAATAACAAATATCCTTTTGTAGTTTTAAATCTGGAAATTCCACCACACGATGTTGATGTAAATGTTCACCCGACTAAAAAAGAAGTTAGATATAAAAACCCTAACCAAATTTTTAATTTTATATATTCAGCAATAGAAGCAGGATTATCAAATTATGTTGAAAAATATTCACCTCAAACACCGAGCCAAAATGATTTTTCACCAAATTTCACACCTGCAAATTCATCAACATCTGAAGTTATACAATTTCCGACACAGCAACAACAAAACCAAGATTTTTATGTTGATAAAGACTCAGATACAATGTTTATATCTGATATGGGAATGCAAAAATTAGAAAATAAAAATTCTAATACTTTTTCACATCAAAATCATTATAATGAGGAACGAAGTGAACAAAAACAATTTTTCACCAAAGAAGAAGCCAATCCGGTTTTAGAACCTTCAGAAAAAATTATCGGACAATACCACGATACATATATTTTAATCGACACTGATGAAGGTTTAGAAATTGTTGATCAACATATCGCAGAAGAACGTTATATTTATGAAAAATTAAAATCAGAAAAAAATGTAGTCTCTCAAATGCTTTTTGTGTCTGATGTTATTGAAATTTCAGCAACAGAAGCAGAAATCATTAAAGAAAATATCGCAAAATTTGAGCGTTTTGGGTATGGGATTGAATTTTTAAGTGATAAAGAAATAATTTTCAGAAAAATTCCTCAACTACTATCTAAGGTAAATCCAAAAGACATTTTGGCTGACATTTTGGATAATATTGAAGGCGATATTGATAACTTGGAAGAAAAAATTCTGATAACAACATCTTGCAAGGCTTCTGTTAAAGCCAATACCAAATTAACAATTTGGCAAATGGAAGATATTATAAAGAAATGGCGAACAACTAAAATGCCATATACCTGCCCACACGGAAGACCAATATCAAAAATTATTCCACATAAAGAATTAGCGGGATTTTTCCAAAGATCAAAATAAAATATAAGTAATTTTCAAAGTTCTCTTGCCTTGAAGTTTATTTTTGTTTGTTATAAATTGGGCATGTGTAATATATTATACGAAAGAGAAGGAGAACTCAAATGAGTGAAAGAAAATTAGTTGGAACAGGCGAAATGTTTAAAAAAGCATTGGCCGGTGGTTATGCTATTGGTGCATACAACGTAAACAACATGGAAATTTTACAAGGTATTGCAGAAGCTGCTGAAGAAACACAATCTCCAATCATCTTGCAAGTTTCTGCAGGTGCAAGAAAATATGCTAATCAAACATATTTAATCAAATTAGTTGAAGCTGCATTAGCAACAACAACTATTCCTATTGCACTACACTTAGATCACGGTGCTGATTTTGATATTTGTAAAGCTTGTATCGATGGCGGATTTTCATCAGTTATGATCGATGGTTCAAGATTCCCATTAGAAGAAAACATCGCTTTAACTAAAAAAGTAGTTGATTATGCTCACGCTCACGGTGTATCTGTTGAAGCTGAATTAGGTAAATTAGCTGGTGTTGAAGATGATGTTAAAGTTCATGCTAAAGATTCAACTTACACAGATCCAGAAGAAGCTGCTAGATTTGTTAAAGAAACTGGTTGTGATTCATTAGCTGTTGCTATTGGTACTTCACACGGTGCTTACAAATTCAAAGGTGAAGCTAAACTTGATTTCGAAAGATTAGCTGAAATTAAAAAAGCTGTTAACGATATCGTTGGTTATGATTATCCATTAGTATTACACGGATCTTCATCTGTACCAAAAGAATTCGTTGCTAAATGTAATAAATACGGTGGTAACTTACCAGATGCTCAAGGTGTTCCAGAAGATATGCTTAACTACGCTTCTAAACACGGTGTTGCTAAAATCAATATCGATACAGATTTAAGATTAGCAATGACTTCTACAATTAGAGAATTCTTCATCGAACATCCTGAAAAATTCGACCCACGTGAATACATGGGACCAGGTAGAACTGCTGTTAAAGAAATGGTTATGCACAAAATGAGAGATGTATTAGGTACAGCTGGTCACGCTAAAGACTAATTTCTCTTTTGAGATATAACCTTTTTTGAAGGTAAACAATAAAAATCCCGCTTGATACAAAATTCAAACGGGATTTTTGTATTGAAAATTTATTTTAAATTTCACATATCACTCTTTGGCTTTATATTAAAGTTTTTTCATGATAAAGTCAAATCATAACAATATGAAAAGGGATATAACAAATGTTTGACAATTTAAGCGAAAAATTACAAAATATAATCTCAAAAACCAGAGGTCAGGAATTAACGCAAGATAATATGCAAGAAGCACTGAGAGAAATCAGACGTGCACTATTGGAAGCTGATGTGAATTTACGTGTTGTCAAAGCATTTATATCTTCTATAAAAGATAAAGCTGAAGGCGAAAATGTATTACAAGGTATAGATCCGTCTCAGCAATTAGTAAAGATTGTACATGATGAACTTGTTAATATACTTGGTCAAGAACTTAAACCATTAAATTTATCAGGTCATCCAAGTTTAATTATGATGTTAGGTTTGCAAGGTTCAGGTAAAACAACATCTTCAGCTAAATTAGCAGTAAAATTAAAAAAAGAAGGCAAAAATCCTTTACTTGTTGCATGTGACGTTTACAGACCTGCAGCAATAACTCAATTACAAACTTTAGGACAAGAAATTGGCTGTGAAGTTTTTACAATTCCTGATTCTAAAGATGTACAAAACATTGTTCAAAGTGCAATAAATTATGCTAAAGAAAAAGGATTTAATGTTTTAATCCTAGATACAGCAGGCCGTTTACAGATTGATACAGAGATGATGGCGGAATTACTTATTATAGATAGAGTATTCCAACCACACGAAAAACTTTTGGTAATTGATGCCATGACAGGTCAAGAAGCTGTCCATGTTGCAGAAAATTTTGATGCTCAAATAGGTTTAACAGGTTTAGTTTTAACAAAATTAGACGGTGACTCAAGAGGTGGTTCAGCATTATCTGTTGTTTACTGCACAGGAAAACCGATTAAACTAACAGGAACAGGCGAAAAACTTAACGCTCTGGAAGATTTTTATCCTGAGCGTATGGCAACAAGAATTCTTGGTATGGGCGATATTGTTTCATTAGTTGAAAGAGCTCAAGAAGTTTTTGATGAAAAAGAAGCATTAAAAATGCAAGAAAAAATGCAAAAAGCTGAATTTAGTTTCAACGACTTTTTATCAATGCAAAAACAAATGAAAATGTTTGGCTCTATGGATCAAATTCTTGGAATGCTTCCCGGTGTAAATTTAAAACAAGCAGATAGAGAAAAGATTTCACACGCAAGTGAAACAGAATTTAAAAAGATTGAAGTATTCATTCAAAGTATGACCCCGGAAGAACGTGATAATCCTGATTTGATGAATACCAGCCGCAAAAAAAGAATTGCTCAAGGTTGTGGTATGGATATGCACACAATCAATCTTTACGTAAAACAATTTGAACAAATGCGCCAAATGATGAAAGGTATGAACAAAATGCAAAAAATGTTCAGCGGTTTTAGCAAAAAAGATGAGAAAAAAGCTATGGTTAAAGCTATGAAAATGATGAGAAGATTTAAATAATAAAATATCAAAATTCTTTATTCATTGAATTCTTTTATAAATAAATCAACCCATTTTATTAAACTCGAAATTTCATAAGGCTTTGGCAAATATAAATCTGCACCTGCATTCAAAACTAATTCCTTATCGTGAATAATTGATGTTACGATAATTTTAGAATTTTTAAAATCTTTATGCTGTTTTAATTTATAGCAAAGATTTAAGCCATTACGTTTACCAACATCACCGGCATCAATTATAATTAAAGCGGGCAAATCCTTTTTCTTTGGCATACTGTAGGTATTTATAATTTTAGTTTCATATCCTTGAAGATTTAAGATTGTATTTAACAGAACACTTAAAGCTTCATCCGTTTCAAAAATTAAAATTTTATTGTTATATTCTTTTTCAACAACTGCATTATTCGCATACAATTTAGGACGTTCAATTAAGAAATTAGATTTGTTCGGCAAATCTGCAACATTATGAATTTGAATTAGTGAATTTAAAACTTGGGTAGTATCCTTATAATTCGTAAATTCATTAGTAACAACACTGATTGTAGAATGTACAAAATTTGCACGTCTACCGGCAAACTCATCTCCTTGCAAAATCATATAACCACGCTCTAAATCGTGTTGAGCATAGAATTTTGAAGAAACCGAATCAAATGCGAAAGTTAAAAATCTTGCTAATCTTTCAGCTTTGAGAGAATCTGTAATTAAAATAAAAACATTTTCACTAAGCTCGCCAATATAATCACTTTCGCTAACAGAAGCTTTTATTATTGCGACATAAGTTTGTAATAATTTATCAGACGCTAATTGAGTATAAGCCTGTTTATAACTGTCAAAATTTTCAATACTTATAGACAAAATTGCCCAATTTTTATCATTAAGTTTACGTTTGATTGCGCGAAGTGTATAATTTTTATTTGGAATGAACAATTTTGTATCCAAATTTGTCTCAAATTCACGACGTAAATGTGCTGTTATTCTAACTTTAAATTCTTCAGAATTAACCGGTTCTGATAAAAAATCATCAGCTCCGCTTTCTAAAACCTTAATTCTATCATTAAAATCCGCAGACTTTGATAAAGCAACGATTATAGGACGCATATTATATGTCAAAGCTCTTACCTGCTTGCAAAAATCCGATAAGTCATCATCAAAACTATCTGATATAATTATCAAATCAGGTTCTTCATCTTGAATTATCTTTATTGAAGTTATCAAATCTTTAGAAACAATAACTTCATTAGAATTTGATTCCAAAAGTCGTTTATATTTTGTCGATAATTCGAGTCTTTTATCAATAATTAATGTGACTGACTGCATTTTATCCTCGCTTGTTCTTCAATACTTTTTACCGGCAAAATAATTTTAAAAGTAATTTTGCTAAGATTTGAATTATCATTTAGAGGCTCAGAATTTACAGAAATTTTTCCATCCATCTTTTCAATTATATTTTTTGTAATATATAACCCCAAACCACTGCCTTGAACTTTTCTGGTTAAAGGGTTATCTATTCTTGAAAATTTGGTAAATATTTTGTCATAATCTGATTTATCAATGCCCAAACCTTTATTTATAAATTCCATACATACATTATTATTTTCGCAAAAAGCTTTTATAATTGTTGTAGAATTTTCCGGAGAATATTTTGCACTGTTTTCGACCAAATTTGTCAAAACCTGTTGAAACTTATCTCTATCAACAAAAATATTTGGCAAATTAGGTTGATAAGAAACTTCAAAACTGTGATTAGGATACTGGTTTTTCACAATCGTAATAACTTGCTCTAACGGAATTTTTATATTTACTTCGTTAAACACAAATGTGCTATTTGCAGACTGCAATTTAGTTACAGAAAGCATATTTTCAACCAAATGAATAAGTCTGTTTGATTGATCCTCAATAATTTTGATAAACTTTTTTTTGCTATTATCATCAAGCTTGTCCCAAGACGCAAGCATTGTCTGCGAAAACCCTCTTATTGAAGTTAAAGGTGTTCGCAATTCATGACTAACTGTTGATATAAAATCTTCGTAATTTTGTTCTAATTTATCCATAGGTTCATTATATCAAATTTTTACACATTTAGGACTATTTTAATATTATTTTAATGAATTTCACTTATCTATCAATTATAAGAATGATTGATTTTGGATAAAAAAATATTAAGATTAAAATATGAAAAAGTTTCTAATCAGTGTATTTTTAATTATATTTGGTTTGTTTACACTTCTCCCATATACAATGGCAGAAGAACAGCAGGCGACTTCATACCCTGAAGATGTTGATAAACAAGAAATTACAGAAGATGAATATACTGAAGATATTGATATTGAACAAATGTACAGAGATATGCCCGTTCCGGATTTTAAATATGTTCACGATATCGACCCTGGAGAATACCAAGATACAATGTATTCAACTTGGTCACCTTATCCGCTGTTTAGGTTAACCGCACCATTATTTTTCAAAACCGTGAAAATAGATCCCGGATATTATCTTTTAACCCCAAGAGAACACGACGGTTCTTGGTATATTTTATTTAAAGAAGCAGGAAAAGTTAAATATATTGTCCCGTGCTACAAAAAAGAAATGGTTCCTTTAGACTTTTACAAAAATAATCTTCCGCAAATAAAAATGACCAAAGTTCAACTTATCAGAGAAAAATTCTTGAAGTTTGTCGGCAAAAATGTAAAAAGTTCTAAACGAAAACCTATTCCTGATACTTATTTAGAAGCCTCAGATTTGGATAATAATTTCATTTCAATTATCGTATATTGGGGTAATTACAGATATTATTTTGTACTAAGAACAATACAACTATAGTATATTAATTTTTGTCTTTATGTGATAATATGAAAAAAAATTGAGGAGGATTTATATGAAATCTATAATAAAAATATTTATGGCTGTTATGCTTTTATTTACAGGTTTAGGCTCATTCGCACAAGGTGGTTTTCTTAACCCGAATTTAGATGTTCACGAAGTTCGCGCAAGCCATATTCTTGTTAAAACAAGACCTGAAGCTGTAAAAATTAAAAAAGAAATAGAAAACGGTGAGATCTCATTTGAAGATGCCGCAAGAATGTATTCACTTTGTCCATCAGGTCAAAAAGGCGGTGATTTAGGTTATTTCAATAGAAAACAAATGGTTCAACAATTTTCAGATACAGCATTTGATCTAAAGGTTGGACAAATATCTGATCCTGTAGGTACAAAATTTGGCTGGCACATTATTAAAACTACAGATAAACGGTAAAATTAAAGCCTAAAACATAAAATAAATTTTATTCAAGACGATAACTTTATTGGGTTATCGTCTTATATTTTCTATCAATTTTTCTAATATTTATGTAATAACCTAAGGCAACAATAATAGCAGCACTTAACCAAGCAATAGGGCCTGCATAAAATACTCCCAAATAACCATATTGAACAGCAAGATACCCAGCAGCATAAGCTCTTACCATAAGTTCTGCGCAAGATGATGTTAATGGGATTAATGGCCTACCCATACCCTGCATTGCGTTTCTATATATGAAAATTTGCCCTAAGAAGAAATAAAATAATGTACTTATCCACAAATAATCATGTGCAATTTTAATAACATCAGGATTAACTTTCCCAATAAATAATTGAACAATATGACTGCCCCAATATCTCATAACAACAGCCATGACAATACTTAAAATAACATTTATAATAGAACCACGTTTTACACCTTGTTTAATACGATGAATCTTTTGAGCCCCAAAATTTTGAGCAACAAATGCAGCCAACGCAACCCCAAATGAAATCATAGGCATAGTAGCAATTTGTTCAATTCTCAAAGCTGCTGTGAAAGCAGCAATTACATTCGCGCCAAAAGAATTACAAACACTTTGAATAATCAAAATTCCAATTCCTAAAACAGAAAATTGAACAGCCATTGGAATTCCAACTGCCAAATGTTCTTTTGCAATTTGTCTATCCTCTTCACTATGAAGAAAATCAAACATCCATTCTTCTTTTTTAGTGTGCAAAATAGGAAACTTAAGTTTAATATATATAATACACATCAACGCCGAAACGCCCTGAGATAAAACAACCGCAACGGCAGACCCCGGAACGCCCCAGTGAAATTTCAAAATAAAAAGTAATGCCAAAAATACATTCAAAACAGACGCAAAAATCAGAAAATATAAAGGAGTTTTGCTATCTCCTAAAGCCCTTACAATACTAGCTAACAAATTATAAAGATTAACTGTAATAAGTCCCCAAATACAAATTTGAATATACCAAAACGCATTATGCATAATCTCGTGAGGAACATTCATCATAAATAACACAGGCTTCATCAATAGTGAAAAAACGACAGTAAAAAATGCCGTAAAAGCCGTACTAAGAATAGTCGAAATAGTAACAGATCTTCTAACCCCCACATAATCCTGTGCACCAAAACGCTGACCGGTTATAACTGCAAACCCATTATTCATACCGACAACAGCAAAAAGAATCAAAGCAAATAATGGAGCAACAGCACCAACAGATGCTAAAGCATCAACCCCCAAGGTTCTTCCAACTATCACGATATCTGAGATATTGTACAATTGCTGGAAAATATTACCAATCAATAGGGGTACTGAAAATAAAAATATAACCTTTAAAGGTTCGCCATCTGTTAAATCCTTTATCATACTAGATATTATATAGCAAAAAAATACTTGAAAAAATTTTTTCTTCATGACACAATAGACATATGCGGAGCAAGTCCGCAAGGAAATCAATAGAAAAAAGGGTTATGGCAAGGTAGCTCAGCTGGCTAGAGCGTTCGGCTCATACCCGAGAGGTCGAGAGTTCGAGTCTCTCCCTTGCTAAATATAAGGAGACAGTGTTTGTACTGTCTCTTTTTATTTTCAAAAATTATGGATAACAAAATATATGTCTAACATAAGTTTTCAAGGAAATTACATTACTTCAGTAAATATACTAAAAAGAAATAGCTTTTATATATTTAAACCTCATACAGTCTCTGTTGTAGAAGTTGATACTTTAAATAAAAGAGATATTTCGGCTCTAAGAAATATTGAAAACTCTTGGGCTGAACCATTTTCAGATATGGTAAGTGATGATGCACAAATTTTTGCAAAACATTTAGAAAAGAATCTTTTTCACAGATTTTTTGTCTTAACAAATCAAAAAGATAATTTTCATAATCTAAAACCTGATGAAATTTTAGCAACAACAGAAATTTGTGCATTCCCAACATCTAAAAAAATTAATATTGATGCTCTTCAAGTTAATCCAAATCACAAATATCATGCAAAACATAGAAATTATAAAAATATTGGCTCTGCATTCCTTGACGCAATTAAACTAATTTTTAAAAATAAAGCAATCACAGTACAACCAACACCCTCAGCATTCCCTTTCTATATAAAAAATAAATTCCACCCAATATACAAAAATTCAAAAAATTTATTATTTTTAGAAGTCTAAAAAAACACTTATTTAATATATTTTCTAGTCTTCTTTTTTACAATTGTATTTTATTAAATATTGTTATTTAGAATTTATATTTTCAGATGTTTGATTAGATATTTTTTTATGCTTCTTGATATAGTTTATTCTTCCATATATTAGAAGAATAACAAGTAGTATATTAAAAGCTAGCACAATAAAAATATCTTGGTTATATTTAGTTATTTTTATTTTTTCAACACTTGATTTTATCAAATCTTTATCTCGATATGCAAAATTCCGAATATAATAAGGCGAATTGAATAAACTATTATAGTCAGAATCATTAATGAATAAGATCTTAAACGATTATTACCTCTACCATAGACTTCCATATTAATGGGTCTTTGCAGATTAACTATAGCGGACTGTTGAAATAAAAAATGCTGTTCTAAACTACACTTACTTAAATTACATATTAACACTTCTTTATAAGGGGAACTTAGTAATAACCAAAACAATACAATAATAGGCATACAAAAAAGTATAAAAAGATAAAACTTGACCAATAAATTGTCAATAAATTTATTTTCTATATTCTTATTAAAAAAATTAGACATAAATTAAAACCCTTTTATTAATTGCATTGCAGGCAAATTTAATATTATAAAACTTATAACAACAAACTATCTTTAAGCTCTATGCCTTATCTTCAACAAGATTTTCATTGCGTTCAAATTTTTCAACTAAAAGTTTTTTAATACGACGCCCTTTCATTTCAACAACTTTTATTCGCAAATTTTCAAATTCAACTTCATCTTTTACTTTAGCTAATCTGCACAAAGATTTTTGAACCAAACCGCCGACAGTTTCAACTTCTTCTTCGTGTTTTTCAATACCAAAATATTCGAAAAATTCATCTATTCTTTCTAAACCGTTTACTACAAATTTATTTTCACCAACTTGTTTTATTTCTTCAGATTCTTCACCTTCATCAAACTCATCCTGAACATCACCAAGAATTTCTTCTAACACATCTTCTAAAGATATAATTCCTGACATTCCGCCAAATTCGTCCATTACAACTGCAATTTCTGTTCGATGTTCTTTAAAATCTTTTAATAGCACATCCATTGTCATTGTTTCAGGTATCAATAAAGGTTTTCTTAAAACTTTTGAAATATCTAATTCTTTATTTTCTCTAATATATGGATATAAATCTTTGATATGCAAAATTCCGATAATATTATCAAAACTTCCGTTATGCACAGGGTATCTTGAATATTGATTCTCATTTAAAATCTTATCCAAATCATCCATCTTTATATCAACAGGCAAAGTTACAACGTTACATCTTGGAACCATAATTTGTTTTGCGATTAAATCCGTAAATTTTAAAGTGTTCTTTAAAATAAAGTTTTCGGTTTCATTCAAAACCCCGCCTTTATAACTTGCATCAATAATCATATCAATTTCTTCTTCAGTATGAACCCCGTGAGTAGGGTGAGCAGGTGGTATTCCGAACAATTTTAATGCAAAATTTCCAAAACCGTTTAACAAAAAGATAAATGGCGTAAATAATTTTGCTGTAAATACAAGAGGTCTTGTTACCATAAGTGTTGTTTTTTCAGGATATTGAAGTGCAATAGATTTTGGCATCAATTCACCAAAAACAACATGCATAAACGTAATCAACACAAACGAAATAGCAACAGCAATAGAATGTGTTGCAACCGTTTGAGATATATGAGGAAGAAAATCAAACAACGGCTTGATAAGTTTTGCCAAAGTAGCTTCTCCAACCCAACCTAAACCGATACTTGCAATCGTAATTCCCAACTGCGTTGCCGCAATATACTTATCCAATTCTTTTAACGCTTTAGCGGTAAGTTCAGCAGTTTTGTTACCCTCGTTAGCTAACTGACAAATTCTTGTCTGCCTCACACTTACTAATGCGAATTCAGACGCTACAAAAAATCCGTTTGCTAATAATAAAAATAATATTATAAATAAATTTAATAAAATCATATTTCCTCATTTATAGTTTGTAACAAGTATACTCTATTATACTAATTATTGGGAAAAAGAACATATTGTTACAAATCTATGATAAGGAAACTTTAAAAACAAACACAAAAAGGGAGGAAATAAATTCCTCCCTAACAAATAATATAGATACTTAGTTTATATTATTTTACTGTGATTTTCTTTACAGAGTCTTTAGTTGTATCCATCTTTGGAACTTTAATTTTCAATACACCATGTTCCAAAGTTGCATCGATTTTATCCATATCAATATCTTCCGGAAGATAAACTGATCTAGAAAATTCACCATATTTGAATTCAGATCTTTTATAAGCTTTTTTATCTTCGCAAACTTCTTCTTCTTTCTTAGCTCTGATAGTAAGATAGTTTTTATCGATATCAATGTCCAAATCTTCTTTCTTAACACCAGGCAATTCTGCTCTGATATCATATTCTTTCTCTTTTTCTGTAACCTCAACAGGCATTGATAATTTTTCTAAATCCTCTGAATATCCGTATTCCGGATAAAAACTGTCAAAATGTCTATTCAAAATTGAACTAATTTCGTCATTAACTGTTTTGATAAAATTGTCCGGTGCTTTTTTAACTAAAAATCTCATACTTAACACTCCTTTCAATTTCTTTCTTATCAACTACACTTATATTATTATTCCATTTTTACAAAAAACCGTTTTTTTTAACCAAAAATTAACAATTAAAAATCTCCTATAAACAGAGGATGGAAATAAGCCTTTTATCCATTAAAATCAAAGTGGGTAGTTTTTTAAGAATTTTGGGAGCTTGTATGGATAATTTGTTGTCACAAGACTTGGATTTATATTTACCGGGGAATGATGAGATGTCCGAATCAATTACACAAAATTGGACAGAACAAGCCTTAGAATGTTATTACATAAACTGCGATTGTAAAAAATGTTCACTGCGTAATGGTCATTATTCATTCATCTGTCAAATGCCAAAAGTAATTGACGCATTAATTAAAACAGTAGGTGAACCTGATGAACAATTAAAAACAGCTTAAAGATAAACATTTTCGACAACCCTGAACCGAACTTTTACAAAAAAAATAGCCATAAATTTATTTTATGGCTTTTTATTTATATGTGTCTGGTAGTCGTTACTCTTTAGCAAGTTCATTTTCATGAAAATGTATTAACTTTGCCAAATGCCATTGTCTGGCTTGAATTTCTTGAATTCGTTCTTTAATTTGATCTAACTCTTTTAATAAAGTTTTCATATCTTTGTTATGTCTTGCATACACTGTTGATATAGGCATTTGCTCTGCCTCACTATCATCCAGCCAGCTTGGGGAAAAACATCCCTTTTCAAAAAGTTCTCTTTCATTCATTACACATATCTCCAAAATCTACAGCTATTAGCCTTTATCTGATAATAATTCGTGGAAAAAATCTACCAATTTGAAGTTTCCATATTTAAACGCATAAGGCCTTTTTGAATATTCGTTATTTGTAATTTTGTTTAAGGTATCCATTTCTTCATTGCTCAATGACCCGAAATCAAAACTTGTCATCTCTGCGTAATCTACCATTAAATCTTCTACATCCATAATCTTTTTCTCTGACATTGTAAATACACTCCTTAAATTATCTAATTACAAAGTGTGTATCGGATTATTTTTAGAAAATCTTTAAACTTTAAATTGGTATTGTTACATATATTAACAATACCAATTTTCATATAAATTAATAATTGCCCTCAAACACTAGAAAAACGCATATTTATAAGTTATACTATTATTGTAGTAGAAAGGTATTAAAATAGCTCATCTGGGGAATAAGTTTTTATTCCCTCTATTTGCAGGATTGATTTAACCACAGCATAATGTAGAATTGTTTAGTAATGTAAAAAATTATGACTTTTCCGTCAAAAGTTTTTTATTACATGACTTATAAAAGAAAATTGTAGGTAGATTCGTTTTGGAAAATTTAAATAAAAAAGAAATAAATAAAACATCCAAAAAATCGGGAAAGAAATCTCTAAGTTCAAATCCTATCGACAAAATCAAAAGTCCGATAGAGGGAATTAAAATGATTTCTGTTCCGCAAGATATTGACGTGCCTACCCAAACACCTTCTGAAAAAGAAACAAAAAAAGTAAGGAAAAAACTTGATAGCCTTATAAAACCTATATCCGTTGCTGAAGAGGCAAGTTTAGATAGTATTGTTGAAACAATCAACAATTTTAATACTACTAAAACCAAACCGAAAATCTACACAAATAATTACACTCTCAATAACAACATACTAAACCCTAATATTAATTACACAGAAATTATGAAGAGTTTAGTAGATATTTTTCAAAGCTATAAAAACATAAACGATTTATTTACAAAATTAAACGAATTATTCATAAATAAAGCCAAATGGAATTTTATTGGCTTTGGGCTTCTTCACGAAAAATCAAAATGTATAAACCTTAAAATAAACAGTAAAACAGGTAATACATACACATCAAAAATATTTTTATCAGATGAAAACAATCCTATCATAAAGTGTTTTTCATCTAAAACACTAATTCACAAAGATAATATCAATTACTTAAATATTCCATATTTAACTAAAACAAGTTCTGTAATAGTTCCTATGATGTCATTAAACAAATGTATAGGAATACTACTGGTAGGACAGAATATTTCTAACATAAACGTAAATTTAGTAACCTTATTTAGTAATTATATGGGAATGTTTGTCCACAACTTGCAATTACAAGAACAAACAAATAAATATGCAAACACTGACAATTTAACAACCTTATACAACCATAGAGGCTTCCAAGAAGTTCTGGCAAAAGAACTTGAAAAAGCCAAAGATACCAATACTCATCTATCAGTTGTAATGTTTGATGTTAACAACATTTCAAAGATTAACAGAGAACTTGGTCATGCTAAAGGTGATGAAGTAATTAAAACAATTGCAGAAAAGATAAAACAAAATATTCGAGCAACAGACTCAGCAGGAAGATACGGCGGAGATGAAATCGCAGTTATCATGCCTGAAACTGACACAAAAGATGCTAAATATTTAGCAGAATATATTACTTATTGTTTATCTTGCTGTTTTGTAGATGATGTCGGCCCAATTAAGGTATCTGTTGGTATTTCAACTTATCCTGAATGCACAATAGATCAAGAAAAACTTTTAATCCTTGCAGAACAAGCAATGTTCATATCTCAAGCAAAAGGTTATAAAGAAGGTATGTCTGCAATAATCAGTTCATCAGATTTCAATTTCTGGGATGATGTTGCACTAAATTCATTTGCCGAAGTTCTTGCAAAACGTCATTCTCAAATCGGTATCAACTTTGAAGAAGAATTAGTACACAAATTTAACCAAGAAGAAATAGTAAACCACAATCACTTAATGGAAATGGTAACATCATTAGCAGGCGCAATTGATGCAAAAGATCCATATACAAAAGGTCATTCAACCTCTGTAGCAAGATATGCAGAAGCATTAGCAAGAGCTGTAAACTTGCCTGAACATGAAGTTGAAAGAATTAAAATTGGTGCCGTTCTTCACGATGTTGGAAAAATCGGTATTCCTGAATCTGTCTTGAAAAAACCTGGCAAATTAAACGATGAAGAATGGGAAATTATGAAACAACACCCGACAATCGGAGCAGAAAAGGTATTAGCACCAAATGAAGCTTTGAGAGATTTAATTCCAATAGTAAAATACCACCACGAAAGATTAGATGGAAAAGGTTATCCTGAACACTTGAAAGGTAACCAAATTCCTCTTGCTGCAAGAATTGTCTCAATCGCAGATGCTTACCACGCTTTGGTTAGTGACAGACCTTACAGAAAAGGTATGCCAATTGAGAAAGCTTGTGCAATCTTAAAAGAAGGTGCCGGAACTCAATGGGATCCTGATTTAGTAAGACAATTTATCTCAATTGCACCATCTCTTACAACAAATGTGTAAACTATGCCAAAATGAATATTACAAATGATGTGATTAACTTATTTAATCACATTAAAATTTCTGCAAAAACACATTAACCATTAGCTAATATATTTTCCGTAAATAAATTCCAATACCCTAATTTAAAATATCTTCTAAAATTTCAGCATTACGAGAAGCATTCACTAATTGCTGTTTAGAAACTCTGCGCATATAATTTCTCAAAGCTTCTCTGATTAATTCACTTCTTGAACAGCGTTCCGTATCTGCCAGCCCATCAACTTTATTTAAAAATTCATCAGGCATTGTTACCAAAATCTTAGCCATATACTAACCCTTTCTAAATTACATTATAACATGCCTATTAGGTTTTATCAAGACAAAACTAACCAATATTACTACTCCAACAAGATATTGCAAAAACAAGTTAAAGAAATAAAATAAAATCGAAAGGAGTAAATATGGAAGAAAATCAAAAAAACGAGGAATCAAAAGTTAGAAGAGAAGAATATCCTATGTGTGCAAATCATCCGGTTATGAAAACCATGTTTGTCGGGGTGTTAATCTTTTTAGGTGCATTTTGTGCATTCTATGTAGTTGCAGATTGGCATTTTAAAACAATGATGCAACCAAGATTTATGCCAAGCCCAAGAAGAATTGAACACATGATGCAAAAAGATATGCGAGCAATGGATCGTGCTTTGGCAAAAGAAAGAAAATTTGCTCAAAAAGCCGGCGAAATTATACATCTTGAACAATCCGGAGATGTTTATAAAATCATAATCGATCTAAGAGCTTTTGATAATAATGTAAACAATGTTCAAGTAACTGCTAATGGTAATATTCTAACTATAAACGGTCGCTCAATATATAAATCAAGACGTAATGAACAAATTTCAGAATTCCAACAAAACTACATGTTTGGAGAAAATGTAAAACTTAAAGACTTAACCAAAGAAACCGATGGCAATTATTATATAATTACAATTCCAATAGAAGAAAATGAATAAATAAATAAAAAAGGGATAAAATATAAATTTATCCCTTTTTTATTGCTGGGTAACAAATAAATACAAATTTTAAAAATTTTTCTTTAATAACTTTTTTTGATAAAATAAATATATTATGAAAATCTTAGGCATAGATCCGGGAATGGCCATTGTTGGTTATTGTATATTAGATTTTGACGGTAAAAATCTTGAATTAAAACATTCAGGCTCTATTCAAACACCAAAAGATAAAAAAGAATCCGCAAGATTATTGGAAATTTTTAATGACATAACATCAATTATAGAAAAATATAACCCTGATGTTTGTGCTATTGAAAAATTATTCTTTTTCCGAAATCAAACAACCGTAATGCCTGTAGCACACGCTAGAGGAGTTATATTAACTGTTTTGGAACAACATAATATACCAATTTATGAATATACCCCTATGGAAGTTAAACAAATTCTCACAGGATACGGCAGGGCAAGCAAAAAAGAAGTAGAACAAATGGTACAAATTGCATTAAATCCGCAAAAATTACCTAAATTAGATGATACTGTCGATTCTATCGCAATCGCAATTTCATACACCAGAAGCCCTGATGCTTTAGAAGATTTGAAAAAAATTTGAGTTTTAAAACTATCAATGCTAATATAAAACCAAATGGATAAATTTGTAATTAAATATACAGTAATTTTAAGTCTTATATTAGGAGCAATACTTGGACTTTTGGCACCTATACCTTATGTAGGCGGAGTTATGCTTTTTATAGTTGCACTTCTTGCAGCACCTATTGTCGTTTTATATCTTATAATGGACGGCAAACTTGACCTAACAACTCCAAAAGACAGTATTCTTACAGGAGCACTAATCGGATTTTGTGCAGATTTAACATTTGCACTTTGTTATTCAATAATTATGGTGATTCTTGCAACTGTTTTTCATTATACTCCTAATTTCTTTTTAACAGCAATGCTCACACATTCACCTATTTGGCTTATCTTACTGTTCATAATATTCTTGGGAATATTATGTGCTACAACAAATGCCTTTTCAGGATTTGCGACATTTTATATAATAAATTTCATCCGTGATACTTATGAAAAACAACATCCTGAAATTCAAAATCAAAACAACAATACATCGGAATATAAATAGAAAAGGAAAAGATAAGAATGGCTGAATTTACATCAAAAATAAGAACAATTGAATGGATTGATACATATTCAAGAATGGTAGATCAAACAAAATTCCCTGATCATTTTGAATATATAAATATTACAACAGGACAACAAATGTTTGATGCTATCAAAACAATGATAGTAAGAGGTGCCCCGGCAATCGGAATAGCAGGTGCTCACGGAGTTGTTTTATACGCTCAAGAACTTGAAAAAGAAAATCTTACACGCGAAGATTTTGTAAAACAATTACTTGAAAAAGCTGACCACATAGCACAAGCAAGACCAACTGCCGTAAATCTTATGTGGGCAGTAGAAAAGCAAAAAGAAATTATAAAAAATTCAAAATCAGATATCAAAACTCTAATTGAAGAATTAAAAGCCAACGGCAAAAAAATGGAACTTGAAGATATCGAAATTAATAAAAAAATCGGCGATTTTGGAGCAACAGTAGTTCCAAAAGGTGCAACAATCTTAACTCACTGTAACGCAGGCGCCTTAGCAACCGTAGGTTACGGAACAGCCCTAGGTGTTGTTCGTTCGGCTTTTGCAAATGACCCGACAATTCAAGTCTTTGCAGATGAAACCCGTCCTCGCCAACAAGGTGCAAGAATTACAACTCTTGAACTTACTATGGATGGAATTCCTGTAACTCTTATAACTGATGGTATGTGTTCATACTTTATGAAAAAAGGTATGATAAATATGGTTTGCGTTGGAGCAGATAGAATTGCCGCAAACGGGGATGCTGCAAACAAAATTGGTACATACACAGTTGCAATAGCTGCTAAATATCATAATATTCCATTCTATGTTGCAGCTCCATTATCTACAATCGATACAAACATTAAATCAGGTGATGATATCGTAATTGAAGAACGTTCTCACGAAGAAGTTACTCATATCAATGGAAAATCTATTTGTGCAAAAGGCGTCAAAATTATTAATCCTGGATTTGATGTAACACCTCATGAATTAATTACAGGTATAATAACTGAAAAAGGAATTTTAAGACCTGATTATACTGAATCTATTAAAAAAGCGTTTGAAGCATAATTACGGAGGGAAATATGAATAAAGACAAAGCGATAACACTTATAACATCCACAATTGTAATAGTATTGGCACTTTGTATAGGACTTGGCGGGAACTTCTTGCTACATAAATATAAAGATCAAATCAATAAACTTGATAAAAAAACTACAGTAAAAGAAAATTTGTCTTCAGATTCCCAGTTATATATGAAAAAAACTCAAGACAAAATTAAACAAAATTGGAACCCTCCAAAAGAAAATCAAAACGGAAAAGTAGTTGTTAAATATAAAATAGGTAAAGATGGTAATTTAAAAAGTTTTAAAATAATCCAATCATCAGGCTCTAAAAAACTTGATGATTCAGCTGAACAATCAGTTAAAAAATCAGCACCATTTGAACCTCTTCCAAAAGAAATCAAAAGCGATGATATTGATATACAATTTACTTTTAACTATAATGTTAAAGAGAAATAATTATTTAACATATAAATGTTAGGGAGTATGTTAAGGAGGAAAAATGAAAAAAATATTACTTACAGTTATCGCATTGTCATTTTTGACATTATCTACACCTATGGCATTTGCAGGAACTCATGGTACTAATGGTCAAGTTAGTGCAACATCAGTTGGTGCAGCAGCTTTATCTTTATTAATCTGGCCAGGTTTGGGACAAGCTGTTAACGACCAATCATTTGAAAAAAATGTAACTCACGCTTTATTAGGTTTAACAGGTATTTTTAGAATTTGGTCTTGCTATGATGCTTTTGTTGACCGTCAGGGCGGTGTTTGGCACAATAGAATTTAGTTAAATTCCATAAACCAAATAATATATTGAACAAAAAAGACTGCAAAAATAATTTTGTAGTCTTTTTAATTTGTGTAAACCATAAAAAAAAGGCAGCTAATAAGCTGCCTGTCTTTATCTAAACTATCTCTCTTCTCATACCAAAATTATTCTATTGTAGAGATGTTCTCCACAAAGAATCATTAAACTTGCTTTGTTGAGTGCTTGTATCTGCTGATAAAGTAACATTGCTAGGTGCAAATACAAATACTAAGTCACCAACTTTTTTAGGATTACCGTTAAGAGCTTGAGATGCTCCGCAAACAAAATCAATTGTTCTTTGAGATTGTTCTTTATCCAATAAGTGAAGATTTAACATAACGATTTTTCTATCTTTCAAGTGTTGAACAATTGTGGCAGCATCGTCAAAAGAACGAGGTTCAACAACTACAACTTCACTTCCGCCTCTATTGATGCTTGGGTGGTTTAAGATTTTTGATTCTTGGCGTTTTTCCATAGCAGGAATAGGAGTATATGCCGGAGCTACTTCTCTTACTGCATTACCGTCTTCAACATAATCATAACCATCATCGTCATAATCTTCTTCATCATTTATATCTACAAAAGGATTTTCTCCACGGAAACCATCCATTACGAAATCTACAACTTTTCTGAAACTATCTGCTATTGCTGCCACCGCTATTTCCTCCGTTTATTATTCAAATAATTTTCTACCTATCCTAAGCATTGTTGCACCTTTTTGAGCTGCAATCTTATAATCTTGACTCATCCCCATTGATATCTCTTTTAAATTACAGTTAAACTCTCTTTCCAGTTCATCCCTAATTTGAACAATCTCTGAAAATAAATCCCCAATTTTCGCTTCTGAAATTCCCAAAGGTGCCATATTCATGACCCCGACAATTTCAAGATTATCAAGTTTTTGTATCTGTCCAAAATATTCAAACACTTCCTGCTTTGAAAATCCAAATTTTTGTTCTTCATTTGCATTATTTATTTGAATAAGTATTTTTTGAACTTTTCCGATTTCAGAAGCATGTTGAGCTATGCTTTGCGCAAGTTTGAAAGAATCAACGGAATGAATATATTCAAAATCTCTTATTACATGTTTCACTTTATTTGTCTGCAAATGACCAATAAAATGAAAGGTCGAATTTTTCCTTATATCTTCCGGAAGATTATGAATTTTTTCACAAGCTTCTATTGCTCTTGATTCTCCGAAATCTCGCAATCCTGCATTGTATGCTGCAATCATTGCTTCTTCGTTAAAATACTTTGTAACTGCAATTATTCTAGGTTTACAAGGTGCGATTTCGTCTTGTATCCGCAAAAGATTACTCTTAATTGTCTCATACATCATTTCACCTCTACAAGAACTAACTCAAAACTTGAGTATAATATAATTGTACTCTAAGTTTTCGGCATGTACAAAATATTTATTTCTGTTAACTTTTAACTTTATAAAAACAGGGCTGAAACCATGTCTGTGACATGATTTCAGCTATTCAGGAGTTTTGATATAGGCGTTTACATATCTTAATATTTGATAGCTGAATTTTCCTGTCATTGCCCTATTCTATTGAAGAGCATGCCTTTTCTTTTTAAATTATTTTTCACTCCAATACAGCATTTTATATTTACAAAAAGTAATGTATTAAAACATATCTTAAATTTTCCCTAAAATTCGCTTATACTGTTCGTTTCTGGAATACCCGAGCATTATTCCTAATATAAAATCTTCGTATGGCGAAATTTTATTTAATTCTTTATGTGAAAATTTATTCAAAATTGTTAAACACTGTTCATTTCCGAAAAAAATATTTACCTTATCATCGGAAATATCAAAGAGCTGATATTTCGTATTCAACTTGTCTAGCAAATCCAAACAGGATTTCACCTCCGATTTTTTGCAGGTATGCAAAGATAAATCTCTCATACCTTTTTGGTACTCATATACTAAATTATTAAATAACTCCATTAATAAACCCTCTTTCATACTTTGTTAAATTTATAGACGCAGATTATATAAAAAAGTTTCAATATAAAAAATAGATGCACAATTTCCAGACAAAACTTACTTTATACTTTGTTTGTGATAATATTAAACCTACAAAGGACAGATAATATATGAATTTACATAATAATTTTGCACTTGCATTTTGTCTTACTATGCTTGCTGGTTTAACCACAGCAATAGGTGGAGCAGTTGCATTTGTTACTAAAAAAGATAATTTAAAGGCTTTATCTATCGGACTTGGATTTTCAGCCGGAGTTATGATATTTATTTCATTAGTTGACATTATTCCAAGTTCAGAAGCTTTATTAAAAACCAATTTTCCACATTCATATCAATGGCTTGTATATGCAGGATTTGTAGTTGGTTTATTGATATCAATATTGATTGACTACTTTTTACCTGATCACGTTGATACTGAGGAGCTTTTAAACCCTGATGCTCCGGAAAAAGATGATCATCATTTTTATAAACTTAAAAGAGCAGGATTATTAACCGCCATTGCAATTTGTATTCACAATTTTCCGGAAGGTATGGCAACATTTATAAGTACAACTCAAAATATAACATTAGGGTTTTCAGTTGCTTTTGCGATTGCAATACACAACATTCCGGAAGGTATCGCTGTTGCACTGCCTATATACCACGTTACAGGCAAAAAACGTTATGCGATGCTTTATGCCGCACTATCTGGTATAACTGAACCGATTGGGGCATTAGTTGGAATGTTTATTTTCGGACTTTTTGTTCCTCAAATTTTAGTTGGAGTGTTAATGGCTGCTGTAGCTGGTATTATGACATATATTTCATTTGATACTTTATTACCATTAGCCAAAGAGTATGGAAATTGGCACTTATCAATTGTTGGAATTATGTCCGGAATATTATTTATTTGGATAAGCCTTATTTTACTTGGTGGCTAAACACTTGTTTTTATTTAAAACAACACTAATTGTTACATTAATCTAAAACAACTTCTCCACCGCAATATTCACATTTTTTAGGTGGTTTTCGTTGGTAGAATACTTTTTTACATTTTAAACATTTGTATCTTTTACGTTGTAATACAAATAATATACCTCCTAAAAAACATATTATTTGTGCTGCAAATATTACCACTCCAAGTAACACCAATAAAAAAGAAAAATTAGGTATAGGCAGAGAATAATAATAAAAAGGCAATCCTAAATCTTGATATTGCTCAGCCAAAATAGCAGAATCTGTTGGCGGAGTTTGTCTTGATACTTGAACAGTATTAAAAATGTTATACATCATATTCAACCTTTTAAAGGTATTATAACATATTCCCCACAAAATATGTTATAATTAAGATAACAGAGGATAATAAATTATGTATAGAATTGGTATAGGATATGATATTCATAAACTTACACAAGGGCGCGATTTAATTATTGGCGGAATAAAAATTACACATGAAAAAGGATTATTAGGACATTCTGATGCAGATGTTTTAATTCATGCAATAATTGATGCAATGTTAGGAGCATTAGCATTGGATGATATCGGAACTTTATTTCCTGATACAGATCCTAAATATAAAGATATTGATAGCACAATATTATTAAAACACGTTTATGAACTTGTAAAAACTAAAGGATACAAAATTGTAAATATAGATAGCAATATTATTGCTCAAGCACCTAAAATGATGCCTTATATTCCAAAAATGAAAGATGTTTTATGTAAAATTCTTCAACTTCCACACGAAGACCTATCAATTAAAGCAAAAACAAAAGAACAACTTGACGCAGTCGGGCAAAAACTTGCAATAGAAGTTAATGCTGTAGTTTTGCTTGAAAAAATATAAAAAAACAACAAAGCGGAGCGGCAAAATTGCCGCTCCGCTTTGTTTATCCATACTTATTTAATTTAAAGACATCAAATCTTTTTCGTTTACCAAAAATGTCTTTGCTTCATATATTTTATTCATATTTTCTATTGGGCCGTATTTATCCCCAACAGCAACACATAAACCCATTTTACCATTGGTATTATATTTACCTATATTTTTACCCAAAAGTTTTGATAAATCGTCATTACCAACAATTTGAATACCTATTGAAGAAACTCCGAGACTCTTGTATTTATTCATAAGATTATCCATAACATCTTTTAGTTTTTGACCTGAAAATTTTTCAAAAACTTCATTATTTTTAGAAGCTAAAAGTTTTAAAACTCGCTCCATTTGAGCATCATTTAACGCACCTTTAAAATTTGGAGTTGAGGTTGTTTTGTTTTGTCTATACAAATTTGTATTAGCATAATTTGCAGTAATTGGTGAAATATACATTATAATTCTCCTTTTTTAGGGATTAAAACACCTAAAAAAAGTTTTTGCTACTATTGAGCAATCTCTTTACAAATTTATAAAAGGCTAAACACCGGAAACGTCAGGTAAATCAATACTTTTCAAGCGTTGTTCAATACGTCTGTACCATTTTAGATGTTGCTTAAATAATATTTCATAATCGTCCATATTTCCTTGAGAAATATTTTTAAACTGATCATCTGAAGTTTCAGTAAGCTTTGCTTCTAAGAACTTAGTATAATCTTTTCTATCAATATTAGGATCTGTTAATTCAATACATTTGCCAAAATCCAAAATAACTTCAGGTCTATTATCTCTTAAGAAACAATAATCAATAGATATAGGAATTAAATTAACTTTGCCATAACGTTTAGCTGCATTTTGAGCAATATAAGTTAATCCTGTTTGGAATTTAAAAGGACGGAAGTGAGGTGGTCTTATAATTCCTTGAGGGAAAATAAACAAAAGGTTTCTTAAATCACTTAATACTTCAACTGAATATTGCAAGGCTTTCATTGCAGATTGAGCAGATTTTTTATTTACAGAATACGCTCCACCTCTTCTTAAAAGCGGAAATCTGTTTAATTCTTCAACCATCAAACGAATTTCTTTATGGCAAATTCTATGAGCAATATTGTACAAAACAATACCATCCCACCAATTGCAATGTGGAGCAAAAAGAATTGTCGGATATTTAGAATCTCTTTGAGTGTAATTTTCAACACCTTTGTATCTAAACGCATAAAATCTATTTTGTAACATATTAAAGAAGAACAAACTAGCAATAAATAGCCAAAATCTGTTAGTTTTTGCCGGTTTAAATTTCTCCTCTTTATTCCTTAACTTTGTCGGTGGGATATCCGAATATAATTTTTCTCCAGTTGTCATGTTCCTATTGTACCCTAATCAAATCAAAAATAAAACTTTAATTAAGAAAACTTAACCCTTATATAATACGATTATTAAACAAAAAAAGCAAGTTATCTAAATGTATTAATTATATAAAATTGTAACATTTTAGCAAAAATTTTTATATTGAGCTTTAATATAAAAAATAGAGAAATTTATCAGGAGGCGAACTATGGTAAGTGTTGCAAAATGTGTCGGAATTATGGCAGGTGCAGGTTTAATAGGCGGAGCAGGAGCTTCATATTACATGCAATCTAAAGTAAACAAGTTAGCAATGAAAGAAGTTTCATCTCATGCTAAAAATGGAATGGTACCTATTGGTGGAATGACAAAAGACGGAAAATTATGGGATGGACAAATGTCAGTTGATGACTTTAAAAAACAATTAGACAAAAAATCTCAAATTTCATCACTAATAACAGGAGTAATTGCCGCAATAGGAACAGGCATAGTTTCAGGTTTAACTTTACTATTAAGAGGAAAAGTTAAGGCAAAATAATTTAAAATAAATATGTAACAAATGTTGCTCAAAATAATTATGCATGTTTGACATGTTTTTTTGCTTAAATTAATATCGATTTAAGAGGAAATGAAGTGAATATCTTCAACTGCTGCCGCAGCCGTAAAAGTCGGAACACTCAAAGAAAAGCTATAATTCACGTGCAGTTTGGATATAGCAATAATTTTCTTTTGAAGTGTCCTCTATCATATTAGAGGATTTTTTAATGTCATTAGGTGCAACATCGGTTCATACACACAGTTCAAAAATAGGAACTTGCCCGCACGGAATGCCCTTAGGAGCGTGTCCGATATGTAACGGCATGGCGGGGGGAAATTCTACCACAAAACGTGATGTTCCAAGAAACGTTGGCGAGATGACATATAACCAATGCGCAGCAATAGGTGCAATGTTACGAGCGCAAAAACATGCCAGACAACAAGCACAAGCAGCTCAACAAAGTCATTTACAAGCTCTCGCAAATTTCCAAAAAAATATTGCCTCAACTCACCAAAGAATAATGGAATTTGCCGCAATGATATCCAATACCATGCCTGCTGTTATTGCAAAACCTATAAATTTTGTTCTGAATAACATTGTTGGAAAAGTTCTGAATATAATCCAAAATGTTCCAACAGTTATAACAAATGTAATTCAAACAGTTACACAAAAATTTGCAGAAATTTCAGACAAATTAACTGCAATATATGGCGAACTTAAAGCTGCAATCAGCGAAAAACTCTCTAAATTTACAACAGACTTAAAAAAGAAATTAAAATCAATGTTCTTTATATTTGGAACAGATGAAACCGATGATGATGATAAAAAAATAGATGAAGCAAAAAAGACTTTTGAGTTAAAAACCTTTATTCACAAACTCTACAAAAAACTCAAAAACGAAGATGAAAAGGATATAGAAAAGGATGAACGTTAACCCGTTAAATGATGCGGAATCAATAAGACAACAGCGCAATCTGACTAATTCTCAACGAAAAAACAATATAAATACCAAAGAAGGTGTTGTTGTTAATAATTTAATTAAAGATAAAGACTATACTCAATGCACTTTATCAGATTCCAAAGATACATATATAATCTCTGATAAAGTTCCCATGCCTAATAGTTTATACAAAGACAATAACAAAACACTTGATAAAAAACTAATTCCATTAAGTGGTATCGCACTTGGTGTTATGAGTACAATAACTTTACTATCATTATTTTTGAACCGAAGCGCCAAAACAGCAATAGGTTTAGCTAAAGAAAAGTGGCTTCCAGCAGTTACAAGAAATGTTCAATTAAGTAATGAAAACTTCCAAGTATTTTACCAATTCGTATCAAATCCAAACAGAAAAACATTTTTAGCTGGAACAGGAGTATTAGCTCTATCATCAATGGCATTTATGGGAAAAACCTTCTTTGACGGATACAAAGATATCTGGGTAAAACGCAAAGAAGCCGATATTCAAAAAAATCTTCAAGAAAATTTAATTTCTGTTGAAACTCAATCCTTTGCAGGCAAAATGCAAATTATTAGAAGTATGCTATCTAAGTATTCAACAGATTTTGAAAAATATATTAAAAATGATGGAGAACAAATCTTACCAAATTTTGGTAAGAAAAAATTTATGTCTTTACCATTTACATCAGACAAAAATACCCAAAAACAATCTTCACCTAAATCAAATATTGGAAATCTCATATTAGGACTTGGTACAGCAATAGGAATTGTTGCACTTGGCTTTTTATCTCTTAGAAGTCTATCAAAAAGTAAAATCCTTCTCCAAAAAAATTGTGATGAACTCAAAGATGGCATAAAAGAAATCATTAAAACTTCTACCGATAAAACAAAAGATATCGATAAAAATAATCTTGAACATCTATTTATGGCATCAGAAGCTACTGAAGATTTTATCAAAGAACAAATAAAAGCCCTAAAATGGGGAACAGATGAAGAAAAAGAAGAATTAATCAACAAAATTATAAACAAAATCAAAACATCAACAACTAAAGTTAATCCAAATATCGGCGGTGACGGAACTCCAAAACCTGCATTTAACTCATTTGTAGATGATTATAGAGCATTTTTCTACAATTGGCTTTTAGATACTTCAAATCCGCAATTTAAACTGCTATTTTTAGGAATAACAGGCATAACAGCAGTAAGCTATGGCGGAAAACTTGCAGGGGATGCAATAAAAGAAGTTCAAGTTAAAAAAATAAATGCCGAAACAGAATTAGATTTGCAAAAACGTCTTGTTTCAACAGAACTTAGAAACTTTAAATCAAAAAAAGATGCTGCAATTCTACCACTTGTTGAAGAATTTTATAAACAAGTTGATAGCGGAAAACGTTCAAAAGAAGAACTTAAAACAATGGCAGAAAATATACTATTTGAAATTAAAAATGGTCCTCCATTTGTATATTCATAAAAAGGAAAAACTATGATTCAACAAATCCAATCAATCACCTATACCAATCCATACCAAAATTATATCAATGTACAACCAAAATATGCTTGCACATCTTGTACTTTGCCAAGTGCCGGACGAAATTATTGTACATTTGATAAAAATGAAGTCGATTATTTTGTTAAACAAAAAGAACAAGCAATTCCATATCTGACAGAAATTTTAAAACATTCAAATAATGAAGCTCAAATTACTGAAACCTTATACATCTTAGATAGAATGCACGATAACGGAACAAAAGGTATAGAAAAGTTATATCCTGTTTTATCAAGGTTTAATAATACGCAATCACCAAATATTCAAACCTTTTTAGCCGGAATATATCGCAAAACCCAAGTTCCCGATGCATTTGGACCTCTAGTTAAAATGCTTATCCAAAATTCTCTAAAACCTACACCTCAAAATCAACCATTTGACCCTAATGAGGAAATTGGCGGGGCAATTTTAAGCTACATTAATGACAGATTTGCAAAAAATGTTAATAAGTATTAATTTAACCCATTTTTAAAGATATCGAACCCACCTATATTCCGCTCATAGTATAGGATTATAACTCCTCTTAACGATTGACATTTTGCCCAAAATACGATAGAATAGAAGAATGGAATTAACAGTTTTAGTTGATAATAATAATCGAGTTGGAAATTGTTTGATTTCAGAACACGGTCTCTCATTTTTTATAAAAGAGGATGACGTGCAGCTTTTATTTGACTGCGGTTCTACTGATGCATTTATTAAAAATGCTTATAAAATGGATATGGATTTAGAGCACGTAACAGATATTATTTTATCCCATAGCCATAGAGATCACGTTGGTGGATTTTTAAGGTTGCAATCTTTATATAAAAAATTTAAATATATCGGATTAGAACTTACTCCTAAAA
The DNA here is from genome assembly GCA_949292185.1 of uncultured bacterium. GTDB lineage: Bacteria > Cyanobacteriota > Vampirovibrionia > Gastranaerophilales > Gastranaerophilaceae > Zag111. The sequence goes on from CASEYP010000019.1 coordinate 104,077, forward strand.
ATGTAATTGCACATCCTGATGTATTTAAAGAAGAACCCCAAAAAAATACTAATGAAAATGAACAAGAAGATGAAACTTTCCATTTATCAAAAGATAAATTAGAAAAATTCTTTAATTTAACATTAACAAATAAACCTGTTCGAATAACTCCAAAACTTATTTATCTTGGAGAAATTCCATTAAAATACGGAAATGTAAAAGATGATTATGCACCTGATGAAACCGCATTAGCATATAAATCTAAAGACGGTCTTATTGTAATTTCAGGATGCTCACACAGCGGTGTTGAAAATATTATTGAACACGCAAAATTTGTTACAGGTGAAGATAGAGTACATACGCTTATTGGCGGTTTGTATCTAATCAATAGAGATGGCGATGAAATTAATGCTCTTGGAAGATACTTACAATCTCAAAATATAAAACAAATTTATCCTTGCCACTGTACAGATTTAGAATCTAAAATTATTCTTTCTAAATTTGTTGTGATAAAAGAAGTAAACACCGGCAAAAGATATACTTGGGAATAAATTTTTTTAAGAATGTATTTGAAATGGACATTTAGTACAATGAGCTTTTGGATGAAGAACTAAATTATCCTCAAGATCATACATTTTTGCAATTCTTGTATCTAATGGAGCGCCACACTTTGGACATTTTAAACCTCCGGCACCGTTTAAGATAAGATTTTTTAAACTTTCAATAATCTCTGGAGAAACAATATTACTTGAAATATCCTTTTCAAGTTGTTTGATTTCAGCAGGTTCACACTTCAAAACTTTTGCCAAAGATTGCCTAATTGTAACGGGTAGAAATAAAACTTTCCCGTCCTCAACTTCTTCAATGACATCTATAGGAACATTTGCAGCAATTGCAAGTCCTTTTTGTGTCAAACCCAGTTCATCTCTTTTGTTTTGAATAAATCTAGCTAATGTTTTCATACACACATTATGATAGCATAAATTATCATATAAGATAATTATTACGAAATATTAAGATTATATAATTCCGCAAAATTCGCACTAAATGGCACTTTCAAAGATATAATCATGTAAAACTCTTTCAAATCATGCAATTTTGGAATTAAAAAAAACTTTATATAAATAAGGGGAACAAAAAAAGAAAACGGGGAAACGATTATGTTTACTAATGTATCTTATGCTAACATGCCATTTTGGGGAGTCTTACCTATGGGTATGACAAATTTTGGAGGTGACACTCAAGTATTTACAATGCCGGAATATGCTGGTGGTCAAATTGGTTATATGTTAAACCCACAAGCACAAGCCGCAATGAATGGTGTCGGTTTCAATCCTTGGGCTGGAATGCCTTCTCAACAAGACATGCAAGGTATGATTGATAATTATACAAGAAATCTTGTTACCCCCGCTTTAAATAACTTAGCTAGTAACTGCATAAATACAAGTTTACAAAACATTTCAATGACAAAGACAAGATTAAATGCTATGTTAGAACGCGAAGGCATTACAAATGAACAAAAACAACAAATTAATGATTTAATTGATAGATTAAATGCTCAAGAAGATAAATTAAAAGAATTAACAAAATCTTCAAATCTTGATCCTGAAACAGCTTATCAAAAAGCTAGGGAAATTGAAGAAGAAATAAGAAAGATTGTTAATGATGCATCTGAACTTGCAAAAGCAATTTATAATACATCAACAACAACTTCAACTTCTACATCAACAGATGAAACAACATCAACAAAAGAAAATACTTCAACAAAAGAAAACACTTCTACTAAAGAAAATACATCTACTAAAACAGGAACATCTACTCAAGAAACAGATGACACTGAAGGGGCATCAAATGTAGATAAATTCTCTCCGGAAGTAATAGAAATGGTAGATTTATTCAACGATGCTATTCACGTATGGGACGGTACAGACAATGACACATTCGATGCAGTATGTTCTAATATAACAAAAGACAATGTACTCGAAGTAATGCTTGCTTGGAATAAATACCACTCAGGTCAAGACGGTGAATCATTTATGGAAGCCTTTATGTGGGATGCAAATGCTTCACAGAAAAAACAATTTGGTAAAGCAATAGCTAGAGCTCTTAGAGACAAAGCTGAAGAACTTGGAGTTTACGATGAATGCAGAACAGAATTTGCAGCAATTGATAAAGAATTGAACTCCTTGATCTGGATAAGTAATGACATTTCCGCACAATTTGATACCATTATCGCAAAAATGGCAGCAAAATCCGGAAGTCAATACGGTCACAAACTTGCTAAAGGAGAAAATAATGAATAATTATTATGATTCCTCAATATAAGAGAACTGTGAATATTATGATTAATAGGTTAGAAAAGTAGTGTAGAAATTTTATCCTTGCAAATAATGCAAGGATTTTTTTTGTAAACTTTTCGTAAAATAAAGCAATTTTATACAAAAAATTTACTTTATATAAATATATAGGAAAATCACAAGGGATAATTATGGGCTTAACGGTTGGCAAAATTATATCTGAATTTGATTTTAAAAATGGTACCTCCGCTGAAATCGTAAACTTACGAAAAACATACGGCAACAACGGATACCAAAAATACGTTGCCAAAATGAACAGTATTATGGCAAAAGATAAAGATTTGACTAACCCTATCGCTGAAAGCAAAAAAGCATACATCGCAGAAAAAGAAGCTCAATATAAACAAGCTTTAGGAAACTTAAATAAAGCCAGAAATATTTGGAACGATTATAAAAGTACATATAATACAAATTTGAGTAATGCTGTAGCACAAAATGGCGGAATATCTTTAAACGGAACTCAAAAACAAAATATTTTGAAAAATTCCGGCAACGGTGCTGTTAGTGCATATAACAACTTCAATGATGCTCAATCAGAAGTTGATTATGCTCTTAGTCTTTATAACGATGCAACTCATAGCGGAATGAGCTTTTTGTCTTAATGCTTTTTAACATCATGTATTGATTTTTTTCTTTGAACATATTATTATTTCCTTGTAGAGTGCTTACGCCAATAATCACTCAACAAGAAAAGGAAAAACTAATATGTCAATTAACTTAAAAAACAAACAAGAAATTGTTAAAGAATTCGGCAAGAACGAAAAAGACACTGGTTCATCAGCTGTACAAGTTGCTATGATGACTCAAAAAATCAGCGAACTAACTGAACACTTAAAATCAAATAAAAAAGATTTCGCTACAAAAAGAGGTCTTTTGATGATGGTAGGTAAAAGAAAAAGATTACTTGCTTACATCAAATCTCAAAACCTTGACGAATACAGAGAATTGATTAAAAAATTAGGAATCAGAGGTTAATCTGAAACACTTTTTAAAAGACCGACCTTTTTAGGTTGGTCTTTTTTCAATACAAAAAGGAGCTTTATGAAAACATTAAAATCAATGCGTTTACACATCGGAATTTTTGGGAAAACAAATGTCGGTAAATCTTCATTATTAAATAGAATTACCAATCAAGATGTTTCAATCGTTTCAGACATTGCAGGCACAACAACTGATGTTGTGGAAAAATCTATGGAGTTATTACCAATAGGCCCTGTAAATTTCTTAGATACCGCCGGAATTAACGATTCTACATCCTTATCTGCCGAACGTATCGAAAAAACTATGAAAATCCTAAACAGAGTTGATATTGCTGCGATCGTATGTGATTATAATGGCGTTGATAACTATGAAAAAGCTTTGATGGAAAAGTTTAATGAACTGAAAATTCCATATTTAATTATCGTAAATAAAACTGATATCCAAAAACCTGGTGAAAAAGTTTTAGAAGAATTAAACAGCTTATGCAAAAATGTTTTAGTAACTTCCACATATTCAGATGAAGCTTTAGTTTATAGATTTAAAGAAACTTTAGTAAAATTATTACCTGATGATTTTGTAAATTCGCCAAAAATCGTAGGTGATTTAGTTCCTGAAAAAAGTACAGTTATTTTAGTTATACCTATTGATAAAGAAGCTCCAAAAGGTCGTATAATTTTACCACAAGTTCAGGTTCTAAGAGATTTATTAGACAGTAATTGTATGAGTTTAGTTGTTAAAGAAACAGAATTAAAAGAAGCTATTGAAAATCTAAAAACTCCACCATCATTAGTTGTAACAGATTCACAAGCTTTTAAACAAGTTGCTGAAATTGTACCTGATGAAATCCCACTAACTTCTTTTTCAATATTATTTGCAAGATTGAAAGGGGATTTAGAAGCATTCACAAAAGGTGCAAAAGCTATTGATAATTTGAAAGATAATGACAAGGTACTTATTTTAGAAAGTTGCACACATCATGCTATAGAAGATGATATCGGAAGGGTTAAAATTCCTAGATGGTTAAGGGAAAAAACAGGCAAAAATCTTGTTATTGATAATATTGCCGGCCATGATTTTCCAGATATTTCACAATACAGTTTGATTATACACTGCGGTGCGTGTATGACAAACAGACGTGAAGTTCTTTCAAGAATACTTATAGCTTCCCAAAAAGGTATTCCAATAACCAATTACGGTGTTTCAATTTCATATTGCCTTGGAATTTTACCTAGAGCTTTAAGAATTTTCTCTAAGAATTAAATAAGACTGTTTAAAATCTAAAATCACGTTGACCATTGTGAATTTTCTCAAGGTTTTCTTCAACAATGCATTCGATTTTAGAATCTTCTAGTGTCTTTAATTCTTTTTGAATAAGTTGTTCACCAATTTCTTTTGTTTTAGGTGATGCATAATCTTCTAAATATTCTTTTAAAGTCATAATAGCATTCGGGTGACAGAAATTATGAATTTGTTGTTCTTTGCAAATTGCCATAAATCTATCGCCGACTCTGCCTTCTCTATAGCAAGCTGTACAAAAACTTGGAACATAACCAAGCTCCATAAGCCATCTGATAACTTCATCTAATGATCTTCTATCTTCAACATCGAATTGCGCAGTATCCTCTTCAGATTCATCTTCAGGGTGAGCGTAACCGCCAACACTTGTTTTTGAACCTCCGCTAATTTGAGAAATACCTAATTTCAAAACTCTTTCTCTGCATTTTTTAGATTCTCTTGTTGATATAATCATGCCGGTATATGGAACAGCAATTCTAATACAAGCAACGATTTTAGCAAAAGTATCATCATCAATACCATTATCAAAAGTTGAAGGATCAATATCATCAGCCCTTCTAATTCTAGGAACAGAAATTGTATGAGGCCCAACACCAAATACAGCTTCCAAGTGTTCAGCATGCATCAATAGTGCTGAAAATTCATAACGATATAACTCTAAGCCAAATAATACACCTAAACCTACATCATCAATTCCTCCCTGCATCGCTCTGTCCATAGCCTCAGTATGGTATGCGTAATTGTGTTTTGGTCCTGTTGGGTGTAATCTTTCGTAAGATTCTTTGTTATATGTTTCTTGGAACAAGATATATGTTCCAATTCCTGCTTCTTTTAATTTTCTATAATTTTCAACGGTTGTTGCTGCAATATTAACATTTGCTCTTCTGATTGCACCGTTTTTATGGTGAATTGAATAAATAGTTTTCAAAGATTCCAAAACGTATTCAATAGGATTGTTAACTGGATCTTCTCCTGTTTCTATTGCTAATCGTTTATGTCCCATATCCTGAAGTGCTATAACTTCTGCTTTAATTTCCTCTTGAGTCATCTTTTTACGAGGAATGTGTTTATTTTTAGCATGATACGGGCAATATACACAACCGTTTACACAATAATTTGATAAATACAAAGGTGCAAATAATACAATTCTATTTCCATAATAATCTTGTTTAATTTTTTCAGCTAATTTAAAAATTTCTTGATTTTTTTCTTCAATATCACAATCCAATAAAACCGCAGCTTCACGGTGAGTTAAACCTTTACCTAATTTGGCTTTTTCTAAAATTTTGTCAATTAATTCAACATTATGTTTATTTTCTTCGGCATATTTTAAAGATGCCAAAACTTCTTCATGATTTATAAATTCTTCAGCCTTATGTGACTTTGGATTGTACATAAACTAGCCTCCTCCCAAATATTTCAGCTCTTTACAATATCATAAAACTTTAAAACAAAAAGTAAAGTAGATAAAAAGGACGGAATGTTTTTAATAAAAACATTCCGTCCTCATCATTTGAAATATATAAATTAAAACTTAATCTTCCTCAGCAGCCATCGCTTGTTTATCAGCAAATTTCGCAGCACCTTTATTCGCAACGCGATCAGTAATTGCACCAAGAAGTAATCCTCCTACTGCACCTACAACCGCATTGATAACTAATTTTCCTACAGTATATTGTCTACCGGCAATTTTATGCTGACCAAGACCTAATAAAGGAGTCAAAACTAGTCCAAAAACAGGACCAATTTTCTTACCTATACTTGTATGATAATAAACTTCACCTGTTCTTGATAATTCTGCCTGTTCATCTTTTCTAAGAATTTCTTTTTTATCTTTATTCTCTGTCTTTTTAGCAAACTCAGCATGTTTCTTGTTAATAGCACTATCAACAAGAGCTCCACAACCTATAGAAGTTAATATAGCTGCAGGGATATATAAAAACCAAATTTTACTAATTTTTCCCGCTGTATTAGGATCCGGTATAAAATTTCTGCCTTGGCTTCTCATTATATCTTGCATAAAACTGGCACCCGTTGCTAATAATCCGGCATAACCAGCTTGAACAATACCATAGCCTATACCTGTTTTTAAACCCGCATGTGTTTTATATACAGGATTTTCATCTTTTTGGATATCTGAAGTGTGTCTTTTTTTACCAATAAAATTCACTTTAGATTGAGTAACTTGATAATTTTGAATTGATTGTAACATATTCGATTTATCCCCTTTTGTTGCTTGCTGATATTATAACAATACTTCTGAATAAAAATCTTTGCTATATATTCAACAAAAAGGCTATATCTTGTAACAATCCTTTACTTAGAAAGCTTAGATTTAACCCAATTATCAATAACTCTCAAAGGTGCACGAGTAATTGCAAGTGCCCAAGATGGAATATTCTTTGTAATAATACCACCGGCACCAACATTTGCACCTTCTTCAACAGTTACAGGTGCTACTAAAACCGAATTTGAACCTATTTTTACATTATCTTTTAATATAGTTTTTGATTTAGTTTTACTTAATGGTTCATAATTTGCAGTAATCGTTCCTGCACCAATATTAACATGTTCGCCTAACTCAGCATCTCCAATATATGATAAATGACCAACATTGGTATTTGAAGAAATTTTTGCCTTTTTAACTTCTACAAAATTTCCGACTTTTACATTATCAACAATTTCAACCCCACCTCTTAAATGTGCACAAGGCCCGATTTTACAGTTTTTACCAATTTTATTTTTGCCTTCAATGTATGTTGCAGGAAATATAATTGTATCTTGACCAATTTCTGTATCCTCGCTAATCCATGTTGAATCAGGATCGACTATTGTTACACCATTTATCATATATTTTTCAAGATTTCTTCTATTCATCATTTTTGTTGCTTGTGCAAGATTTAATCTTGAATTTATTCCATATATTTCATCACTATTTTCTAAAATATAAGCATTTACATTAAGTTTTTGTTCTTTTCCCCAAGAAATAATATCTGTTAAATAATATTCTCCTTGAGCATTATTACTTTTTAATTGTCCAAATGCTGATTTAATCTTTGCCCAGTTCAAACAGTAAATCCCAGCATTAACCTCTTTTACTGCTTTTTGTTCAGGAGTTGCATCTTTTTCTTCTACAATACATTTTAAAGAGTTATCAGCTTCTCTAATTATTCTGCCGTAATTTGTAGGATTATCAAAAATTGTACTCATTACTGTTAAATCAGAATTATGAGATTTGTGAAATTCAACAAATGCCTTCAAAGTTTCTTCCTTAATTAAAGGGGTATCACCGCACAAAATTAAAACTAACCCGTCATAATTTTCTAAACTTGGGCAAACCATAGAAACCGCATGACCTGTTCCTAATTGTGGTGATTGCAAAACTGTTTTTGCATTCTCATAGTTGTTTTTTACAAACTCTTCAACTTCTTGAGCGTGGTGCCCTACAATTACAAATTCTTCTGATGCAAAATTTTTCACATTATCTAAAACATATCCTAATAAGGTTTTACCCATAATTTCATGTAAAACTTTTGGCGTAGTTTCGGATTTCATTCTAGTTCCCTTACCAGCTGCCAAAATTACGGCTTTTATATCCATTATATTTTCTCCCTTTTTATCAATATTTAATTTTAATATCTCAAAAAGATACTATTTCTGCAACTTTTATTAATCTACAGATTTGATCTTAATATTCTTAGGATTAGTAAATTCTTCTAACAAATTTATATTTTGATTTGTTGATGAAATAGTTAATTTTTTTATACTAAAATTCGTTACTAAAACATTTGAAGATACGCAAGAAACAATATAATCATCTCCCAAAAATGTAGAAAATAAAGAACGAACATTTTTGTTCAATTTAATTTCTGCTTCATGCACCGTCCAAAACTTATAAAAATCAATACGTGAAGGATTTGGATTATTTTCACCATAACGCTGCATTATGCCCTTATAATTTCTTGGACACATAAATTCAACATCCGCACCTATTTCAGCATTATTAAAAACAACAAGAACAATATCGTTTGAATGTGAAATACTAAAATGAATGCCACCTGACATAAAATAAGGTTTTTTTCCCCTTAATTCTATATTCAAATTTTTAACACCATAAATATGCTTTGCAACAAATTTTGTTAAAAACAAACCTAAAACATGTTCAAAATATTTATCCTCACAAGCACATTCTCTTCCATCCCAAAAACTTTCCAAACTTTTTTTATCAATAGAATTTAATACTTCTTGCTTATTTAAATAAAAAATTTCCATAATCCCAACCTATGCTAATACTGAATCCACAAGCTCTTTTGCAACAGGAAGAGCTCCATTTAAGACTTCCGGATTTATCCAAAAGTCTTCTCTATCAATATATTTTTTAACAATTTTTCTTGCATAAGAACCGACAGCAACCCCGCAAGCAGAAATTTCACACATTCTTGCAAGTTCAAAAGTTTTTGAATTTGTACCACCTGAAAACATTATATACACAGGCAACTTAGCGTTCTGAACGATTTCACCTGTTGCAACAGCCTGCAATGTAGATTTATAATTATCATCCCCACCGCTCATCGGAAAGCCGTCAGTTTGAATAATAGTTGTATAAGGTTCACGATTTTCAATCATTTTTTTAATTCTTTCAACTAAAGCCTCATTACTTAGCTTTCCTCTCCCTATACAAATACTTAATAACCCTTCGTAATTATTATTTATATATTCCCATTTAGAAAAAACTTCATCATCATTTTCACCTATAGCATGCAATTCGATACAATCAATTCCCTTTTCAACTATCGGTGGTAGAACTTCATCAAGATTTTTCTCTTCCGAAATATATGATATTGCAGCCCTGGAACATACTTTCCAACATCTGCCGCAACCTATACACTTTTCTTTTATAACTTGTCCGTAATGAATTGCACCTCTCGGACAAGTTTCTTCACACAATCCGCAATTTACACATTTATCAACATCAATCACAGCTTTATGAGCATTAGGATCATTCTTTGTCCCAACACTTACACATAAATAAGCATCATAAACTTTTGCAAAATCTAAAACTTCCCTTGCTGCATTAATAACATTTTCATTAGCTGACAAATCAAAAAATCTGCATCCTGCAATTGCATAGACATAAACGAGTCGTCTAATCTCTTCTATATCTTCATTCCCCGCACCACAAACTAATTTAAAACAATGATTTGTATCTAATAAATCTTTTAGCATTACCTTACCATATAATTATATATAATTTTAGACGCCTGAACAATAAAATCTTTTCCAGCAACAGAATTATGCGGTCTATTTGCTAATATTACAACAATATACTTTTTACCATTTGGAGCAATAACTATTCCTGCATCTCCTAACATTGTTCCAATATCACCGGTCTTATGCAAAAATACAGCCCCTTCGCCTAAACCTGCTTTTATCAAACGATTATTATGAACATGACCCATATAATTCAACATTCTTGTTCTTGAAGCTTCTGATAAAAATTCACTATTTTCATCAATATTATAAAGCATTGTAGCCATATCTCTAGCTGTCGTATAATTAGTACCTTTTAAATCCGGCAGCCACGTATTTACCTGAGTATGTTTGATGCCCCAAGATCTTATTGATTGATTTACATCAGTCATTGAACCGACTTTTGCCATCAACATATTTGTCGCAGAATTGTCTGATTCTGTAATCATACGTCTTGCAAGTTCATCTATTGTATATTCAGAATTTCTTGCCTTAAATTGCAAACTTCCTGAACCTTCGGTTCTGAAATACTCTGTCAAAGGAATTTTATCTGATAATGATAATTGACCTGCCTCTATAGTTTTAAATACATCAATTAGCACAGGTATTTTGATAATACTTGCAGTTGAATATATTGAAGATGCATTTATATCTGCATAATTCTGAGTTTCATAATCCCAAACATATATAGATGGTTGAATTGTCGGGTATGATTGCATAAGATTGGTTAATTCACTTTGCAATACAGGCATATTTACATTTTCTTTTAAAGAAATCATTTGTGCAGATTTTTCATCTGCCGCAAAACTAAAAGATCTTTTGCCTAAAAACCAGTTATTTGATAAATATTTATGAGTTGGGAAACTTAATTCATTTAAATCTGTCTGAATTTCTTTATAAGGAGTTGGAACAAACATTGCCTTAGTTATATTATTAAACGAATATGGCATTGCATAAAATAATATAAATAACAAAACAGAACACGATACTAAAAATTTAAATAAATTTTTTCTTTTACTGCGCTTCTTATGAGGTCTATTTTCAGCTCTTAACTGAGTGTAACTTGCTCTTTGCTCTCTATAATAAGACGATTCACTATAAGCAGATGAAATACGATATTCAGAATACAATCTGGTATCATACTGTCTTGCTAATTTCGGCATCCCTAATCTATTCCTCCCAATAATATGATTATCATACCGTAATTTATTATTACAAGCAAGTTATTTACACTAAAATCAAATCTCTAAAATCATGAAAACCTATATTATATATGTACTTATAGATAATTGTAAATAAATGTTACAAATATAATACTTACTGAAATTCAAGATAACAAAAAAACTTTATATAAATGAGAGTAATAAAAAATAAGGAGACGAGAGATATGGCATTTTTAGCATTAGCAAGTCAAAAGAGTTTATTGACATTGCAAAAGAATTTTTACCAATTTCAGTACATTTCAATCCAAAACCAAATTCAAGCTGCAACAGCACAAATGACAGCTATTGAAAGAGAATACTCAGGTAGCAACGAAGATTGTACTGAAGATGCAGATTACATTTACTATTCAGACTTAAGTGATTCTTTGGAAACTGAAAAAGATGCAATTGATTCACAATTAACCGCAATTGAAAACGAAATTTCAGGATTAAAGACACTTGTAAACAACAACATCAAATCAAGTTGTACATTAAACCTTATAAGTTCATAGTAAATTATAACAGGTCTTTTTCAAACAATTCCACGGTGTTGAGCATCAATGAAGTAATTGTCATTGGTCCAACGCCACCCGGAACAGGTGATATATATGAGGCGATTTTGGAGGTGCTGTCAAAATCTACGTCTCCGCGGGTTTTCCCGTCTACATCTTTAAATATACCGACATCTATCACCACACAACCAGATTTTATCATTTCCCCTTTTATAATGTTTTTTCCCACTGCAGAAATCAATATGTCTGCAGTTTTTGTTATCTGTTCAAGATTTTTTGTATGACTATGACAAACAGTTACCGTAGCATTTTCATTTAACAACATCTGTGCTAATGGTCGACCTACTATATTTGATCTTCCAACAACTACAGCGTGTTTACCCTCAAGCTCAATATTGTATTCTTTTAATAACAATAATATTCCTTTTGGAGTACAAGGATAAACAGTTGGAATTTCTCCTGAAAATAATTTTCCAAAATTATACGGCGTAAAACCATCCACATCTTTTTTAGGAGAAATTGCATTTATTACATTTTCTTTTGAAATATGCTCAGGTAAAGGTAATTGAACTAATATCGCCGTAACATTTTTATCATTATTTAATTCTTCAATCTTAGCCAAAAGTTCTTTTTCAGAAACATCAGACGGATAATTTATAATTTCTGAATTAATACCTAACTTTTCCGCTGTTTTCTTTTTATTATTAACATAAATTTTACTTGCAGGATTATCTCCGACAAGAACAACCACCAAGGTAGGTTTTGTCGTAAATTTATCAACTTTTATTTTTAATTCTGCTAAAAGTTTTTCTCTTAATTTTTTCCCGTCAAGTATTATTGCCATAGCACCTCTTAATGTTTTATCTGCGGCAGATTTAATCTAAAATAGAATTCTTTTATTGCATCCTGCACAACTTTTGAATCTCTCGTCATAGGATGATTTTTCAATTCTTTATCATAAGGAATTACACCCAAAACATCCAAATCATACTTCTTCAAAAGGTCATAAACTGATGCCAAATCGTTATTATCAACTTTATTTATAACAACACCCAACTGATTTCCTGCAGCATATTTTGCACTAAATTCTTCAATACGATTAGCCAAATGTGCAGATTCTTCACTAGGATTTGCAACAATAATAGTTGAATCAATTTCCGTATCTACTAATTGATTTAAATATTTCAAATCAAATTCGCAATCAAAAATTACAATGTCGTATCTTTTTAATAATTTATTTACAGCATCATTAATTTGTTTTGTAATAGGACATCTGCAATCTTTTGAACCTACAAACCAAGAAACAATAATATCAACATTGTCATCCAACGGAACTAAAATATCTTCCATAGCCCATTCAATATATTCTTGTTTTGTCATATCAGCAGGAATACCTGTTTTATATTCGTGTTTCCCGCTCCTGATACCATAAATTGTATTTCTAATATCTAAACCGAAGCTATGACCCAATTCACTTGTCAGATCATTATCAAATAGCAAAATAGATTTATCAGGAAACATTTCCTTAAATATTTGCATAAAAGCTTTTACTATAGTTGTTTTACCGCTTCCGCCTTTACCTGTAATTGCTAATTTAACAGTCAAAATTATAACCTCTTTTTTAATTCTTCTGATAATCTACAAACTAAATCCATAGCCTTTTGCGCTAAATCTATTGTCAATGAACCCGCACCGCAAGATGATGTTATTAAAGAATTATCTAAAATAAGTTTCTCATCAACACCTTTATTAGTCAAATATTTTACGGATTCATCAAATCGTTTAACTAAATCTTCAAGGGTAATATTTTCTAAAGCATTACTATCCAATGTCGGAACAATTCCCCAAGCAATTTTACCACCATTTTTCAAGAATTTTTCAAGTTCAGATGAATAAATACTAAAGTTTTGAGAAAATGCATAAGCATCAAAATTAATAATATTAACTCCAACCCTTATAGGAATAGTCCAATCGCACTTGCCACAACAATGAATTGCACAAATTCCGCCATTATCTTGAATAACTTCACAAACCTCTTTCAACATATTTATAACTTCATCTTCTGATACAGTTAAATATGCAGAAGTTCCTAATTGCGAAATTGAAGGTTCATCTATAAAAATTATAGGAACTGTCTCAGCACTTGCCTTTTTAATTCTCTTAATCTGCCATAATGCTTTCAAACTCAATAATTTTACAACAATTTCTCTTACAGTCTCGTCATACAAAACACTTTTACCATTTTGATCCACAAGAGTAGAGGTTAATGTAAATGGTCCGACAATTTGACCTTTGGCAAACATTGGTTTTGTATCGCGAACCAGTTGTTCAAACTTTGGAAATGCAGATGAAAATTTTTCACTTATTGCATAATGTTCTAAACATTCCGAATTCGGATTTTCAATAATTTCTTCGCAATCAGCAAAAAATCTTTCGCAATCTTCAAAAAATTTATCACTTTCACTATCTACAACAAAATTATCGATATTATCAGACAAAAACGAAGGCAATCCTTCCAAAAATTGGATAATCATGTCTTCGTTTTTGTTTATATTTGTCAACTGTGGGTAAAAAGGAATATTTGCAAAATCTCTTTTAACCACATTCATTGCATCATCAAGATTACTATGAGGTAAAGAACCAATCGCCAGTGCTTGAAGTTTTAAATTTGGATATTGATTCATTCACACTCCCTTGATTGACTAACTATTCAGCAGCTTTTTCTTCTTCAACTTCTTCAATAGATTCTTTAAGAACTTCAGAAGCAGTAACTGAAACGTTTAATTCACATTTAACTTTTGAAGTTAATTTGATTAACATTACATAGTTACCAATTCTGTTGATTGGAGCGTTTAGAGAAACAGCTTTTCTATCAACTTCAATACCAGCTTGAGCAGCTAATTCTTCAGTCAATTTCTTAGTTGTAATTGTACCGAATAATTTACCAGATTCACCAGCTTTTGCTGATAATTCTAATTTACCGAATTTTTCGATAGCTGCAGCTTTTTCTAAAGCTTCTTGGTTTAATTTTTCTTGTTTAGCTTTAATTCTAGCAATATTTTTTTCTCTATTTTCTAAAGCACCTGCTGTAGCGATTTCAGCAGCACCTTGAGGAAGTAAAAAGTTTCTAGCATAACCGTCTTTAACGTTAACGATATCGCCTACTTCGCCCAAATTTTGAACTTCTTTTTTTAATATAACTTGCATTTTACAATTCTCCTTTTGTATTTATATTTCTGCATGTAGCCCTAACATACAACAAAAATAATAATTTGCCAATAGTTTTTGTACTATTGTAACACATTTAAGTTTTTATAAGCATAAAGACCATTATTTTTTTAGAAAAACTTATACCACTTTTAGAGTAACAAATTTTTCTACAGCTTTGACAAACCCGTCATTTTCAACCGTATCTGTGATATAATCCGCGCAAGCTTTCAATTCAGGAGTTCCGTTACCCATTGCAACTCCAATTCCTCCTGCTTGAATAAGATCAATATCATTATTTTGATCGCCGATTGTCATAACTTCTTCTTTTTTCAAGCCCCACATCTTACGTAAAAATTCAACACCCAAAGATTTTTTAGCTTCGCCGGATCCTATTTCGCAAAAATATGGAGTAGATTTTACGATATACAATGATGGATATTTTTTCTTTAATTCTTCAACCCAGCCTGTAACTTTATCAGGGTTATGTAAATCGATTGCAAGAATTTTATTAACATTTTCGATTTTCAAATCATCAAATGAACATACCGTATAATCTATCAACTTGCCGTCAGTATAATTTTTGACAATTTCATTATCTTCTTCAACATATAACTTGTCGTCAAGGCATAAGTTAATATGGATTTTATTTTTTCTTGCCCATTGAATAATTTCTTTTGCGTATTCACTTGGCAAATTACTTTGATAAAGAGTTTGGTTATGGCAATCTTTTATTAGTCCGCCTTGATAAGAAATTATAGGAGTATCAATACCAAGCCTTTTTGCAACAGGAATAGCTGCACAATGCATTCTGCCTGTAACAAGAACTAATTTAATTCCGTTAGCCTTCAACTCATCAACACATTTTAAAAGTTTTGGGCTAAAATCTAATCCCCATTTCAAAATCGTACCGTCAACATCAGTTGCAATCATCTTTATCATAAACTAAACCCCTTACAAAAAGCTCTTGACAATGCACAAATTGTTTTAGAATCATTAATTTGTCCATTTTGTATCATTTCAAAAACATCAGATAATTTATACTCAAAACACTTTATAACTTCACCCACATCAGGATGTTCGCCAACAAATTCCAAATCACGTGCCAAATATAAATATAATTTTTCAGTACAAATTCCAGGTGTTGTATTTATATACCCAAGTGATTTCCAAACTTTTGCTCTATAACCTGTTTCTTCTTCCAATTCACGTTTGCAAGCATCGTCAGGATTTTCACCGATTTCCAATTTACCGGCAGGTAATTCTAAATTCACATGCTTTAAAGGATATCTATATTGTTTTACTAACAAAATAGTTTCCTCATCTTTCATAGCGGCAATTACAACACCGCCATTATGCAAAACTACTTCCCTAAATGATTTGTGTCCGTCAGCAGTTTCAATATTATCCTTTATAACTTTTATAACCTTGCCATCATATACAACAGCAGAATCCAATGTTTTTTCTTCGTAATTCATACAAAAATAATATCATAAATTTTCATTATATTAAAACCTTAAAAATCCCAAAATATATTCCAATGTAAACAAATCGTAATAAAAAAATATGATGTATTTCGGATTGTAAAGTCCTATTTTAAAATTCAATCTACAGATTGAGGAATTTATTTTTTTTCTATTTTTTTAAACAAAAACCATTGATATGAGAGAGTTAGAAGCCATTTTGAAATGTAAAGTTTTGTTAAAATTGTTACATATATAGTAAAGAAATATAGAAAAACTGACGATACATGTAGTATAATATATATAGAAGATATAAAACATCCTAATCGCGATTAATAGCCAAAGAATATTTTGTTATAATCAAAATAGAAAGGCAGCGAATATATGAGCAACTTACAATTCCAAAATGATTTAGACAAACTGGTTAACATTTTACCCGACAGGATAAGAGAACATATCAATTATGCTCAAATGGATGATGCTATAGAAATTGTTCTTGACATTGGGCGAGTGCCGGAAATCAGACATTCGGACGGTAAGATTGAATATCTTGATACCTCTGAGATTACGTATGATGATATTAATCATATAACATCACAAGTTCAAGAATTTACATCAGATAATCGTTCAGGGATCCCCGGAACACTCCACAGAATCAGTGCAATAAGGAATAGGCAAGGAAAAATTGTAGGTCTTACGTGTAGAATTGGTAGAGTAGTTACGGGGACCATTTCTTGTATAAAAGATATTTGCTTGCAAAATAAAAGTATATTATTTTTAGGGAAACCAGGTGTTGGTAAAACTACAAAATTAAGAGAAATTTCTCGACTTGTAGCAGACGAACTTGGCAAAAGAGTTGTAATAGTAGATACATCAAACGAAATTGCCGGAGATGGAGATACCCCGCATCCAGCAGTAGGACATGCCAGAAGAATGCAAGTTCGCCAACCTGAATTCCAAAAAGATGTAATGATAGAAGCTGTTGAAAACCACACCCCGGAAGTTATCGTTGTAGATGAAATCGGTACAGAAGCAGAAGCACAAGCTGCAAGAACAATCGCAGAACGTGGTGTAATGCTTATTGCAACCGCACACGGTAACAGTTTGGAAAGTTTGATTAAAAACCCTACATTATCAGACTTAGTTGGAGGAATTCAATCAGTAACATTAGGTGATGATGAAGCAAAACGTCGTTCATCCCAAAAAACAGTTCTTGAAAGAGAAAAACAACCAACATTTGATATTGTAATAGAAATCTTAGACAGAAACACTTTAGCAGTATATAAAAATACCGCAGAAGCAGTAGATTATATCTTAAGAGGATGGCCAATACGTCCTGAAATCCGTAAAGTTGACAAAGTTTACAGCTTTGAAAATACTCCACCGGCTCCTGAAAAAGCACCAACTGTTATTGATAAAATCAATGCTCTTGATGAAAAAATTGAACATCCTGAAAGCCTTAAATTCAGCTTTTCAAGACAAAAATATGTCGAAGATGTTAAAAAATTCAAAAAAATATATCTATATGCAGTATCAAGAAGTATTGCCGAAAAAGTTATTGAGCGTTTAGACTTAAATGCAGAAATAACAAGAAACTTAGATGATGCAGATATCGTAATTGCACATAAAAACTTCATAAAAGGCGGAGCAAAAGTTCTAAGTACAGCAGAAGAAAAAAGATTACAAATCTTCTACGTAAAAACAAATTCAATGGCACAAATCCAAAAAGTTATAAAAGAAGCACTTGATATAGTTGAAGTAAATGAACGCCAAAATTTCTATGATACAACAGAAAAAGCTCTGGATGAAGCCAAATCTGCAATCGAAAAGATTTTGGCAGGTGCTGAAGATATCGAATTAAAACCACAAAACCAACATATCAGAAAACTTCAACACGAACTTGTCGAGCAACACAATCTTGAAAGTAAATCCATAGGCGAAGGCGATAGCAGACATTTAAGAATCGTTGGAGGCCAAGACTTTAAAAAAGAAAAATTAGGATAAACTCCTAAACATATAAAAGGTTTGAACCCTTTCTCAAAGTGCGGGGAAATACGTCATTCCACCAATCAAGAGAAGGGGTTCTCGGGTTTTATAATATATACAAACCTTAGATATGTAAACTCGCGCTATCATACTCCCATTAAAGGTCCTTAGACTTGAAAAAACTCGGAAAAAGTTGTATAATTTGTATATACACAAAAATAGGATTAAGAGTATGAGGAAAGCCTTAACCATTGGTGAATTGTTAGTCACAATGACTATAATAGGAGTTATTGCAACTCTTGTTCTGCCTGGTTTCTTGAAAGATTATCACAAAAAAATATATGTAACTAAATTAAAAAAGACTTACGAAATGCTGGATAGCGCTATAAATCAAGCTTGTACAGATAACAATGTTTCATACTTATCACAAACTAAATATTCAGTTAACAATAAAGATTATCAGCAAGAATTTTTAGATAAATATTTTAAAACCACTGCTGCAAAAACCAATCCTTTCTCATCACAATACAAAAAACTAATTAGCGGTGATGTAGGAACTGTTGGTCTTGGATCAAATCATGGTTGGGCAAAATTAACTAGTGGCGAAGCGGTTTCATATTATTGTGGCAGTGACGAGTATTGCGTTTTCAGGGTTGATATCAATTCAACAGACGGTCCTAACATCGGAGGAAGAGACTTTTTCGCATTATTTATTAACAAAAAAACAAATAAAATATATGATGAATATGAAGAAAATAATTGCGGAGCAAACGTATATGGAGAAGGTTGTTTCGCTAAAATTTTAAAAGATAATTGGACAATGGAATATTAAAAAACAATAATGGAAGGATTTATATGAGAAAAGGTTTTACTTTAGCAGAAGTTTTAATAACATTGGGTATCGTTGGTATAGTTGCAGTATTAACAATTCCATCTGTTATGAAAAATTACAAAAATAGACTATATACAGCACAACTTGAAAAAGCTTATGCTCAAATTGCTGATGCTACTCAAAATATTATGCATGATGAGCATGTTGATAATTTTTATGAAACTAAAGCCATTGGTGAGAACAAATGTGCAGGAGGTACTTGTACAAGCGGAACTGCCTATTTTTTAAGTAATTATTTTAAAACCGTAAAAAAAGATTGTGCCAATGGAGATGATGATGAATTATGTATCGCAGGGCACAATCCATCTTCATATAAATATATTAGCGGAACAGATGCAGGTGGAGTTGGAGCTACTGTATATTGTATTCAAATGGCCAGTGGAGCAGCAATATGCGGATCTCATAATAGTGGTCAGAAATGTACCAGTTTACTTGTAGACGTAAACGGACAAGCTGAACCAAATATTGTCGGTCGTGATGTATTCTCTATGGATATTCATAAAGATGGTTCCATATCTGATTACCGAAGCGGCTGTGTAGATAATAATGCAGGATGCTCAGCAGATAAATGTAATGCCGGAGGTGGAGCAAATATTTATGAAAGCTCTTGCGGATGTCTTAATGCTGTAATTGAATCCGGTTGGAAAATGGTATATTAGAGGTTAAAATATGAAAAAAGGTTTTACTTTATCTGAAGTTCTAATAACATTAGGAATTATAGGAACAATTGCTGCATTAACAATTCCAATTGTAGTTGCAAATTA
The DNA here is from genome assembly GCA_949292185.1 of uncultured bacterium. Lineage (GTDB taxonomy): Bacteria > Cyanobacteriota > Vampirovibrionia > Gastranaerophilales > Gastranaerophilaceae > Zag111. Next base: position 123,966 of record CASEYP010000019.1, read on the forward strand.
TAAAAATAAGTTATATGCAACACAAATGAAAAAAACATATGGACAAATAATTGAAGCTGCTCAAACAATTATGAATGATGAGCATACTAATAATTTTTACACAACATCTGCTGGTATTCCACAAGATGACACCACTGAAAATTGTAAAACAGGTGCTTGTTATTTCTTAAGAAACTATTTTAAAACAATAAATGAAAATTGCGCCACAGGAGATCATAAATGCGTTGGTGATTCCTACAAAACATTAAAAGGCGGTACTACTTATCCACCAGCAACATTTTGTGTTCAAACAACCAACGGAGCAACTATCTGCGCAGGACATAACTCAACTAACCAAGTAACAAGTATAACTGTTGATATTAATGGAAAAGACGGACCAAATATAGCTGGTAGAGATGTTTTCTCAATGGATATGAAAACAGACGGTTCACTTTCTGATTATGGCAGTGGATCTAACGATCCTATTATTGCAGGTGCAGACGCTGATTTATGTGGAGCAGCTGATGGCAATGTTTCTATTTTGAATGAAGCTGCAAGAGGTTGTTTGACAAAACTTATTGAATCCGGTTGGGTTATGGATTATTAATTTTAGAAGAAGTATTTTCCAACCTTTATGCAAAAAGAAAAATCTTTTTATTGCACTGAAATCTTTTTTAATATAAAATACCACGTGTAAAGTGGTACTATTAAAGGAGATTGTATTATGTCAAGAAAACCAATTATTGCAGGAAACTGGAAAATGCACCTTTTACAAGGTGAAGCAAAAGCCTTATATGAAGGTATTAAATCATTTGTAGATAAATTTAATGCACCTCAATTACCTACAGTTATTATTGCTCCTGTATTTACATCATTAAATCAAGTAGCAGAAATTCCTTGTAATTGCGGATGCGAAGGTTCAAAATTATATGTTGCAGGACAAAATTGTCACTGGGAATCATCTGGTGCATTCACTGGTGAAATTTCAGTAGAAATGCTAAAAGATGCAGGATGTTCTTATGTTATTATCGGACACTCTGAAAGAAGACAATATTTCTCTGAAACAGATGAAATGATCAACAAAAAAGCTAAAGCTATATTGGCTGGTGGTTTAATTCCAATCATCTGCTGTGGTGAAACTTTAGAACAAAGAGAAGCTGGCGTTACTGATACTCATATCGCTTCTCAAATCAAAGCAGCTTTAGACGGAATTTCAGCAGAAGATGTTGCTAAATCAGTTATCGCTTACGAACCAATCTGGGCTATCGGTACCGGAAAATCTTGTGATGCTGATGAAGCTAACAGAGTTATCAAAATGATTCGTGGAGTTGTAAAAGAAGTTGCAGGAGCTCAAGCTGCTGATGCTATCAGAATTTTATACGGTGGTTCTGTAAAACCAGCTACTATCGAAGAACAAATGTCAAAATCTGATATCGATGGTGCTTTAATCGGTGGTGCTTCATTAAAAGCTGATAGCTTCAACGAAATCATTGAAAAAACTATGAAAGTTGCTGTTAAGTAATTTTCTAAGACAAATTTGATTGACAGTCGAAAAGGAAAGGCCTAAAGTTATACTTTGGGTCTTTTTTTATTACAAATTTTCATGATAAATTATAACTATGAATATCACCGCAGGAAAATATAAAGGTCAAAAAATAATTGCACCGGATGAAAATATTACTCGTCCAACTTTATCTAAAGTAAGAATGAGTGTGTTTAATACTTTGCAAGCTATGATTGATTTTAATGGTGCAAGTTTTCTTGATATGTATGCAGGCTCTGGAATTATGGGACTAGAAGCCTTATCAAGAGGTTTTTCTAAGGTTGTTTCTATTGAAAAAAATAGAAAAGTTTATAATATTATAAAATCTAATTTTAAAAAATATGAAAAAGACAACGATTTAAAATTGATTTTAGGCGACAGTATCAAAACTTGTAAAAACCTGTCTGAAACCTTTGATATAATCTATATTGATCCACCATATTTTTCAGGGATATATGAGGATTCACTAAATTCTATAAAATCTATTGCAAAAAATATCATTATCTTAGAACATGTAACAGATATAGATTTTCAAAATTATGAAATCCTAAAACAAAAAAAATATGGTGATAAATATATTACATTTCTACGAAATGACAAATAATTTTTTTGAAATATAATGGAAATATAATTAAGTTCTCAGGGAAACATCAATGGAAGAAAAAAAACAAAAAATTTTGCTTATAAAATTATCATCTCTTGGAGATGTGATTTTTAATATACCTTTAGCAAATGCCCTAAAAGATGCAGGATATGAAGTTACTTGGTTGGTTTCTGAAAAGGGAATTCAAGTTGTTCAAAATAATCCTTGCGTAGATAAAGCCGTATTGGTTCCTATTCAAAAATGGAAAAAAAGAGGATTTTCACTAGAAAGTTTCAAAGAATATTTGGCTATTTTAAAAGAACTTCGAGCAGAAAAATTTGATATCGCAATAGATTCACAAATGATGCTAAAAAGTTTATATTGGATGTTATTCTGTGGTGCAAAAAGAAGAATTATATCAAAAGAAGCTCGTGAAATGGCTATTTTAGGCGGAAATGAATGGATTGATGATATTTCATACGCACCGGATTCCCCTATTGTTTTAAATTATTTAAAATATGCTCAATATCTTGGAATAAAACCTGAAAAAATAAAAGTTTCACTTCCTCCAAGAAATGAAGAGCAAATAAAAAAAATAGATGATATATTATCAACACTAGATAAACAAAAACCATTAGTTGTTATTGCACCCGCAACAACTTGGAAAAATAAACATTGGAACAAAGATAATTGGAAAAATGTTGTTGAAAATATCAGCGACAAATGCAATATCATTTTTACAGGCGGACCTAATGATTCTGAACTTATAGAATACATAAGCGGCGGCAAATTTCTAAACCTTGCCGGAAAAACCGATATTATGGAACTTATGGAACTATTTTCAAGAGCAAATCTTGTAATGGCACCTGATAGCGGAAGTGCACATTTGGCTTGGGCAACAGGAAAACCTGCTGTAATCACAATATTTACTTGTACACCAAAAGCTGTTTTAGCTCCTTATGGAGATAGTTCAAAATATATAGCATTAGGTGGTGAAGGTTTGCCATGCCAGCCTTGCTTTAAAAGAAAATGCCATCTAAAGAAAAATATTGATGCTTGTACAAACTTCCCTAGCCCTAGAGAAGTTGTAAAAGTTATTGATAGCTTGATATTTTAGATAGAAAGTTGTATAATTAAAATACCTAAAAGCAAATCATAAAGGGTCTTTATGGGTTTATTTGATAAGTTTAAAGAAGTTACAAGAAAAGTTTCTGAGGTAGAAAATAACATCTACCATGAAAAGCGTGATTATCTTGAGATTTATGAACGCAATCTTGAACTTGAAAAAGAAATCGCAGAACGTACAGAAGAATTAAATGATGCCAATAAACGTATGTTTACCCTACAACACATCTGGGATATGATGAATTCTTCAACTCCACTAGAAAATGTGTTAGAGGCTATCGTAAACAGTACGCAGGGTGAACTTGGTTATATGCATTGTGTAATCATCAAAAAATGTACCGATGAAAATGGTGATTATATGCATATTATCGCCCAATCAAATGATACTTTAATTGATAGATTAAATAACCTTATAGGACCACCCGGCATTCAAACAAGACGATTGAATTATGCAACCGATAGTGTTTTTGCAGACACAATGAACCAAAGAACAATTATTCAAACAAAATCTATTGATTTGTCATTAAGTTCTGTTTTACCTGAACTTCCACAAGAAACTGTTACTAAAATTTTAACAAACCAACCAATAAAATCCGTTATAGTAGTTCCACTAATTGCTCAGAAAAAAGAATTCGGATGGTTTTGCGTATTTTCAGCAAGAGAAGAACTTGCAAGTGCGGAAATGGATTTTCTTGGATTATTTGCAAAACAAATAGAAATGGCAATAACTATTGCAGACTTATTCCAAGCTGTAAGAGAACAAGCTGTTACAGATGCTTTGACAGGTCTATACAATAGAAGATACTTTGAAGAAGCTTTAGAAAAAGAAGTTCAACGTGCAAAACGTCAAAAACAACCATTCTCAATTATTGGTATTGATTTAGATTACTTAAAAAGAATTAACGATACTTATGGCCATACATTTGGAGATTTGGCAATCAAAACAATCGCTGACGTTTTAAAATCAAACGCAAGATCTGTCGATGTTCCTGCAAGAATTGGCGGAGAAGAATTTAACGTATTATTGCCGGGTATCAATTCAGAAGGTGCAATGGCAGCTGCAGAAAGAATTAGAAAATCTATTGAAAAAGCAGACATTGATACTGTTGGACATATCACAGGAAGTTTAGGTGTTGCAACGTATTTTGAACATAGCGAAAATGCTGAAGAATTGCTTGAATTAACCGACCAAGCTATGTACGCTTCAAAACGTAATGGAAGAAATAGAGTTACACTTGCAAAACCTATTTCTGAAACTTATTGGCAAGAAATTGCTGTTAATACATTCTTAGATATTCTATCCAAAAATAGAATTCCAAAAGCAAAACATCTTTCAAAAGAATTATGCCAAAAACTTAACGAAGCAAATAAAAATGAATCTGCAAAAGAAGGTTTATACACAGTTGCAGATATGCTGACAAAATTATACAATCCTATGCACACTCCTGGAGTTATCAAACAAAAAGTTCAAATGGCAGTAAGTCTTGCCAAAAGATTTGACCTTCCAAAAGAAGAAATTGATAATCTTCGAGTTGCAATCCTTTTATATGATATAGGCAACCTAATGCTTCCAACAGATCTTTTGCAAAAAGCAACTCCATTAACAGAAGAAGAACGAGAAACAATCAAAAATCACCCTGTTATAGCTGCAAGAGAAATTCTAAAACCTATTTCATATATTCAAGACGTCCTACCAATTATTGAACATCACCACGAAAATTGGGACGGTTCAGGTTATCCTAATAAAATTTCTAAAGATGAAATTCCACTTACATCACAAATTATACTTATCATAGACGAATACTTTGCCCTAACAGAACAAAGACCATACCGTGCAAAACTTTCAGGTCAAGATGCCTTAGAAATTATTAAAGCTGATGCCGGCAAAAAATGGAATGAAAATTTAGTTCAAGAATTTATTTCACTAATAGAACACGATATTAACTAAATACATTTAAAATAAACTGCTAATGTGATATAGTTTTTTTATGAAAGAAAAAGATTTTATATCTGTTATAAAAAGGATTTCAGGCAGTGAATATATAGGAGATGACTGTGCTTATCTAAAAGATTTAGGAATAGTCATAACCCAAGATAGTCTTGTTGAAGGAATACATTTTTCACTTGATTATATGACGCCAGAACAATTAGGTTACAAATCAATAATGGTAAATCTTTCAGATATAGCTGCAAGCGGTGCCAAAGCTGAATATATTACAGTTTCACTATCAACACCCCCAAATATTGAAACTGATTTTGTCGAAAAACTGTATACAGGAATGCAAAAAGCCTGCCAAGAAAATAATCAAAATATTAAAATTGTCGGAGGCGATATTACAGGTTCAGAGAAAATATTTATATCAGTATGCGCAATAGGCAATACTAAAAACTGCAAGATTTCCTCAAGAAAATCAGCAAAAGTAGGATATAAAATAGTCGTATCAGGCAATCACGGTTCTTCTGCTGTAGGTTTGAAATTATTAACAGAGGGAAAAACAACTCCTGAACAATTTATTAAAGCACACCTTGAACCAAAAGCTCAAATACTTTTTGGTCAAAAAATTTCTAACAACATAACAAAAGATTATGCAATGATGGATACTTCTGATGGGTTACTTGACGCATTATCAACTATTGCAAATGAAAGCCACGTTTTACTAGAAATTGATTTTAACAAAATTCCATACGATAAAGAAATAGAACATTTTGAAAATTGGCAAAACTTAATTCTATATGGTGGTGAAGATTATCAAATTGTAGCTGCCGTACCAAAAGATTTTGAAACCTCAGGAACCGTTATCGGTGAAGTTAAGTCAGGTTCCGGCATTAATCTAATTAAAAATAACGAAATAACACACTTAGAAAGAGTAGAAATAGAACAAAAATTATTTAACCATTTTTCAACGGAGCAAAATATATGAAATTAGGCGCAATAATCACAGCAGGCGGAACATCTTCAAGATTTGGTAATACAAATAAATTACTTGAGAAAATAAACAACAAAGAAATTATAAAATACACAATAGAAGCTTTTTTATCTGCCAATATAGACAAAATAATTATCTGTGCAAACAAAACTATTATAGATACTTTAGAACAAATATTTAATAATACTTCTAAAATAAAAATTATTGAAGGCGGTTCAACTCGTCAAAAATCTGTTTATAACGGAATACAAGCAGCATCAGATTGTGATTATGTACTTATCCATGATGGTGCAAGACCAATGATTACAAAAGAAATTATAGAAAATACAATTCAAGCAGTTATTGAAAAAAAAGCCGTATCCGTAATGACCAAAACTATCGATACAATAAAAGAAGTTGATGAAAATGGGAAAATTACCAAAACCATTGATCGTTCAAAATTATACAATACCCAAACTCCGCAAGCTTTTGAATATAACTTGATAAAATCCGCACATGAAAAATTTAAAGGACAAAATTTTACTGATGATGCAGGACTTGCAGAAGCATTTGGATATGAGGTTTATATTGTTCAGGGGGATTATCGAAACATAAAAGTTACTACAAGATCCGACTTAGCATTGGCAAAAATTTATTTGGGAGAAATATATGGACAATAAAATATTCAGTTCAATTATTGAAAAATATAAAAACTTTGAAGGAGTTGAAGCAATTGCAATCGGTGGTTCTTCTGCTGCGAATACTGCAGATAATTCATCTGATATAGATATTTATATTTTTACAACAAAAGAAATACCTGTCAGTGAACGTGAAAAACTTGTAAAACCTATATCATCAAAATACGAAGTCGGAGCAGAATACTTTGGTGCAGGGGATGAATATTTTGTTGATACTCTAAACAAACAATTCGATATTATGTACTGGGATAAAAATTGGTTTGACAGTGTTGTTGAAAATGTATGGTTAAAGCATTACCCGTCAAACGGATACACTACATGCTTTTTATATACATTGAAAAATCAGCAGATTTTATTTGATAAAAACGGATGGCTTCTCAGTTTAAAAGAAAAAAATTAATACTGGCTACCCTAAAGAATTAAAAAATAACATTATAAAAAGAAACTTAATGCTTTTGAAAGATAAACCATTCGCCTCTTATTATGAACAAATAGAAAAGGCCATCAAAAGAAATGATATTGTCAGTATAAATCATAGAATTGCAGCATTTTTAGCAAGTTATTTCGATATTATTTTTGCTAAAAACGAACTATTGCATCCGGGAGAAAAAAGACTTGTACAATTTGCAAAAAACAATTGCAAAATCTTGCCCGACAATTTTGAAAAAAATATCAACGATCTGCTCATTCAGCCTAATCCAAATATCCTTAATATTTTAGATACTATAATAAATAATTTAAAAAAGATTTTGTAATAAATTATTAACATTTGTTACAAAAAGATAATCTTCTGAAATTCTCTCAGAAATAAAACCTTTATATTTATAGATAAATATAAAAATAAGGAGAGATTATCATGGCTGGCAACGTAGAAGATATCAATTCAGTAGACGAACTTAGAAAAGCCCAAGCTGCTGCACAAGCACAAGGCACAAATATAACAAATTATTCTCAATGGGAACAAATACTTGAAGATTTTGAAACAGCAGGTATTCAATCTACAGGAACTTTTGATGGTGATGTGAAATTACATGAGCAAGTTATGCAAAAAATTGAAAATTTTATCGAACAAGCTCAAGAAATTCAAAAACAACAAGAATTAAATCCTAAAAATGATGAAAGTTCCAAATTAGATAACCAAACAGCACAAGATAAAGATCAAGTAGTTAAAGCAAATGTAGCAAATGGTACAAGTTCAGCAATTTTAGCTGACTATATGAAATATTATCATATGCTTAGTTAGACATTTTGTCATCTAATCTGTGCAAAATTCTCATTCTCTTTGGCGGCCAAAATACTGTAACAGCACGACCGACAAATCTATCACGTTTTAATGTGCCCCAATATCTGCTATCTTGAGAATTTCCACGATTATCACCCATCATAAAATAACTATCTTTTGGAACAATAAACGGACCGCATTTGATTACTTGCGGATTTGCTAACATTTCATCAGTTACTTTACCTTTTGGACAAGGTGTATATTCATATACGCTTTTTACATAAGGTTCTTCGTATTTTTTATCGTTTATATATACATAAGCTCTGCCATCTTTTTCTTCTTTAATTTCAACCTTATCACCAGGCATTCCGACTACACGCTTGATATATGCAATATCTTTGCAAAATATTCCGGTTAATCTTGCCAAAAGCGGTAACGGCTTTCTTGATAATTGTGTTGATGGCGGATAAAATACCATAATATCACCACGTTTAGGACCTGTGAAAAATCTTGAAAATCTTTCTACAACAATCCTATCACCTTCAACTAGTGTAGGATGCATTGAACCTGAAGGTATCCATCTGATTTCACCAATAAAAAATCTTATTAATATAACCATTACAACCACAAATACTATGGTTTCAATCGTTTCTCCCCAAGCTGTTTCCCTAAATTGTTTATATTTTTCTATATATTTCCTAAACATTACTTAAAAGCTCCAAAAACTCTTCTATTGCTATTTTATATTCATTATCAGGTAATTTTTTAACTATATTTTCAGCATTTTTTATATAATTATTCAACAAATCTTTCGTTTTTTCAATACCTGATAAACTTTCTTCCACACTGCCGCTATATATTACAGGCGCATTATAAATACCTTCAGTGATATCACTATTAACAGGTTTTGAAACATCTTCTTTTAAAATATTCAATAAATCATCTCTGATTTGAAACGCTATACCTATGTTTAGACCCAAATTTTTTATTTCTTCTAACTCATAATCCCCATCTACATCTGTCATAAATGGTGTCACTAATGCGGTTTCAAAAAGATAACCCGTTTTGTTTTTAGTTTTTTCAATATAATTTTCTATTGTACCAATTTTGTATCTGTCGAAATTTTGATTAATTTCACCCAAACACATCTGCCTGATCGTTTTTGAAAATTGTTCAATAATTTCAAAACTACCGATTTGTGTTAATTTATCCATTGCACGAGCTAGAATATAATCCCCTGAAATGACAGCTAATTTATTATCAAACTCAGAAGATAAAGTTTTATGTCCCCTGCGCAAATCACTTTCATCAATAATATCATCGTGAATTAATGAAGCATTATGTACAAGTTCCACAACAGTTAAAACTTCAAGCTGTTTATCAGATATTTGTTCATTATTTGCTTTTAAATACAACAGTGCCAACAATGGACGAATACGCTTTGACGGATAAGTTAGAAAGCTAACAAGATGAGAGTTTAAAGGTTCACGTACTTGTATTGTACTAACCATTTTTTCTTCAATTATATTAAGTTCATTTTGAACAATTTGTCTAATTTTATTATATTTTTCGTTAAAACTCATATTACTTAGTTTTTTTCAATTTCAAATAATTTACCTTATCCCAACTTAAATCAATATACCTAATTTGACCATCCATATCAGAAATTTGCGGTAAAATTGTATATATTCTTTTTATTCTTTCAAAAACAGAACTATCTAATGCCCCAAGTCTAATACTTGTTGTTTGAATTTTTACATATACATCGTTTTTGTTGCGCATATCAACATATTCAACTTTTTCATTTGAATATGTTTCAACAGCTTTCACAATTTTTTCTATATATTGAACTTTTTTAACAGTTACATCCTTACTTAAATCAGCAGAACTTGTTAAAACTTTCAAAACAGGTTCAGTTTCTGTAAAATTCATATATGACTTATTTGCAATAACAATTCCGTCCAATGTGAAAAATGCTATAGGTTTTTGTTTCAAGTCTTTTTTAATAATTGCAATAGGCGTTCTTTCTCTTACAATAATTTGCAATCTTGCAGGAAATCCATAACGTCTTACATATACATTTTTAATTACAGGAATTTTAAATATTTCTTTTTTAATTGGATTTACATTTACCAAAAATATAGGTACTTTAGGAGTATCGATTTTGCTCAAAGAATTCTTAATAACATAATCCGGTACAATTTTGTTATTTACAATTTCAATTCTTTTATCATCACCTTTTTTGAAAGTATCTTTTGGAAAATACCATCCTGATAAATTGAAGAATTTATATATCACGAAAACAAGTAAAACTAAAACGATAAATCTTAAAAAAGCTTTTATACGGTTAATTTTTCTTCTTTTTTTTCTGATTTTTCGCTCTGTTTGTTTATGCTTAAGAGAATGTTTTGCAAGTAAAAACTCATCTTGCAAATCTTCATTCTCATTATTTTCGAAATTATTAAATTCTTCTTCTGTCATTATTTATTTAATCCTGCACTATTTAAAATAATCTGAACAAGATTATCATAGCTTATTCCCATAACTTTTGCCTGTGCCGGTAAATCACTTGTAGTTGTCATTCCAGGAGATGTATTAATTTCAATTACATAAGGAACGCCGTCTTTTCCTATCATAAAATCAACTCTTGAAACCCCTCTACAACCTGCTGCCTGATGAGCTTTAACTGCAATTTCTTTTGTTTTCTTTGTCAATGCTTCATCTAATTTTGCAGGTAAAATAAATTCTGACATACCCGGAGTGTACTTAGATTCATAATCATACCATTCATTTTTAGGTATAATTTCAAGAATTTCTGTTGCAAAATTCTTTCCATCTTCTTCCAAAACTCCAACGGTTACAAATACACCATCAATAAATTCTTCGATTAAAACATCGTCATTATATTTAACAGCTTCTTTATATGCAGCTGATAATTCATCACGTGAATTAACCTTAGTCATCCCAAAACTTGAACCTTCAGAAACAGGTTTTGTAAATACTGGGAATTTTAAATCTTTTGTTTTTTCTAAAGCATCTTCACCCTTTTGAACAAAAACAGATTTTGCTAAAGGAATATCAGGACAGCTTGCTAAAACACGTTTTGTATATTCTTTATTCATACAAATAGCACAAGACATAACACCACAACCTGTATACGGGATTTGTAAAATTTCTAAAATTCCTTGAATACATCCATCTTCACCATATTTGCCGTGAAGTGCATTATATGCATAATCATATTTTCCGTCTTTTAATTTTTGGGCAATATCCTTATCAACTTCAACAATTTCAGAATTTTTATAACCCAATCTTTGTAATGCATCAAAACATCCTTTGCCGGAACGTCTTGAAATTTCTGCTTCTGATGACATTCCGCCACACAATACAGCAATTTTTGCATTTTTTTCTATTTTTTGTACAATATTTTGCATATTTCATTTTCCTTATTATTTTTTCCACCCAAAAATCTTATTTCAGGTTCAAGTTCTATATTATAAGTATCTTTTACTTTGTTATACATTTGAAGCATTAAACTCAAAACGTCTAAAGAACTACCCGAATTATCATTTACAATAAAATTAGCATGATTTTCCCAAACTCGAACTCCACCACAAGACATTCCCTTTGCACCAACAGAGTCCAATAATCTTCCTGAAGAATCTCCTTTTGGATTTTTGAAAATACTGCCGCAATTTGGTAGTGCTAATGATGGCTGATGTTCTTTTCTAAATTTTAAATTTTCATCCATTCTTTTTTGAACATCTTCGCAAGTTGACTTTTCCAATTCAAAACATGCCTGAAGAACAATCAAATCTTCATCCTGACAACGAGAAGATCTATATCGAAACTTCATTTCATCATTATAAAGTTTCATAATTCCTTCATTTTGAGAATAACAAATTGCATACTTTAATTTGTCACTAACAGATTGAGAATTAGCTGAAGCGTTCATATAAACTTCGCCGCCTACAGACCCCGGAAATCCAATCATAAACTCTAAACCCGAAAGTCCTTTTTCGCAAACAACTTGCGCTAACTTTGGACCTCTTATCCCAGCATCTGCTAAGACTTTATTCCCATCAATAGTAACAGATTTCATATTTCTGGTAAGTATTATTTTACCGTCATATCCGTCATCTGAAATCAAAGTATTAGACAAATTTCCAAAAACTTTGATGTTATTATTTTCCTTCAAAATTTGCTCAAATTCATCAATATTTTCAGGTAAAAATACTTCACCAATTTTTCCGCCAATTTTAAATGAAGTTAATCTTTTTATATCAAAGTTTTTTTCACAATTAATTACCAACTCCTGCTTTCTCCTTACTCAAAGTCAATAATTCTTTGCCTAAGTTAGTAATTGTTCCTGCGCCAAGGCCAATAACAATATCACCTTGTTTTAATTCAGGATACAATTTTTGTGCAACTTCTTTTATACTGCCAGGCAAATATTCACACGGAATATCAATTTTTTCTTTTAATTCATTAACAAAAGCCTGTGAATTAACTCCCTCAATAGGATCTTCACTTGCAGCATAAACATCTGTCACAATAACTTTATCAACTTTATTAAAAGCTTTCATAAAATCATTCCACAAATTTTGCAATCTTGTATATCTGTGAGGTTGGAAAACTGCAATAATATTTTTATTTTTGAATGATCTTGATGATGATAATGTAGCTTTAATTTCAGTTGGGTGATGCGCATAATCATCATATATAGAAATTCCGTTAAACTCCCCAACTTTTTGGAATCTTCTTCCCATTCCACAGAATGTTGCAAAATATGGATTTACTAAACTCATATCAACACCTGCTTGATGCAAACTTGCCCATACAGCAAGTGAATTATAAACATTATGAACACCTTTAAGACAAATTTTTAATCTTGTTTGAACTTCACCCTTATACAAAATATCAAAAGTTGTAAAATCTTCGGCATAATCAATATTTTTGGCACAATAATCTGTATTCCCGCCAATTGAATATGTAACAAATTTTGCATGATGTGCAAGTGGAGTTTCAGAAAAATATTTTACTAATCTTTTAACACCTTCATTATCAGTATTAGCAAGTACAATTCCGTTTTCTCTCAAATTTGAAAGAAAGACCTCAAATGTTTCCAAAATAGATTCCAAACCGTTTTTGTAAAAATCTAAATGATCAGGTTCCAAATTGTTTACAACAACTAAATTTGGTGAATATTTAACAATAGTTCCATCACTTTCATCAAGTTCTGCGATAAAAAACTTATCATGTGCAGCATTGGCATTTGTATCAAGTTCCGGAATCATACCTCCTACAACATAAGATGGCTTTAACCCTGCCTTTTCTAATACATAAGAGCATAAACCACTTGTTGTAGTTTTACCGTGAGTTCCTGAAAATCCGATAAAATATTTTTCATCTTTAGCAATTTCAGCCAACAAATCTGACCTGTGCCATATTGGAAGTCCTAAACGTTTTGCCTTTTGTATTTCAGGATTATTATCTCTTATTGCCGTACTTGCAACAACTATACAATCATCAGGCACATTATTTTCATCGTGTCCAATATAAACTTTTGCACCTAATTCTCTTACCTTTTGAACATATTTACTATCATTTATATCAGAACCTGAAACTTCAAATCCTTTTTGCAATAAATATTTTGCTAATCCGCTCATCCCTACGCCACCAATGGCGATAAAATGGTATTTCTTTTTCAAAATTATATTCCCTACTATTTATATCTACTCTTCTTCTAATAATTATAATACTAAAATAATAATTATGATTGATTTTTATAATTTTTTAACAATAAAAAATCAATAGCAAAAAATACTTTTCATAAGGTTTATACCAAAACATAATGTTAAAATTACCACCTATAAAACAAATAAAAATAACAAACTATTTAACCTATAAAACAAAATCCAAAAACACCGGAGCTTTTGTATACAAAATGGCGAATAAACAAGGTCAAATAGTCGGAGAAATGATTGCATATCCTGAAACTATTTATGATATTAATCGTCAATTTTCACCGCACGCAGATTCTTATAAATCTTTTTTTATAAAATCTCTTATGGCATTTAATAGGAATAAAAATGTTGGAACAACGTTTATAAATATTGCGAAAAAAGAAAGTCTTAGAAATTTTTGTCTTGGAAACTTACATTTGATATCTTCTTCTCGCTTTGACAAAATAAATCCTCCACATATTTTCTATCGCAAAATGGGCTTTAAGTTTAACAAATACTCAAAACTTACAGAAAAATATATTGATGATTGTATAAAAAATCATAAACAAGTTGAACAAGGTCACTGTCCAATGGATATTCCGATGTATATTATAAAAAATACAGATGAAAACACCGAATCAAAACACTTTAATCTCTTTCGACAATTTCCTTATCTAAGTGATATTTTATAAATATATTAACTAAATAGCAAAAATAAAATTTAGAAGTTTTAATACAACTATGAACATCTCAAAATTAAAATTTCCACCCCTAAAATATAATCAAATAAAGAAATTACCTGACAAACTCATTTATGGAACAGCTCGTGATATTTATGGTCAATATGCCGAAGAATTTGTTATGTTTTCAACAAAAAAAGGTTCTAATAATCGTGCCATAATGAGATGTTACCCTGAACTTATAGAACGTGATGGGAAAATAAATGTTCCGTCTTTATATATATGGTTTTTAAGTTCCAATTGCTCTGGTCAAGGTTATGGAACTGCTATGCTAAACTTTGCAATTAAACATAGTAAACAAATAGGTTGTAATGGAAACTTTCACCTAACCGCAGATACGAGTTTTATGCCAAATAGAATTCCTCACATTTTTTATAGAAAATTCGGAATGAATACAACTACTCCAGCTATTAATAAAAAACTTGATAAATTTATAGCACACAAGAAAAATGCTACTCACCGTGATTTTGAAATAGCTAATATGTATTATCCACCACTGCAAAATAAAAATAAATTTCTGGAATTTATTCAAAAAAAATTTTTATGGTGTAAATACTTGCTAAACGGAGGAAAATAATCTTTTCTTATGCAATCAATTTTACTAACCAAACCAATAAAAAATATTCCGGAGAAATTATTCTATAAAAGTAAAACCCTTATTCAAAACTCTATCCACGACGAATATTCAAGACGCCTTATATATCCGGCATTTCAATACAATGCAGTAAATACAATAACCGGAGAATTTAGTGGAACAATGATAGCTGCACCAATGAAATATGCAAATCCTGCCAAAAGATTTTATCCATATAAACACCCCTACAAATCATTTTTCATAAATTATCTTTCAACAGAAAATCACCACCAAGGTTTTGGAAAAGCTTTTATAGAACTTGCCAAAAACGAAAGTAAAAAATACAATTGCAAAGGTCGAGTTCACCTAATTGCAAGCAGAATTTATGATAGAACAAATCCACCACATATTTTCTATAAAAAATGCGGATTTATTTCTCAATCAAAGGACATAAACAAATATCTGGATACTTGTATCAATTCAAATACTCAAATGGATTATTTTCTTGCAGATAACCTTGATATGTTTTTACCAATAAAAGAACAAAACCACAAAAAATCCATTCAAATTTTAACCAAATTGACTAATTTTTTGAAAAATTTTCTATAAAATTATATTTCACCCAAACTATCAATCTTGAATGAACATCCAATCTCTTCTTGAGATAAAACTGTAATGTTATTCAAATATAATGATAAAATTGTGAAAAATATCTGTCTATATTCCATAGGTACAACAAGTTTAGGATTATAAATCTTTAACCTTTTTGCCTTTTTTCTAATCTTTTCAGCCAATTTTTCAGCTAAAGTTCCGTCAATTTTAATTAATGATTCGTCACTTTCATCACAACTTAAAACAATATCAGAATAAGTTTTTTCAGAAAGTTCAAATGCACTAATTGTTTCACCATCTTCGTTAACATAATTTCTGCAAATCTGTCTTGCTAATGTTAATCTCAACTTATTCAATATATCAGCCTTGCTTCCTTCATCAGCAAAATCATTAATCTTTTCAAAAATATATGTGATATTTTTAATTGAAACTCTTTCCTTTATCAAACTTGTCAAAATATACTTGATATCAGCATAAGTTAACAAATCAGGTATAATATTTTCTATTAAAAATTCATTTTCCTTTTCTACAACTTCTAAATATTTATCAATATCATCATAATCTAAAAGATCATCAACATATTTAATTGCAACATACTCTAAAGCCTTTGCAATATATTCAGAAGCACTAACACCTTTTTGCCAAAAATCTTTTGCTTTATCCTTTTCTATCCAAATTACTTTTCTATCTGTCATCTCATCTACTGCAGATACAGAATTTTTAATTTTATGTTCCAAATGCAATTCATCAGAATAAAACATCAAATATCCAGGACAAACTCCGGCTCTAAAAACTTCCATTCCGCGTATTCTTATACTAAATTCGCAAGAACTTAAATTTTCATCATCTTTAAACACAACTTTTGGAATTACATAACCGTTTTCTTCCGTTAATTTTAAACGAGTTCTTACAGTTTCTGCAACTAATTCCTCACCTGTATTTTTTCTATCTGAATCTACAAATCCTAAAAGTTCTTCACTTAGATATATGGTTAATTTTTCTTCGTGCAATTTTGAATACATTAAATCAGGTGAAGTTGCTTTGTTTAATTGAGCTTTTAAATCTTCTAACTCTTTTAGCCCTGCTGAAATTTTATCATTAAGTTTTTTTCTGGAAACTGAAGCCGGTGCCTCACCTTCTAATTCTGCTTTAATCTTATTAATTTTTTCTTTTTCTCTTCTAATTTTAGATTGAATTTCTAAACATTGTTCATATTCAGTCATTTTTGGAGAAAGCATTTTCTCCATTTGGCTTTTAAAATCAGATATACTAATTATGTCACTTTCAGAAGGATTTTCAGATTTTGCCTCACGCATAAAAATACAATTCAATTGAGAACCTGTTTCTTCATCCCCAACATCATGCATACTGTATAAATCCCAACCATTCATAGACATTTCATTAAGAAGATTTTGCAACTCTTGAGCATCTTCTCCTGAACACGTTTTTATAACATATTCCATCCTATTTTTTCTATACATAATTGTTTATCCTTTTTTTAATATTTTTATTGCCTCGATTGCGGTTTTTATAGCTTTTTCCGTATCATGTGCAACAGGATTATCTAAATTTTGTTTTTCTCTTTCCTGATTTGCAACTGTTAAAAATACAGAACCAACTTTAACTTTTAGAAAACTTGCAACAACAAATAATGCCGCAGACTCCATCTCAGATGCTAAACATCCTAAACGTTTCCAAGCTTCCCATTTATTTTGCAACTCATAACTTACAGGCATATTTTCAGCATTATGCTGTCCATAAAATGAATCCTTACATTGAACAATTCCCGTATGATATGTATAATCAAGATTTTTTGCAGCCTGAACCAATGCATTTGTAACCTCTAAATTAGCTACCGCAGGAAATTCAATAGGGGCATACTCTTTGCTTGTACCTTCCATACGAATTGCACCCGTTGCGATAACAATATCGCCACCCTTAACATCTAAAGCCATACCGCCACAAGTGCCGACTCTAATGAAAACTTCCGCTCCAACTTTCACAAGTTCTTCCATTGCAATAGATGCAGAAGGGCCTCCAATACCTGTTGATGTTACACTAACTTTTTCACCATCTAAATATCCTGTATATGTAACAAATTCTCTTCTGTCAGCTACTAATTTTGCATCATCAAAATATTGAGCAATTTTTGCACATCTTTTTGGATCTCCCGGAAGTATAACATATTTTCCGACATCACCCTCTCTTAACCCAATATGATATTGCGTTCCGTCTTGTGAATAGTTCATATCTGCCTCTTTTAAAAATCAACAATAAGTTATTAAGTAATGAAGTGATTTTGTTATTTTGGGATCTTATTAATATTTATGCCAATTAACTCAATCACTTGCATACTTAACATTTTTATCAACTAAATGCTCAGATCTATTGTCCTTTTAACTTTTGGATAACTAAATCTGTAATATCAACACCACCAACAAAAACAACTTGATCTGATAAAACAGCATCTAATTTTTGTGCAACCATTACAGCTTTTGCTGCTGTTTGAACTTGGTTTAAAATTTGAGTTTCTTTTGAACTTCTCAATTTATACAAAGCTTCTTGTTTTGCATTAAATTCAGTAGCTGTTTGAGTTTCAAAGTTTTGTTTTTTCAACGGAGTATCCAATGCCTTATATTGTTTTTCCTTATCAACCATATATTGTTGCAATTCTAAACTTTTAGCATCAATTTCTTTTACAGCTTGCTGAGCAGCAGGATAATTATCTAACACTTTTTGATAATTTAAATATCCAACTTCAGCATTAGCTTGAGAACCAACAGAAATAGTAAATCCAGCGACTAAAAGCACTGCCATTAATTTCAATTTTTTCATAGTACCTCCTATAAGTTATTTATACTAATATAATAAGTCTCCTACACCAAAAGTAAAGTATCCGTTAGAAGATCCGTTATCACCCGGATTTGTAAGCGGAATACCATAATCGATTGACAATGGTCCCATTCCAGGAATGTAAACTTTCAAACCAACACCGGCAGATACAGCGTACATAGGTCTGTCGTATATTGTATCTGAAACTGTACCATCAAATACTTTACCTGCATCAACCCATACTGTAAATCTTAAGTTATTAAGGAACGCAATTCTTGTTCTATCCAAGAACGGAATTGGTGTTGCAAATTCAGCAGAACCCATGATGAATGCGTTACCTGTACCTACACCACTCATCTTGAAACCTCTAACTGTATACGGGCCACCTAAACGATATGCCATAACTTCCGGAATATCACCATGAATTGCACCGCCACCTTTAGCTGTGAATGATAATGATGACTTCTTACCAACAGGAATATATTGTTTAATCATACCTGTTAACTTACCGTTAGTTTTATCAAATCCATTCAAGCCAAGATTTTCGTCAAATCTCAAACTTGCCATTGTACCGTGTCTTGTTACTGTTGCAGAATCTCTTGTATCATAGATTAATGCAGGGCTTAATGACAAGAACAATCCGCCTTCTAACTGCTTAGCACGTTCTGAAATCGGAACATTGTATCTTTGATATAATTTGTAAATTCCGTTAAAATCACCTTCAGATACGTCAATATTTTCAACACCTAAACTAAATGATGCTGTAGCATGACGATTTCTCTTTAATCTGTGAGCAACTGTAGCTTCTATACCATATCTTCTTTCAATAGCCAACGGAACTTGGTATGAACCAAAATCTCTAAAGAATATTCTATTATTTAAAGAAGTATCAGCATTAAAGAAATACGGCTTGAAGTAACTTAATTCCGCTTGGATATTCATGTGATCTTTAACTGATGAATCGTTCAAGATTACACCTGTACCAACCAAACCTGTTAAAGATAATCTTTCACATCTGCCACGGAAATTATTTTCAGAAATTCCCATAGACCCGAACAAACCTGTAACAGTATCAATACCACCACCAATTGAAATACTTGCAGTTCTCTGTTCTTGAATTTTGATTGTAATATCATACGCATCAGGAACTTCATCACTAGGTTCAATTTCTCTTGTTACATCTTTAAAAGCCTGAGTTGCATATAATCTTACCAAATCTTCTTTTATAAGATTTTCGTTATATATCATGCCAGGCTCTGTCAAAATATTACGGGCAACAATATAATCTTTTGTCTTTTCGTTACCCTCAATCATAATTTTGTCAATAATACCTTCTTTGATACTAATATTAATCGTACCGTCAGGATCATCAGTAACAGAATCTACTCTGGCTAAAATATAACCTTTTGAGGTGTACAACTCTTGAATTTGCGCAATCGCAGCATTCAATTTTGTGATATTTTGAGGCTTTCCTTTCATATCATTTAAAGTAGCCAAAATATCTTCAATAGGAACAACAGTGTTACCTTCAACAGTGAAATCTTTTACAGGAATATTTTCTTCCACAACAATCTTTACAGTGACTGTTCCATCATCATTTTTCGATGGTATAGCTTTCATTTTTTCTGTAAAGTAACCGGTTTCATAAATAGTTTTCAAATCGGCTTGCAAAAGTTCACGTGAATATTCACTGCCCTCTTTCATTTGCATTTTATCGGTCAATTCCTGAGGAGAAATGGAGTTAAGGCCATAAAATTCTATATTTTTAATTGTTCTTTTTTCTTTATCAGCGGATTCTGAAGTAGTGACAGACCCAGAGCTTAAGTCGGTAGGATATTTGCCCTGAGTATATTCTGGAGTATTTGAGTTTGTATAATTGGTATATTTATCAAAGACAGTATTAGCGTAGTTGTTGTTATACTGTATAGCTTCGTCGGATAAGCCCATTCCTCCCCATACATCATCAACAGCTAAACTAACGTTTTGTGCCATCATAACCAAGATTACGGATAACACGAGTTGCTTTATAATATTTCTAAATTTCAAGAATTTTGTTCCTTACAAACTCTCACTATTCTCCTAGCAAAATTGTATCATAAATTTTTTAAAAAGTACAAAATTTTTACAACTATTTACCAACTGTAACCTTATAAATTTTATTTTTATTTACACCATACAATTCAGATAAAATTACAGAAATATCTTTGGCACTAAAACCTTTATTCTGCAAGCATTTTATCTTATCTTCAATATCAGAAAATTCTGTCTGATTTTTATCCCTAAAAATCATAACAACAAATTCACCTTTCGAAACATTATTTTCTAAATGTTCAATAACATTTTCAATTTTATCAACCACTACTTCTTCAAAAACTTTTGTAAGCTCTCGCCCAAATGCAACCTCTACATTTGGTCTAACTTTGTTAATAATTTTCAAAGTTTGCACAATTCTGTTTGGAGATTCATAAAAAACCATATCTTCCAATTTATGCTCATTTACAATATCCTGAATTTGTTTTTCTGTTTTAGGTAAAAATCCAACAAATGAAAACTTTTCACTATCGCGTGAAATTTGAGAAAGAAAAGTTGTTACAGCACACGCACCAGGTAATGAAGTTATAGAAAATCCTCTTTGTCTTAACTCTTTTACAACCACAGACCCAGGATCACAAACCAAAGGAGTTCCTGCATCAGAAACTAATGCCATTTTCTTACCGCTTTGTAAAATTTCAATAATCTGTGAAAGACGTTCTTTTTCGTTATATTTATGATAAGAAACACATTTTGTCTTTATATCAAAATGATTTAATAATTTTTGAGTAACTCTACTGTCTTCGCAAGCTATCAAGTCAACAGATTTCAAAACTTCTATTGCTCTAAATGTTATATCACCCAAATTTCCGATAGGTGTCGGTACTATATAAAAATCAAATTCTTTCATAACCCAAGTTTAACATAAAATAAAAGGCCGGTCTAAATAGACCGGCCAATGTATGTGAGTAATCTAATTTACCAAACTATGCAAACAATTCTGCAAATGGTCCTTTTGGATCACGAACTCCTAATTCCACTGCGTAATCAGATGCTGATTGCATTCCAGGTAGAACAACCTCATTCATACCTTTTGATACGCTTGCTACTTGATTTCCCGTCACTTGATAAGTATAACCCAAACGTTTCAATTCATTGTTTGTATTTACTGCAATTTCTTTATCAACTGCACTTACAGTTGAGAATGTTACTCCGTATGGATTGATATTATCCAAATCTTTTCTATCTATTGTGTTTTTAAATTCTATAGGTGCTTTTGATACAACTTCAGATGCTTTTGCTGTGTGTGCTGTTTGTTGTGTTCTTCCTACAGAACCAAAACCAAAACTTCTAAATGCATCATTACCGTTAATTCCTTGTGTTCCCATCTGTCGAATCTCCTCTTTGTACTCACATACTCTAAATGATTTTAATTCATTTATTTTTAGTTTGTTATCATAATCATCCTGTTAATTTGATTTTCCATCTTGTATATATATAAAGTATTTCAAGTTTAAATAATTGCTTTTAAGAAACAAAATGTTACAATTTCTTAACATTATTTTTAAATACACTCTGAAAATAGCCACAAGGCTAATAGTAATATGGACTAGAAATGCTAATATAAAACTGGAAAGGATAAAAGGAAAGTGAAAAAGAAAAACACACAAATTAAACAAAAAGCCTTGACAGAAAGAGAATTAGAAGTCCTAAAATATGTTATGCAAGGCTTAACAAACAATGAAATTGCTGACATACTAATGATCACTCATCACACAGTAAAAGCACACGTTGCATCTATTATACGTAAACTTGGAGTAAGAAATAGACTTGATGCTTCTATGATTGCAAAAGAAAAAGAATTATTTAATCTTCATCAAGACTAAGAACAGCCATGAAAGCTTCTTGAGGAACTTCCACACTACCAACGGATTTCATTCGTTTTTTACCTTTTTTCTGTTTTTCAAGAAGTTTTCTTTTACGTGAAATATCACCGCCATAACATTTAGCAAGTACATTTTTACGCATAGCTTTGATTGTAGTTCTTGCAATTACTCTTCCGCCTATGGCAGCCTGTACAGGAACTTCAAATAACTGTCTTGGTATAATTTCTTTTAACTTAGCCGTTAATTTTTGTCCGATATAAAATGCACTATCTTCATGGCAAATTACAGACAAAGCATCGACCACTTCACCTGCCAACATGATATCTAACTTCACAAGTTTTGAACGCTTATATTCGCTAAATTCATAATCCAAACTTGCATATCCTTTTGTCCTTGATTTTAACTGGTCATAAAAATCAGTAATAACTTCACTCAAAGGAATTTCATAAGCTAAATCAACACGAACCTTGTCCAAATATGTCATATTGATAAAAATACCACGTTTTGTTTGAGCTAAATCCATCAATGTTCCGACATATTCATTCGGGGTAATTATCTGAACTTTAACATAAGGTTCTTCTATATAATCTCTATATTGCGCCGCAGGAAGATTTGCAGGATTATCAATTTCGACAACCTCACCATTAGTTTTATGAACCTTATAAACTACAGATGGAGCAGTTGTAACCAATGAAAGATTATATTCACGTTCCAATCTTTCTTGCGCAATTTCCATATGCAACATACCCAAAAATCCGCAACGGAAACCAAAACCTAATGCACTTGATGTTTCAGGTTCAAAAGTAATACTGCTGTCATTAAGTTTTAATTTTTCTAAAGCTTCTTTTAAATCGCCATAATCTTCATTATCAACAGGATACAAACCTGAAAATACCATTGGCAAAGCTTCTTTATATCCAGGTAACGGTTCTTTTGCAGGGTTTTCAATATGAGTAATTGTATCACCTACAAAACGCGTCAATTCTTTGATAGAACCTGCAAAATATCCAACATCCCCACAAGTTAATTTTTTAACAGGAACTCTTGTCGGGGTTTGATAACCAAGTTCAATAACTTCATACTCTTTCCCCGAAGCCATAAACTTAACTTTATCACCAAGCGCGATACTTCCATCAACAATCTTAAAATAACAAACCGTACCTAAATACTGATCATAAACACTATCGAAAACTAAAGCTCTTAAAGGTTTATCGGAATTATCAACCGGAGCCGGAATATAATTAACAACAGCTTCCAAAACTTCATCAATACCAACACCTGTTTTAGCACTGACAGGAATTGCCATAGATGCATCAATTCCGAGTATTTCTTCAATTTCTTGTCTTACACGCTCTACATCAGCAGAAGGTAAATCAATCTTGTTTATAACAGGGATAATTTCCAAATCCTGTTCAATTGCCAAATAAACATTCGCCAAAGTTTGAGCCTCAACACCTTGTGTTGCATCGACAATTAACAATGCACCTTCACAAGCTGCTAAAGACCTTGAAACTTCGTAAGAAAAATCAACGTGTCCGGGAGTATCGATTAAATTTAGCTCATAATCTTTGCCATCAGCCGCCTTATAATTCATTCGCGCTGCATTTAATTTAATCGTAATCCCACGTTCACGCTCAATATCCATAGAATCAAGTAACTGCTCTTGCATATCTCGCTTTGCAACCGTACCGGTTTTTTCAAGCAATCTATCCGCAAGAGTAGATTTTCCATGGTCAATGTGGGCAATTATACAAAAATTTCTTACATTATCTCTGGTTTTCATATCAAAGATTATATCTAAAAAATTTTATATTGTAAAATTGCCAAAATTTTTGCAAAACTCACTACAAAAAACCGACCCTAACCTCCTAAGGTCGGATAGTTTGAAAGTGAGGATAATACCTTATGTAATTACATAAGACCAAGAACTTTTTTATACCAAGAAAATGATTCAATCTCGGTACCATTAAAAGTTGTTTTTGCACATTGATTTTTTAAATAGTTTTCAAATTCATCATTGAATTTGGATTTTACTTTTTGTGTTTCCTTTTCCGTAACTGATGTTGACATAGAACCTACTCCTTTTTACACTTTTTTAATATTCTAAACAGAACCCCACTTTAATTATAACATATTTTCCATGGTTTTACTACCTATAAAGCACGTTGCAAGAAATTTTTGCTAGCTGTAAAGGTATTTTTAAATGTAAAATTTTGTTAAGGAGATTTGTTTTAATAAACTTAGATTTAATTAAAAGAAATTTTGTTTAAAATTTTGCATTTTTATGTTAAACTTTTTCTATGAAATTAATTGGTGAAAACATACATATAATCTCAAAAACAGTCCGAGAAGCACTTGAAAACAGAGATGAAAATTTTGTTAAAAATTTGATAAAAATTCAAGAAAAAATGGACTGCGTAGATTTAAATATCGGTCCTGCCAGAGGGAAACTTGACAAGATATTTGAATGGTTAGTTCCTCTTGTACAAGGACAAGATATTTCATTTGATTCTACAAACCAAAATGCAATTGTCGAGGGGTTAAAACTTGTAAAAAATTCACAAAATTGCTTTATCAACAGCACAACAAACGATTCTGAAAAGTTAGAAACCTTAACAGATTGTGCCGCAGAAAACCAATGTAACCTTATTGCACTTACATTATCTAAACAAACAGGAATTCCTAAAACTGCAGACGAACGATTGGAAATAGTTTTTGAAATATATGAAAAATGTATGGAAAAAGAAATAAGTCATAATAAAATTTATTTTGACCCGTTAGTGTTACCAATTCAAGCAGATCAAGCCCAAGGTGTTGAAACATTAAATACAATAAAAATGATTAAAGAAAGTTTTGACCCAAGTGTAAACACAATCATAGGGTTATCAAACATTTCAAATGGTACTCCAAAAACTTTACGTCCGTTATTAAACAGAGTATATGGAACTTTAGCATATGGAGCAGGTTTAGATGCTGTAATTATGGATGCTAAAGATGAAGAATTAGTCAGAATTTTTAACATGCTTGATAAAAATTCTCCAACTTCAAAAGTTGACGAATTATATTTAAATCTTGCAGAAATGATGAAAAATTTTGGAGATTTAGAAGATATAAAATTTGACAAAAATAATATTGATGAGCAAAATATTATTAAAACAGCTACAGTACTATTGAATAAAACAATATATTCTGATAGCTTTACACAGGTATAAGTTTTATGTTAAAATAAGAAAAAATTTTGAGGAGCAAAAAAATTAGAAAGCATTTATTAACAACTATTTTGGTTTCAACATTTATGTTTTGTGCAATGCCTGCTATTGCACAGATGTCACCTGAGGCAAGTGCACTTTATCAAGAAGCATGCAGTGCCGAACATCAACAAGACTTGAAAGGTGCAATAGAAAAACTTGAACAAGCAATAAAATTGCCAGGCGCAGATGCTATGGTTTATACAAAATTGGCAGGCTTGTATTCTGAAATAGATGATAGCCAAAAAGCTCTTGAAACATACAAAAAAGTTATAGAACTTAAACCGGATGATGCCTTTGTTTATATAAGTATCGGAAGCATTTACGAAAATCAAGGAAATTATAAAGAAGCTCTAAAAGCTTATGAAAAAGCCTTAGATATTTACCCTGAATACAAGTACAATTATTTTAATATTGCAAACGTTCAATATCAATTACACGATTACAACGGTGCAATAAAAAGTTATAACACATTTTTAGATACATATTCTCAACACACAGAATCAAGAGAAAATCTTGCAGCATCATATTATGCCGTAAAAGATTATGATAATGCCGTAAAACAATATAAATTTTTATATGACAAAAATCCTGACACATTCAAAGATTTTTCACAATACGGTTTAGCATTATTAAATAACAACGAAGCTGAAAAAGCAGCTGAAATGCTTGAAAAAGCTATTGGTCTTGATAATGAAAATTATTCTGCGCACTTAGGATTAGCTCAGGCATACCAAGATCTTGGCAAAAACGATATGTCCTATGAACAATATCAAATCGTATTAGCCAAAGTTCCAAATTTGAACACAGTTCGCCTTGATTATGCAAACTTACTTGCTGATATGAACAAAAATACTGAAGCTATATCTCAATATAATATGTATATTAAAGCTTTTCCAAATGACATTAACGGATATAAAAATATTGCTAATGTCTATAAAACTCTAAGCAACTACGATAAAGCTTTAGAAAATTATTTGATAGCTGAAACTAAAGACAACAACGATATTAATCTAAAAAAAGATATCGCCCTTTGCTATCATAATAAAAAAGATTACGCAAACGCTTTGAAATATTATGATATTATACTAGTTTCACAACCGGATGATTATAATTTGAAGGTAAATAAAGCATTAGCTCTACATGCATTAAAAAGATATGATGAAGCTATTTCAATGTATGAAGATCTTTTACCTGTCAAGAATGATAAAACAATAAAAGACAACTTAAACAGTGCACGAGTTGCAAGAGGTCATAAACTTATTGAAACTAAAAATTACGGAAATGCAATCGAGGATTTCAAAACTGCAATCAAAGACGGATATACAGATGGCTATGTATACTATGGATTAGCAAAAGCATACAGAGCAACAGGAGATAACACAAAAGCTGCTGAAAATTATGAAAAAGCTATTTCTATAGATCCTGACAAAACTGCATATTCTGCTGAATATAGTGAATTTATTTCATCACTATATAAACCAAAAGTTACAGTTCAACAAACTCAAGGTGCAAACAAAGGTGATTTACCATCTATCAATTTAACTATTGATGAAGTTGACAAAACACCTGCAACCACAACTGCGACAAGTGATACAAAAGCAAAAACTCAAAAAACTGAAACAGTAACACCTTCAGCTTCTGCTGTTTCAAAACAGAATGAAGAATTGATTGCTTCAGGTGATAAAAATTATAAAAGTAATAACTATGATGCAGCTGTTCAAAATTACCAAGATGCATTGCAACTTGTACCAAATGATGCTGTAACATTATTAAAACTTGGAAATATATACAAATTAAAAGAGGATAATACAAAAGCTGTTAATTATTACCAAAAATCTATAATTGTAAATCCTGATTATACAGATGGCTGGTTTAACTTAGGATTAGCTTATGCAAATGAAAATAACTTGATTGAATCTCAAAAAAGTTTTGAAAAAGTTATTTCACTAGATTCAAATTACAACTTCGGATATGCATATTATGCACTGGGTCTTGCACTGGAACAGCAAGGCAAAACTGAAGAAGCTATCAAGAATTATAAGCTATTTACAAAATACAATAACGATAAAAATATGATAAACACTGTTCAAACAAAAATTAAGCAGCTTCAAAAATAAAACATGAAAAAGACATTTTTATTATTAGCATTTACGTTATTATTAACGATATTTACCTGCGCGTGCAACAGTGAAAAATCAGTTGTATTATTTAACAAACATAGTTTTACACCTGAAACAATCACCTCAAACAGCAACACAAATGTCTTTAGACCCGGAGATAAAATAAATTACCTCATAACATTGCCAAAACCTGTTCAATCAAAACTACTTTTAATCCAGATTGTCAAAGTCGGAGGCGACAAACAAGAAAGACTCGGGTATGAACTGGTTTGGGGCAAAACGGTTAAAATAAGAGATGAACAAGTTTATTATTACACAAATTATATAGTACTAAATCAAACCGGTGCTTATATTATGAAAGTTTATTCAAGAGATAATCCAACTAAACTTTTGACATCAGCTTATTTTTATGTAAGAAATTAATTTTAAAAAAAAAGGAAAGAAAAATGATAAAAGAAAAAGCTTTAGAATATTTTAAAAACGGATATTCATGTTCAGAATCCGTAATACAGGCTTGTATTGACGAAGGTTTATGTGATAAAGAACTATTACCTTGCGCTACAACATTTTCAGGCGGAATGTCATCAGGCTGTGCTTGTGGAACTGTTACTTCTTCTCAAATGGTTCTTGGCTACCTTTTTGGAAGAAATAACAAATTTTCTAATCCTCTATTAGGAAGAGAAAAAGCCGCAAAATTTATAGAAGAATTCAAAAAGAAAAACAAAGTAACTTGTTGTAGAGTACTTTGTGCAGGACTTGAAGGAAGCGCAAGAAAAGAACATTGTTCAAAACTTGTTGCAGATGCTTGCGATATTTTAGAATCACTTGTTAAGGTAAAAGTATAATGTTAAATATTTTGGCAGTCTTTATAGGTGGTGGAATTGGTGCTGTAACAAGATATCTTACGGGATTGTTCTTTATTCAAAACTTAAAAACAAATATACCTATTTCAACTTTCGTCGTTAATATTATTGGCTGCACAATATTAGGATTTTTATACATTTATTTTATTGAAAAATTTCAAGCTAATCCTGCACTAAAACTTGCTCTAACAGTTGGTTTTTGTGGAGGTTTAACAACATTTAGCACTTTTTCGCTTGAAATATTAGAAATGATTAAAAATAATCAATTTATTATAGCAAGTATATATTTACTACTAAGTATTATCGTAGGACTCATTGGAGTATACATTGGAGGATATTTTGCAAAACTTTTATAAACCTGAAAAACTACACTTTTTAACAGCCGGAATGCCACTTGCAACAGGCAAAGGCGGATATAAAAAAGCATTTGAACTACTTGAAGAAATGAATTTAGACGGGATGGAAGTCGAATTTGTCCATGGTGTTAGAATGTCTGATGAAAACCGTCAATTCTTAAAAGAAATATCCAAAGAAAAGAATTTTCTTTTAACAGCACACGGACCTTTTTATATAAATTTAAACTCAAAAGAAGAAGAAAAAATTGACGCAAGTGTCCAAAGAATTGTAGAAACAGCCCAAGCAGCCAATGATTTTGGCGGATACAGTATAACTTATCATGCTGCATTTTATATGGGACAAGATAAAGAAACCGTTTTCCAACAAGTTAAAACTCAAACAAAAAAAATCCTTGATACCCTTGAGAAATATGGTATAAAAGTTTGGGTAAGACCTGAAACAACAGGTAAACCTACTCAATGGGGAGATTATGAGGAAATCATAAGATTATCAAAAGAATTTGAACAAGTTTTGCCTTGCATAGATTTTTCACACATTCATGCCAGAACTGCAGGGGAATATAATACCTATGACGAATTTTGTAAAATTTTAAACAAAATAGGTACAGAACTTGGTGATTATGCTCTAAATAATTTCCACGCACATTTAGCCGGAATTGAGTATACTCAAAAAGGTGAAAAATGCCACCTTATCTTTGAAGAATCTGACATGAATTATAAAGATCTTTTAAAAGCCCTAAAATCCTTCAATGTAAAAGGTGCCCTAGTTTGCGAAAGCCCTAATATTGAAACCGATACAAAATTGCTAAAAGATTATTATATGAGTTTATAAAAAAATCCTCCAAATAGTTGAAATATTAAAGTTTTTTATAAAGTTACCGATATAAAAGCCATATTATTTTAACTAACAAAAGAGGACATCTATGTTTAATTCTGTAAATAATCCATTTGGTCAAAGAATAGAATCTGCGGTTTCAACAGGTCAAGAAAAACGTCAACATCAACAAGAACAACAAAAAGAAGAAGAAAAACGATATCTTGAAAATGATGAAAAAGACGAAGTTAAAATTGGAGGACTACCAATTTTGACAGAAGAAGAAGTACTTGCAATGACAAGAAATTACATTTCTAACCTAAAAGCAGAACACGAAGCAAACCCAAAAATTGTCGAAAAACTGGATAAATTCCTCAACAAATTTGATGTGAAAAAATTTATGAAACAAAATCCCAATATGACAAGCGCAGATTTTCATATGGTAATGTTTAATGAAACAGCCAATTTAATAAAATAAATTAGCTTTATTCAATTATACCAGATGAATCTTTTATCATTTGCTCGGTAGTTTTACTAGCCTCACCAACAGCATAATTATTTGGATTATCAGGTGGGAAAAGCGCAACATTAGTTACAAAAACTCTATTATTCAGCAATACACTATCAGATGCTCTTACTGAGAACGCAAAAAGATCTTGACCCCACTTATTTGGTCCCTTACGACCATTTACATCAACAGCAAATAATTTCATATAATTAGTACTATTCGTTAAAATTATCATACTATTATCAAGTACATACGCTCTATTTAAATTACCCCAAGGAGCTGCAGGATAATTGTTTGGAATACACCCCTCATTTAACGGATCATTCTCACAACTGCGGGTAACGCCCATAGCTTTATTAAACGCATCCATAAATTGTTTACATTCAGTACCCTTTTCGGTAGGATTACCTTCCATATTTAACCCAAAATCCCTTTTCATTGCCGCTGTAGGTACTTTATAACAAGAATAAACTTTACCCTCATCCATTGTGACATTTTTTAATGCTGCATCCATTTTTGCATATGCTGTTCTAAATTCAGCAAGCCTTGCTCTTTGTTGAACAGATGATCCGACAGTAGATATTGTTAACGTTGCCAAAACTCCAATCAATGACAACGTAATCATTACTTCCGAAAGTGTAAATCCATGTTTTTTATTATTTAAATTCATACTCATTATTCTCATCAACCCTATATCCTAATTTTAACATATTTAATTAAACACGTCAATCGTATACAGCCTTTGACTATGCTCTAGGGTGAGTTTCGTTATAAACTTCTTTCATGTGCTGCATAGAAATATGTGTGTAAATCTGAGTGTTAGAAATACTTGCGTGCCCCAAAAGTTCTTGCACAACCCTCAAATCCGCCCCGTTTTCTATCAAATGAGTTGCAAAACTATGACGAAACATATGTGGGGTAACCTTTTTAGGTAATTGAATTTTCTCAACAATATCATTTATAACATTACGAATCATTCTGGTTTGCAATCTATAACCTGTTTTATTGATAAATACAGGTGTAGTGTCAGTAATTGGTTCTAATGTATAACCCTTTGCAACTAAAGGTCTTGCATAATCTATATACCCTTGCAAATACATTTTGGCTCTATCCGTAATAAGAATAATTCTTTCCTTTGCGCCTTTACCAAATACAGTAATTTCATTATTCTCAAGATTTAAATTGCCAAAATTTAAACCGCTTAATTCTGAAACTCGCATTCCACTTGCCCATAACAATTCTAAAATTGCACGATTACGATATCCGGCAGGAGTTTCGATATTAATGTTGTTTAAAATGTCCTCAATCTCCTCCATTGTGAGGAATTTTGGTAAAGATTTCGGTCGTTTAGGGGATATTAGGCTTTCTGCAGGGTTATTTTCTATCTTTTTTTCACGGTGTAAATACCTGTAAAACGTACGTATAGAAGCTATTTTACGGGCAATGGTAGTCTTTTTGTAATTGAAGATTTGAATAAAGTGTAAATACTCCCTAACTTTAGAAAAATTAACATCTTCACACCTCTGATTATCTAGCCATATCAAATAGGCTAAAATATCGGCATAATAAGCCTTTGCGGTATGTTCAGAAAAGTTCTTTTCTACCAAAATATATGTTTTAAAATCCTCTAAATCATGTTTTGATTCTAAGTTCAATACCATCCATTTACCTTATTGCTTTTTTCTAATAACTATTATACAATACTTTTAGAAGATTTAGAATAGTTAAAAGTTAAAAAGTAGGTGAAAACATGAATTGTAAAAAATTATTAGTTACGTCAATGCTATTGACAGTTTCTATATTCTGTGTAAATTCTTCGTTTGCTGCCCAACCTATAAAAGCTCAAGTCTCAAAAAGTTATGTTGATATTAATCGTATGATTGAATATAACAACTATGAAACAGCTGATGAAAAATTAAAAGAAATTTTAAGTAAAAACCCTAATGATCTTAATGCTAAAGGTTTACAGCTGGTATCAATGGCAAAGCAATATAAATTGGCACCTGCGCAATCAGAATTAGATAAATTATTAAAAAAATACCCTAACAATGCACAGTTACATTATGCACAAGGTTTAGTATATTTAATGCGTCAAACATCTTCTGACGTTGAATATATCAAAAATATTGATAACCTTTCAAATGCAGCTATTCAAGAATTTGTAAAGGCTGTTGGTATTGATAGCACATATTATCAAGCTTATAACGCTATGGGTGTTGCAACATTAAAGTTAGGAAACAAAAAAGACGCTCAAGATTTATTTAAAGTTGCACTAAAAAATAATCCACAATTCGCACCTGCTTATGACAATTTAGGTAATATCGCAATGTTAGATGGCGATTTAGATCAAGCTGAAAGATATTATCTTCAATCTATTAAATGCAATTCACACAACCCTACTTCTATGTACCATATGGGGCAAGTAGAGGCAAGACGTGGAGATTACACAAAAGCTTTAACTTGGTTAAACCACTCCTTGCATATCAATCCTAATTCTTCACCTGCTTGGAACTTACAAGGAGAATTATACCTAAAACAAGGTAACCAACCGGCTGCTATCAATTCATTCAAAAAAGCAATCTTGGTTAAACCTGAAAACTCTCGTCCTTATATAAATTTGGCAGGAGTTTATGAAAGAAGAGCAGATCATGAATTTGCTATGGAAGAATTAAAAACTGCAATTATCTTAAATCCTAACTATAAAGAAGGTATTTACAGAGTTGCAAATATGTCTTTGGAAACAAAAAAATATCAACAAGCTCTTGAATATTATTCAAGATTGTTAGGTGATGCAAATTACAATAACAAAGCAATTATCGGTTTAGCAAATACCTATTATGAAATGGCTAAAGATACTGCAGATAGTAATGATTTCACAACAAACAAAGATGTATACTTAGCTTACGATTATGTTAATGAAGCAATCCAAAGAACTCCTAATGATTTAAAACTACATTTAGCAAAAATCAAATTAGGTAAGATTACTCACCAAATGGCATTAACAGAAGAAAATCTTAATTACATTGTACAATCTGCAAGTAACAGCTTGATGGATACAGTTATTAAAGGTGAAGCTTACTTGTCATTGGGTAGAGAAAAAGATGCTGTATATACATTTGAAAATGCAATTAATTTTGCAAACAGTATAGATGATGAATTATATTTAGCAGAAATTCTTGTTCAACACAAACAATTCAGAACTGCAAGAAAAGCTTTGCAAAAAGTTATTATGACAGATCCTGATAATAGAATTGCCGCAAATGGTATTCATTATATTGACTTATGCGAAATGAAATCAAATGAATTCTTTGAAATTGCTTTAAGAGAATACAAAGAAGGCAATTACGCATCTGCAATCGAATATTGTAACAGAGCAATCGACTTCTATCACAATGCTCCATCAATTGCCAAATTGAAAGCTCAATCTTATGAAGCTGAAGGCAATTACCAAGGTGCAGTTAAATATTATACTCAATACTTAGCATTGTCACCTAATGCAAATGATAAGAATGCTGTAGTTCAAAGAATTAACGCATTCCAACAAAAAATCTAATATATTTTAGAATTAAATCTAATATATAATAGACAATATCCCAGACAAATTATATATTAAATTATGAATAAAAAATTTGATATAAGAAAAACATTTGAAACATTTTTGAAAGAGCCTCTTAGTATTTTAACTGAGGGGCTGTTTCAAATAGTAAATATTCAAGCAAATATTTTTAATCAAGAATCATCGTTTAATGTAGATTTTGTCAATAACAAAACACAATTAACAGTTGTGAATAATGAAAAAATGTGTAATCTATTCCAAACCGTACTTTATAAAAAACGAGTGAAAGAAGCTAAAGAAAAGGCACTTACAAAATGAAAACAAAACCTTATTTGAACGCTAAATTTGTAATCAGCGCAGAAAAATTAAGCCAATGTCCGAATTTTAACCTGCCTGAATTTCCACTGTTAGGACGCTCAAATGTTGGTAAATCATCATTTATAAACGGTTTGGCAAATAACCGAAAACTTGCCAAAACATCAAATACCCCGGGGAAAACAAGATTGATAAATTTCTTTAATTTTTCTGACCAGTTTATTATAGCAGACCTTCCGGGATATGGGTATGCAAAAGTGTCAAAAGAAGCACAAAACAAATGGCAAAAGTATTTAGAAGAATATTTACTAAAACGAGAACAAATAAAATGTCTTGTTCAACTAATCGATGCAAGACACGAAATTCAGAAAAATGATTACCAAATGCGTGAATGGGTAAGTGCATATAATCTGCCAATCATAACTGTAGTTACTAAAACAGATTGCATATCAAAAAATAAAGTTCAAAGCACATTATCTTATATAAAAAAAGAATTTTCAGGCGAAGTGTTCCCATTTAGTGCAGTTGACAACAGATATAACGATAAAATTTTAGAATTTTTCACTCATATAGATTAAAAAAAATGTGATACTTTCTATCTGTTTAGAAACATATAATTTCAATAGTAATCAAGATTTACATAGTTTATTGCGTTTATATTTAAAGGTTTTGTACATTTGCCCATTACTTAGGGGACACGAACAGTGAATTTTGTTTCTAACTTTTGTGTGACAGAAAGTATCGACAAATTAAAAGAGTAAAATATACTTTTTCATACTAAATCACACCCTAAAACATTTTTTATATCAACAAGAAAATTTCTTGCTTATTCATAATATAAAAAATAAAAATCCTTTTCCATTTAGCCTCCTTGTTTATATAGAATATTAAAATTTTAATAAGAATACTATTACCCGAGTGTCTACTTTCTAATAGAAAAGTGATTTATAATTTCTGAAAGCAGTTTTGGAAAAATTCCCCCATTTGTGCTATTATATAAGCAAAATAGGAGAAAAAAATGTACAATATAAGAAAAATTACGGAAGATTTATTCTTAGTCGGCGCAAACGATAGAAGATTATCGTTATTTGAAGGTGTATATCCTGTACCAATCGGTGTATCTTACAATTCATATTTACTTTTAGATGAAAAAACAGTTCTTTTAGATACAGCCGATAAGGCAGTTGTTCATCAATTCATGGAAAATGTGAAAAAAGCATTAAACGGTAGAACTTTAGACTATCTTGTAATCAATCACATGGAACCTGATCATTGTGCGGAAATTCCTGAAATTTTGCACAAATTCCCTAATGTAAAGCTTGTTTGTAACGCAAAAATTCAAACTATGCTAAAACAATTCTTTGATTTTGAAATTCCTGAAGAAAGATTGATGATAGTAAAAGAAGGCGATACATTAAATACAGGTAAACATAACCTAACATTTGTATTTGCCCCAATGGTTCACTGGCCGGAAGTTATGGTAACTTACGATACTACAGATAAAATTTTATTCTCAGCAGATGCTTTCGGAACATTCGGTGCTATTGACGGAAATATGTATGCTGATGAAGTTGATTTTGAACATAGATATATGGACGAAGCAAGACGTTATTACGCAAATATCGTTGGTAAGTACGGACCTCAAGTTCAAGCTTTATTGAAAAAAGCTGCAAATCTTGAAATCAAAATGATTTGCCCACTTCACGGTTTTATTTGGAGAAAAGACTTAAATGTTTATATCGATAAATATATGAAATGGTCAACTTATACTCCTGAAATTCAATCTGTACTTATCCCATACGCTTCAGTTTATGGCGGAACTCAAAATGCAGTTGAAATTTTAGCTGCTAAATTAGCAGAATTAGGCGTAAAAGATATCAAAATTTGTGATACCTCAGTTACTGATGAATCATATATCATAGCTGACGCTTTCAAATATTCTCATATCGTATTTGCTTCAACAACTTATAACAACGGAATATTTGTTTCTATGGATAATCTTTTACACGATATAGTTGCTCATAATCTTCAAAATCGTAAGATTGCAATTATCGAAAACGGCTCTTGGGCTCCTGTTTCCGGAAAGCTTATGACAGATTTAGTTTCTCAATTAAAAAATATTGAAATCATAGGCAACAAAGTAAGTTTGAAATCTACTTTGAAAGAAAATCAATTAGAAGAAATAGAAACACTTGCAAAAGCTATTGTTGATACAATGGAAAAGTAAAGGAGATGATATTATGTTAGATAAAAAATTAGAAAACGCATTTAACGACCAAATCAACAAAGAGTTATATTCAGAATATTTATATTTAGCAATGAAAGGAATTTTTGCAGACTTAAATCTTCCTGGATTTGTAAATTGGTTTGATGTTCAAGTACAAGAAGAAAGAGCACACGCTATGGGTATGTTCGATTATGTGTTTGAACGCAACGGACAAGTAAAACTTGAAGCTATTGAAAAACCTGAAATTAAAGGAACAACTCCATTAGAAGTATTTGAACAAGTTTTGGAACACGAAGAATATGTAACTTCAAGAATTAATGCTTTAATGGATGTAGCAGATGAAGTAAAAGATAGAGCTGCATTATCTTTCTTAGACTGGTACTTGAAAGAACAAGTTGAAGAAGAATCAAATGTTGGTGGAGTTTTAGCTAACTTAAAACTTATCGGTGACGATAAAAAAGCTTTATTTATGCTTGATAAAGAACTTGCTACAAGAACATTTGTTCCTCCTGTTATTGGTTAATTTATCCAAACATAAATACATTTTTAATATGTCAATAAAAAATGTCCTCCAAAATTTGGAGGACATTTTCTTTTATAAATTATTGTTCTATTTAACAACAATGTTAACAAGTTTTTTAGGAACAACAATAACTTTTACAACTGTTTTTCCTTCAGTTTGAGCTTTAATTTTTTCACTATTTAAAGCAACTTGTTTCATTTGTTCTTGGTCTAAGCCTTCATCAACTTCAATTCTATCTTTAACTTTACCGTTAATTTGAACAACTAATGTAATAGAACTTGATTTAGCAAGATTTTCATCCCACTTACACCAAGGTTGATTATGAATTGAACCTTCACCGCCTAAATCATGCCATACTTCTTCAGTCAAGTGAACTGCAACAGGTGACATAAGTTTAATCAATGAAATTACTGCAAAACTTAGAACATTCTTATCTTCATCAGACAAGTCTTTTTTCTTAGCTTGCCAATCATAAATTGCATTAGTCAATTCTCTGTATTTTGAAATTACAGTATTGAATTGGAAGTCGTTAGAAATATCATTTGTAATACCCTTAATTGCCATATGAACAACTCTTACCAAGTCATCATTATCTTTTTGTAATGGGAAGTTCAATTTGTAATTAAGATTGATATTATCAGCATTTGTAGAAACTAATCTCCAAACACGATTTAAGAATTTATAACAACCTTCAACACCGGCATCAGACCAGTCGAAATCTCTAGCTGGAGGTGAATCAGAAAGAATGAATAATCTGGCTGTATCAGCTCCGTAATTTTCAAAGATTTCATCCGGATCAACAGTGTTGCCCTTAGATTTAGACATTTTAGAACCATCTTTTAATACCATACCTTGAGTTAACAAGTTTTTAAACGGTTCATCAAAATCTAACAATCCGCAATCACGTAAAGCTTTTGTGAAAAATCTTGAATACAACAAGTGTAATATAGCATGTTCAATACCACCAACATACTGATCAACAGGAAGCCAGTGATTTACTTTGTCTTTATCAAAGCATTTTTCTGAATTTTTAGCATCAGAATATCTTAGATAATACCAACTTGAACATACAAAAGTATCCATTGTATCAGTTTCTCTAACCGCATGCCCGCCACAAACAGGACATACAGTATCCTTAAATGTTTTTGAAGTTGTAATTGGAGATTTTCCAACAACTTTGAAATCAACATCCTTAGGTAATAAAACAGGTAACTGATCTTCAGGAACCGGTTGAATACCGCACTTGTCGCAATAAACAATAGGAATTGGAGCACCCCAATATCTTTGACGTGAAATTAACCAATCACGAAGTCTATATTGAGTTTTAAATTCACCAAAACCTTTATCAACAGCCCATTGAGTAATTGCGTGTTTAGCTTTTTCATTTTGCATACCGCTAAATTCACCTGAATTTACCAAAACACCAGGTTCTGTGTATGCTTCTTTTGAGCAATCGCTAGGATTTTGCGGATCCTCAATAACAACCTTCATTGGTAAATTATATTTTTTAGCAAAATCGTAATCTCTTGTATCGTGAGTAGGAACAGCCATAACAGCACCGGTTCCGTATTCTACAAGAGCATAATCAGCTGTCCACAATGGGAAGATTTCACCATTGAACGGATTTTTACAATGTGTACCTAATGGAACACCTGTTTTAACACGTTCAGTTGATAATCTTTCGATTTCAGTCATCTTACGAGCATTTGCTCTATAATCTTCAACTGCTTGTTTATTTTCTTGAGTTGTTAATTTTTCAATATCTTTATATTCAGGTGCAACAACAAGATATGTAATACCAAATACTGTATCCGGTCTTGTTGTATAAACAGGAACTTCTATTTTTTCACCGTTTGGAGCATCTACTACAGGGAATTTGAAAATAGCACCTTTAGATTTACCAATCCAGTTTGCCTGCATTGTTTTTACATTATCGCCCCAACCAGGGAGTTTTTCTAAATCGTCTAACAATACTTCTGCATAATCAGTAATTTTGATAAACCATTGTGATAAATATTTTTTCTCAACAACACTATCACATCTCCAGCATTTACCATCAATTACCTGTTCGTTAGCAAGTACTGTTCCACAATTATTACACCAGTTTACAGCAGCTTCTTTTTTGTAAACTAAGCCTTTTTTATATAATTGTAAAAATAACCACTGTGTCCATTTATAATAATCAGGCTTACAAGTAGTTACTTCTCTGTCCCAATCGTATGACAAACCCAACATTTTTAATTGTTTTGTCATATATGCAATATTTTCATCAGTCCAAGTTTCAGGATCTGCGTTATGTTGCATTGCTGCGTTTTCAGCCGGTAAACCAAAACTGTCCCAGCCTATCGGATGTAATACATTAAATCCGTTTGCTCTTTTGAAACGTGCAATTACATCGGTAATTGTGTAGTTTCTAACATGTCCCATATGTAGCTTACCTGAAGGATATGGGAACATTGATAGAGCATAATACTTAGGCTTGTCTGATACATCAGGGGTTTTAAAAGCCTTTGTATCTTCCCAGACTTTTTGCCATTTCTTTTCTATTTCTTGCGGAAAATAATTTTCTTTCATATTTTCTTTCTACTCCACTTATTCTCAACTCTGAGTATAGCACAAAGGCAAAACGCCGTAAACATCTTAATTAACAAAAGAGAGATTGTTATAAAAACAATCTCTCTTCCAGAATTATTTTTCAAATTTGGACTAAACAGAAGCCAATTCTTTGCTTCTTTCTAATTGTAATGTAATAGTTGTAATATCACATACAGAAGATGGTCCAAAGTATTGAATTGCGCCTGGGAATAAATATCTGTCATTCATAGCCCAATCTTCTCTATTGTCTTGTAATCTCTTGAATACAGGACCGTCAAGTTTTACTAAAGCTTTTTGAATAACCGGTTTCATTTCACCGTGACGTTTTTCCATATTCATCATCATTGTTAACGGAATACCGCCTGCAATCCATTGATCAGCAGGTTGAGTCAAGTTTCTTACTGATGATAAATATCCTGTTAAACCAAAGTTAATCAATGCAAAAGCATTGTAACCAAGTGAATAACAATAATCAGCATCAAAGTTTGATGGGAATGCACAACGTCCTTCATAACCGAAGAAGTGTGATTGTGCTGAGAATTTTCCAATATAATCACCTTGAGATTTTAATTCATCTAATCTTGAAGAAATCATTTCGATTAATAATTTTTCAGTTTCAATTTTAGAAACTTGAACATTACCGTGTGGGTCACGATCTGCTAATAATTGACCTTTGATTAATGCTGGTAATGAACTGTATACCTTTGCATTTTCATCATCTAATCTGTTTTCTACAATTTCAAATTTTTCTCTGATAGTAGTTGCGTTAACAAAATCAGGATCAGATTCCAAAGATGCCATGATATCATTCAAGTTTGAAATCATAGAACCCATTTCCGGAATAAATTCAATCAAACCTTCTGGAATAACTGCAATACCGAAGTTTTTACCTTTATCAGAACGTTTTACAATAATATCTGTCATATATTCAATAATTGAAGCTAATGACATTTTCTTTTCTTGAATTTCTTCAGAAATCAAAGTGATATTTGGTTGAGTTTGTAATGCAGCTTCTAAAGCAACGTGAGAAGCACTTCTTCCCATAATCTTGATAAAGTGCCAATATTTCTTAGCAGAATTTGCATCTCTTTGAATATTTCCGATAAGTTCTGCGTAAGTTTTTGTTGCTGTATCAAAACCGAAAGAAATTTCGATTTGTTCATTTTTCAAATCACCATCAATTGTCTTAGGACATCCGATAACTTGAATTCCAGTGTTATGTTTAACAAACCATTCAGCTAACAAAGCTGCGTTAGTGTTAGAATCATCTCCACCAATAATTACAACAGCAGAAATGTTTAATTTTTTACATACAGCTAAAGATTTTTCAAATTGTTCTTCAGTTTCTAATTTTGTTCTACCTGAACCGATAATATCAAAACCACCGGTATTTCTATATGCATCAATAAATTCATCATCAAATTCTACATATTTGCCATCAATAATACCAGAAGGTCCACCTAAAAATCCGTATAATTTATTTGCAGGATTAGCATTTTTCAATGCGTCATATAAACCTGCAATAACATTGTGTCCACCAGGAGCTTGACCACCTGATAAAATTACACCAACGTTTCTAACTTCTGAAGTTGAAGCAGATGAAGATTTTTTAAATGTAACAGTTGGTTTTCCATAAGTGTTTGCAAATAAATTTTTAATTTGTTCACGATCTCTTACAGCTTCTGTAGCAGATCCTTCAACCATTTCCAATGAGTTTACGCCATTTTGTAAACTTGAAGGAAGTTTTGGTTGGTACTTTAATCTTTCAATTTGTAATGGTGAAAGTTTTGTCATTTAAAATTTCCTTTCCTTTTGTAACAGTGTTTACATGCAATATTCTACTACAAAAACCTACAAAGTGAAGATTTAACACTTGATGTTGTTACGGTATATTTTTGATACTGTTAATTTAGCAATATTTCACCTAAAGTAATAATATTTATTAAAGCTGAAATATTAAAAAATAATAAATTTCGCTTGTGAAATTGTTTTGATAATTTATAATGTAAATATATAATGTTGTGAAGGGAAATACTTATGTTCAACAAAAATTCAAATCCGTTTAAAGACGAAAAAATCGTTAAGGACGAAGAAACAAAACAAGAAGAATCAACTACAGCAGAAACCGAAGAAACTAAAGCTGAAGAAGCTAAACCTGCTGAAGAAGATAACGCAAATGATAAATTAAAAAAACTACAAGAAGAATATGACAAATTAAATCAACAATATATTCGTCTTGCTGCAGATTTTGATAATTATAGAAAACGTCAGGCACAAGAACGAGAAAATCTTATCAAATTTGGAACAGAAAATGCTCTAAAAAGTATGTTAGAAGTTCTTGATAATTTTGAAAGAGGACAAAAAGCACTTGAAAATGTTGACGATTGCGAAAAAGTCAAAGAAAGTTTCAATCTTGTACACAAACAAGTATTTGATGCATTAACAAAACTCGGACTTGAAGAAATAAAAGCCATCGGAGAAGAATTTGACCCCAATTTCCACGAAGCAGTTATGCAAACACCAACAAGTGAACACCCGGAACATACTGTAATCAACGAATTACAAAAAGGTTACAAATTGGGTGACAAAGTCCTTAGACCTACCCTTGTTAACGTTGCTACTGCCGAATAATATTATTTGAAAGACTTGAGGATATAAAGGAAGTAGAAAAAACAATGGCAGATTACTATGAAATATTAGGGGTATCAAAAGATGCTTCAAAAGAAGAGATAAAATCGGCTTTTCGTAGGAAAGCCAGACAGTTACACCCTGATGTAAACAAAGCACCAGATGCTGAAGAAAAATTTAAAGAACTAGGAAAAGCATACGAAACCTTATCTGATGACAATAAACGTGCAACATACGATAGATATGGCGAAGATGGGTTGAAAAATGCCGGTTTTGATACAAATGGACCTTTTGCAGGCGGATTTGGCGATTTAAATGATATTTTTGAATCATTCTTTGGCGGATTTGGCGGATTTGGATTTGGCGGAAGACCTGATCCTAATGCTCCTCAACGTGGTGATGACTTAAGATATGATATTAAACTAAAATTTGAAGAAGCTGCTTTTGGAGTAAGCAAAGTTATAAAATTTGATCATCTTGAGACATGTCCTGATTGTAACGGTACGGGTGCCGAAAAA
This sequence comes from uncultured bacterium, assembly GCA_949292185.1. Taxonomy (GTDB): domain Bacteria; phylum Cyanobacteriota; class Vampirovibrionia; order Gastranaerophilales; family Gastranaerophilaceae; genus Zag111. The sequence continues at coordinate 166,697 of CASEYP010000019.1, forward strand.
GGTTCTCAAAAGACAACTTGCCCTCAATGTAACGGTACCGGACAAGTTAAGACAGTTACAAGAACTCCTTTAGGAAATTTTGCACAAATCACAACATGCCCGCATTGCCAAGGTTCCGGACAAGTTATTGATAAACCTTGCAAAACTTGCCAAGGTCACGGTCAAATAACTAAAGAAAAGAAAATTGAAATAAAAATTCCTGCCGGTGTTGACAATATGTCAAAAATAAGAGTATCCTCAGAAGGTGATTGCGGAACAAATGGCGGTCCAAATGGTGATTTGTTTGTCGTAATTCACGTTGAACCTTCTAAATACTTTAAACGTGACGGAATAAATGTCTTTACTGAACTTGAAATTTCTCCGGCTCAAGCTGTTATGGGTGATGTTGTTACAGTTCAGACACTTGATGGAGATAAAGAAGTTCAAATTCCTTCAGGAATACAACATTCTAATATCGTTAAGATTAAAGGTGCAGGTATTCCACTTATCACAAAACCTTCTCAACGAGGCGATCATATTATTGTTGTTAAAATCAAAATTCCAACACGCCTAAGCGATGAAGAGAAAAAATTATATCAAAGACTTTATGAACTAAATGGTGGCAAAAAACCACAAAAATCAATTATGTCAAAAGTTAAGGGAGTATTTAAGTAATGCGGAAAATCTTAACGGCAATATGCTTATGTTTTATGATTTGTACAACTGCTTTTGGAGCTCAAGTTCCTGAATCAGTACAAAACTTTGTAAATAAAGATTTCCCTAATACAAATTTCAGATTTGATGGGGCAATAATTTTACCTGACAACACAATGTATTTGCCTGTTTTTCCCGCCAAAACTCAAGATTTAAAAGAAGTTAGCATCAAATCAAGTTATCCTGTTAATACAGCTATGAAACAGAAACCTGATATGATTATTTTGAATAACAATTATGTACTTTTAAAAGTTTTAAATGTTAATGGCAAAAAAACCGTCATAAATTTGACATCTACTCCTGAAGAACTCCAAACAGGACTTTTGCCTCAAGATATACTCCTTCCAAAAGGACTTGTTATTCCTGAATCTTTAAAAGGAATTATCGGAAATATTGATGTTACTGTAGCTCAAGACACAGGACTTAGAATAAATAATTCTAAAAATAAAGTTAAAAAATTAACTACTCCTGTTGAACCCCTAAATGGTAAAACATTTTATATCTCTACAGGAACTAATAGAAATATCCAAGTAATTCAAACAAATAATAAAAATCCTGAATATTCACTTGAACAAGAACACGTTATCAATGATATGAAAGCTTATAATAATGAATTTCTTTTGGTAACTTATTTTGATTCAAAAGTTATGAATGTTATTTCTTTAATGGATGAAAAAGTTATTAAACAAGTTAATTTTGAAATTTGTCCTGAACAAATTATCATTGATAATGCTCAAAAAATTGCATATATTACATCTGGCTCAAATTCAAGTGTATATATATTTAGCCTTGAAACAATGACATTGAAAAAACAATTAAAAATCAATGGTATGTGTGAAAAATTTACCCTTAGCGAAGATGGAACAAAATTATTCTACGTAGATAGAAATACCAATGATATTTGGGTAATTGAACTTGATAATGACTTTTTACTTAGAAATATCGGTAGTTTTCCAAACGTTTCAAAAATTGCTTATGCAAACGGTAAGATATACATAATAAGCAGAACAAAAAACAGACTTGCTATTGTAGATTATGAAACTTTAGGATTTTTATCAGAACTTGAAGTCTGTGAAAAACCTGTTGATTTATATGCACACAACGGTGAATTATTTATCCTTGGCGCTCAAGATAACACCGTAGATGTTTTAAATACTCAGGACGATGTTCTTACAGATAAATTATTCTTAAATACAAACGCATTTGCAACTAAAATTACACCAATCGAAAACAGTAATTTAATAATGATAACAAATGCAAGATCAGGTTTGTATTCTGTAATTGATACAGATACAAAAGAAATTGTAAAAACAAGCCCGCTAGATGTTCCTGTTAGAACAATAGTAGTAACAAATAAGGTGAAAACAATAAAATAAAAATGATAGAAAATTTTGATAACACAACACAAGAAGTTTTAAAAGAACTTGAAAAAACTCAAAAACAATTTTGGAATATTTCAAGAACTACTGCAGAATTTTTATATAATTTAATTGTTGATTCAAAATCCCAAAGTGTACTGGAAATCGGTACATCAAACGGATATTCAGGAATTTGGCTTGCTAAAGCTTTAAAAAAAACAGGCGGAAAACTTACAACTATTGAGTTTTATGATAAAAGACTTGATATTGCAAAAGAAAATTTTGAAAAATGTAATGTTGCAGATATTATTACAACAAAAAAAGGTGATGCCGCAACGATTTTAGAATATTTACCGGAAGATTTTAAAATTGATTTTGCATTTGTTGATGCAAACAAAGCCCAATATATAAAATTCTTCCACCTAATTGCACCTCACCTAAAAACCGGCGGCTACATTGCATGCGATAACGTAATTTCTCATGCACAAAAAGTTCAAACATTTATAGATGATATCAATGCAAATCCTGATTATGAAAATGTGGTATTACCATTACCGGCAGGATTATCATTGGCAAAAAAAATACGATAATTAAACTTAAAAATCCTAATATAAGTTTTTAGTTTTGAATTAAAAAGGAGAAAATTATGAGCGAAGATTGCATTTTTTGTAAAATTATAAATGGTGAATTCGGAACAGAATTTGTTTATGAAACAGAAAATACTGTAGTTTTTAATGATATTAACCCAAAAGCTCCAATACATATGCTTGTTTGTCCTAAAAAACATATTGCATCATTAAATGAATTAGAAGATAAAAATTTAATGGCTGAACTTTTGCAAACAGTAAAAGATGTAACAAAAAAAATTGGTCTAAAATCTTATAAAACACAAATTAATACAGGAAAAGAAGCAGGACAAGAAGTTTTCCATTTACATATTCATATTCTTGGAAATAAATAATTAGTTAAAACTTTGTTACAAAAATCTTTTGATATTAAAGATTATTATAAAAAACTCCGTTAACCATAACATGTATATAAATAGATAAGGAGATATGCGTTATGGTAGATGGAGTTGGCAACACCCCGCAGCAAAATCAACCCCTTAAATTAAAAGGAAAAGACGGTAAAAGCATTGATTTAAATAATCTTAAAGGATTACAAAAAACAAAAGGAAACGAAGCTCTTTTTAACATGTATGACAAAGACGGAAATGGTGTCATAGATGAAAAAGAAGCTGTTGTAATGCAAAAAAATCTATATTCATTATCAAATGGTAATGGCAAAATCTCACAAAGAGAAATGAAAGCTTTATTTGGCGACAATAATAAAGCAGCATTTGAAGCATTATCAAAACTAGCGGATCAACAGGCAACTCCAAAAGGCGAAAAATATACAGAAGTAAACGGAAACACAACAACCGAATTTTATAATAGTAATTTTGGAATTGAACATTCACAACGTCAAGATGTAACAAAAAATCAAGATGGAAGCACAACTACAGTTTTCCAAAATGGAGATCAAATGATCAAATTCCAAGATGGAACATCTACCTATGTCCAACAAGACGGAACAATAATAAAACATAACAAATCAGGTCAAAAAACTTCCATGATAAAACCTGATGGTACAGAAATAATATACAAAAATGCAAATACAGTTATAATCAACAATAAAGATGGTCAAAAAGCCTCTATGATTGAATATCGTGACAATCAACAGGTTCAAACAAATTATGAATACACGCAAGATGGTCAAACAATAGCAAAAGAATACACCGGAGAAGGTGAAAATGCACAATTATCATCAATTACGGTTTCAAGCAAAAAAGACGGTCATAATATAGATACAAAATACGCCTCAGAAGCGGATATGAAAAATAACAGACCATCAGAAACTATTCAAGATGCGCATAATCCAACATTAAAAACAACAACCAAATACATTTATGATGACTTCGGTAATATAAAAACAGAAACAAAAAATTCTGCAGGAGAAACAACAACAAAATACACAAACTCCCAAGGAGAAGAAATTCAAGCAGAAGCATTTAACCCGTCATCTTATGAATATACAGTTCCTGAAGGACATAGCATTTCTCAAATAGTTAAAGACGGATTAAAGAAACAAGGTATAGAAAATCCAACAGATGAACAAATAAAAGAAGCACGTCAACAATTGCTTGATGCAAATCCTGGCAAATATAAAACTATGAAATCAGGTCAATACAAAGGCAATCAATATTTTTATGCAAATGATAACATCACAATGCCTAAGTTTAATCTAACCCAAGCACCTGAAGAAAATGACAGTATTGCCTCTCAAGGAAATCAACAAAATGTCTTACCGGAAGTAGTTATTACCGGGGCCAAAATATCACCTGAAAACGTTGCCTTCAAACAAGATCTTCAAACTCAACTTGGAGCAGATTTTGAAGTTGGTTATGCTCAAGATGGATCAATTGAAGTTAAAGATCAAAATGGTAATATTCATACCAATATAAACAGTATGATGGATAATCCAAATGAAATTAAAAAAGACATACTTGATCCAAAATTTAACATCGATGATGACACATACATGGCTTAATATTTGAAAAGAAATCTTTATATGATAGCATTAGGTTACACAAAAATTTGTGTAACCTATTTGTTTGTACAAAAAGAAAGGATAATTAAACGAAATGAAAAATGGAATAGAAAATGGTTATTATCATGAAATTACCCCTGGAGGTTATGGAATAGCAATAAAAGCAGGAAAAGTTTTATTTTCTGAACAATCACCATTTCAGAAAGTAGAAGTTTTTGAAACAGATTCACAACTTGGAAGAGTTTTAACCCTTGATGATTTAATGATGACAACAGAAGGCGATGAATACCATTATCACGAAATGATTACCCATATTCCAATGATGCAACATCCAAATCCAAAAACAGTTTTGGTAATCGGTGGCGGAGACGGCGGAACAATCAGAGAAGTTATGAAACATAAAACAGTTGAAAAAGCTGTATTATGCGAAATTGATGGAATGGTTATTGAAGCTTGCAAAAAATATCTTCCGACAATTTCTTGTGAACTTGATAATCCAAAAGTTGAAATTCTAGTACAAGATGCCATTGAATACATCAAAGATAAAAACAATGAATTTGATATTATCCTAATTGATTCAACAGACCCAATGGGACCTGGAGAAGGTTTATTTACAGAAGAATTTTATACTAATGTAAAAAATTCTTTGAAAAAAGGTGGTATTATGGTTGCACAATCTGAATCACCATTTACAAATAAAGAAGAAATCAAAAAAATGTATAATTTACTTAAAAAAGTATTCCCAACAGTTGCAACATACACATCAAATATTCCAACCTATCCTGGCGGATATTGGGCTTGGGCATTTTGCTCAGTTGATGTTAAACCTTTAGAATACTTTAACGAAGAACGTGCGAAAGAAATTATTCCAACTTGCAAAATATATAATAAAGAATATCATAATGCACGTTTTGCACTTCCAAATTATTTAAAAGAACTTTTATAAATTATTAAAATAACTTGCAAAAAAAAGGAAAGCTTCTTAGAGCTTTCCTTTTTGCTGTTATAATAACTAAAATTTTAAGAATCACTATTACCTTTATAAGCACTTACAACATCCTGGTACATCACAGGTAATTTGACAATTTTATGCGTTAAATAATAAGGATTTGTAAATACGGAAAAAATTTCAGCTCCTACAGATGTTGTCATATTTGCAGTACCTCTTAAAAAATCATTTTTAATAGTTTTTTTACTAAATTTATGTCTAAATGGATTATTACTCTCATAAACATCATAAGTAACTGAATCAATCACCTGCGATGTCGGTGTTGAATCAATCCAATCTGATAACCCAGAAATATTTTGATTTATTGAGGTAATGCCTAACAAATTCATACTTACATTAAAGCAAAAAACATTAATTTTTGCCATTTTTATATACTAAAATTTACACAAAAAAGCCTTATACTATACAATATAAGGCTTCTTATGTAAATAAAATCTAAAATTCAGATTAAACTTCTTTAAATATTAAAGAAGCGTTTTGTCCACCAAATCCAAATGAATTTGACAAAGCAGCATGAAGTTCTGCTTTAACAGCTTTATACGGAACATAATTTAAATCCGCAACTTCTTCATCTTGGTTATCCAAGTTAATTGTTGGTGGAACAACATTATCATTAAGTGCTTTAATACAAACGATAGCTTCAGCAGCACCGGTTGCACCTAACATGTGACCGTGCATACTCTTTGTTGAAGTTACATAAAGCTCAGGATTTTGTTTTCTATCACCAAAAACTTTAGCAACAGCTTCAGATTCAGCTTTATCGCCTAAACCTGTACTTGTACCGTGAGTATTAATATATTGAATATCAGATGGTTTCATACCAGCATCTTTTAGTGCAAATTCCATTGAATGTATTGCGCCTGCACCATCAGGAGCCGGAGCAACGATATCATAAGCATCACCTGTTTGACCATAGCCTACGATTTCTGCATAAATTTTTGCACCACGTTTTTTAGCATGTTCATATTCTTCAAGAATTAAAACTGCTGCACCTTCTGACATTACAAAACCATCTCTGTCTTTATCATAAGGACGAGAAGCTCTTTGAGGTTCGTCGTTACGTTTAGACAATGTTCTTGCTGCGGAGAATGCACCAACACCTACATCACAAATTGTTGCCTCAGCACCACCTGCAACCATTATATCTGCATCTCCATATTGGATTGAACGGAATGCATCTCCGATTGAATGAGATCCGGTTGCACAAGCTGATACTACAACTTTATTTATACCTTTAAATCCATATTTGATAGAAATTCTACCGGATGGCATATTTACAATCATCATTGGTACTGTAAATGGTGAACATTTGTTTGGTCCTTTTTCAATAATTCTGATATGGTTTTCTTCAAATGTTCTAAATCCGCCAGCTGCAGAACTTACAATAACACCTACTCTGTATGGATCAAGATCTTCAATTTCTTTTATCTTAGAATCCTTAATCGCTTCATCGGCTGCTACCATTGCAAATTGGATAAATCTATCCATTTTCTTTGCTTCTTTTGGATCCATATATTCTTCAGGTTTAAAATCTTTAACTTCACCTGAAATTTTAACAACGTGTTTGCTAATATCGATAGATTCTGATGTTGAAATACCGCTTTTACCGGCTTTTAAACTTTCCCAGAATTTATCAACACCAACACCAAATGGTGTAACAGCTCCCAATCCTGTAATTACTACTCTTCTTTTATCCATTTAAGATATCCCCTTTAATATATAAATAATGCGAGAATGAAATACCTCGTATCCCACTCTCGCAAATATAAAATCCAGTTTGAATAATTCGAAATTCAAATAGTGAGATAATTACTTACCTAATTTGCTGTCAATGTAATTAACTGCATCTTGAACTGTTTGAATTTTTTCTGCGTCTTCATCAGGAATTTCGCATTTGAATTCTTCTTCTAAAGCCATAACTAATTCAACTGTGTCTAATGAATCAGCACCTAAATCATCTGTAAAACGAGCTTCAGGTGTAACTAATTTTTCGTCAACACTTAATTGATCTACTACAACTTTTTTTACTGTGTCTAATGTACTCATCTTCTTTTCCTCATTATTATTTTTGTATTACTAATACTTGTCTTGTTATATTATAAACCGTTGAATTAATTTTTGCAAGGTATTTACAAATACAGCAATATATTGTTAAAAATCTTTACTAACTAGATAATCATACCACCGTCAACTTCTAGAGCTTGACCTGTAATATAATCAGTATCCAATGCTAAGAATTTAACAGCTTTTGCGATATCTTCAGCTTTACCCAATCTTCTTAGTGAAATAGCTTTCAAATAATCATCTAGATTTGGTAAATTTTTAGTCATATCTGTTTCGATAAAACCAGGGCATACAGCGTTAACTCTGATTCCACGAGAACCTAATTCTTTTGCTAAAGATTTTGTAAAACCGATTAAACCGGCTTTTGCTGCTGAATAATTTGCTTGACCAGGGTTACCATACAAACCAACTACTGATGATGTATTGATAATTGCGCCACTTCTTTGTTTCATCATCAATTTTACTACAGGTTTTGATACATAAAATGCACTATTTAAATTTGTATTAATAACAGCATTCCATTTTTCTGCATCCATTCTAATAAATAAATCATCACGAGTAATTCCGGCATTGTTTAATAGAATATCAATTCTACCATATTGTTCAATAATTTTTGCAATACCTTCATTTACTTCTTCTTGATTTGAAACATCAAATTTATAACAAGAAGCATTTGAACCTAAAGCCTTTAATTCCTCAACTGTTTTTTCTGCTGCTTCAGAATTACCTGCATAATTAATAACAACATCGCAACCTGCTTTTGCTAATTCAATGGCACAAGCCTTACCAATACCTCTTGAACCACCTGTTACCAAAGCCACTTTTTTATCTGTCATAATTTTTCTCCTTATTTCAAAATTTAACCTTTATGCTAATGCTAATTCTTCTTTTAAAGCTACAATCGTTGCTTCTAAAGATTCTTTATCATAAATATTATATGTTTTAACAGTAGCATCAATTTTTTTGTTTAACCCGGCTAAAACCTTACCAGGTCCGATTTCTATAAAAGTATCAACATCTTCAGCAATCATATTCTGAATTGTTTGAGTCCAATGAACTGATGAATAAATTTGACGAGGCATTTTATGTTTAAATTCAGGAGCCAAGAATGTTGCATGAGCATCTACGTTTGTAAATACAGGAACTTGAGCATTATCTAAATCAAGTTCAGATACAAAACTTGCAAATTCATGACCTGCATTTTCCATAAATTTTGAATGGAAAGCACCAGATACAGCCAAAGGAACAACTCTTCTTGCACCCGCAGCTGATAGCAATTCACCGGCTTTAGCTACAGCAGCCTCATCACCTGTAATTACAACTTGTGCCGGAGAATTATAATTTGCAACATCAACATAACCAACACTAGATGCTTCTTTCAAAGCTTCTTCCAAACTACCTTCAGGAGCATTTAAAATAGCAGCCATAGCGCCACCTTTTGTTTGACTCATTAAGTCTGCTCTTTTTTGAATAGCTTTTAATGTTGTTTCAAGATCCATAACACCTGATGCGTACATTGCACAATATTCACCCAAACTGTGACCTGCTGTACAATATGGCGTTATATCAAGTTGTGATTTCAAAGCTTCTAATGCAGCGATTGACGTTGTTACAATTGAAGGTTGAGTATTTACTGTTTGTTTTAAATCTTCTTCCGGTCCTTCAAAACACATTTTTGTAATACTTTTTCCTAAAACTTTATCTGCTGTATCAAAAACATTTTTAGCAGCTTCGTAATTGTCGTACAAATCTTTTCCCATTCCAACAAACTGTGAACCTTGACCTGGGAAAATAAAAGCAATTTTCTTTGTCATATTTTTATACACTCCCTACTTATCATCCTATAAATCGTTATAGATAATTATACAACAAACACACCAATAAAGCAAAAAATAGGCAATTAATGCCTATTTTTTACAATTAATATATTTATAAAAAGTATTAGCAAATACCTTCACGAAGTCTGACAACTGCAGCACCCCAAGTCATGCCTGCACCAAAACCGCATAATATAGCAGTTGAACCAAGTTTAATTTTACCTTTTTCAACCCCTTCAACAAGAGCTATTGGAATAGATGCAGCTGAAGTATTTCCGTAATATTTAATATTAGAAATAACTTTTTCATCTGAATATCCTAATCTTTGTTGTAAAGCTTCAACAATTCTTTGATTTGCTTGGTGAGGAATTAAATAATCAATATCATCAGCAGTCATGCCAGCTTCTTCTATTGCTAAATCAACATATTTTGGTAATGTACTTACAACAAATTTGTAAACATCACGTCCTGCCATATGAATTTTTGAATCAACAACATCACTAGGTTCAACAAGCGGACAATTTTCACCAGGCATATTCATATAAATGTACTGACCAATTTCACCATCAGCTTTGATTTCTAAAGATAAAATATCATCAACACCATCTTCGGCTTCAGTAACAACCATAGCACCTGCACCATCACCGAATAAAATAGATGTACCTCTATCTTTCCAATCAACTAAACGTGAATTGTTATCAGCAGCAACAATCAAAATTGTTTTATATAAACCTGAACCAACCAAACCACGTGCAACTTGTAGTGCATAAATTAAACCTGTACAAGCAGCTGTTAAATCAAAAGATGGTACGTGATTTGGAATACCAAGTCTATATTGCATATCACATGCTAATGCCGGATATAATTGAGGCGGAGCTGATGCTGCTGCAATTACACAATCAATATCTTCTGGTTTAAAACCTGATTTTTCTATTGCTTTTTTGGCTGCATCAACACCTAAATCTATGGCATTTTCATTACCAGAAACAACACGTCTTTCTTTAATACCGGTACGTGTATAAATCCATTCATCAGATGTTTCATATAGTTTAGTTAAATCATCATTTGTTAAAACTGTATTTGGAACACTATATCCCATTCCGGCTATTCTAAGTGGTTTTACGTTATTAGTCATAATTATGTTTCCTATCTGTTTATGTTCTCTGCAATTTTAGAGTTTATATCCTTGTTTAACACCCTAACTGCAGCCCTTACAGCATTTTTCATTGCATAAGTTGAACTGCGACCATGAGCAATTACGGATATACCCTTTACTCCTAATAATAGCATACCACCAAAAACTTCCCAATTAATTTTTTTCAAGATGCGTCTTAAAAATGGTTTAGCCATTAAACCAATAATACAGCCTATAAAATCAGATTTAAATTCACTGGAAATCATTTTCAAAAGCATTGATGCTGTTCCTTCTGTAACTTTTAATGCAACATTTCCTGCAAATCCGTCACAAACTACAACATCACATTTGTTAACAAAAAGTTCCTTACCTTCAATATTTCCAACAAACTGAATTTTTCCTTGTTCGTTCATTTCTTTCAATAAAGGATAAGTTTCTTTAACTAAAGCATTACCTTTGCCTTCTTCTTCACCGATACTTAAAATTCCAACTTTAGGATTTTCAATACCTACAATATGTTTAGAATAAGCAACACCCATTTCTGCAAATTGAGTTAGCATTTCAGGAGTACAATCGCTATTTGCACCACCATCAATCAATACGAGAGGATCTTTCATTGTCGGGATAGTAACAGCAATAGCAGGACGAGTAACACCGTGAATTCTGCCTAAACCAAATAAGCTTGCAGCCATTGCTGCACCTGTTGAACCTGCAGAAACTACAGCTTCACATCTGCCTTCTGCAACTGCCCTAACTGATGCTACTATAGATGAATCTTTCTTTCTACGAATTGATTGACCTACAGCTTCGCCCATGCCAATAACTTCTGATGCATGTGTAATTGTATAATCTATTTTATCAAGATCAATTTTTATCTTGCGTTTGTGACCTTTTGTCCCACAATCAGAAAGAATAAAACCTCTTTTTCTAATTTTTTCTAATATAGCTTTAATTTCATCTTCCTTGCCGACAAGCTCAAGGCCCACACCATATTCTTGTGCTGCCCATATTGATCCTTCAACAATTGCTCGTGGAGCGTAATCTCCACCCATTGCATCTATCGCTATTCTCGCCATATCCTTCTCTCTCCAAAGTTTGGTATGAAAATCAGAAGCGGCAATTTTTATTGTCGCCTCTGATTATCTTATGTTATTCTTCTGTTTTTTCTTCTTTTGCTTCTTCAGCTTTAACTTCTTCAGCTTTTGCTTCTTCTACAACTGGTTCTTCAGCGCTTTTAGCTGCTGCTTTTTTTGTTGTTTTCTTTGTAGCTTTTTTTGCAGGAGCTGTTGCTGCTGCAGCTGCTTTGTCAGCCAATTTTACAGGTTGACCTTTGTATGTTCCGCATGCTGTACATACGGTGTGTGTTAAAACTGTTTCTCCGCAATTAGGACATTTTGTTGTTGCCGGTTTGGTAGCTTTCCAATTAGATCTTCTGCTGCCTTGAGCGGAATGTCCTGTTCTTTTCTTAGGTACTGCCATTTTTGTCTTTCCTTTTTTATTTTCTGCTAACTAATCTTTTGGGTTAATTTGGATATTTTTAAAGACTTCCAGTCTTGGGTCGGGAATATTTTCTTCGGTTAAAAAATCCTTCCCTTTACAATTAATACCACAAACTTTTTTATTTGGAATATTTAATATTACAGATTGATACAATAAGTCATAAATATCAATCTCTTTTGAACCATTTAAGTCTGTTACAAATTGACCGTCTTTTATTTCGAACTCTTGTCCTGATTCGCTATATTCGCCTAATAGTGTGCCTTTTGAGTATAATTCATCTATATTAAAATCTAATTTATACTCATATTTTTCTAAGCATAAATCACATTCTAAAGTTACAGTTCCTTTTACATTTCCTGTAACTTCAATAAAATCTCCAAGTGATTTTATACAAAGTTCGGCATGGATTGGGGTAACACAATCTATTCCTTCAATTTTTTCATCAAAGGTACAATATAATGTTTTATTTTCGGCTTTTTCTAAATCTTCAATATATAATATTTTTTCCATTTTTATACATACTGTTCTTCTTGGATAGCAACTGATGCTATTTGATTAGAAAGAAAACATACTTTTTTCAATGGACCTTCTGTTTCTTTTTCTATCAATGAAGCATTTGGAGATTGCATTTTTTCAACCAATTCTTGATACAAAGCTTGTGCATCTTTTACATATAAAACTAACGGTGCTGTTGAACTTTTTATAAATACCAATACTGCATAACGTTTTTTTATATTTTGTGCATTCATTCCTTGTGCATTAAATTGTTGTACCATACTTATCTCCTTATTTTTATATGTATTTTAACGAAAAAAAGAGTGAAAATCAATATTAATCTTTTTGTTTTACTTACAAAAAAACCGTTTAAAATACTCCATATTAGCATTCTACTTGACTAAACAAGTATGTATTTGTAAAATGTAAGCATCGGAGTTGTTTTATGTGGGACAAATTAAAAGAACAATTTAATCTTTTAAAACTTGAGAAAAAAAGACTCTATCTTATTACGGATTCTGAAAAATTTATATCTAAAGATGATTTTTTAGATGCAATAGCTTCTGCCCTGCAAGGTGGAGTTGATATTGTTCAATTAAGAGAAAAAATAATTCCTGATAGTGTTGTTGTAGAAATTGCACGTAAGGTTAGAACCTTGTGTGATGAATACGGCGCAACTTTTTTAGTAAATGACAGACCTGATATTGCAAGAATTTCAGAGGCTGATGGAGTTCATCTGGGACAAGATGATATAAGCGTAGAAGATGCAAGAGAAATTCTGGGACAAAACGCTATTATTGGAAAATCCTGTCATAATACTGATGAAATTATTTCTGCAGTAAATGAAGGTGCTGATTATGTTACTTTTGGCCCAATTTTTACTACTTTGTCAAAATCAGGAGAATATATCGATTTTGCACAAATTCAATGGGTGCTTGAAAATATCGATATTCCAGTATTTTTAACAGGTGATATTACACTTACTAACATTCAAGAACTTTCTCAAACAGGTGCAAACAAATTTGTTATTACAAATTCTATAATGTATGCAAGAGTTCCTGAATATTCAGCAAGAGAAATTTTAAAATATCTGCCCTAAACTAATTTAATGATATTTCCTTGTTTATCGAATTCCATTAACATTTCGTTTTTGCCATCGGATCTTTCATAATATATTTTTGGCAATCCTTCTTTTGTATATGCGACATGTTTTTCGAAATCGGTTTTATAATTCATTACAGTAACATCTTTTGAACCATCTTTAGATATTACCGTAAGTTTTTCGGAACCATCTGCTAAACGTTCACTAATTGATTGGTTATCTTGATTAAATGTAATCGTTTTTGGTTTGTTCAAATCAGTTTGATCTAAAATTGCAGCAAGATTTCCGTTTAAATCAAATCTATGAACCACTATTCCACCACTTTCAGTCATTGTCGAAATAGCTTCTAATGCTCCATTTGAAAAATATACTTTTTCTCCTTGAACTTGTTTTGGATCATAACCCAAAACATACGCTTGTGCAGGAACCAAGTCTTTATCTGCCATTGGATTCTTATTTGTTAAATTTGGAACAGGAGATTTTGTTTCTACAGAACGACTTGCTACAACACCATTTATGAATTGAAGTTTTTCTTTTGAATGTTGGTTTTCATCTTTTGTTACAATACTTGTTATATTTCCGTTTTTATCAAAATCTATTTTTCTTCCCATATTTTGAGCTTCATTTGTTTCAACGATGGAAGAAGTTTTTTCTTTTAAATTTACAATATATTCTTTTACAGTTCCATTTGGCTCATATTCCTTTTCTATTACCATAAATGGTTTGCCATCTTGGTATGCTGTTTCATTCAAAATTTTACCTGTTTCAGGTGAATATTTTACTAATTGAATTAGCGGAATTCTAGGTAATTTACCTTTTTCGATTATATTTAAATTTTCTTGGACTTGAACAAGACGTCCTTGTGCATCGTATGTTTCTATTTTATTTATAGCATCATTCGGAGCTTGAACTTCCATTTTATAGACAACGGTGCCATCATTTGTTTTCTTGATGATGCTATCCAATTCACCCATTGAATTATAAATTTTTTCACCTTGTATTGTTTTTATTGCTTCAGGTTGCAATATTGTCGGAAGAAGCGGTTGAACATTCTTTGCCACAGGTCTTGAAATTGATGGTGCATTATATGATGCTAATGCATTCATTCCGTTTAAATTTGAATTATTGCTAATTTGACTATTTTGTTGAGGTTGTTGAATCGGATTTGTATTTAATCCGTTTGGCATACTTATATTTCTAACCATTGGTAAAGAATTTATTGAGTCTATCATACTACCGCCTTTATAAAATTTTCACACTACACTATATCTATAAAGGTATAACAAATACTTTTATTGCCAATTTGTAACTTTTTGTAAATTGTTAATTCTATTGCAATATTTAGGGTTTTTTAATTTTTATAGTATAATAAATTCAAGGGATATTTTTATGAAGAAGGAGCAAAGATGTTCGGAGTAATACTAGCAGGGGGTTCAGGAAGTAGATTATGGCCATTATCAAGAGAATTATATCCTAAGCAACTCTTGAATTTATATGCTGAAAAAAGCTTATTACAATCTACTTTTGAGAGATTAAATAAGTTTATTCCTGCCGAAAATATTATCAGTGTTGCAAATACTAAACATCAAGCTAATGTTAAAATGCAACTTGGGAAATTGAGTGAAAATTCAATTATCCTATCTGAACCGATTTCTAAAAACACTGCTCCTGCTATTGCTCTTAGTGTAAAATATCTTATCGAAAATAATAAATCAGACGAAACTGTTCTTGTTGTTCCATCTGATTTGCTAATCGAAGATAACGAAAAATTTATTCAAACAATAAAAGAAGCTCAACCGCTTGTTGATAAGGGTTATATTGTAACTTTCGGGATAAAACCTAATTACCCTGAAACAGGATTTGGTTATATTTGCGCAGATAATAATATCGTTAAAAGTTTCACTGAAAAACCTGACAAACAAACCGCTGAAGAATATATTAAAAAATCAAATTATTTCTGGAATAGCGGAATTTTTATGTTTAAAGCTTCTGTTATGATGAAAGAATTTGACAAATATTGTCCTGAAATTTCTGCAATAATCAATAAAATTAACTGTTCCGATAAAAATATTCCATTTACTGAATTTGAAAAAATGCCATCCATTTCAATCGATTATGCGGTTATGGAAAAAAGTGATAATATTGCAATGGTTGAATTAAAATCTAACTGGAAAGATTTAGGTTCTTGGAAATCTATTTATGAAGTTAGTCCAAAAGATAAGAATAACAATGTTTTTGTCGGTCACGTTATCGATAAGGATTCTAAAAATTCCTTTGTTTACGCTTCATCAAAACTTGTAGCAACTATCGGACTTGAAGATACCGTTGTTATAGAAACAGAAGATGCCATTTTAGCTTGTAAAAAAGATCATACCGAAGATGTTAAACAAATTTATGAAACACTAAAAGAGCAACACGATGATACCCAAAAGGTTCATAAAACCGTTTACAGACCTTGGGGATTTTATACAGTGATTGCAGAAGGAAAAGGTTTCCAAACAAAGATTATTCACGTAAATCCGGGACAACAATTATCTGTTCAATCACATAACCACAGAAGTGAACATTGGGTTATGTTATCAGGTATGGCAAAAGTCGTTCTGGAAGGGGAAGATCATATTCTATCTCCAGGACATAGTATTGATATCCCGGTAAAAGCTATCCATTCATTACAAAATCCTTTTGAAGAAGACTTGGAAATTATTGAAGTTCAAAAAGGTGATATACTTTCTGAAGATGATATTATCAGATATGAAGATATCTACGGTCGTGTATAAGTCTTGATTTTCAATGGTCTTTAGGGTTTGTAACATTATGTAAATAATATATCCTTTTTATATAAAATTGAGCAATTTTGGATTTTCCAAATTGTTTAATATAATATAACGAGGTATAATTATTATCATGACCGAGAAGACTGAACAAAACTTAAAAGTAATTAGAAGAGATGCTCCAGAGACGAGAGAACAAGAAGTTGTTGACAAAAATCGGTTAACTCGGCAGACAAATCCGATTGTAAGAAAGTTGTTGGACTTCAGTTTATCTGACAAAACCTGCAAATTTTCGGTTAAAGATTTGTTTAAAAGATAGGCTCATGTAGCACGGTTTTATGAGGATCGACACGCTGGGTAATTCTTGCGGTTTGTGAAGGGCTGAAACGTAATTTTACTTCGTTTCCCCACTTGGGGGGCGATTTAAAAATAAGTTGTCGGTAGTTTTTTAAAGTTTTTAATTTATGTATGAAATAAAAAAACAAATATATTTGGATTTTACAAAAAATCAGAAATCCGCATTATGTAATTATTTGCGAGCTTTGGTAAAAAAATCAATGGATTTAACTGTTGATGAAATTTTCGAAAGCTTCGTCGCTGATGAAAAGTATTATTTGGAATTACATTGTTCAAGATTTGAATTTTTGGAAGATATAATCGATAATAATGATTTTAAAAGCGATACCATAAAATATTTAAAAGAATGCAAAAAATATTATGAATACAAAGAAAAACAACGACCAATAATAGAAGCAAATAAAGAATATGAAAAACAAAAACGAAAATTCCTTCAAGAAGTAAAAATGTCTAAAGAAGCACCGACAAAGAAACAACTTTATTATTATGATAGACTTTGCAAAAAATATGATATAGAGAAAAAAGAATTAACATCAAAACTTGAAGCCCGTAATGAAATTGATAGAATAATAACGGAACATCAATCAGATTATAAAATAAATCCCGAAACAAACGAGGAATAAATAATGATACTTATACCGGATATTGTAAAAATACTAACAGATTCAGGAATAGAACCAAACGAAGCAAATGTTGAAGTTAAACTTCTCATTGAACATTTTGCGGGATATTCGCTGGTTGATATTTTAATGGGTAAAAAGCTTGACGAAGAAAAGCTTAAACTTGTAGAAGAAAAAGCAAAATATAGAGCTAAAACAAAAGAACCTATACAATATATTATTGGCAGTGCAGATTTTATGGGTGAAAAATTTTTAGTAAATCCATCCGTTTTAATTCCTCGAGATGAAACAGAAATTCTTGTTAGAAAAGCTATTGAAATCATTGAGAAAAATAACTTTAAACAAGCTCTTGATATAGGTACAGGTTCAGGTTGTATAGCTTGTATGGTTGCAAAATTAACATCTTGCCAAATTATAGGCCTTGATATCTCAACAGAAGCAATACATACGGCTTTTTCTAATATGGAAAGAATGGAACTTTTTAACAAAGCAACATTTAGAAAATCTGATATATATTCAAAAATCAGACCTGAAGAAAAATTTGATATTATAATTTCTAATCCTCCATATATTCCGCCAAAATTAAAAGCAACTATTCAAAAGGAAGTGTCTTTTGAACCTGAGAATGCACTTTATACAAATGATGAAAAAGGGTTAGAATTTTATGAAAAAATAATAAAAGATGCACCAAAATTTTTAAATCCAAAAGGCTATGTAATTTTTGAACTTGGTATAGGGCAAAGTCAAGATGTTGCACAGATTTTCAACACTTATCATTTCACAAATATTCAAATAGTAAAAGACCTTGCAAATATTGATAGGGTAATTTTTGCAAATTTAAACAACTAATGAATTCTTCTTGCTATAACAATTAAAGGTGCATAAGTTAGAGTATTTTCGGGATATTTTTTTGAAAACTTATCGCAAAATTCTTTAACCTTAACTATAGTCCAAGCTTTATCTGATAGTGAATTTACGCCTGTATTTTTCAAATGTGCCAACATCTCCAATGGCGTTTGAAATTTCATATCTTCATAAAAACTTTCGCAATATAAAACTTCAAATCCATGATTTTTCAAAATATTTTCAATTTCATCTTGAGATTTATACTTTAATGAAAGTCCCGTAATTTCTTTTATCTGTTTAAAATTTTCAGGTGTAAATGTCGAAAATGCCAAAACAGCATTATCTTTCATTGACAATTTTAAAATATCAATAGCCTTATCCAAATTTTCAAACCACTGAAACATAGCATTTGAAATTATCAAATCCATTTTCTGAGAAGGTTTTATTTTTAGTGCATTTCCGCAATAAAATTCGACATTTGGAATAAGTTTTTGAATATATAACTTTGATTTGCTAACAAGATCATTTGCATAATAGTTTTTAAATGAAATATCTTTAACAATACGTTTTGTCAAAAGTCCTGTTCCTGAACCAAGTTCTAAAATTTTCTCAAAATTAGAAGAAATCTTAGCAAGTTCAATAACCATCTTAGTTGCCATCAAATCTTGAACAACAGCATTTTTATCGTATTTATTCATACTTTTTTCAAAATGTTTTTTAACTTGTTTTGAATCTATTGGCATAAATCAACAATCTCTTTCCAGCTTGTAAAGTTGAAAAACGGAGAATGTCCGTATTCTAAAACTTTTATTTCAGTATTATTTTTATTATGGCTAGATTTTTGATTAGCTGGTGGAATAATTTTATCAAATTCACTTACCAATGCTATATCATAAAATTTTTCATAATTTATTTTTGTATTTTTGATCAAATTATATAAATTTTCAAGTTCTGATACCCTATTTTCAATAGAACGCTGAACAGGGTTTTGCATATATTTGTTATATTCTTCTTCTGTTTTAAATACGTTCTTATAAAACTTTCCGCCTAAACCCACTGCGGCATGCTTTAGTGTTAATTCAAACATCTTAACAGGTATTCCAAATTCATTATCAACAGGAGTAACTGTTCCATTTATCGCAATTTTATAATCAAAATCAACAAATAAATCTTTTAATAAATATGCTACAAATACGCCCATTGACCAAGTTATTAGAAATTTCTGTTCATAAAATGAAGATAAATCTTTGATAATATCTAAATCTTGAATTTCGTTATAATCATAGACTATTAAAACATCAAAGCCATCACAATTAAGGAATATGAAAGGATTTTCATCAAAACTCCAACCGGCAAAAAAGACTATCAAATTTTTATTATTTTGCCTATTTAGCCAAAAGTTTTTCATTTACTATCTCCTTCAAATTTGTCAATTCATTTTCTTCAATATCGCAAGTCAAAGACAAACGTATTCTAGAAGTTCCGACAGGAACGGTCGGAGGTCTTATCGGAAGTGTAAAATATCCGTTATGGAATAAGACCTCACACAAATCTATAGTGTCCTTATTTTCCCCAACAATTACAGGAATAATATGACTATCACTTCCAAAACTTTTACCTATAGATAACATTTTCTTACATTTTTCTCTAACTTTAGGAAACTTATTTTCTATAATCCATTTTGAAAAAGCTATACATATTGGAGGTAATGCCGTTGAGAAAATAAATGAACGAGATTTATTGATTAAAAAGTCAATCAAAACTCTTGAACCAACAGCAAATGCACCCATTGAACCTACAGATTTTCCAAAAGTTCCAACAATTAAATCAACATCATCAATAATCCCTAAATCCTCAGCAACTCCAAGCCCTTTTTCTCCAAAAACTCCAAAAGCATGAGCTTCATCAATTATAAAATTACAATCGTATTTTTTCTTTAATTCAACAATCTTTTTCAAATCTTCAATGTCGCCATCCATTGAAAAAACACTTTCGGTAATAATAAAAGCATTTCGATAATTTTTACGTTCCCTTATCAAAAGTTTTTCTAAAACTTCCATATTATTATGCGGAAATCTGAAAAACTTACCTTCTGATAATCTCATACCATCAATAATAGATGCGTGATTTAATTTGTCAGAAAAAATAACATCACCCTTTAGATTTAACGCACTTGAAATCCCAACATTTGCATGATATCCGCTATTAAAAATCAATGCTGCATCTTTTTTATACAAACTTGATAAAAGAGTTTCTAATTCTTTATACACAGGCAAAGTTCCTGTTAATAATCTTGAAGATGCACTTCCAAATGAATATTTATCCCCGACAATATCTAAAAATTCTTTTGTAATTTCTCTATTATCAGCAAAATTTAAGTAATTATTTGAAGATAAATTCAAAAGCTTCTGACCCTTGTAAAAAATAAACTTACCGTCTTTTGCTTCAAAATCTTTTAAATTTCTAAAATGTGAATTACTTTTTAATTCTTCCAAAAATTTTCTATAATCATCATACATACAACTAATTTATGACAAACTAATAACTATTTCAACAATAATTAAGCATAAAAAAAAGAACTCCGAAATCGAAGTTCTAACCTACCACTAAACTATCTTCTACTTATCTATATGAACATTTTTACTTTCGTATTCAATGCCCATTTCTCTAAGTGTTTTAATAAAATTCTGTGCACAAATTCTTTGAGCTTCCGGAGGTACAATCCTTAAAATTTCAACAGTTCTAGAAATTACAGGATCCTTATCATACCAACGGTTATTTGCATTCACAGGTTTTACCATTGCATAAAACTTATCTATTGTTTCTTTTGAAACTTTTTCTTCAATTTTTTGTAAGAAAATTTCTGCCTGAGCTCTTAATTCAGTTTGATAATTTCTTAAAAGCTCAATTACTTCTAATAATAATGGGTCATGATCATACCAACGTTTATAAGTAGGACTCATTATGTACACCCTCCGTTAGGTTTGATGGGGATTCATCGTTTCTTCGTTCGATTTTCCCTCCTAACAATCTTATCTTAGTTTCGAAATTTTCGTATCCTCTATCTATATGATGTAGTTTTTCAACTGTAGAATTACCTTCAGCCATCAACGCTGCAACAACTAAAGATGCACCTGCTCTTAAATCACTTGCAGTTAGAGCTGCACCTGTAAGTTTTTTTACACCTTTTACTATTGCGTGGTTTCTGTCTTGATGAATATCAGCACCCATTCTGTTTAAATCTGGAACTTGCATAAATCTGTTTTCATAAAGACTTTCTGTAATAATACCAACACCGTTTGCTGTTGTTAAAAGTGTCATTGCCATTGATTGTAAATCTGTAGGAAATCCAGGATATGGTTGAGTTACAAAGTTTATAGAATTAAGTCTGTTTTTGCAACTTACTTCCATTGAAGTTGGATCTAACAATTTGATATTAGCACCCATTTTTAACAATTTATCAGTAAAGAATGTCAAATGTGCCGGATAAATATTTCTGATAATACCTTTACCTTTTGTTGCAATAATTGCTGTCATAAAGGTTCCGGCTTCTATTCTATCAGGAATTGTTGTGTATTCTATAGGATGTAAATCTGATTGTTTAACACCGTTTATAATAATTTCAGAAGTTCCAGCACCTTGAATATCTGCACCCATTGCATTCAAGAAGTTTGCTAAATCAACAATTTCCGGTTCTTGTGCGGCATTTTGAATTTTAGTAGAACCTTCTGCCAATACAGATGCCAACATTATATTTTCAGTAGCACCAACTGACGGTATATCTAAATAAACATCAGCTCCAACTAATTTGCTGGCTTTTGCATGAACATAACCATTTTCAATTTTAATCTTAGCACCAAGTGCTTCTAAACCTCTTATATGAAAATCTACTCTTCTTTCACCTATAGCACAGCCTCCAGGCAATGCAACTTTTGCTTCTCTGCAACGTGAAACTAATGCTCCTAATACAATAAATGAAGCTCTCATTTTACTTACAAGTTCATAACTTGCAGTAACATTTGTAATATCTGTAGCATCTATAGTTAAAGATTTTTCTTCTCTATTATAACTGGTTTTTGCACCTAATTGAGCGATAACACTAAGCATTATATCAACATCAGTAAGCGCCGGAACATTATATATTTTAGATTCACCTTTTACCAATATTGCAGCAGCCATCAATTTTAAAACGGAGTTTTTTGCTCCACCAATTGAAACCTCACCTCTTAAGGGTGTACCGCCCTTTATATAATATCTTTCTACCAATTTTGCCTCCGGAAAGAAATCTTTATCATATCTTCACTATATATAATAATACAATCTCTATTTTTTGTTGTAAATAAATTAAATTATGTAAAGAAAATATATACTTTACAAGCATCTTTATACTATTTATTGAGATATTTTATTTTTACCAAACAACTTTTTCGATAATTTCTATTTCATATCCGTCTGGATCTTTTACAAATGCTATTTTTGAACCTTTTCCATTCAAATCAAATGGTTCATACAAATATTCATATCCTAATGAGTGTAATTTTTTACCAAATTCATCTAATGATTTTACACCAAAAGCAAAATGACCAAAACCATTACCTATATCATAACCTTTTTCAGGTGTTTCATCATTATAAGTTAATTCTAATTGAGTTGTACTTTCTTCATCATTTAAAAAATATAACCAACAATCTTCAAGTCTTTTTTTGTGGTCTAACTTCATATTAAAAAGTTCTGTATAAAATTTCAAACTTGCATCTATATCTTTTACTCTAATCATTGTATGTAATAATTTCATAACCAATCTCCTTATTTTTTGCTAATTATTATATCACAAATTCTATTTATAATACCCTTTGACAATAATCTTTTAAATTATATAATTTTCATATGGCTGAGATTATTAAAGTATTAAAAGGAACAAAAGATATATTGCCTACAGAAGTTAATATGTGGCAATTTTTAGAGAAAAAGGCTTTTCAAGTCTTTTCGAAATATGGTTTTAAAGAAATTCGTACACCAATAATAGAATATACTGAACTTTTTGCAAGAGGTGTTGGTGATACAACAGATATCGTTAACAAAGAAATGTACACTTTTGAAAAAAGTGAAAGATCTATAACTTTAAGACCTGAAAATACCGCAGGTGTTGTTCGTTCATATATAGAAAACGGTATGTCAAGATTACCTGCACCTGTTAAACTTTGGTATCACGGTCCAATGTTCCGTTATGAAAGACCTCAAGCCGGTCGTCAAAGACAATTCCACCAAGTTGGTGTTGAAATGTTTGGTGTGAAGGAACCTACAGCAGATGCTGAAGTTATTCTTATGGCTGTTAATTATCTAAAAGCTTTAGGTTTAAATGATTTAGATGTAGAAATAAATTCTTTAGGCTGTCCTAAATGCCGTCAAGAATTTAAAAATAAATTGAAATCTGTTTTAAAACCTTATCTTAGCGAATTGTGCGAAGATTGCCAAAACAGATACGAAAAAAATCCATTGAGATTATTAGATTGTAAAGTTGAATCTTGTAAAAAGATTTTTGAAAAACCTGAAGTTCAAGAAGTTATAAATTCTGATTTCATTTGTGATGAATGTTTGGAACACTATACAGAATTGAAATTATATCTTGATAAAATGGGTGTTCATTATACTGAAAATAAACTCCTTGTAAGAGGTTTGGATTATTATAACAGAACTGTTTTTGAAATTAAATCAAACAATTTAGGTTCACAAAACGCTGTTTGCGGAGGCGGAAGATACGACAGCCTTGTAGCTCAACTTGGCGGAAATGATACTCCGGCAGTTGGTTTTGCAATGGGAATGGAAAGATTAATCTCTCTTATTACAGCTAAAGAAGTTAAAAAACTTGACGGTTATATTGTTTCTAATTTCCCAGTAGACGCATTTGTTTTAGCAGAAGAGTTAAGACATCAAGGTTTGAATGTTGAATTTGATTTAACAAATAGAAAATTTACAAAACAGTTAGAAAAAGCATCTAAAGTTGCTAAATATGCGTTTATTTTAGGCGAAGATGAAATATTAAAACACCAAGTTTCTATTAAAAATTTAGAAAGCGGTAAACAAATAACTGTAGATAGAGCATCTTGTGTTAAAATGCTTGATTTGTAAACATTGTAGGTTTTTATGAATAACCAAATTAAAATATCTGTAATCGTACCTGTTTATAATGTAGAAAAATATCTGAAAAGATGTTTAGATAGTCTTATAAATCAAACTTTAAAAGATATTGAAATTATTTGTGTAAATGATGGTTCTACTGATAATTCTTTAAGTATCTTAGATGAATATGCCAAAAAAGATAGTAGGATTATCATTTTAAATCAAAAAAATGCGGGTTTATCAGCTGCCAGAAATTCTGGTATGGAAATTGCAAAAGGTGAATATATTGGTTTTGTAGATTCTGACGATTGGGTTGATTTAGATTTTTATGAAAAACTTTATTATGCTGCAAAAAACAATGATTGTGATATTGCAGTAGCTGATTTTATTCGGGAGCATCCTACTAAAAAGAAAAAAAGACTTAATATAACAAAAGAAGAAATTTTTGAAAAACCTGAAGATAAATATATGATTTGTAAAACATATAGAGAAGGTTGTGTTTGGAATAAAATTTATCGTACAGAATTTTTAAAACGTATTGATTTAAAATTCGTTGTCGGAATGTATTACGAAGATAGAGATTTTACAGCAAGGTCTTTATTCTATTCAAAAAAACTTATAACTGTACCTGATACTTATTACAGATACTTTGTAAACCCTAAATCTATTGTGAAAAAAGGTATTAATGTAATTCAAAATGAACATTACATACTTGTTAGACAACAAGTATTAGATTTTATTATAAAAAATCATATAAATGTACCCGATGGTTTATACAAAGCTGAAATAAAAAGATTTAAATTATTTGGTAAAACACTTTTTAGTATAAAAGAAAGTATTAAAACAAAATATATCTTCCTTTTTGGAAAAATCAATATTTTTAAATACAGGAAACATTTATAATGGAAAAAATATCTATTTGTTTTTGTATAAATGATTTATATTCTCAACATTTAGGTGTTGTTTTAACATCAATACTATTTAATAATCCTGATAATTTCTTTGATTTTTACATATTTAGTAGTGATATTTCCGAAAAAAATAAACATACATTAAATACTTTAAAT
Organism: uncultured bacterium; assembly: GCA_949292185.1. Lineage (GTDB taxonomy): Bacteria > Cyanobacteriota > Vampirovibrionia > Gastranaerophilales > Gastranaerophilaceae > Zag111. The sequence goes on from CASEYP010000019.1 coordinate 192,240, forward strand.
AATAATTATAAAAATTTTAGTTTACATTTCATAAATGTAAATACTAATTTATTCAAAAATATAAAAATAACTATTGATTATATATCTATAGAAACTTATTTCAGGTACATTTTAGCTGATTTATTACCCAACTTAAATAAGGTATTATATCTCGATGTAGATTTAGTCGTAAATGGAAACTTACAAAAACTTTGGGATTCTGATATTACTGACTTTTATTGTGCGGGAATAGATGATATAAATTTTAATACAAAAAAATACAAACAAACTATAGATTTAGATATTGAAGATATATATATAAATGCAGGAGTAATTCTTTTTAATTTAGAAAGAATTAGAAAAAATAATATAACTAAACAATACTTTTTAAACAATGAAAAATATAAAGACAAAATAAAATATCAAGATCAAGATATAATAAACATTACACTAAAAAAACAAATAAAAAAAATTGATTATATTTTTAATTTTACAAGTAGAACAAAAAAAATATATAAAAATTTAGCTAAAAAAGCCATTATTATACACTATGTAGGACCAAAAAAACCGTGGAAAAATTTTTCACTAAATACATTAAAAATATTATATTACTATTATTTAAGTTTAAGTCCTTATAATAAATATAACATTTTTATAAAAGTTTTATTACAAATTTTCTATTTTATAAATTATTAACATATCTTGATTTTTAATGAAAAATGGGTTATAATACCTTACTGTAACCAGTATTTGAAGGGGTGACATTTTATGACAGAAAAAATTACTATTCGTTCAGACAGAGACACCGATTACAAATTTATGTACAAAGGTGAAGAAGTTGTTTTAGGCGCAGGTAAAATTATTGGTATTGCTGATGGATTAGAACACGTTGTGCTTCCTACTTGTGCGATGAAAATTATGAATAATTTAATTGTTATAAAAGATGATGTTAAAAAAGATAAAAAATAAATTTTTATTTTTACATAATAAAAGCATATTTTAAAGACCGATTTTTATCTCGGTCTTTTATTTTTATCTATTATAATTTTTTATCTATTTCTTTGTTCCAAACCAGTCTAAGATTGGTCGAATTTCGCCACATTCCAAATCGTAACTGTTTGCCAATTCACTACTTAAGACTCTATCTATTCTTAAGTTTACTTTTGGTACATCTGATATATTTAAAGTTTGAGTTTTTTCATCGTACACATCTGAATAATTCAATCCTTTATGAACACAATCAGGTAATCTTACATATCCATTTATATCATCGTAATAGCAAAGTCCAAAAGTTCTGCATATTATTCCACGATAATCATAAACACAACATTCACCATTTATCAAAAATGGACATTTATGTTCAAATCTTTCTCCTTTAAACTCTTTTTTATCCATAAGAAGATTTCGGATATTTTGTTGAACTAAGATTTTTGTATTTTGAGGTAAATTTATATATCCTTGTGTTAAATATGCAAATTCTATGTGCGAATATGGATATTCACCTTTTTCACAACATTTTGAACACCCTTTTTGACAATGAATATATTGTTTCTGCTCTTCATATATAGCTTTTAAAATATTATCAAATTCTTTTAAAAAATTTTTATATCTTGTAAGCAAAATCTCTCTCCCTTAGTTCTATTTGCTGTTTTTTCCTCTAATCATTGTATAACGTCGACCTTTTTTAATTACATCAAATTGTAGCTCACTAGCAACTTCATCTAACACTTTATTTTTTATAATTACAACATTATCCGGTCTTTTTAAATCTCCTTTTATCACTTTTATATCAAAGTCTTTTGGATGGAAATCTACTAATTCATCATTATAATAAAGTAGCGAATATTTTCTATCCATACCATTTGCTGAAATTGTATAATCATAATCTTTAGCATATTTAGCAAATTCAATAAGATCCTGTTGACCAAATTTATAATCAACTTCAAAAAACTCTTCTGTCGCAAATGCTGATACTACTGTCATAAATAAAACATAGAAAATAAATACTCCCATATATTTTTTATATTTAACAAATAATAATGTACCAATACCAAAGACTAATAAACAAATCAAACTAAACCATCTGATTTCAGCTATATCATGATTCAATTGAGCTGGTAAATATAATGGTGTAAACATTGCAACAAAACCAGCAATAGCGCAAATCCATCCAAATACTTTTACAGAAATATTTATCGGGACTTCGTGTTTTTTCTTATCTACATAATCCATCCACATCAAACCAACAATTATTGATAATGGATAATATATAGGCAATATATATGTAACTAATTTTGTACTTGATGCTGAAAAGAAAAACATTATCCATATAATAGTAACCCAGCATAAAGATATAATTTTGTGAGTATTATCTAAAGATTCAAAATTAAAGTTTTCAATTTTATCAATATAATGTAACTGATTCCAGTATTTTATTTTGTAAATAAAAACAGCAATCATTGAAAATACCCAAGGAATAAATCCCCATAATACAACTAAGAAATAATAATAGAAAGGTTGTTTTCTACCAATTTCATTGTGTGCAGTATTAAAAAATCTTTCAATATGATGTTTTATAATATATTCATTGAAAAATAGCGGATTATATTTATGCAACATATAAATATGCCAAGGTAAAACTATTAATAAAAATAAAATAATACCAGGAATTAAATATATAGGTTTAAAAATTTGTTTAAATCTTTTAGCCATAATAGCAGTGAAAAATACTGTTCCAAAAGGTACAACAAACCCCGGAACACCTTTTGCCATAACAGCTAAACCTGAAAATATATAAAATGCCCACCAAAAATATTTTTTATGGTTTTCTTTGCAAAAGTAAACTGAAAAATAAGAAACTAAAGCAAGTCCAATATAGAAAGTTAAAACAATATCTAAAATAGCGTATCTTGCCAACATTATAAATTCTAAAGATGTTGCTAAAATTAAAGATGTAAAAACACCAAATCTTCTATTCACAAAATATTTAGATACAAAATAAACAACCATAGAAAAACCAAAACCTAATAAAGCTACAGGAAATCTGGCTGTCCATTCATCAATCTTACCCCATAATGCAAATGATAAACATTCTTGCCAAAAATATAACGGTGGTTTTTCAAAGAAATAATGACCGTTTAAATACAAAGTCATAAAATCCTTTGAATGAAACATATCTCTTGCCATCGCAACATATCGGGTTTCATCAACATCCATCAAAGAATATGAACCTATATCATGAAAGAATATAAAATAAAATATTATAGCTAAACCAACTACTGTTAAAATATCTGCATATTTATTTGCAAATTTAACAATATTATTCCATATATTATAAAAATTTTCTTTTAACTCCATATCCCTCTCCATATTTTAACAACTTCTATTATACTATAAAGAATACTTTTATGTAGAAAACTATGTTCAAAAGATGTAGATAAATTTTAGTTTTGAACATTTTTATTTTTATTATTTTTTATATTTAAACTTTTCTACATTTTATACAAAATTAATACTCTTTTTTCTACAAATTATCTACAAAGGCAAAACCTTATATAGTCAAACTTTCAGGAGTTTTCTACAAATATTTGCTGCTTATTATCATGAAGTATATTTTATTAATATAAA